>NZ_NPBR01000008.1:0-419539 GCF_002276415.1 Paenibacillus sp. 7523-1 | reverse complement strand
GACCCCATTGGGGTATTTTTTTTGGCTCTATGAGTCATAAGCTCAGTTTAGTAGGTTTACAGCTTTTTGTTTGTTGAGAGCTATTAAGGCCCGTTGGTCAAGGGGTTAAGACACCTCCCTTTCACGGAGGTAACAGGGGTTCGAATCCCCTACGGGTCATAACTTTACTTCTTAAAGCAACAAGGGATGAGAATTCCAAAGGTTCGTCGGAGGATCATCATCGTTAGCAACTGCTACGCAGTCTCGAGCGAAGTGAGAGTATCCCCTACGGGTCCATAGATACGGAGGCTTAGCTCAGCTGGGAGAGCATCTGCCTTACAAGCAGAGGGTCGGGGGTTCGAGCCCCTCAGCCTCCACCATTTTAGGGGCATAGTTTAAAGGTAGAACAACGGTCTCCAAAACCGTTGGTGTGGGTTCAATTCCTGCTGCCCCTGCCATTTTATTATGAGCCATTAGCTCAGTTGGTAGAGCACCTGACTTTTAATCAGGGTGTCGAAGGTTCGAGCCCTTCATGGCTCATTGTTTTTGTACATGTTGGGGGATTATTCATCCCGCGTGTAACTTCTAAAATCATCAAAATGTACCATAGTTATAAGCTATACTGACGATGGTGCCTGCTGAATATCAAAAACCCTTGAGTATTCCTCATGGGTTTTTCGTTTTTTCTCAAACTCTATGGAGTAACTATGACAATTTACAGTTCCCTTGGAAGGTCGCTACTTTAGCGGCTTTTTAGTTTATCGGTGAAAGGGTCTAGACCTAATTACTGATTATCTAAAAATTAAATGATAACTCCCTACACTTTAGTTTATTAAGCTAACGAGCAGTACAGCAGAACAAAGAAAACAGGGATTATTATTCTTTACTATGTATAATTATGCTATTAAACTAATTGAAGACTTGCATATTAAGTATAATTATTGAAAGGTTGATAAAAATGAATCTAATCTGTGAAACTCAAGTCGTTGCGGATTATTTGACCGTGACTGACGAGGTCAATTATGACCACCCTCTGGTTGCTGGACTGGCTTCAGAATTAGCAGCATCATCGGAAGATCAGGTGGATTATATCAAACAGTCATATATGTATGTCAGAGATCAAATTGCCCATTCCTGGGATATCAAGAGTTCTAGAGTCACATGTTCTGCTTCAGAAACATTGATTTATAAAGAAGGTATTTGCTATGCCAAAGCAAATCTTCTATGTGCCATATTACGGAGAGAGGGAATACCATCTGGCTTCTGTTATCAACGACTTACGATCGGGGACACTCCAGATACAGGCTATTGTATCCATGCATTAAATGCTGTTTATATTCATCATTTAGATTCGTGGATCCGATTGGATGCTCGAGGAAACAAGCCTGGAATCCAAGCAGAGTTTTCATTGGATGAAGAAAAACTTGCCTTTACGATCCGAAAAGAGTACGACGAAGCCGAGTATATGACGATATTTAAGTCCCCACATGTTAAGACTATTGAAGCTTTGAAAAATAATACGGACTGCATAAATATGTATTTGTACGGGCTGCCTGAACAACTGTGATTAACGAACTGCGGGGCAATAAGGTATAGTTTAGAACTAAATATAAATTCTAATGCATATACTAGGAATATTTTGGCTGGAGATCGGTCTAAATATTTAATTAATCTTATAAATCTCCCTTCAATTATTTTTGGATTGGGGATTTTTTGTTTTGTCAGAAACCCTACCTGATTATGTACTCATTGATCTATTTAAAAGTAACTTTAGGGAAAATATGCTAAAGTAGGAATGATAACTAAAAATAACATGCCTGTAGCTTAGACGTTTCTGCTTTAATCAGGTTGATTAGGAGGAAAAAGTATTGTTCTCAATTGTGTCAATCTTTGCAATTATATTTAACTTGGTGTTATACGGATTGGGCGTATATGCTCTGATCCTATTTATAAAACTTGCTCAACGTGGAATCCAAGCATTGGATATCTATCTAAGTGAAAAACGCGGGGGACGCTTCTAATTCTCTCATGAATCAACCAACCACAAGATTATCATTTTTCTCTCAGTGTTTTATTTCTACTGGTTTAGTATGATTAACACATCAATTAAGTAAAGAGAGGGCAAATGACATGGTGGATACTTTTTTAGAACAAATCAACGAGTTGAACGAGCTTCAAAAAGACTTGGTCAGCATACATCCTTTATTTACAGAGCATTATCCTGTGGTAGTTGCATTTGATGCCCTATTATATATGTATGATTATTCGGTAGAGAAAGGGCAATATGAATGGGTGAAAACTGTTCCGGATGATCTTAACATCCCTGACGAGTGTCTGGCAGCCATGCCAGTGCACCACATGAACGAACGAATGTGTGCAATTGTGACAGACTCAGCCTTCCAAAATTTTGAGCAGAAAGTGTATCTGTTTCACGAGTATGTTCATTGTTATGTCTATGAGAAATATGAGGAGATCGGGAATCGTCTTCCAATTAAACATAGGATGGAGAAGATTAAACGTGTGACATGGGAGCTCGATTATGAATTCCCTTATGAGGATGAGAATGTGGTCCAGCGGATCAATTCACTGTTGTCTACCTTGAAGAGCGGAGATGTAGTCCAGGTACAATCAGCAAGAAAAGCGTTATTCAGCTCTTTAACAGAGGAACAAGGAGAGTACTGGAACTGGCTGGAGTGGAACGAAGGCTATGCGCGATATATCGAGAATCGGATACGAGAAAAATTCGGGCTGGAACTGAATCATTTGGGGGACGCAGCCCCTTATAATCGTCTGGTTTTCTATGAGTGCGGTTCGGAGTACATCAGTCTGTTGGTTCGTGAACAGCCGGCTCTTCATACAGATTTGGAACAGTTGTTTAATACAATTCTGTTAGAACGAGTTCAGGGATGAATTTGCTTTTCCTCGGCTAAATGCTGTTAAGTAACGGTTATTATCGGTTCTATGAGCAGCAGACTCTGATCTAAAGGAGAATATTCCATGCCACTGCCTATGGTTCACTTACATGTAGCTGTGCTATTTGCTGATGCTAATCCAAAACGTGTTGAACGAGGTCCGTTCTATCTTGGGAATATTGCACCGGATTCCATTCATATGCGTGAAGGTACAACAAGGGAGGACAAGGAATACACCCACTTCAACCCCAAGGGTGATGAGAATTATGTCGCACGTTTACAAGAGCTATACTCCGTCTACATTCAACAATGTTCAGCTGAAGGCTGGAAGTGGTTTATACGCGGTTATTTCATGCATGTCATGACGGATTATTACTGGTTTCGGAGTTTGTATCCTGAATTCGTGGAACGAGTCACCAGCACGGATGAAACCAACGATGTGAAGCGAACCAAGGATGAACTTGGCCGGTTGTACTACCAGGAGACAGATCAGATTGATTTTAACCTCTACCATCATGCCAGTTGGAGTGGGGACGTATGGTATATGCTTAAGAATACGCAGAGTTATGATGTTGAGGGTCGTTTAACCGCAGAAGAGATTCTGCGCTGGAGGGATCGTACAATTTCATTTTTTAACGAGCAAGCCAATGAGCCCGGAATCGTGCCCACATACTTGACTGATGATTTGGTACAGGCGTTTGTGACAGATAATGTGCAGCGGTTGAACTTGTTATTCCAATCGTGGGACCCTGAGCTGCAGCATCTGAATGTGAACATGGGAAGCTAGGGAGGTAGTATCTAATGAAAAAAGGAGCAATCCTCTTATGCTTATTCGCTATTTTCCTTGCGAGCTGCACACGTAACGATACTTCTGGTTCAGATGAAAATCTTCCTTCGCTCATCAGTTTAACCTGTAACCCCGATTACACATTTGACTCTTGCCAAGATATTCAGTTCGATGAGCATAGCGAAGTTCGGGTGATCATGAATGCGATAGGAAACGCGGAACTTTTACCCGGAAATCTTAATTACCTAGCACGATACAAAATGAGTGTAACGAATACGGATCAATCCGTGACCAAATATGATTTTTCTATAGGAACTGATCCTAAAAAGAAGGCCCTGTTGGTAGACGGGATAGACACCACCACGGGATATAGCATATCGCTAGAGGATTCAAATCAACTAAGAGCATTAATTGAGAAGCATACCGATTAATCAGACATCATGAAATGGAGAGACCGTTATATATGGATCAACCGACTATCATTCAACCCTTAAATTCAACAGATGTGGAGGGTGCCTACCTGGTGTTTGAACGTTCCATCACGGAGGCGTTTACTCAAGAGGGACTGGGTTCGCTTCAGGATGATATTAAGGATGAAATAGAACACAAAAAGTCGCTGCTTCAATCAACATTGCTTCCGGACAAGTCTAGTGATTCTACTGAAAACGGGTCTTTTTTTCTGCTGGCTAAACGCGGAAATAGCGTAGTTGGGACGATTTCATATGCGCCCTGCGGCGAGGAGATTCGGATTCTGAGTGAGAATCGACTGAATGATATCGGGGAATTGGGTAGCTTATACATACTGCCGGAAGTTCAAGGTCAGGGACTGGGTTCGATGCTCATTCAGGCGCTCGCAACTGAACTTCAGAAGCGAGGGATTAAGCAATTTTGCCTGGATAGCGGCTACCGGACAGCGCAGAAGAAATGGCAGCGAAAGTTTGGAGAACCCTACACCGTGGCACACAACTACTGGGGCGAGGGAACGGACCATATGGTGTGGTTATGCAATGTGAATGATTTTGCAGCAAATTAAAAGCCCAAAAGAGATGACAACCTGAACTGCACAGGGGTCATCTCTTTTACTAAGTGGAACATTCAAAATGTGAGGGGGCTTTCTGCTGAGGTTTGCTTTCCTCAGTGTATTCATTCCAATTTACGCAGAAGAGGGGGAAGGACGTTTGATACGAATTGTGTTCTTCGATGTAGACGGTACATTGTTGAGCGAAACAGACCGTAGTTTATCATCAGCTACGGCGGATTCCATTCGCGAATTAATACATAAAGGCATACGGGTGGTGCTTGTCACAGGCAGGCCCTACAGTTTGTGTGAGGAATTCATTGAATTGGGGATTGATACCATTATTTCGGCCAACGGGGCATTGATCAAAATCGGGGATGAGATTATACATAAGTCCGTGCTCTCTGGACAGACGGTCCGGGAATTAAGTGAATTTGCCGAGTTGAACAATCACAGCATTTCTTATTTTACAGAGTCATTTGCGATAAATGGTTTACGTGCCACGGATGTCCGCGTCTTAGATGCCTTGCAGGAAACCCTTGGCGTAATGCATCCTCCGCAGAAAATCGAATCTTTGGAGCAGGAAGTGGTTTGCATGTGCTTATATGCGGATGAGCCAGAGGCTGAGAAATTTCAGGCCAGATTTTCTTCATTGCGCTTTGTGAGATTTCATCCGTATGTGTCCAATGTGCTGGAAGAAAACGAAGTATCCAAATCTGCAGCTGCTGCGAGAGTCCTTGACTATCTTAATCTGACCAGAGAGGAAGCCATGGCCTTCGGTGATGGAGAGAATGATATTGATTTGTTAGAGTTTGTGGGCCTCGGGATCGCAATGGGAAACGCGGGAGAACGTCTTAAACAAAGCGCAGATTACGTTACTCTTAGAGCGAGTGAGGACGGGGTCGCCCATGCATTGAAGAAATTTAAGTTGATATGAGCAAGAAGGATCTAATGTAAAATATATCCTTAATATGGATTTTAATATAAAATGGTAGATAAAGAGGTGAGGGAGATCGAAGAATTGATTTTTTTTGTGTGTATCTTGATGATGACAGTCACATTACTTAGCATCGAAGTGAAAACCAAAAAAATAATGCAGGAGCAAGCCCGAATAAATCAGAAGCTGGAGCAATTTCTGGAGAAAGACTCCTGACTGACGAGGAACAGATCCACGTAATTTAAGGCAAAGCTAAGGGGGCAAAAGTACAATGGACCAGATTAAAGCCATTATTTTTGACTTGGACAATACCATTTTGAACAGGACGCGAACTTTCGAGGGATTTACCCAAACCCTATTGAAGACATACTTCGGCCATTTGGAGACTACCGATAATATCAGCCAACGAATTATTGAACTTGATCAGGACGGTTATAAGGACAAACCGCTTCTATTCAATGAATTGCTGCAGGAACTGCCTTGGTCCGTGTACCCGCTGCATGCAGAGCTTATGGAGTTCTATGGCAAGGAGTATGTAAGAAGCGCGGTGCTGATGGAAGAGGCGCGGGAAGTGGTGCAGCAACTCCGAAGCAAATATCGAACCGGATTAATCACCAATGGCAAAACAGATATACAGTATGGAAAAATCGATCAGCTTGGAATTCGGGATGATTTTGACCTGATTATTGTTTCGGAAGAAGCTGGGGTGAAAAAGCCCGATCCGCAGATATTTCGACTAGCACTCGATCATTTCGGTCTGTCTCCCGAGCAGTGTATTTACATCGGAGATCATCCGAGGAACGATGTTGAGGGAGCTGCCAATGTAGGCATGAACACCATCTGGATGAAAGTCAACCAGCCTTGGCAGGATAGCGTCACGGCCCGTCCTCTGCATTCCATCACGCATCTGCGTGAATTGCTGCCCTTGCTATAAGGGAGGAATAGTTGAAAGAGTGAGGATGTTGGCTGCATCCCCACTCTTTTTTAGCATTACCGACCTCAAATTCAAGCATTGTCTATCTAACAAGGTTCAGGCTGTTATGATTCGAGACTTCGAGCGTCTGCTGCGGTTTTCAATGGCTTCTTCATAGTCCCTGACCAATCCGTCAAAAATATGTTCCCAGGATCGCTGGAGAGCCAGCTTCCTGCCTTCCAGCCCCATCCTTTGAAGCTGATCCATGTGATCGCCCCAGAGACATATCTCACGAATCAAGGCTTCGGGATTGCCCGGCTCAAACAAAACACCACTACGGTGATGCGCCACCAGATCTTTCACACCTCCCGCATTTGCAGCAAGAACAGGCAGTCCGGAGGCCATGGCTTCCAGCACCACATTTCCAAATGTTTCTGTGCAGGAAGGAAACACAAACCAATCCGACGAAGCATACATAGCAGCAAGCTCTTCGCCACGCACATAACCGGTAAAAGTCACATTGGGTGGGCATTGAGAACGCATTTTGGGAAGCAGAGGTCCGTCCCCTACAATGAGCCAATGTACACGGGATTGCATGTGTTCAGGCAGGTTCTGCATGGCAGACGTGAGCGTAGCGATATCCTTTTCTGGGGCAATTCGTCCAACGTAGAGTAAAATAAGAGGGGCTGTTATATTGTAGCGAGTACGGATCGCATCTCTTCGTTTATCTGGTGTATACAGATCACAGTCAATTCCGCGTGACCAGAGCTTAAGACGCTGAATACCTTGCGACTGGAGTGTGTTTAGCGTTTCCAAGGACGGTATTAGGGTGGCATCGGCGGATCGATGGAACCATTTGATGTACTTCCAATAGAGAGGAATCATGCTTTTTAATCGGTAATATTCGAGGTAGCGATCGAAGTGGGTATGGTAGGAGACCACATGTGGCCGCTGATGCTTGAGTGCATACTTGAGACCGAGAAGTCCCATATTGAAAGGTGTAGCGATGTGCAGCAGATCTGGCTCAAAAGCTTGCAGCTGTTGATGGATGGAGGTCCGGTTAGGTAAGGCGATCCTACATTCCGGATACAGAAAAAAGGGGATATTCGCGACCGCTCGTACCGAAGCGGAGTCGCTGCCATCAATGACAGACATCGGAGTAAACAGCAGATGTTCGATACCTCTGCGGTTCATGTGGTTACTCAGGCGGTGCAGTGTACCGGCAACACCATTGGTTTCGGGAATGTAGGTGTCGGTAAACAAGGCCAGGCGCATCATTACCCCTCCCATGACTCTTGATGTAAAGATCATAACAATGGATCGTTTTCCGCAGGTCAAATGAAGGTTAACTTCAAGACGCTATATGTAAATTTGAAGATAGCCTGTCCAGGAGAAATGATGAATGTATTCAATTAAAATAGGTTATTCTGCTATGATATAAAAGTTCAAGCGACTGAGAGGTTGTTTTGACCGCAAATGGGTCTAGTGTATATAGGAGGAAATGGATGAATACTTTACAGGAAGAATTACAACAATTATTGCCTTTGGATCAGCTTGAAGCCATGTCTGGGGAAGAAGTGGTGGGGAGTGTGGCCATGGATCTATACCGTGCGGAGTTTGCAACCATTCGTGAATGTGGGCCTGAACTTCCGCAGGTTCTGCGTGACGTCATCCTAATTATTGATCTGGATACCGAGCTGTCCATGAACGGCATGTCCGGATTTTTGGAAAATGCAAGCGGAGGGTTCCTGCAGGAAACCATAACAGCGATGCAGCGGATCGGGAACGAGGCTGATGCCGAGATCCTGAAGAGTATCCAGCACGAGTTATCCGGAAGTGGCGTCACTTCCGAGCAACTGAGGCAGAATGTGAATGCATTGTCTGAGCACGACGTAGCCACGTCGCTGAAAACACATGGGCCGCACATTCATGAAGTCTTGCAGCGGGTAGAATTGCAAGCTGGAAGCTTGAGCATGCAGGAAGATAATGAAGAGGCATTCGATCTTCTGTATCAATATGTGGACAATAACAAAGACAGCTTAAGACAGGAAATCGAGCACATCTTGATGAATTAAATTCAGTTCACGGGGAGAGCTGCCATGATTGTGATGATTAACGGAGCGTTTGGTTCGGGGAAGACATCGGCTGCGCATAAGCTGAACTCACTCATGTGGGACAGTATGATCTTTGATCCGGAAGAAGTCGGTTATATGCTGAGAAACGTGATTGTGGACGATGTGAAGCTGGAACATGAGAAAACGGACGATTTTCAGGATATGGAGCTATGGAAAGTCCTTACCGTGCAAGTCGCCCGTGAAATCAAGCAGAAGTATGGCAAACATCTGATCGTGCCAATGACAATCTATAAAACCGAACCATTCGAGTACATCCATCGTGGCCTGCGAGAGATCGATTCCGAGCTGTTTCACTTTACACTGATGACTTCAATGGACACGTTACACGAGAGATTGCTAAAACGCGGGGATACGCCCGGCGGGTGGACATTCAGACAAGGAGAGAAGTGTGCTGAAGCTTTTCACGGATCTCGGTTTGAGGAATATGTGATGACGGACGGCCTAACGACAGATGATGTGGTGAATCACATATCAACCCGACTGATTAATGAAAACACCGTGTATAAGGGGGCCAAATGATGAGGGTCAATAGGCGTTTGTGCGTTGAATCATTACTGGTAACACTGTTCATGATTTTGGGTATGATCGGTTGGAAGGTGGCTCAAAGCATGTGGATGACAGCGACTTACGTACCTGAAATGTCACATAGCTATTCATCTGTTGCTAATTTGCAATCCCAAGTTACATTTGGAGCTGTCGTTCGATGGGATGCCGGGTTGATTTTTCTCTATGCCACTGGTTTTATTCTGTTTACCGCCGCTTATTATGGAATCCGTTCAGGCCTCTTGAAGAGAAAGCAACGTTCTTAGAAACCATGTTACCTCATTATTTCTATACACCAAGGGCAGCCCGGCTCGTCAGGTAATGACGGAGAAGGCTGCCCATTTTGTTGTACCGGCATTAGATGTCAAATGGCTATTCAGTCGCTTCCTCCAGAATGCCAGCTGCTGCCTTCTGCCCAGATAACACGGCACCTTCCATGGTGGTAAACATGGGCTGTTTGGTATAATCACCAGCAAGATAGAGTCCACGGATAGGAGTCACCTGTTCGGGACGCTTGCGTTCATTGCCTGGGGCGATTCGATAAAAGTTTTCATTTCCTCGGACAATACGATACTCGGTTACGGATGAAACCCCTTCATGAAGTCCGAGGGCAGCAAGGCCTCTCCGAGCCCGATGCCAGACTTCCTCATCTGGGAGATCAATTAGCTCATCCGGGTTTACCATAATGATAGAAGCTCTGCCAGGTCGTCCACGAAACGTAGTGCGGGATTGTTCTCCGAATGAACCAACATCAGTACCGGGTCCAAATGTTGTCCGGTCTTCGGGCAGAAGAGGAAGTGCCGATTCGAATTGTACCGTAACATGCGGCATTGCATCCAGGGTCAGGAAAGGTTGGAACCATTCATGCTCACTGAAATGCTCCTCAAGCAATTGCTGGGAACGACGGATATTGGCCGCAACAACGATACGATTCGCTTTGATTCGTTCACCATCTTTTAATTCCACACCTTCCAAACCATTCACTCCCACTAACAATCGCGTTACAGGTGCGATGGTGCGAATGTGCCCTCCTTTTTGCTCGATTGCTGCTGCAAGAGGGGCGCACATCACATCCGTCATGCCCCCGGTGAAGGCACCAATCCGCATTTTATGAATACGCGGGATGCCCGGAAGAAAGAGGCCGAAGAAGGCGTATGCCGAATATTGCTCAAGAGGCATGAAGAAAATGCCGGAAGATAACGGCTCAACGATGCGCTCCAGCGCCTGCTCATTTACTCTGTGCTGCTTAGCATAATCAAGCAGCGATATCTCATCCAATTCCTCAGGCCTAGAGACACAGTCCTTGAACCCTGCAGCCAGAAACGGGACTAGGGAAGCCTTATCGCCAGGTGTAATAAAATCATTGTTACCTAGTACGCCTGATAATGTTTTAAGTGGAGCATGGATAATGTCCAGTCCAAATTCGCCGTACTCTTCTGCGTCAGGATGGCGGACTTGCATGGTTGTTTCCCAAGCCAGCATTTGATCCAGATCTATGCCTGCCCGTTCAAGTAATTTTGGCAATTCTTTATAATATCCGATGAATTTATGAAATCCCGATTCGACTTCCATCCCCCGCTCGTCCCAATTGCCTGTGCGTCCCCCTACATATGGGGCTGCTTCGAGAATCAGCACGGGCTTTCCCTGGTCCACAAGTTCGAAGGCACAGCTTAAACCAGCCAGACCTGCGCCAATGATAATCGTGGGGTCTTCGTTTTTTTCCTGATTTTCACGTTGTGTACTCAATAGAAATCGCCTCCTCTATCTTTATTTAATATACCCATTATTTCCAGCAGGCAAGCTGGCTAAGAAGATCATGTAAGAGGCTATTGATAAATCAAATCAACAAATGAAAAAAAACAGCCCTCTGACCGCATGAAATGCAGCCTGAGAGCTGTTGATTTACTATAAGAATTGAATTTATAGATGCTTGGAAATGACTTCTTCAAGACCTTGGGCTACAGAGTGAGCTCCTCGCTCCAAATGTCTGTCATACAGATGCAGACGTACGAAGCTTTCATCCGTACCCATGGCTTCTGCAAAAATGCCGCCAAGACCACGTGCTCTTCGGTCGATCTGCAGCAGCAATTCCATGGAATCGCCCATCGGATAGAACAGCACTTCGAGTTCATCCAGGTATCCACGGAACTTGTTCGTTGGCACAAACTCAAACTCCTGTACAAATGGCAGATTGCCGCCAAGTTTTGGAGCATAATCATTGGTCACTTCGCGCAGCCGGAAACCAAGGATGTCGATGGCATCCAGCACGGTACGCATATCCTGAGTGGGCACAACGCGAAGTCTGTCCCGATCTGAAGGGTCAACGGCACTTGAGATATCCAGGCCGGTCTCTACCCAAACCTCTGCGCTATGGAGCGTGATCGGAAGGTTTTCTGGCAGGTCGAACGAGAATTTCTTCTCAAGCTTCGTCCCAGGTTGCAATGTAAATCCTTCGGTCAGCAAATATTTGGCGACAACAGCTGTTTCCTTTACTTTGCGATCATCACGTTCCCTTATGTAATGCGTGTTGATGGTCAGATAGATCCGGTCCACGTTTTGTTCCACATCTCCAGCTTGAATATAGACGGTTCCCGAAAGGACTCCTCCTGGCTCGACCTCAGGTGTATCGAGTTCCGTGTTGACCTTCGCTGCTCCAACACCTACACTGGCTAACATTTTCTTGAAAAAAGACATCCGTTCAACCTCCAGATCATAATGGTTTATACATGGAAAATAATTCGACTTCGACCTTAATACGGAATCGATGAGATAGTCGTTTCAAATTTGTTGTGAATGGTTGTTGAGAACGTACAAAGCACTCGCTTAGCCAAAAAATAAGATAGTGAAAAGACAGGAGAAATGAACTCCAGTTGTCGAATATTGTTTAATTAGGGATTTCCTTCTGGAAGGAGATGTAACGATGGGAATGGATTGGTACGATATGATCGCCCTGCGAAACGGAGGATATAAGGGGAGATCTGCATATACCTGGGAAGGTCAATCGGCGGAGGACATTTTTGAAGAACGGTTGATCCGGTTGCTCTCTCAGCATCAATCCGTGCTCGATGCGGGCTGTGGTGATGGTGATTTTACACTGAGAATGTCTGCACATACCCGTCATATTACGGGTTTTGATAACTCTAAGAAGCTGCTGCATATCGCACAGGCTGCGCTTGAAGCGGCAAGCGTAGTGAACAATATTGAGTTTGTGTATGCCACAACGAAGACCGAAGTCCCTTTTGAAAATGGACAGTTTGATCTGATCTATGATCGCAGAGGGCCTACTTCCATCATTGAACATGGAAGAGTGCTGCGGAGTGGCGGCATGATCTTCGGCATACATACAGATGTAAGCAAGGTGAAGGAACGATTGCTGCGCAACTGTTACGAGCAGATCGAGATTGAGGCGTTCAATGAGGCGTTCATGATTTTCCCGAATGAACAGGAATTTGCACTCTTTCTCTCCGATGTTCCAGGCAATCCAGATTACACACTGCCCGAGTATCGCGAACAATTACAGGTGAAAATCCAGGAGCATCACATGAACGGAAGAATTGCTGTGCGAGAGCTCAAGTACATCTGGAAGGCTGTAAAAACCGCCACATAACAACAATTTATCGCTTGGAGGTGCAACGATATGAATCGAAACAAAACGAAGGTACTGCTGCTTGGGGACGAGGTTAGAGCACTTTACGAGCAGATGGACAATGGAGAATGTAAATATAAGATGATAGCAGATGACGGGAGCTATTATTGTAGAACGGTTGCCTCTCGTGAAGGAGCATGGCAGAACAGCCATCTTCATCTGCATGTGACCGAGCATTATCTCGTTCAAGTGGGCTGGATTGCTTACGCATCATATGAAGGCCAATCCATTTTACATCTTCGGATTGTTACGAAGGACAGCACATTGTTGTTCAACCGGGGGTTCATCACAATCTGTACATGTCTGCGGGCAGTGTAATACATACCATCAAATACGGGATGAACACCGCTAGTGACTGGATGGCATCTCCCGAATTGGATCGGTTGACACAATCCTTATCGGAGCATCAAATTTTGCAAAAAGGCAGCTAAGCAGTCAGGGGGATGGACCCATGCGAAAACGAACCATATTTTGGATCACGGGGATGGCTATTGTAGTTGTTGTGATCCTGCTTACCTACAACAACTTGGTCCCCAGTCTGAAGGAGCAGGATGTCAGCATGAAAGGCACCATTCGTCAGGTCGATACGGATAAGTTTGAGGTGGATATGCAGATCACCCGTACCAAAGAAGACAATGGTATTCACATGGTATACCCCGTGATTTTCGGTTGGGGCAATCTGTCTTTTAATGAGGAACTGAACGATTCATATTTCAGACCTTCTTCCGTGGGGACTTCAGGCGAATTGGAACAGCTCGTTCATCAAGCATTGCAGGATGAGGGGATTAATACGAGTAACGAAAATGGGCATTTCGCGGGATTCTCCATACCTGATGAAGCAGGTACTTACAGAGTGCGTTTCTCGATCTCTCCTTTGAGTGAAAATGTTCATTCACTAGATGATCCCAAGATCTATTATGTGCATCAAGAGAAGGTACTCGGAAAAAATCTAAATTGGGTCAAGAAGGAGCGCATGGTGATGATTAAGGAGAATTTGGAGTGAAATCAATATACCGATCCAATGAGATTGCCGTACGATTGTTGGAAAAAGCAGACGAAGTTCATCTCGTTCAGTGGCTGTCTGACCCGGCAGTACTGCAATATTACGAGGGCCGTGATCAGCCGCATGATCTGGAGCGGGTAAGAGAACATTTTTACAGACAGGAGGATGCCACGAGTCGTTGCCTGATTGAGGTGGAAGGTAAGCCTATAGGCTATATTCAATTCTATGAGCTTGAAGAAGATGAACGAAATGAATATGGCTATGGAGATACGGATGAGACGATCTATGGAACAGATCAATTCATAGGCGATGTAGCGTACTGGAATAGAGGTATGGGCACAAAACTTGTGCAATCTATGGTAGCCTATTTAACAGATGAGAAGCTGGCTCGGAAAGTAGTCATGGATCCCCAGACATGGAACGTACGGGCCATCGCTTGTTATGAGAAATGCGGTTTTAGAAAAATCAAGCTGTTGAGGGAACATGAGCTGCACGAGGGCCAGATGAGAGACTGTTGGTTGATGGAATATGACAAGGAGGAATGGAGAATGGATTTGCGTTATCCGATAGGCACATTCGAACATACCGGCGAAATTACAGCCGCACAGAGGGAGCAGTGGATTCAGGATATTGCCGAGCTTCCAGAGCGTGCAAGAGAAGCTGTAAAAGGATTAAGTGACGAGCAATTAATTCTGCCCTACCGGGAAGGTGGGTGGATGCTCAAACAGGTTATACACCATATGGCAGACAGTCACATGAACAGCATGATCCGTTTCAAATTGGCTCTCACCGAGGATACACCAACGATAAGACCTTATTATGAAGAGCGTTGGGCAGAGCTAAACGATTCAAGGGATTTGGATATTGAGTTCTCCCTGCAAATACTGGATGCGCTCCATCGACGCTGGGTTGCACTGCTGCAAACATTATCCGATGAGGATTATGCTAAACAATTCTATCATCCGGGTTCGCAGGAAACGACGAGACTGGATTACAACCTGGGGGTTTACTCCTGGCATGGCAGACACCATGTAGCCCATATCACTTCGCTGAGAAAAAGGCTGGGGATCTAACAGAGAGGTGCAGCTATTGTGAAAGAGCCGAAATGGTCTTATTTGAATGAAATGGAGCAACCTGAACGAGGAATTGCATTCGTGATTATGGTTACACAGTTTCAGGAGAAATACGTCATTGTTTACAACAATAAACGCAAAGGATGGGAGTTTCCGGGGGGCACTTGTGAACCAGGTGAAACTCCGCTGAACGCTGCAGGCAGGGAACTCTACGAAGAGACAGGAGCAATAAGGTTCAATCTTGAGCCTTTTGGTATTTACAAAATGAATGAGAACCTCGGTATGGTTTATTATGCCTCTGTTGACGAGTTCAACTCCATGTCTGTAGAGCTTCCGAATCATGAAATTGGAGGGCTAAAATTGGTGGATGCCTTGTCTTCGGGCATGAGCTTTGGAGAAATGTTCTATACTTTTTTGGATAAATGGACAGCGTACCCCTCTAAGGGAACTATCCAGTATGATATGGATTTAACGGGTGCGTTACTAAAATCTAAACGATGTTGTAAGGGAGAGACAAGATGAACATACATATTCGAACGTTGAATGAGGATGATCCAGCCTTAATCTCTCGGGCATTTCAGGAACAAGGCTGGGTCAAACCTGTGGAACAGTACCTTCACTACCTGGCAGAACAGGAAGAGGGTAAACGCGTCACATTGATCGCCGAGCTGGACGGAATATTTGCGGGGTATGTCAACATCCTATGGAGTTCATCCTACCCATCGTTCAAGGAGCAGGGAATTCCAGAAATTAATGATTTCAATGTGCTGATCCAATATCAGCGTCAAGGCATAGGTTCACGATTAATGGATCGCGCGGAGGAATTGATTCAAGAGCGCACGGATACTGCAGGGATTGGGGTTGGCGTATTCACCGATTATGGCAAAGCCCAGATCCTGTATGCGCGCCGCGGATATATCCCGGATGGCAAGGGAATTCACAAGCATGATCGGTACCTTATGCCAGGGGATGAAACCATCATTGATGATGACGTCGTACTTTATTTAACGAAGAAATTGAGGACAGTTTAGAATTAATAATATATATTTGAGCGTGGCAGTAAAACAGGGCTTGAGCAGAGGTTTTTCTCCTGCGATAAGTTCTGTTTTTTGATTCATATTAACTAGGTTTTATCTATGGAAACGCACAAGAAAAATAGAGATATATTCGGCAAAAATGGTATAATATAGTGTAGGCTTTTTGAAGCAATATGACGAGTTAAAAGGGCTGGATATCAACGGGTTTGCATGGATAACTAACGATTAGTTTCATACATAATAGAGATCAGGCAGGAACACCTTTGGAGGGATTTGAGGAGGGATATTGCGTTGGAGAAGACGATTAAAAATGTACAGGATCTGTATGATATGCTGGATGCAGAGTTTAGATCAGCGAAGCAATTCTGGGAGCCATTCTATGAAAATCGGGATCGTCCGATTCCCTTTTTCCCTAACAAGCCTGATGAGAATCTGGTTGAGCAAGTGAATTCGGGCTTACTTACGGGCGGAAAAGCAATGGAGCTTGGCTGTGGACCAGGGCGGAATGCACTCTATTTGACACAAGCAGGGTACAGCGTCGATGCGTATGACCTTTCCGAAACAGCGATTGCATGGGCCAAGGAACGAGCTGGCGAAATGCAGTTGGATGTGAACTTTGAATGCCGATCCGTATTTGAACTAGAACCGCAGCAGGCGTATGACCTTGTCTATGATTCCGGCTGCTTGCACCACTTGCTGCCACACCAGCGTATCCCTTACATTCAGATGATTACCAATGCACTCAAGCCTGGGGGCTATTTTGGCATGACGTGTTTTGCTCCAGGTTTTGGAGGGTTGGGCGGACCTGAGACCGTGATGAACGACTGGGAAGTGTATCAAGAGCGATCAATGAAGGGTGGACTGGCTTTTACAGAGGAGAAGCTTCGTTATTTGCTGGAAGATCCGTTTGAATGCGTAGAGCTGCGCCCGATGCAGGCGATGGGTAAGGAAGATCATCGTTTCGGCCTGCCCATCCTGTGGGTGACGTTATGGAGAAAACCACTTACTGATAAAAAAAAGGAGGACTAAGCATGGGGAACAAGGGGTTTATTATTACTGGTACGTCCAAGGGGATTGGCTTGCAACTGGCTCAGTTGCTACTGGAACAGGGAGACCGGGTCTATGGCGTTTCACGGGAGACTGCTGAGCTTCTGCATGGCCATGACCTGTATAAGCATTTTAAATATGATCTGAGTGATCTGATGGGTATAGAGATGTTGGTGACACGAATACTGGAGCATATTCCTTTACAGGAAACCGAGTTCATAGGACTTATTAATAATGCAGCAATGCTGGAACCCTTGAAACCGATAGATCAGTGCAGTGCAGAAGAGATAAGCAAAAATTTGAATATTAGTTTGGCAGCCCCGATGATGTTGAGTTCTTCTTTTATACGGCAAACTAATCATCTTGCTGCACGGCGGAAAATTGTGAATCTGACCTCGGGTTCAGGTAGTTACCCGGCACCCTCCATGTCTGCATACTGTACTTCAAAAGCTGGAATTAACATGTTTTCGGCGTGTGTGGCGATGGAACAGTCTGAGAAGATGAACCCTGTAGAGGTCATAGCATTCGATCCCGGCATGGTAGATACAGAATTACAGGCTGTGGCAAGAGGCAAGAGTGCAGATGAATTTGTGCTATCTGGTCTATTTAATCAAGTATATGAAGCGAAGCAATTAAGGTCGCCACGGGAGGTAGCCAAGCAGCTCATTGAACGGATCGAAGAGATCAGTGATACAAACAAAGTCATACATACCATGGAGAGCTAGCATGACCCAGTACGTTTTCTCGATTTTACTGCAACATGTTAAGATCCCTTTGATCTAACTTCAACTTCGCTGTAAACTGACAACATACTGAGATGGGATTAGTTCATTTGTAATTAACTTATTCCAGCCTTAGAAGAACGGAAATGTGGTGAAGGAACTTGTTTAAAATTATGCTCATTGAGGACGATGAATCCTTATTCAGCGAGATCAAGGAAAGGCTGTCCCAATGGTCTTATGACATATATGGCATACAGGATTTCGGCAAAGTCATGCAGGAGTATAGTGACGTTCAGCCGCAGCTGGTCATCATTGATATACAATTGCCCAAATATGACGGTTTTCACTGGTGCCGGATGATTCGTGCTCACTCGAACGTGCCCATTATTTTTTTGTCTTCACGGGATCATCCTACGGATATGGTCATGTCCATGCACCTGGGCGCGGATGATTTTATCCAGAAGCCCTTCCATTTCGACGTCTTGATCGCCAAAGTCCAGGCCACATTGCGGAGGGTGTATAACTACAACACGGAACGCATCGAACTTCGAACCTGGCGCGGGGCCGCGATAGAGTATGTGAAAAATACACTTACGCTGGGTTCTGAAGCGGTTCTTTTGACCAAAAACGAGATGTTTATTCTCAAAGTGCTGGTAGAGCACAAAAATCAGATTGTCACCCGTGAGGAAATGATTCGAAGCTTGTGGGATCATGAACACTTTGTAAGTGATAACACGTTGACGGTCAACGTCAATCGGCTTCGCAAGAAGCTCGAACCACTTGGGCTGGATGGATATATCGAAACCAAAGTGGGACAGGGATATATGGCAACGGAAGAGGCCGAAGCGTGATCGGCAAATACATCAGAGAGAAGCTCAGCTGGATCTTGCTGCTGGTAGCCATACAGCTCATCATTTTGTTTGTTGCCTATGTGGATTCTTCCATCCCTCTTCAATCCTTGGCATACGTTGTTATCTTGAATGTGGTGATTTGCATTGTGTTTATCTGGGCGAGATATCCGAGGGAAACCCGTTTTTATAAAAAACTAACGACCTGGGACCATACCTATGATCTGACAGATCTGGATTCAGCCGAAAGTCCCTATGAGCTTATCGTGCAGGATTCCGTAACCTCTCAGACTGAGCGCTATCGGAAGGAATCCTCATCCAGTCTGATTCTGCTCGAGCAGGAGAAGGACCAGATGTTATCCTGGATCCATGAGGTGAAGACACCGCTCACGGCACTGCAGTTAATGATTGAGCGTTCCCCGGATGAGAAATTGCGGAATCAGATGACGTACGAGTGGCTGCGAATTCACCAACTGCTCGATCAACAGCTGCATCAGAAGCGAATTCCATTTATGCATAACGATCTCTATATCGAAGAGACGGAGCTTGAACCAATTTTGAATGCAGAGATTCGAGCCTTGAAATCCTGGTGCATTTCCAAAGGCATCGGTTTCGATGTATCTCTAGGTGTTACGCGTGTTTTGACCGACAGTAAATGGCTGAGTTTTATGATAAGGCAGCTGCTAAGCAATGCGGTGAAATACAGTGAATCCTCGGATATTATCATCGAAAGCTGGGAGCAGGAAGGACATCACGTTCTCTCGATTCAGGACCACGGACGTGGGATTGAAGCGCAGGATTTACCCCGTATCTTCGATAAAGGTTTCACCTCAACTCGAGGCAGGCTGGAAGGTGCGGCTACCGGTATGGGGCTGTACCTGACCCGGCAGGTGGCACAAACGCTTCATATGGACATTCACGTCGAGTCTGCTCCCGGCGAAGGCACAACCGTTAAATTAACCTTCCCCCGGAAAAACGACATGGTGCATCTTGCGGGCGTGTGACAACAATGTCACATGCTTTTTCGTTTTGTTCGGTGAATCGCACGATAAGTTGGCAGATCCCGCCTATGATATAGACATACCAAAGGAGAGTGTGTGGGATATGTGGATACTGGAAGCCAAAAAAATTAGCAAAGTATATGGCAACAAACTGAATAAGCAGGAAGTGCTGAAAGGGATAGATCTTGGGGTTGGCAGAGGAGAATTTGTAGGCATCATGGGACCGTCGGGTTCAGGGAAAACGACATTACTTAATGTGCTCTCTTCGATAGACCGGGTAAGTCAGGGGTCCATTGAGATTGAAGGCAAGGAGTTCACCGGGATGAAGGAGAAGCAGCTTGCTGAATTCCGCAAACATCATCTTGGTTTTATTTTTCAGGAATATAACTTGCTTGATACGCTTACCGTGAAGGAAAATGTACTGCTGCCACTTTCCATCACGAGCGTGCCGAAGCAGGAAGCACATCGGAAGTTCGAACAAATTGCCCGTGAACTGGGCATCTATGAACTAAAAGACAAATACCCATCTGAAATTTCGGGTGGTCAGAAACAGCGGACCTCGGCTGCGCGAGCCTTTGTTCATGATCCGAGCATCATATTTGCCGATGAGCCGACAGGCGCACTGGACTCCAAATCAGCTTCGGATTTGCTTGGCAAATTAAGCGAAATGAATATCAAGCATCAGGCTACCATTGTGATGGTCACTCACGATCCGGTTGCTGCGAGTTATTGCAGCAGGGTGATTTTCATCCGGGACGGGCAGATCTATACTCAATTGAATAAAGGAGACGAGTCCCGTCAGTCCTTCTTCAACGACATTATCAAAACCCAAGGCGTGTTGGGTGGTGTGCAGCAATGAGCTTGCGTTACATCATCTTCCGCAATCTGAGAAAGAACCTGAAAAGTTATTATTTATATGTATTTGCGCTTGTTTTTAGCGTGGCCTTATATTTTTCATTTGTGACGCTGCAGTATGATCCTTCCATGGATGAAGTGGCGGCCTCGACCAAAGGAGCGGCGGCGATTGGTACGTCTTCCGTATTATTGATTGTTATCGTGGGCATTTTCCTGCTCTACGCCAACACCATCTTTATTAAGAGACGCAGCAAGGAGATTGGTTTATTTCAGTTAATTGGGCTGACGAAAGGAAAAATTTTTGGCATTCTGAGTACGGAAAATTGCATTCTCTATTTTGGCTCCATGGCGGTAGGTGTTCTGATCGGTTTCCTTGGTTCCAAGCTGGTGCTGATGATTTTGTTCAAGATCCTTGGCATTGATGCGATGACGAAACTGTATTTCTCTCCGATGGCCTTGGTCCAGACCCTGATTGTGTTTGCTGTGCTGTATTTGCTTATCATGCTGATGAATTATACCTTTATCAAGGCGCAGAGTATTCTCTCGCTTTTCCGGGTAACGGCTAAGGCTGAGCAGCAGGTACAGAAGATGTCTATCGCACAGATCATCATCGGCATCCTGGGTATTGTCCTGATCGTGTTCGGATACGTATTATCCGCAAGGATGTTCAGCGGCCAAGCACTGGATATGCAGCAGCTGATGTATATGATGCTCCTGATCCTATTTTCGGTCATCCTGGGGACGTATCTGTTCTACAAGGGTTCAGTCAGTTTTATATTTAATCTGATTCGCAAAAGCAAAAACGGTTACCTTTCCATCCATGAAGTCTTGTCGCTATCCTCCATCATGTTCCGTATGAAGTCGAATGCGCTGCTGCTCACGATTATTACGACGGTGTCGGCACTTGCCATCGGCATGCTGTCACTGAGTTATATTTCATACTATTCGGCTGAAGCCCAAGCGAAAGAGAGTCTGCCGGAAGATTTCTCTTTTGCTCAAGCAAGTGTAAAAAATCGGTTTGTAGCAGAGCTTAAGGAGAAACAGATTCCATACGAGGAGAAGCACAGACAGCCCATTTATATTGAAATCGATGCCAGCGAAGTAATGGACGATTCATTGAAAGGAGAGCTTCTGTTCAGCAGCGTGGTCAGTGACAGCATGGTCGATGACATGGATCTGAAGCCCGGTGAAGTGATCTTTATGGGGTATGGCAATGTTGTTAAGCAGATGATTTCCATTCAGGAAAAGGGGTCAATCGTTCTGCATGGCTTGAAGCAAACCTTAGATCAACAGTTGGTCGGTACAACCAAACAGGGAGTCCTTCCCGTATACTATACCAAGGGGACACCCGTAGCTGTGGTGGATGACACGGTCTATCAGCAGCTTCAGAAGGATCTTGATCCTTCATTGCAAGAAGACGAGCCGACGGACTATTATGGTGTGCGCATTATGAATGAGGAACAGGCAGAAGAGGCTTATGGCGTTTTCCAAGCACAGCAGCTTACGGCCCCAAGCTTCTCGCAGATCGAGTTCAGAAATAACCAACGCACCAGTATGGGGCTGATCATGTTCATTGTCGGTTTCCTTGGTCTGACCTTCCTGATTACTTCTGGATGTATCTTATACTTTAAACAAATGAATGAAAGTGAAGAAGAAAAACCGAGCTATACCATCCTGCGCAAGCTCGGATTCACACAGGGCATTCTGCTGCACGGCATTCAACTCAAGCAGGTCTTCAATTTCGGAATTCCGCTGGTGGTGGGATTGTGTCATAGCTATTTTGCGGTGAAATCCGGGTGGTTCTTCTTCGGTACGGAACTGGTGACACCAACAATCATTGTCATGATTCTGTATACACTGCTGTATTCCATCTTTGGACTGTTATCGGTGTGGTATTACAAGCGGGTTATTAAGGAAGCGTTGTAGATCGGAATGAATGATGTGGCAAAATATCACGTAAAAAGGTCAGGCTGTCTCTGCAGCCTGGCCTTTTTGCCATCAAGATGAAGGATAATTGAATCCGTGCAGTTGCTCCATTCCATCAAACATGGAAATCCGACTCTGTTCTGAACCTGTCAATATAAACATGTTTTGCATGTCCATATCGCATGCTGGCTAGTCTTTTTTGTGTAGGTAGATATCACATTCAAAAAATACCTCTTGGAAAAACAGGTGATAAATGGATGCTGGACGAAATGATTAGAAGTGAGAGTACTTTCCAATGAGTTATCATGAAGGGGGGGATATGATGAATTGGGCTAATCGAATCACGCTCGCTAGGATGGCTTTGATTCCGTTATTTATGCTGTGCTTTATTCCGTTATCTCCTTCAATTCTGGAGCAAAGTGAAATTCTGCAACTCATGAATCAGCATGGGACTACCTTTGGGGTAATTATTTTCATTATTGCTGCCGGTACAGACAAGCTGGATGGTTATATAGCCAGAAAGTATAACCAGGTGACCAATCTGGGGAAATTGCTGGATCCGCTTGCCGATAAACTGTTGATTTCCGTGGCCCTGCTCGTCATGGTACAAGAAAATATGATCGGTTCATGGATCGCGGTTATCATTATTGGACGTGAGATTTTGATTACGGCAATAAGAATGGTCGCAACCGAACAAGGCATTGCTCTCGCGGCCGATCAGTATGGCAAGCTCAAAATGGTGCTGCAGGTTGCTGCAATCATAGCAATATTGCTGGGCAATTATCCATTTCACCTGCTGACGAATATCCGGGTGGACATAGCTCTACTATGGGTGGCAGCAGGCGTCACGCTCATATCCGGGATGAATTACATACGAGTGAACTATAAGATGCTTCAATTAGGAAAATAAATTAGGGGAATACAGTTTACATGTCAGATGAAGGAGGTTGAGAGCACTGATTGAAGCTAAAGTTTTGCTTGTTAAACCTGGGTCATTAATAGAGGAGGAAACGGGGACAGATAACTGGCTGATTGCTGTGACACAACGGCCGGAGGTACAGTATGCCGATGTAAATGATCGTAACCAGGTAGAACGGTTAATGATGAGTAGAAAGTTTGGACTTGACGCTCTTCAGATGTCTATTCATGTATTTGATGATCGTGGACAACCTTTAATCGGATATGAAGTCCCAAGTGGCTTGAATATTTGGCACGATTATCTGAAAGCGATTCGTATGTTGATGGAGCAGGGCAAAGTCTCTGTGAGTTACGGTATTGATCCGCTCTTGCTTGAAATGGAGCAGTATGCAAATGGACAAATTAGGTTTGCTATACGTTTGGAGCTAGTTCCCCAGCATATACTCACACAGTTCACCATACATGCCCGGACGTTTCTGTTGGAAATTTTGAGATCTATTGAATTCCTATGGATCAAAATGTTGCATGAGTACCATCCACCTAGTGTGCTCGATATATCAAGACCCAAAGATGACGGTAAAGAACGATTTATAGAAATTAATGCTTTGCGTAAATGGGTATTAGAGTTACCCGAATAGTTTACAACATAGAACGGAGCAGGCATGAAAAATGCAGGTTCCGTTTTTCTATGACACAACAGCAATCAAAAAAATATAGGGCCTTGGCAGCGTTCCCGAGTATACTTGTAGTAGTAGCTGAAACCACATGATACATATCGGAAAATGGCACAAGTGTGCTGACTCAGGAGGATATTAATGCACCAAGAGCATACCGCGGGTCTAGAGGAAAACTGGATTCAATTCATGATATTAAAGACCAAACTGGAACTGCCTCCTTTGCCTCCAAATACGTTGGATCGTCCAAGGCTCAGTTCAACCAGAGAACAATTATACAAGTTTAAAGTCACGCTGCTTACTGCTCCGGCGGGCTCCGGGAAGTCCACATTGTTAGGCAGCTGGGTGCAGCACGAGCAAGCAGCCTGTGTTTGTCTGGATGACAAAGATCAGGATCCGCTTCAATTTTGGTTGTATGTTATTCACGCGCTTGATCGGGTTAAGCCGGATTTTTGCCGTGAAATCTTAGGGCATTTTTTGCGAGGCTACAGTATGGATCCGCGATCAGCACTGGTGTTGTTAATGAATCACCTTGCCTTGGCAGAGCAACCGGTGTTACTTATTTTGGATGATTACCATGCTGTAACCCAAGCAGAGATTCATGAACAAATGGAGTATTTTGTTGAGAATATGCCTCCGTCCGTTCATCTCGTATTATCGAGTCGGACATCTCCGCCGTTGAAGCTGGAGAAGCTGAAGCTTCGAGGGGAACTCAGGCACGTTATGCTTCAGGATCTGGCGTTCACTGCCGAAGAAGGAGTAAAGTTCTGTCAGGATGCTCTAAACCTCAACGTTACCATTTCAGATGTCCATAACTGGGTGCAGCAGACGGAAGGGTGGGTGGCCGGGCTTAAGCTGCTGGCTCTGTCCTATACCGATAGCACAGAACAAGTAAGATCTCTCAGTGCCAATCGACGGGCTCCAACTTTCCAGGATGATCAGCATCACTATAGTGATCGGTCAGTTTCCGAATATTTGCTGGAGGAAGTGTTTCATCGGCAATCCCCGGGAATGCAGCATTTCTTGCTCAGGACTTCTGTCGTACAGCGGATGAATGGAGATCTATGCAGAGCACTGACCGATATAGGTGAAGCTCCGCAATTGCTCAGACATCTGGAGAAGGAGCATCTGTTTCTCATTACAATGGATCGGGGAGCGTACTGGTTCCGTTATCATCATATGTTCTCATCCTTTTTGCGGCGTGAGCTTGCTCGTTCCGGAACGGAACAGGTGAACGCACTTCATGCCAAGGCAGCGCGGTGGTACGAACAGCAAGGATATGCAGCTGAAGCACTCGATCATTATATTCATGGACAGCATGTGCAGGATGCGGCCCGGCTGCTGGAGGAGTTATTTGCACATTTTATTATGGGAGAATGGTGGACACTTCGAAGGTACTTCGATGTTCTGCCACAGGGGGTAGTGAAGGCTCGTCCCAAATTGTATATGTCCTATTTATTTCTTATCGCTCGTGAACGGCCATATGGTGAGATGATGAAAGAGCTTGATGGACTGGAGCATATGATTCAAGTGCATTTACAGGACCAGTTGCCACCTGAGATAAGCAGTTACTTGCTGCAGGTCGTTTGTGTGATGAGGGCTTATATGGCTTATCTAAACAGGGATTTACAAGGGCTGTCTGACCATCTGATCTCTTATATCGATCAAGGTTATCCGGATGATATTGCGTTTCAGTATATGGATTATGACCGGAGGGAAAGCATGCGTCTGCGCAGCTTCCACGGTGTGAACGGTTCCCTGCAACGAGGCGAACAATGCTTCGGTACAATCACGAATCGTTGGTTTGCCGAGAGTTCTTATGTGACCTCCTATTATGGTACTGGCTATGCGGAAATAAAGCTGGAGCAAAACCGCTTGTCCGAAGCGATTCATTATGCGGATCGTGCTCTTGAAATTGCACTCCAGATCAAAGTCGCTGCACTTCTAGTACCTGCCTACGTTCTCAAAGCAAGAATAGAAATGGCTCAAGGCAGACCGAATGAAGGGGTGAAGCTGCTGCAGCAGCTCTGCAATCTGTTATCTGTCAAGGATCTGGAATACTGGCAGCCGATCATTCAGGCGCATCAATACCGTTTGCAACTCGAGATTCAACCTACAGCAACAGCACAACTTGTGGTTGATGACTCCATTATCGAAATCGTGAACCCTGAGATCAGCTGTGATCAGGTATTCAGCTCGCTTGTACGTGTGCGTGCTAAAGTCCTGTTAGGGGATGAAGAGGAGTCCTTGAATGAGCTGAAACGTATCCGTACGCTTGCTGAAGACCGGAACTGGTTAACGGAACAAGTCGAATGCGGACTGCTTGAGGCTCAGATTCTTCAACGCCAAGGGCGTCAGGAGGAGTGTATGGCTCCGCTGCTGCGCGCTATAGCGATTGGCAGTTCCGAGGGCTACATTCGTTCTTTTGTAAACGAAGGCGAACCGGTCAAGAGCCTTTTGCAGCATTACCTGCATCTGCGTCGTACGCATTCCATACCAGATTCGGGCATTAAACTGGCCTATGTAAAGGAGCTGCTATCTGCATTTGCAAAAGAAAATCGGGATGGCATTCCCTCCGTGCGACTTAGTCTCATGGAGCAAAGAGTATTTGGATACATTGCTGAAGGGTTAACCAGCAAACAAATCGCAGCGGAGTTTGGGATTTCGGCAGGAACGGTTAATACGCATATCAGGCGGGTGTTTGCGAAGCTAGGCGCGAGTAGTCGTGCGCATGCCGTACAGATTGCCGAGCAGCAGGGCTGGCTGTGAATGTGCAGCAAGCTGTCTATCGTTTTGTAGACTATTTTCTCATGGAAGTCTCTCCTACAATAAAGACAATTAATAACTTTGCTTTTTAAGAAGAAGCATGGTTAGAGTCATGTGGGAGGTAAAGCTTAACAATGTCAACACATCTATCCAAAGGAAAAACACTAAACAAAAACAACAGAATCTTACCTTATCTGGCAGTTCTATTGTCCGTCTCTACTCTTACTGTTCCTTGTACCGTCGGGGCGGCTGCGGGAACCGGGAGCGCAAATGACTTACAGCAAGCCTCGTCCTGGGCGAAACAGGCCATTGAGATTGTTACAGAACAACAGATGTTCCCAGGTACACAGGATGGATTGTTTCATCCGGGAGGGAGTCTTACACGCGGTGATCTGGCGTATATATTGGTTCACATGGCGGATTTGAACCAGGAGTCTGAAGTTCAGAATTCAACCGGAGCTTTCAAGGATCTGAATTCAGGGACGGATCACCTTGCTTTTATCGAATTGATAAACTCTGCAGGAATCATGAAAGGCTATCCTGATGGGACATTTCGTCCGGACGGATTGGTCACCAGGGAACAACTCGCAGTGACTCTGATGCGTTTGATTCATTTTAGAGGATTTACTGAAGCAGGGGGTACGAACTCCATGCTATCTTTCAAGGATGCTTCCAGTATCAGTCCATGGGCTGCAGAGAGCGTGAAGCAGGCAGTTGAACTGGGTTTGTTAAAGGGTGAGAATGGCCAGTTTGCTCCGAAACGTCCCACGACAAGACAAGAAATGGCTGTGATTGCTTTGCGTGGAAGCGACGCGATCAAGACGCTTGAACAATCATCAGAACTGGATAATGCTGCTACAGATTCTGATTCGGATAAGCCAGATCAAGTGACGGAAGTGGAAGGGACGACTACAGGTAGTGGAGTTACAGGGAATTCTGGTGGAAACGCAACGAATGGGAGTGGAAACAATTCCGGCAGTGGAAGTGGAAATGCAGTAGGAGGCAGCGGATCAACGCCAACGAATCCAACCAATCCAGAAACTCCTTCCAACCCTGAACCGGAAAATCAAGCCCCAGTGGTGATCAACGATGGGTTACCCGATCAGGAACTTATTCTGGATCATGCGTCTCTGGAGTTTCAGGCATCCTCTTACTTCAGTGATCCGGATGGAGAAGTCCTGCAATTTAGTATTATAGATGGAGATGAAACGGTTGTTTCTACTGCGGTAGATGGTCAGACAATCAAGCTCACGGCAGTGTCAGAAGGAGAAGCTGTACTGACGGTCAAGGCTGTCGATAACCAGGGTGCCAGTGTTACTGCACAGCTCAAGATCACAGTCCTTGCGAATACGATCAGCAGGCAATTCCCTGATCCTAATTTAGCGCGAGCTGTTGCCTATTGGCTTGAGAAGGATGTGAATGATCCGTTAACCAAGCAGGAACTGGTGGAAGCACTGGTACAGACGGACGGAGGACTGTATGCGCGAGATGCGGGCATCTCTGACCTAACAGGATACGAAATTTTCAAAGGCATGAACGTTACGGAAATTGACCTATCCGGGAACAACATCAGCCTTGTGAATGCTGAAGGTTTTACACAATTGAAGAAGCTGAATTTATTCAGCAATCAACTTACAGAGGTCCATGTATCAGGACTTTCAAACCTTGAGGAACTGGTATTATCTTACAATCAGATGACATCACTTGATGTAAGTGGCCTGAGTTCCCTTCAAATGTTGGACGTTGGCGATAACCAACTGAATCATTTCCCTACCGGAGTTGCTGACCTACCTTTACTGCAAAACTTAAATATCCGTTACAATTCCATTATGCTCAGAGACGAGCCTGACTTTACTTTGCATATGGGGTTAATTGAACGTTTACCGATGTATGATTTCGATGATGCTGCACCAGTTCTGGTGGAGGCCCCCGCTGGGAATACGGTTTATGTTGGTGACGAAGAGACCGAGATCGATCTGGCATACATGTTTGAAGATGAAGATGATGATCGTTCAACACTGATTCTCACAGCAGAGTCACCGGACTCGCAGCTAGCTGAAGTCAGAGTGGAAGGACAGAAGCTCTACGTCAGAGCTCTTGCATCAAGTGAAACCCCGATTCAAATCCACGTGCAGGCTAGAGACGCGCTGGGCAGAATGGACACAGGATACGTAGAGGTCATGCTTAAAACGAGAGAAGAATTGCTCTATAATTAGTGGCTTTTCAATTCAAGCAATCCTATAATATCAGGTGCTGCGCATCTCCTATGGAGGTGCGTTTTTTATGCTGCATGCAGTCCAATAATGTTAGAATATTCAAGGAATGTACAGGAATAATTCCGTTTATAACGGTGAGAGTGAAAGGGAGGAGAATGAACAATGTCCGAAGGTACGCTGAATCTAAGTAATGCGGAAGAATCAGCCTATGTGCGTAATCAACTGATTGCATTTAATGCCGCTCATCTGAGCGAGGATCTGAAGCATCGGTATGAGGAATTGAATTTTAATATCAAAAATGAGGCAGGGGATATCGTTGCCGGCGTCCTCAGCACGCTGTGCTGGAACTGGTTGGAACTCGATATCCTCTGGGTGGATGAGAAGCAGCGGCACCAGGGCTATGGTTCCCAATTGCTGCTCGAGATTGAACGTATTGCACGTGATAAAAGCTGTGATTTTATTATGCTTAATACATTTTCATTCCAGGCACCGGGTTTCTACAAGAAGCATGGATACCAATTGATGACCACCATTGAGAACGCGCCAACAGGACATCGTCATTATTACTTTAAGAAGGATCTAACGTAGGGTAAGATATAGAGTACGGAACAACATGATAGGAATTTAGGAGGATCGATCTATGGTTACAATCAAAGCCATTGAACTTCAGGATTTGCCGGCCTTAAGCAAATTGTACAATGAGTTGATGGGGACCCCCACCAATGAGGAGCAGATGCAGAAAATGTTTAAGTACATACAGCAAAATGGTCATTATCATGTGCTTGGTGCATTTTTCAATGGCGAGCTGGCCGGATCTGTTATGGGGATCGAATGCATGGACCTCGTGGGACAATGCAAGCCCTTCATGGTTGTGGAGAATGTGATCGTATCCGATCAGGTGCGGAGACAGGGAATCGGTCAGAAGCTGATGCTACAGATTGAACGGATTGCTAGAGACCTCGGGTGCGAGTACATGATTCTGGTATCTGGAGATCAGCGTAAGGAAGCACATCTTTTCTATGAAAAGCTTGGATTCAAGGATGAGAAGGTTCAAGGGTACCGGAAGCATTTTAACTGACCAGAAGGATTACTTAAGGAGCAAGGCGAATAAGGCATAGTCAACTTGAAAACTTCATGAATCTGAGGGAGGCACTCTCGTGTTCAAAAAATGGGCTAATGTCTTGATGATTGTGAGTTTGATCTTCGCTGTATGTTCCCCAACATCCTACGCCGCTGCCAAAACGCTTAAGGTAACGGTGACGCTGGTCAGCGCCGAACTGATAGAGAACAACTCCGTCGGCAACGAATGGGCGATAGGCGCAAGCGTGAACGGTAAAAACCTGAAGGAGGGTTCATCGGTTACATTAAATCTGAAATCAACCGATACGCTGAAATTAAAAGCGGAAGCCGAAGAACAGGATAAGATTCCGGATATCGGAAGCAAGAGCGCGAATGTGAAGGTATCTTCATTCTCCAAATCAACCAATAAGACTCTTTCCGTTGTTGTAAAAGAGAACAGAGGCCGTTATTCGGGTAACACGGCAACATGGGAGTTCAAATTCAAAATCAGCAAGAAGTGAAAACTGTTATAACCGCAAGAAAAAAGAGAGCTGTCAGCTCTCTTTTTGTATTTATTCCTTGTTTTGTTCTTAAGAATCTGATGAGGAGGAGCGGATATATTGCGGTGGATGTACGTCGTCAATCATCAAAATGCCGTCATACTGATCACGTGGGACGAGGCTCTCAGGGATCATGCCCCAGCTGTATGCAAATCGTGGTTCGAACATCCAGGAGTTCCCGGTCTCTCTGGACTGGTACCGAAGATCCAGGAAGCTATAAGGTGTGTTCGTCGCAGACATAATACCTTCAATGGAACCGGGTGCTGCTGGCTCAACGGCATGAATTCCACCGATGTTATCGGCTGTTTGACCACTTGATGCATACAATCCCAAAACATAGCTGGATTTCTTCATTTCTTCCGAAAGTTTCTCCCCCATCATGGTAATGGGATAGGGCGAGCCCATGACTTCGCTCTGCGCCTTTCTGATATGATCATTATGTCCCCATACTATAAATTTTTCGTTTGGATAAACTTCGGTTGCAAGCCACACGAGATTGTCATGCATCGCCTGATCGCGCCACTCCATGGAATCTAGAAATGTCTCATATTTGCCCTCATTCATTTCACTTGTAGCCCGGATGGAAAGATCGACATATTCCTTCGCGACACGAATTCGATCACTGAGGCTTCGCTCTAACAGCATGGAAAGCCTGGGCTGATCAGGGTATTCTTTTTGCAGATAGGTCTGGTTCGGTTCGGATCTCAGGGATTGGAGAACGTCTTGGTATACCTTGATGATTTTATTTTTCTCAGCTAGATAGGCTTTCAGGTCCGTTCCGGCAGAGAAACTGGCTAGTTTTTGTTCCGTGTGTGCGAGCCGATTGGCAAGTTCTTTATCCTTCAGCCACTTACCATCCAACAACGGGAATTGCAGCTGCATGTCGAAACCGGTTAGAATGAGGGGCTGTTCGGTTTTTGTATTGGTTTTGAGGTAATCGAATAAGGGCATCATTTCCTTGGACCACCAGACGCCAAAAATAGCGTTTTTCATCGTTTGCTCCGGATGCTGCTGGTTGGCCGTGGCATTAGCCAGCGACGTGTTGGAAAGACCACTCTCAAATGCAAGAATGTTGTATCCCATTTCCTGATGCAAAAACTGGATCAGCAGGGTCTTCGCCAGATTAAACTCGGCAACCCCATGAGAGCTTTCACCAAGGAATACAATTCGCTTGTCATGAAGCAGGGGTTTCAACATCTCGAGGTCCGAGAAGGAATCGGTCTCCTGACCTGTCTTCGCAGGCTGGATGCTCTCCAGTCGATATGCGTGATCTCTAGCCCACTTGTTCCATTCTGCAATTTTCTCATCCGATGTTTTCGCAGTTTCCACCTGGGTTACCTGTCCATGAATGGTCTCCATAGCGGTTGATGAAGCTGCACCTGCATATCCGGTTGGGTAGAGCAGATTCACCAGCATGACTGTAGACAGTGCAAGCACTGCACCTGTTTTTCGTTTTCTGAAATAGCTCAAAATAACGCCTCCTCCATCTATGAATTAACATAATGATTCCGTAAAGAACGTTCCGGCTTATGTCTGCTCATCGTCCCAGAACAGATCATTCAGTGTTCTGGAGAGTGCCTTGCATATGGCGATACATAAGCTGAGAGACGGATTATACTTGCCCAGTTCTATGAGACCAATGGTCTGCCTCGATACACCAACAATCCGTGCCAGATCATCCTGTGACAGATCTTTTTCTACCCTGGCGACTTTCAATCGTATATTTTTCATGCCCATTCACCCTTGTATCCTTTCTATGAATCACACTGATCTTTACTTGCTGCCTTTTGACTCGCCTTGTTTGCAAAATGATGAACGATGACATTAAACCCCGCAAAGAGCGGAATGTAAAGCAGCAGTGAAAATATGAACACGAGGAAGAAATACCACCACTTCTCATGCGCCGTATCGGCAAACATAACCGAGCTTCTTATGCCCAGGAACAAGGCCATCGAAATACCGATAATGAGCCCCGTAATTACGTTTCGCTGGCTGTACGACATTTTGCTTGTCTGGTCGTGGACCTCAACTTCATCCGAATAAATGCCCAGCATGACGGATCGAACTCCGAAATAAATACTTCCTGCGAGAATGACGATCAATTCCGTCAACATGGAATACGTTTCCCATTGGAAAAAACTTTTCACCAAGATGGAGATGCCGCATAGATACATAATTAATATGTAAGCTTCCTTGTACACCTTGTTTTTGAGATTGACGATACGCTCATCCTGATTGCCCTTTTTGTTGAACCATTTCATGATTGCCCTCTCCTTTGTAGGAATTGAAAATGTGGGGAATATTTCCTATTGGCCTTATGATAATATTATTTGAGTCTTTTTGCAATATATATATGTCATTTTGTTTGATATAAGATGCATGAAATGGGGATGGAAACTTGAAATTGTTCCGATTACATACAGCGATCATTAGAAGGTGCTGCCATCAGAGCAGCAATTTGTTCATCCAATAGGGATTGATGTACTGCCCATTTGGAATAGTTTTTGGTAATATATACAAAGTGTTTGATAAGACTGGAGGTCATACATAACATGAGAATCGTAGATAACATCAAAGTATGGGGGGAGCCGCTGGAGAATGCAGTGAGTCAGGCGGTGACGTGTTCACTGCATGGAGATGTGCTTGGCGTTGCACTGATGGCTGACCATCACAAAGGGTACTCGCAACCAATCGGAGGTGTTGTCGCCTACCGTAACATGATTAGTCCTTCTGGCGTTGGGTACGATATTGCCTGCGGAAACAAGGCAGTACGCACGAATCTCATGTGGGAGGATATCAAGGACCAGATTGCCGTTATTATGGATGATATCAATGCAAATGTATCGTTTGGGGTGGGTCGCAATAATCCAACTCCGATTGATCACGAGCTGTTTGATGATTCGAGTTGGAAGCTATTTGATTCGATTGAACCTGGGCTGCAGCACAAATTAAAAACGCTCGCACGCAACCAGCTTGGTACGGTAGGCAGCGGCAATCACTTTGTGGATATTTTCGTAGAGGAATCAACGGGCAAAGTATGGGTTGCGAATCATTTCGGCAGTCGGGGGTTTGGTCATAAAGTCGCGAGTGGTTTCCTCAATCTTGCTGCAGGTCGTGAGTTCAGTGGGAAAGCGCCTGGAGAATCCATGGATCAGCCACCAACGTTGTTTGACTTGAACAGCGAAATGGGCGAAATGTATTGGGACGGAATGACACTCGCAGGCCGGTATGCCTATGCAGGACGAGATCATGTTATAGAACAGGTGCTTGGTATTCTTGGAGCGAGTGCAGAGTACTCGGTTCATAACCATCATAACTTTGCCTGGAAAGAACAGCATATGGGCGAAGACGTGGTCGTCGTCCGCAAGGGAGCCACCCCACTGGCACCCGGACAGCTTGGTTTTGTCGGAGGTAGCATGGGAGATATCTCAGTGATTGTGGAGGGCATCCTCAGCGAGGAGAACACGGAGTCCTACCGCAGCACGGTGCATGGGGCTGGACGGATCATGAGTCGTACCCAGGCTGCCGGGAAAATGAACTATAAGCTGCGCACTCGCATGGGCGGCGAAATAAGTGAAGAACAGATGCATGCGGCGATTCGTGCGTATGGCGTGGCGCTGAGGGGTGCAGGCACGGACGAAAGCCCGTTTGTGTATAAAAAGCTGCAGGATGTCCTGAATGCTCATGCAGACACTCTAAAAATCAATCATGTGCTGCGCCCTGTTGGTGTTGCCATGGCTGGTGGCAATGAATTTGATCCATATAAGGACTAGTGAACGAGGTTCTGTCCCGGGAGTTCTTGTTTAATTATGAATGATATGAACTTAATAGAAGAAGGTAAGCACCATGAGAAACTGCGCATTATACAGCTCCCAGTTTGACCTGGACCAGCTGTTTGAACTTATTCAATCCATCTATCCACAGGATAAGATCATACGCAAGGAAGACAAGACGCATATTCAGGTTATCCGCAAGAAGTGGCTCAGCAAGAAAACCAAGGGCTTCAATATCATGACCAGTCAGACACACCCCGATAAATTCGCTTCGATGATAAACGGCATGATGGGGTTCATGAGCCAGATTGAAGGACGTAAACCGGCAGTACAGGAAAAAGTGCTGATCAAATGCTCGACCCTGAACATGGTCATTGGCATTGAGACCGAAGAGGATATATCGGAGGAGTTCTTCCAAGAATTATTGAAGCTTGCTCAAGGGCTGGATGCGGTTATTTTTTGGGGAGGTGGCTCCCTGCTGGACGCACAAGGACAGCTGCTGCTGGATGTGAATGGGGAATCCGAGGTAGAGGATTACCAAGTGACGGCGCACACCAGTCTTTTGGATGATGTCAGACCACCGTCCGAGTCAGGCACTCGCCGCAAGGAAAATTCCGAGTCCATTATGGCAGCGCAGGGAATTCCATTCAATGTGCACTTACCCGCAAGGGCTGGAGATGAGCATACAACGATTCGAAGTGTGGAAGAAGTGGCACAACGAGCGGTAGCCTTATGTCTCGCAGCACTCAAGGGTGAATGCCTCGGTGCAGGAGAAAGTCCAGAAGACACAGCAGCACTCGTTCAGGAAGTCATCGACAAGTACGATGCAGCCTCATTTTTCTCCCCAGCGGAGAAAAGATTTATCGAGCAGCATGGAGCGCAGCAGCAGGAAGTTATCACCTTTTCGTGGGGGTACGAAGCTTACCACGTCATGCTGTGGGCGCTTGGTTATGTCGATGAGCTGGGAGCTCCAGTAGAGCTATGTAACGTTGGACAGGCTGTAGGTTATTTGCAGCAAAAGGACAGCTTCGAGGACTTCCTCGCGGGTGCATCCCTGCGCAGCAAAAGTGAAATTCTCGCTGCGGCCGACCTGATCTACCGTTACAACTGGGTATGTGTGAACAGCCGGATTAATGAGCAGACCCCTCCCGCGGGATTGAATGGAGGCGTGGCTTACGAACGCCACCGTGCCTTGAATTGGCTGATTTGTTATATGGATCAGGAATGGGACGACGTGCGGACAGATACGTAATAAGCATAGAGCCGACTTTGATATGTAGGCATGATTTTAAAATCCCCCAGCCAGTCAAACACTGGCGTGGGGGATTTTTTGTCGTTAGCGTTGGTTTATCCGCTATGCCGGCCATATTGCTCCCGAATGAGGACATCAGCCATAATCAGCTTTTTCTCCACATTACTTTCGGGGTTTATAATGCGCCACAACATCTGGTCCACTGCACGTGCACCGATTAATTCCTTGTTCACATTGACCGTGGCAAGCACGGGAATATTGTCGTACGTGTTATCAAAACCGGTGACCACACATTGTTCAGGTACGCTGATCCCCATACTCTCCAGTGCTTCAATGGTGTAGAGGGCGAAGAAGTCATTGGCACATACAAACACCTCTGGCAAGTTCGCTTCATGGAGCACAGAGGTAAATGTTTGCCGGAAATCATCAACCGCAGGACTGCACAATTCAGGTATCTGATTCATCTCTATCCCGTTACCCATAAGCACAGAGCTGTAAGCAATCCAACGTTCATAAAAGCTGTGAGCGTCACTGGTGTTTCCGACAAATTGAAAGCTTTTGAAGCCCTTACGAAGGAGATATAGCATAATTTCACGCATGGAAGCAAAGTTATCCGTAAAAATGCTGTCACTGTGGAAGACTGGATCGAGATGATCCACCATAACAACAGGGATTCCCAGACGTTTGATTTCTAGCAAAATGGGTGTCGTAATTGAACCGACTGTAATAATGCCCCGAATGGCATCGGGATTGAGCAGTGTAAATAATTGATCTGTAGAAGGCTCCGTCAGAGTGAGGATATTAAACCCTTTCTGGTTCAGTCTGGATGATATCCCGTTAAAGATAGGACCCCAATAGACGGATTCCTGGTTCTGATAACGGACATTGGGAAACAGAATGAGAATCGTTCCGCTCCACCGTATGTTTTGAGGGTCGTGAAGTTCATTGCTGTTGTTCATATCGCCAGATAACAGGCTGTTATCTTTGAAATATCCAAGTTTGCCAGCGGCCTTGAGGATGATATCACGTGTCTGGTCGCTCACACCGGATTTACCCGAGAGCGCACGTGAAACCGCAAATTTTGACAGACCCGTAAAATGTGCAATTTCTTGAATTGTTACCTTCGTCTTCATCATACCATCCTTACATTCTTAGTTCTGCCGTATTCTTGACCATGTAGCATGAGACTGACTCCAGTATATCATGATATATTTCCTCTAATCTAATAACGGATACAGAATGAAAAATGTTAGTGGTTCTATCCTTCTAAGTTGGACAAGAAACTGGAATGATGAAGTTTGGTGAGAGAAAATATCGGAATATGTCACCCATTATTATCTATTTGTTATTTTTATAAAATAACAAAATTTTAACGAGGTGGAGATCTCAAAACAAAGATTAGGACGAGATAATCTTTCGAACATGCTTATTATCAGCGTTTTTATGGGTTATATCAGCATAATACCAGATAAATTAGAAAATGTTAACAATAAAATGTTGACGCTTACATTTCGCTATGTTAAATTTTGTTTGTTAAAACCAAACGTTAAAATAACAAATGGTGGTGGTGTGATAATTTTATTAGGTGAGTGAGTGCTAGTGATTGGACATGACCATTTCAGGCATACACATTCGGGGAGGTTGTAAAAAACATGATTAGAAAATGGAACGTTCTGCCGTTGATGTTACTGGCCGTGATGCTTTTTGTATCCGCTTGCAGTGGAGGTGGGACAGTGCAAAATGGCGCGGATCCAGAGGGGACCGCCAATTCGGGCACGACGACCGAAACCGCAGGAACAGAGACAGAAGGCGGGACAGAAGAGGTGGCAGCAAATGTACCGGATCTCGGTGGACGTGTCATCAAGGTTGCTGCCTGGTGGGATCTGACGCCAGCGGGGGAGACAGCATCGGATAAGGCCCGTCTCGATAAGATTGCTGAAGTCGAAAAAAAATATAACGTAAAAATCGAGTTTGTTAATGTCCCATTCGAAGAATACATGAATAAATTCACCACGACTGCGCTGGCTGGCGAGCCATTCGCAGACATCGTCCAGATGGAATACAAGTCCGCTCTTCCTGCAATCCTCAAAGGGCAGCTGCTGCCGATCTCCGAATTCACCACAGCCGAGAACAACATCAATCAAGAAGCCAATTTGATTACCAAATATCCGGCCATCGCCGGTGATCACTACTCATTCGATAATCCAATCAGCATTGGTCTGGGACTTCACTATAACCGTGACCTGTTCAAAAAAATGTCGCTGCCTGATCCACAGGAACTCTATAACAAGGGTGAGTGGAATTGGGACAAATTCATGGAACTGGCCAAACAGGCAACGAAAGATACGGATAACGATGGCAAAATTGACGTATACGGATTCTCCGGCTGGCCGATTGACGTGCTTCGTCATTTTACCGCTGCCAATGGCGGCACGATCGTAGATGACGAAAATGCAAAAGAAGGATTGTCCGATCCAAAAACCATTGAGGCTGCCGAATTCGTTAAACGCCTGTATAACGTGGAGAATGTCGTGAAGGTCAAAACGGGCGACAAAACCAACTGGGAGGAAAGCAATACATTCAAGGATGGAGACGTTGCCTTATTCACTGCCGCTGAATGGCAGCTGGGCGATATCACCTTTGCCGCTGGTGTAGTTCCCATTCCGAACGGACCTCAGGGCAGCAAGGATATAACGTACGCCAATAACGCAGCCTCAGCAAAATTCATTCCTAAGGGTGTAGAGGATCCTAAGATTGTCTACCAGATATATGAAGAGACCTATGATATCCCGCAGATTGAAGAGTATCCGGGTCAAGATTACCTGGAGAGCCGCTATACCGACGAGAAAGACATTGCCATGATTCGTGAGCATATTGCCGGAACGGGACGTATCCTGCTCGATGATGCCTACGCAGGGTACCCCATCGGAGATTATGTGAACGACATCATCAAAAACAACGCGTCCGTTACAGCGACAGCTGAGAAATATAAGGCTCAGGCACAAGCTGCAGTTGATAAACTTGGCAAGCAATAACACCAGCAAGTGATTCAGAGAGGGGGTTCCGGTGCCTGTAATCATGCACGAAACCCCGTTTTTCTGAATTCCAACCAGGGTGTTGCTGGCATCAGCCTTGATGAGGAGGACTCGTAGAATGGCTGGAATTCTACAACGAAACCGATGGATCCTGCCTACTGTACTCGTAGCGGCTGCAGCCGGCATTTTGCTGTATTTCACTTCCGGTACGGATGTGGAGAGTGCAGATGTCCCGCCTGGCAGTCTGCCCGCTATTGAGGTGGATACAATCTTGCAGCAGACCAGGCAGAAGAAGGGATACGAACAATATGTAATCCAAGCAGGTGAAGCATCGCGGCCAGAGGTGGATATCACCATTGAAGTGGGGGACTACATACGAGCTGAGGGTGAAGAGGTCCGCAAACTGATCGATTATGAAGGCAAGGAAGGGGTTTCCTTGTATACCGGTGAGACAGGAGAGGTTGATTGGGTTGTCGATGTGCCGGAAACCGGAATGTACAATCTCTCGGCAGTTTATTTTCCTGTAGAAGGCAAAAGTTCCGCGATTGAGCGTGCGCTCTATATTGACGGTGAACTTCCATTTGCGGAAGCGGCCTATTTGCAATTTGACCGGGTATGGGGCAGTGAGAAAGAAGCCGCTGAGCAGGATAATCAGGGAAATGATCTTCGTCCGAAACAGGTGGAGAAACCCCGCTGGATGGAAGAGACGTTCCAGGATTCAGATGGATACGAGCAGGCACCATTCAAGTTTTTTCTAGAGAAAGGGGAACACACCCTAACGCTGAAATCTACGCGTGAACCGATGGTCATTCGATCCCTGCGGCTCTTCAACGAGAAGAATGTCCTTCCTTATGCGGAAACCGCAGGGGCAATGCAGACGGATTCTTCCGGACAGCCAAAAGATGTACTCATTCGGATTGAAGGAGAAGCGGCGATTGCCAAATCCTCACCAACGCTATACCCGACCAGCGAAAGGTCAAGTTCAGCAGTATTCCCGTATAGTGCTTCCCAAGTGCGCGTCAATACGATTGGTGGCTACAACTGGCGTCTGCCGGGACAGTGGATTGAGTGGGAGGTCGATGTGCCGGAGAGAGGACTTTATCATATCGGCTTTACTGCACAGCAGAATTTCGACAAAGGCATCTATTCCACGCGCAAACTGACCATTGATGGTGAGGTCCCATTTGCCGAGATGGCGAAAGCACCCTTCCGCTACCAAAGCGACTATCGCGTGGATGTGATGGGCGGGAAGGAACCCTACAAGTTTCAGCTGGAAAAAGGCAAACATGTCATACGGCTGGAGAACAGCCTAGGTGACTTCGCACCGTTGATACGCAATGTAGAGGATAGTCTGTATAACCTGAACTCCATGTACCGGCGAATTCTGATGATCACAGGCACCAAGCCGGATGAATTCCGGGATTACCGGGTGGAGAAGCAAATTCCGAACCTGCTGGAGGTATTTGCCGGGGAGAGTAAACGACTCAAGGACGTGGCAGCGCAGCTTCGCCTTCTATCTGGCCAGTCCAGTGATCAGGAAGCGTTGATCAAGACGATGGCACAGCAGCTGGACGAGATGATTGACAAGCCGGATACCATACCAAGACGGCTGGCAGCTTACAAAACAAATACAGGTGGGCTCGGAACATGGGTGCAGCAGGCACGGGAGCAGCCGCTTGAAATTGATGCCATGTATGTCGCGTCCATCGACACCAGTATCCCACATAAAGGGATGGGAGCGCTGGCGAAGGTCGGCCATGAAGCGAAGACATTCTATCATTCGTTCTTCATTGACTATAACCAAATCGGCAATGTTGCCACTTCGAAAGACCAGCGTACCGTGACGGTCTGGATTGGCAGTGGACGTGACCAGGCCAATACGATGAAGGCAATGATTGATGAGACCTTTACGCCGGAGAGCGGCATTAATGTCAATCTGAAGCTGGTGAACATGGGGACATTATTGCCGGCTACCTTGTCTGGTGAAGGACCGGATGTAGCGATGCAGATCGGCAATGACCTGCCGGTAAACTTTGCTATGAGGAACTCGGCAGTGGATCTGACCAAGTTTGCTGACTATACCTCAGTGGAACAGGAGTTCAGAGAAAGTGCGATCGTCCCCTATGTCTATGATTCGGGTGTGTATGCCCTGCCGGAAACACAGACTTTTAATATGCTCTTTTACCGAAAAGACGTACTCGCAGAACTGGGGCTTGAAGTCCCTCAAACGTGGGAAGACGTCGAAAGTCTGCTGGCTATTCTGAGCAAAAACCATATGGAATTCGGCATGCCGGTTGTGACTCAGGCCAATATGCAGGGTGTCAACATTCCGCCCAACTCGCAATACGCAACGATGCTCCTACAGAATGGAGGATCCTTCTACCGCAACGATGGCAAGGAATCCGATCTGGATTCACGTATCGGGATCGAGACATTCAAGCAGTGGACAGAGTTCTATACCGATTACAAGCTGGAGCGGGAATATGACTTTGCCAACCGCTTCAGAACAGGGCAGATGCCGATCGGCTTGACGGATTACACGATGTACAACCAGCTATCCGTATTTGCACCGGAGATTCGCGGACTATGGGGCTTCGTTCCTGTCCCGGGTACGGTACAGGCGGATGGCACATTGAATCGGGATGTGCCCGGCGGAGGCAGCGCAGTCATGATGCTGGAGAGCGCCAAGGATAAGGAAGCCGCGTGGGAGTTCATGAAATGGTGGACCAGCACACCGGTACAGGCTGAATTCGGCCGCGAGATGGAAGGACTGATGGGCGCTGCTGCGCGTTATCCAACGGCCAACATCAAGGCGCTTGATTCATTGCCGTGGCCAGCTGAGGATTATGCCAATCTTAAGGCACAATTCGAAACGGTGAAGGGCATTCCCGAAGTGCCAGGGGGTTATTTTACCGGGCGCCATCTGTTCAATGCCTTTTACAAAACGGTGGTTGGTCAAGTGGAAGCCAGAGAATCCATTATGGACTACACCCAGTATATTCAGGACGAGATTCGGGTCAAACGTAATGAATTTGGTCTTCCGTAAGCAGAGGGAGGGTTAACAGTGTCACAAATATCACTCCGAGACGGTCAACACAGTCCTCCTGAGAAGGCTTCAAGGATGGGCATGAAATCATGGTGGAGCTGGAAGCTCCAGGAGATGAAAGCCAGCAAGCATTCCTACGTCCTGCTGGCTCCCTACATGATTCTGTTCACCATGTTTACCGTGATCCCGGTTGTTATCTCTATCATTCTCAGCTTCACCTATTTCAACATGCTGGAGTTTCCGCGTTTTATTGGCTGGCAGAACTACACTCGGTTGTTTTTGGAGGATGACGTATTCCTGATTGCCATCAAGAATACGCTGCTGTTTGCCATTATTACCGGACCCATCAGTTATATTGCCTGCTTTGTGTTTGCCTGGATCATTAATGAATTGACGCCCAAATGGAGGGCATTCATGACGTTGATCTTCTACGCGCCATCCATTTCCGGGAATGTCTACTTTATCTGGTTGATGATCTTCTCGGGCGATCGCTACGGTATTGCCAATGGATTATTGATCCGATGGGGCTTCCTGCTGGAGCCGATTCAGTGGCTGAAGACCGAGGCGTACATCATGCCTATCCTTATCCTTGTGCAGCTGTGGCTGAGCTTGGGTACAGGGTTTCTGGCATTCATCGCCGGATTGCAGACAGTTGACCGGACGTTATATGAAGCAGGTGCGGTAGACGGTGTCAAAAATCGCTGGCAGGAGCTCTGGTATATTACATTGCCTTCCATGCGGCCGCAGCTGATGTTCGGTGCAGTCATTCAACTTACTACCTCGTTTGCCGTGGCAGACGTCTCCATCGCACTGGCTGGGTTTCCAAGCGTGAACTATGCAGCTGAGACGGTGGTCACTCACCTGATCGACTTTGGTACAACACGGTTTGAAATGGGTTACGCTTCGGCGATTGCAACCGTACTCTTCATGATTATGGTAGGCACTAACCTGCTTGTACAGAAATTGCTGCGAAGGGTGGGAGAATAGCTATGGCTGCAATTGCGACAGGCAAAAAGCGGGTGAATCGCTCGTTATCCGGTAGTCTCTCCCTGTTTGCCCTTCTGCTCGTATTTGGTGCCTTCATGGTACTGCCGCTAATCTATGCGATCAACAATGCATTCAAACCGCTGGATGAGATTTTTACCTTTCCACCGACGTTGTTTGTCAAAAATCCAACGTTCAGCAATTTTACGGATTTGCTGAATCTGCTGAGCGACTCGTGGGTGCCCTTCTCACGATATATATTCAATACCGTTTTTATTACGGGCATTGGTATTGTGGGCCATGTGCTTTTGGCTTCAGCAGCAGCCTATCCACTTGCCAAGCATAAATTTCCGGGCAAAGTGTTCATGTTCCAGGTGGTTGTGCTATCGCTCATGTTCACCCCTGCCGTAACGGCGATTCCCAATTATATGATCATGTCCTGGCTTGGCTGGATCGACACGTATTGGGCCGTTATCATTCCGGCATTTGCCTATTCACTTGGACTGTATCTGATGAAGCAGTTCATGGAGCAGATTCCGGATGCGCTGCTGGAAGCAGCGAAGATTGATGGTGCAAGTGAATACCGGATCTTCTGGTCGATTGTCATGCCGAATGTGAAGCCGGCCTGGCTGACCTTGATCATCCTGCTGTTCCAGATGTTATGGGGCAGCGACGGCAATGGCTACATTTACAGCGAACAGCTCAAGACACTGCATTACGCAGCAGGCCAGATTATTCAAGGCGGAATATCCCGGGCAGGAGCAGGTGCTGCGGTGGCACTTATTCTGATGAGTGTGCCGATTACACTGTTTATTTTCTCGCAGAGCCGCATTATTGAGACGATGGCGAGCTCGGGCATGAAGGATTGAGGGGGAGCGATATGGCACGCACAGTGAAAAGATGGCTTGTTCTCCTGGCGGCAGTATCCCTGCTGCTGGCGAATGCCGTGCCTGCGGCAGCTTCTTCGGCGCCGTATGAGAGTTATAACTACAACTCCTGGAGAGAAGCCGTTCCTTCCCCGGATGCCTATCTGCCCAAGCGAACCATCTCGGGCAGCGAATTGGGCATTGGGGAATTCAAGGATCCCAGTGATGTGAATGTATCTTCATCCGGTCAGATCTATATTTTGGATAGCGGCAACAGCCGGATTGTCATATTGGACGAAGAGTATAAGCTTCTTCGGGTCATGGACGGGTTCACGAGAGAAGGCAGCAAGGAAACATTCAATGCTCCCGGTGGACTGTTTGTGGATGAAGAGGAGCGAATCTACGTCGCAGATACAGGAAACAGTCGGGTCGTGATCCTGAATGCGAAGGGACAATTGAATCGTATTATCAATGCTCCCGAGTCGGATGTTCTGGCGACGGACTTTCAGTTCCAGCCGCTGAAGTTGACGGTTGACCATGTGGGCCGGGTTTATGTGGTAGCTCAAGGCGTTTACGAAGGAATTATGCAGTTTGACGAGACGGGGAAGTTCATCGGATACGTCGGCACCAATAAGGTGGAGCGGGACTACGGCGAATATATCTGGCGCATGTTCTCCACAAAGGCCCAGCGGGCACAGATGGTCCTGTTTGTACCGACCGAGTTTTCGAGCGCGGATATCGACCATAAAGGGTTTGTCTACGCTACCAACATCGATCCTGGTTCGAGTGAGCCGATCAAACGACTCAATCCGTCCGGAGAAGATGTGCTGAAGCGGTTTGGTTATTTTGACGTGAAGGGGGATATCCGGTTTCGCAACAATACAGGGCCATCCAAGCTCATTGATGTGAAAGTGCTGGGCAACGGCATGTACAGTGTGCTCGATGCGACACAGAATCGGGTGTTCACTTACGACGACGAGGGTCATCTGCTCTATATCTATGGTGGTAAAGGAAATCAGGTGGGCACACTCAAAACACCCGTTGCCATTGAGCAATCCGGCGATCACCAACTGGTTCTTGATCGGGGGAAGAGCAATCTGGTGGTCTATGAGCCGACTCGGTTTGGAACCCATGTGAATGAGGCGGTTGCCCTTCATTATCAGGGTGAGGATACGGAAGCTGTGCATATCTGGCAAGAAGTGCTGAAGCTGAATGCCAATTATGATATTGCCTATATCGGTATCGGCAAATCCTTGCTCATGGAGAAGAAAAATAAGGAGGCTCTCGGTTACTTCGAGCTTGGGATGGACCGCAAGAGTTATTCGGTGGCGTTCAAAAGATACCGGCGGGAGATGATGAAGGAACATTTCGGCACGTTTCTGACCGCAGGTATTGCCCTGATTTTCATTCTGATCCTGGCCCGGGTGGCGGTTAAATGGAGACGGAGGAGGCAGATTGACCGTGAAGCAGGATTACATTAAGTTTCCGCTGCATCTCATTTTTCACCCTATCGATGCATACTGGGACCTCAAGTCGGATAACCGGGGACGGATGCTTGTTGCCTTTTTGGCACTCGCGCTTACCATCATCATGATGACTTTGCAAAAGCAATACGCGGGATTTCTCGTCAATTTTACTGATCCTCGCACCATCAACAGTATTGTAGAGATCGCGACGGTTGCGGTGCCGTTCTTTCTATGGTGTATTGCCAACTGGTCGGTGACGACGCTGATGGAAGGGGAAGGCAAGTTCAGGGAAATCTTTCTGGCGACAGGATACTCACTCATTCCGGTTATTTTGATCTATGCCCCGATGATTGTGATCAGCCGGTTCATGGTGCAGGAGGAGACTGCTTTTTATTATCTGTTTAACAGCATCGCATTCTTCTGGTTTCTGCTGCTCCTGTTCATTGGCACGATGACGGTGCACCAATATACGGTGTTCAAAACGATCATTACGATGCTGCTGACGCTCATTGTGATGGGGATTATCGTTTTCCTCGGAGCGCTCGTGTTCAGTATGCTGCAGCAATTATATGAATTCGGTTATAACATATACCGCGAGTTGATTTTTCGGACCTAAAGGAGGCGGCATCCGTGATCAAAAGGCAACGATTATATACGGTGCTGGCCAGCGGCACAGCTGTGATTCTAATGACAGCCGGACTGCTGTATATGAACAACAGGGGAGTACCTGCTATAGAAGTAGCAGCTTATCTGGAAGCAACAACCGAGGGAATACCAGCCGAAACGGAGACACTGAAGTATCTGGCGGATACCTCGAAGGGTGTGCCAGGCATGCAATTGGTCGCTGAGGACCAGGGATTGGCGCTTTATTATAACGAGGAGACAACCGAGATCGCCGTGCGTAACGGAGCTAGCGGAGAGATCTGGTACAGCAATCCCAAAGAACGCACCCAAGATGGTCTGGCCTCGGCTTATGAGAAAGAAGTTCTGTCGTCCCAACTCAACATCTCCTTCCGGGATGCGATAGGTACACTGGAGAACTTTCCGAATTTCAGCACCAGTATTACCAACAAACAATTTGTTGCTGCCAATGTTGATGGGGGAATCCGGATTACTTACACACTTGGAGATACCACGCTCGGTATTGATGCATTGCCCAGATTGATTAGCAAACAGCGCCTGGAGGAAAAGGTTCTTTCGAAACTGGATGCTACCGCCGCAAGGTATGCTTCTGCCCGTTACTATCCAACCAAGGACAATCCGGATGTTCTGGAAAGGCTGGATGGACAGATTTCGAAGCAGCTCGTTCTAAACAAGATGCTGGATGCCTTTGAGACAGCGGGTTACACCGCAGACGATCTTGCTTATGACAATCAGGAAAATGGGGTTGAAGGTGGTGGGGCATCAGATAAGCCCAGCTTCGTCATCCCGGTGGAATATCGGCTGGATCAAGGCTCGCTGGTGGTGACCGTACCTCTGAGTCAAGTGGAAGAGAGTGGTCAATATCGTATTCGTAACATGGATTTGCTCGCTTACTTCGGTGCCGCGGATACAAAGGGCGAAGGGTATATGTTCGTGCCGGACGGGTCAGGCAGCTTGATCCATCTGAATAATGGAAAGGTCAAGGAAGAGCAGTATGTACAGCGTGTATACGGTGCAGATCCTAACGACAATTCGCTCAGTCGGCCCCAGGTCAGCGAATCAGCCCATATGCCTGTATTTGGTCTCAAGAACGGGGAGCATGCCTGGTTTGCCGTGATTGAAAAAGGAGACGGAATGGCCAGCATCTCTGCCGATATCGGAGGCAGGCAGAACAGTTACAACCATGTACATGCGACCTTCTCCCTGCGTGGGGAGGATGAACTGGAGATGTATACCTCGCAGAAAATGCAGGAGATTCAACTGCTGAGTGAAGAGCCTTTTCGCGGAGATATCCAGGTCCGATATCATTTCCTGCATGGAGAAGATGCCAGTTATTCCGGTATGGCTCGCCTGTATCAGCAGCAGTTGGTGGATGGGGATGTGCTGAAGCCGCTGGAAGAACAGACGGAGCTGCCGTTCTATGTGAGTGTACTCGGTGCAGTCGACCAAAAAGCCTCATTTCTGGGTGTGCCTTATCGGACCACACTAGCCATGACGACGTATGAACAGGCTGCCGACATGGCAGCAAAGTTACAGCAGGAAGGTGTGAGCCGTGTACAGATGCGGTATCAGGGCTGGTTCGGTGGCGGGTTCAGCCACCATACGCCGACCCAAGTGAAGCTGGATCGTGAAGTAGGAAGTCGTTCTGAGCTGCAGGAGCTGTCTGCCCGATTGCAGCAGTCAGGGGGAGCCCTATTCCCTGATGTGGCATTCCAGCGAATCTATCATGATGACTCGCGTTTTGCGCCGTCTTCCGATGCGGCCCGGTTTGTAACCAAGGAGACCGCGGAATTGTATCCTTACAGTCCTGCTCTCAACCGAATGGATCAGAGCAAGGACAGCTATTATCTGCTCTCGGCTGCGAAGCTTCCTTATGTGATCAGCGAATTTGCCGGGAACTTTACAAAACTGGAACTCGGCGGATTATCACTCCGTGATCTCGGGCAGGTTCTGACTTCCGATTATCGGGATAACCGTGTCATTCACCGCGAGACGGCCAAGAACATTGTGAAGGAGCAGCTTGGCAAGCTGCATCAGGAGTATCCGAGTATGATGTTGTCATCGGCTAATGCTTATGCATGGGGATATGCAGAGCATGTAGTCGATGTGCCTCAAGGCTCCAGTTGGTTCAACATTACCGATGAGGAAGTTCCTTTTTATGAAATGGTCATTCATGGATATATGTACTACGCAGCATCCCCCATGAATACGTCAGGAGATCAGGACTTGCGCAAGCAGCTCCTGCGAAGTATTGAGCTTGGTGCAGCTCCGCATTTCCAATGGACTCATGAACCATCATCCAGGCTGAAGTTAACGAATTATGATTCGGCTTATGCTACCGCGTACGAAGACTGGATAGATGACGCGGTTGTTCTGTACAAGGAAGCAAATGAGGTGTTGAAAGGGTTGGGGAATCAGCAGATGACCGGGCATGAACGAATTCAGGAAGGCGTGGTCCGGGTCACGTACAGCGGCGGTACGACTATCCTTGTAAACTACACTGACGATCGGGTAACTGTAGACGGAGTGTCGGTTGGCAAAATGGACTATGCCGTGGAAGGAGTGAGCCAATGAGAACTCTGCGTTTATCATTGAAATCACGGAGAGCACTGCTCGGTCTTGCGTTTATCTCGCCGTGGCTGCTTGGTTTCATCTTCCTTTTTGCCACACCGCTCCTGCAATCGATTCGGTTCAGCTTCAGCAACTTGTCAGTGGCTCCAGGAGGATACGTTCTTGACTTTGTCGGACTGAAAAATTTTAAGGATGCACTTCTCGTGGATGCTACCTTTAACCGGATCCTGATTGATTCGGTTGGGGCCATGCTGCTAAATGTGCCCATGATATTGTTTTTCAGTCTGTTTACGGCGACCCTGCTCAATCAGAAGTTCAAGGGCAGAACCATGGCGCGGGCGATCTTCTTCCTGCCCGTTATTCTGGCCTCCAGTGCGGTAGCGGCAGCCGAATCTGCAGGTCTGATCAATTTGATGGGCGACGCCAGCGCCGTTGAATCGACGGCTGATGGAGGAGCTTCGTTTAACGTGGTTTCCATCGTGCGGATGCTGGCCGATGTTGGACTGCCGATGGCCTATGTGGATTATATCGTGGAAGCCATCATGCGAATTTACGAGATCATTAGCCGCTCAGGCGTTCAGATTCTGATCTTTCTCGCCGCCCTGCAGTCCGTACCTGGTTCCATGTATGAAGTAGCCAAAATCGAAGGGGCAACGGCCTATGAATCATTCTGGAAAATTACATTTCCAATGGTCAGTCCGCTGATATTGACGAATGTCATTTATACGATTATCGATTCATTTGCTGGAAGTCCGGTTACACAAGCCATCTACCAAACGGCATTTAAGACCCAGAATTTTGGCCTGAGCTCGGCAATGTCCTGGCTGTATACGCTGGTGATCGGCCTTGTGCTGCTCGTTGTCGGCTGGGTATTGTCACGGCGGGTGCATTACAACTGACGGTTCATGTAAAAGGAGGGCTACTAGACTATGGCTGTGTCGGGAACGGATCGCATGGTGGTGGTTCCGAAGCAGAATTATCAACTGCAGCGAGTTCGGAATAAAACATCGGACCTCCTGTATTCCATATTCAGATATGCATTGATCATCGGCATTTCATTTATTATTCTGTATCCGTTATTTCTTAAAATCTCGGTTGCGTTCAAGGATAAACAAGACATCTATAATCCAACCATTTATATGATTCCCCAGCATTTCACGCTGGACAATATCAGGCTGGCCGCACAGGTAATGGATTACCTGCCTTTGCTCGCGAACACCTTGCTGTTTGTTACCATAACCACGCTTTTGACGGCGATATCCTGTGCGCTTGCCGGATATGGATTTGCCCGCTTTACTTTTCCAGGCAGCAATGTCCTCTTTGTGCTGGTGATTCTCACCATTCTGGTGCCGACAAGCACGCTGATGGTACCGATGTACCTGCATTTCCGGAGTTTCGACTTTCTGGGCATTATTCAGCTGTTTACGGGCAGGGAGGGGGTCAATCTGTTAAATACCTATTGGCCTTCCATGATTACTGCAGCGACGGCCGGTGGGCTGAAGGCAGGGCTATTCATTTATATTTTCAGACAGTTCTTCAAGGGTATGCCCAAAGAGATCGAAGAAGCTGCGCTGATTGATGGCGCGGGCGGATTCCGTACATTTGCCCGAATCATGCTGCCCAACGCCATTTCACCACTGATCACAGTTATTCTGTTTTCCTTTGTGTGGCAGTACAATGATACGTTCTATTCGGCGCTGTTCATGAGTGAAAGTTCATTGATCTCGCTGAAGGTCGCTTCATTACCTGCTCAGGCGAATCAGTTGATTCCCCAACTGATGGGTTTTGGTTCGAGTTCCGGCATGAAGGCTGATCCGAACTATGTCGCCATGATCGTGGATACGGGCATTTTGCTGGCGATTGCACCGCTGATTATTTTGTATCTGTTTGTACAGCGTTATTTCGTGGAAAGTATTGAGCGTTCTGGCGTTGTTGGTTAAGCGGGTTTGGCGTGGTCATATAGGATACGCAATTCGGTTGATTTTGATATTTGGGTCGCTATGTACCCTGCCTTGGAATGGGGGATTATCAATGACGGAAAATAAGATAAGCAGTACCTTGGTGAATCAAGATGCGACTTCCGAGGCCAGGGAATTGATGAAGTACTTGGTGAAGAGTTATGGGACGGCAGTACTCTCGGGTCAGCAGGAATACAGCAACTTGAACTGGATTAATGAGAATACGGGACGGAAACCGGCTGTGATTGGGTTTGATCTGATGGAATACTCACCTTCAAGGACAGAGCGGGGAGCGACTTCCGAAGAAATACGAGATATGATTGCATGGCATCAGCAAGGCGGGATCGTGACCTTGTGTTGGCACTGGAATGCACCGTCCCAACTGATCGATGAACCTGGTAAAGAGTGGTGGCGGGGATTTTATACGGAGGCCACAACGTTCGATCTCGCCTCCGCGCTGGCTCACCCCGAATCAGATGAGTATGCCTTGTTGATCCGGGATATCGATGTGATCGCCGGGCATCTGCAAGAACTTAAGGATGTAGGCGTGCCCGTGTTATTCCGCCCGCTTCATGAAGCCGAAGGGGGTTGGTTCTGGTGGGGAGCGAAGGGACCTGAGCCTGCCAAACAGTTGTATCGTCTGCTGTATGATCGATTGGTCAACCAACATCAGCTAAATAATCTTATCTGGGTGTGGAACTCGGAACAGCCGGAATGGTATCCGGGCGATGATGTTGTGGACATTGTGAGCGTGGATGTATATCAGAAGGCAGGGGACCATGATCCACTTGCAGAACGCTACGAGAACTTGCGGAATTTGGTGAGTGACAGCAAAATGATAGCACTTGCGGAGAACGGCTCCATTCCTGATCCGCAGCAGATGGAGGAGCAGGGCATTCATTGGAGCTGGTTCTGTACCTGGACAGGTGAATTTCTGAGGGGTGGCCAGCATAATACTGTGGATTTCTTAAAAGAAGTGTACAACAGCGACTATGTCATAACTCTGGATCAGTTGCCTGAGTGGAGTTGGAAATAGTCGTTCAAGGCGTTCAGCGTATCGTGAACCTAAAAAGCGTTAGCATGGCATAAGAAATTATGCGGATGCCAGCGCTTTTTTAATCGTGATTTTTATGGATGGTGGATGATAATTAAATGTAATGGTTACTCGCTGAGCTCGATATCAGAGCATTGATCTTCGGAAATAAAGTCTCATTGGAAGTGAACAGGACGTAAGATTGATGGGGTGTGCGGATTAGAATGGTTTCAGAAGCGCCATACGCTGCGCCGATTCGAATGGCTGAAGGCTCACTTCCACCATAGGTATCCTCAAGGGTAACGGATTGGATATCTGTTATCGGAATACTAATTTTAGAAAACTGCCAGCGAATGATCAGTTGATCTTTTTCTTGCTCTACTTTTACACCTAACATCGTATGTCCTCCTAATCAGTGATAAGTTAAGGTGAACTACCTTTATACCAGTTTATCATTAAGTGGTTAATATTTCCTTGTTAATAACGAATAATGCTAAATAAACAATTTGAAGCCAGACCGAATTGATTTACAACAGTTATTTCCATCATTGTTCACGTGATGTACACTATGACTAATAAATGTAAGGTACAGAAAGGCTTGAATCACTATGAGAGAAGAAGTGGTCGTATCGGAATATGACCCAAGATGGGTTGAGGATTATCACGAAGAACGTAATAAAATCATGATGGTGCTGGCAGAGATCTGCGTGGATTTTAAACATATTGGGAGTACATCTGTGCCGGGTCTAGGCGCGAAACCATTAATCGATATGATGGCAGGAGTACACGAGTTGAACGATGTGAAGGCAGTACATATGGAAGCATTGGGACAACTGGGGTACGAGTATGTGCCCAAGTCGGATTTTCCGGAACGTTTGTTTTTCCGAAAAGGACAATGGAGAGCAGGTACGCATCATCTTCATATCTACAAGTACAGGAGCCTGGAATGGACGGATAACTTGCTGTTTCGCAATGCTCTCAGGAGAGACACGGAAATTATGCAAGAGTACTACGCGTTGAAGAAAAAGCTGGAACAGCAGTTCAGACATGACCGTGTGAGGTACACCGCAGCCAAAGCTTCTTTTATTCAATCCGTCATCCGGAAGGCCAGACTGTATAATGAATAGATAACGCTAGTTTGATAGAAGAGTGTGTATTTGTATCAATGACAAAGGTGTGATCTGTATGACAGACCTGAATGCATATCATTATTTTGAGAAAAGTATTGGACCGTTCCGCAATCTCTCCAGCTTGTCTAAACAGGATGCGGAAGTCGTTGCACAGCAACTCAGGCAGGAAGGCCGGAATTTTGCCAGTCAACGTTCAGCCGATTACATCACGATTCGCAGAATGCTCGAACAAAAAGCGTACGAGCAGTTTACTGCCAAAGGTGGGAGACCGACAAGCTCCTATCCCCATTACATGACTCTGGGTAAATGTGAGTGGCTAACATCGTGGTATACGGAACCGGAGAGGATCGCCATTTCTTGGTGTGATCTGCCTCCCGAAACCGTAAGTTTTACCTATGGAGATCTCTTCCCAACCATGCGTTATTCGGATGATAAGCCGTATCGTAAGCAGGTGTATACCAAAGATGAAATCCTTCAGGTCATACAGTTCTATGGGTGGCCTCAGGAATGGAACCGGAATGGTGAATTGGGCCCGGAACGTTATATAGAAGTTCAGGTGTGGGATGAGCTGATCATCCAACCGTACCAAGGCATTTGAGGTTTATTTACTGCCATGATTACCAGTGCAAAAAAGTGCAATTGCAGGAAATACGGGTGTTCGTTATAGTGAGTGAAAGCTTTGAGGTGACCGGGAATAACCTCTTTTCCAGGGTCAGTCAAAGCCCCTTTTTTAATCGTTAATCCGATTAATACGATAGGTTTAAGAGACTAAGGAGGATGGGAAAGCCTATGCTAAACGTGGGGAAACGTAACACCCGTAATTTGATCTGGATCATATCTGTTGTGTTGGTCTTGTCTGTCGTGCTTAGTGCATGTGGGAGTCAAGAAGCAGGGCAAACGAGTGGAAGTGGCGGCAGCGGCAATGCGAATGATCCACTGGAAGTCAGCATCATGACCATTACACCCAGTGCGGTTCCTGCGGCTGATGACAATGTAATCAAACGGGCGATCGAAAAAGCAACGAACTCCAAAATGAGCATTCAGTGGGTTTCGAACAATATTTATGGTGACAAGCTGAACCTGACGCTCGCTTCTGGTGATATTCCTGATCTCATCATGATTAACGATCCGTTTGGAAGCACCTTTACCAAGATGGTCAAGCAAGGAGCGTTCTGGGATATCACGCCATATATCCAGGAATATCCGAACCTGAGCAAGGGCATTCCCGATATTGCCTGGGAATCAACCAAGGCAGCAGACGGCAACAATTATGGCATACCGCGCCCTAGGCCGGTGACGGGAGATTCCTTTTTCATTATCCGGAAGGACTGGCTCGACAAATTAAACCTGCAGGTGCCTGAGACAACAGATGAATTATTCGATGTTATGAAGGCATTCGTGGAACAGGATCCTGATGGGAACGGACAACCGGATACCACGGCGCTTGCCGCTTATGTCAGTCCGGATGATCTCGGTTGGAGTGGCAATCTCGGCCCGGTGCTGGGTGCCATTGAGAATTCTTTTGTCGGAAGCAACAGCAGTTGGAAGTGGGATGAAACCGAGGGGAAACTGATATACAGGGAGCTGCTTCCCGAGGTCAGGGAATCCCTTCAATATCTGACGAAAGCCTACAGCAGCGGCATGATGCCCGAGGATCTTCTGTCGCTGAAGCTGACACAGGCAAGGGAATTGTTCAAGCGCAATCAGGCAGGCATTATTGTGGACAAGACAGGCACGATGCGCAAAATCTATGCGGATGATCTGAAGAAAGTCGATCCTTCCTTTAAGTATACGGACTTCTACCCTCTTACCAATCTGAATGGCTACAACCCAAAAGGCTCGGGTTACAACGGCATTCTGGCGATTCCTGCAAGCGTACCGGAAGAGAAGATGAAACGAATTCTCCAACTCGTCGATACCTGGATGAACCCGGAAGTGTTTGAAATTCAGCAGTTTGGAATTGAAGGTACCCATTATGAAGTGGTCGATGGCAAAAAAGTAGCAAGTACCGAGAAATTAACGGCGGACAACGCCTCGGATTTTAACCATATCGTTAACGTTATTGATCTTCCTTGGGATACCACGGGTGAGACAGAAGAAGAGACCCAGGCGAATGAACTATTCAAAAAAGTGGAGACCGAACGGGACAAAACGAGTGTAGCTGACCTGTCCGCGGGTCTTCAATCGGAGACAGGGCAGAAGATTCTGCCGGAATTAAACAAGAAGATACAGGATCTCAAGGCCAAAATCATTCTGGGCCGCGAGTCCATCGAAGCTTGGGATACCTTTGTGGAATCTTTGCGAAATGATCCAAATGTCCAGGCCATGAGTGATGAGATGACGGAGGCTTATAAGAAAAGAAACGGACAATGAATCTGAGGGGAGGAGCTGCAGCCCATGGGCGATACCGAGCAACACCTTAGCACACACAAGGGAAGGCAGACTTCATCCAAAAGAAACAGACGAACGAAATGGCTCTCCGCACTGCGGCGCGATCGATCGTTATATTTGCTTGCTCTACCGGGCATCCTGTTCTTTCTCGTTTTCAAATATATCCCGATGTGGGGTATCGTCATTGCGTTTCAGGACTACTCCCCCTTCCGGGGGATTCAGGGCAGTGAATGGGTTGGGTTACAGCACTTTACCACCTTTTTTGCCAATCCAGACTTTGCCCTGCTGTTTCGAAATACACTGGCAATCAGCCTGCTGAATCTGATCTTGTTTTTTCCATTCCCGATTCTGATCTCGCTGGGGCTCAATGAGCTGCGTAACGTGACGTACAAGCGATTGATTCAGACGGTGATCTATATGCCGCATTTCCTCTCCTGGGTCATCATAGCGGGACTGACATTCCTTCTGTTCGCCAAGGGGACGGGACTGGTCAACGAGTTATTTGCCTTATGGGGCTGGCCGAGGGTGGACTTTCTGACGAACCCGGACAGCTTCTGGATTATGGTCACCTTGCAGGCAATGTGGAAGGAAGCTGGATGGGGAACGATCGTGTTTCTCGCTGCCATGGCAAGTGTGGATACCCAGCTATATGAGGCAGCACGAATGGATGGGGCGGGACGGCTCCGTCAGATCTGGCACATTACGCTTCCTGCCATCCGGAGTGTCATCGTCGTGATTCTCATTTTAAGACTGGGGGACATCATGGAGGTAGGATTTGAACAGATCTTCCTGATGTACAACGGAGCAGTATCAGAAGTGGCTGAAGTGTTTGACACTTATGTATACCGTACGGGAATTGAGCAGGGAGATTACAGCTATAGTACGGCGGTTGGACTATTCAAATCAGTGGTCGGGCTGGCGCTTGTAGTGATTGCAAACCGTTTGGTGAAACGCATGGGTCAAGAAGGGGTTTATTAGTGCCTAGCTAATTCGGTCCGTTTCTATAAGAACTAGTGGGAGGAGGTTTTGGGATGTACCGTTTGAAATGGAGTGAGCGGATCGGTCATTCTCTGAATGCAATCGTCCTTGGACTGCTGGCGGTGGCGATGTTTTTTCCGCTGTATTATGTTTTTGTCGTTTCGTTCACGGATCCGGGAGAGTATCTGCAAAAGAAAATCATACTCTTCCCGCAGCGCTGGTCTGCGGAAGCGTATACCTATCTTCTGTCCACGCCTGCCTTCGCACGCTCGCTGGGGAACAGTGCCTTTCTAGCAACTGTAGGTACAGTGTGCAGTCTCGCCGTATCCTCTTCCCTGGCCTATGCCCTGTCCCAGAAGAGGTTTTATTTCCGAAAAGTAATGATGTTTCTGATCGTACTGACCATTTTGTTCAGCCCTGGAATTATCCCGAACTACTTGCTGGTCAGGGAGCTCGGGCTAATCAACAACATTTGGGCATTGATTCTGCCTGCGCTTGCCAATGGCTGGACGGTGCTGCTTATGAAAAATTTCTTCGACAGCCTGCCTGCGGAGATCAGTGAAGCGGCTTCCATCGATGGTTGCAGTGCAATCCGGACCTGGTACACCCTTGTGCTCCCCTTGTCGATGCCTGCGCTTGCAGCGTTTGGCTTGTTCTTTGCAGTAGGGTACTGGAATCAATTTTTCGCGGCACTTTTGTATTTGAATGATTCTGCGAAGTGGCCCATTCAGGTGCTGCTGCAAAACATGCTGCTGAACGCGTCCAATATTGATCTGGTTGCACCTGGACAGCAGGTGGAGACACCACCGACAGAGATGTTGAAGATGGCCGCCATCATTGTAGCCATTCTGCCGGTGCTGGTGGTATACCCGTTTATTCAGAAGCATTTTGCAAAAGGAGCCATGGTCGGCTCAGTGAAAGGATAAATCTGAATTCAGGCGGGTATTTCCGGAAAGGAGGTACAGCGAGATGTTATTCAAGCGTACACGAGATCCTATGCCCAAAGGGCGTTATTTCAGGCGCAGCCTGATGATGATTCTGTTGATCGCCTGCATTCCGGGAGTCATTACGGGAGTGCTGCTGTATGGATGGATTACTATCAAAATGGAACATATTTTGCAGCAAACGCATCTGCGGCAATTTGAACAACGCACCGCATGGGTCGGCGAACAATTGGATGCGCTTGAACTGACTTTCTCACAGTGGGCCTTCGATCCGGTGTTCGATAACCGTCTGAAGGAACTTGATTTTGTCTACAAGTACAAGCAGGTTCATGAGCTCTATCGATTGCTCCTGATGATTCAGAATTCCAATACGCTGATTGGCAAGGTTCAACTGTATCTTGAAGAACCCAGAGCGGTGAAGATGGATTCGGAGCGATATGATTTTATAAGCGACCCTAAGGAAATTGAAACGTACCACAGCCTGACTGAACAGCCGCGTGCCACCTATTGGTCCCGTTCCTTGGATGGCGCCTCCATGATGATGGTGAATCGGCTTCCGAATGGCAGTGATGATTCTCTGGGTGCGTTAACTATAACCTTGGATAACAAACAGTTTGGCAGCATGCTGCAAACCTTGTCTCCGTATGAGGGCGGGACGACCTTTTTGCTGAATGAACAGGGAGTACCATTGCTTCCGCAGGACCAAAATCTGGGTGGATTACAGCGTGCTGTCCGTGAACATGTGCTCAAGCTTGAAGAGAAGCCCAGCTCCTTCCTGATGGAATACGAGGGTATGACCTATTCGATTCAGTCAGGAACTTTTCGAAGATTGGGTACAGATTGGACCTACATATCTGCGGTTCCGTTGAATGAAATTGTAGCTCCGATTGTGTCAGTACCCCGAATCGTTCTGCTCATTAACGGAGGTGGATTGTTACTGGCTCTGCTCCTGTCATGGATTGGTTCGCTACAGCTCTACAAGCCATTCACGAGATTGCTACGAATATTTACTGCAAACGGTGAGGCCGAAGAGGGTACTGTTCCTGCTCGGACTTCATGGACAATTGGAGCGGCATCGTCTAGCTCGGCCGTGCAGCTGGATGAAATCAAGCATATCGAACAGCACTGGATTGGCGTGAATCGGGAACGTGAATCCCTCCAGCGGCGGCTGGAGGAACATCTACCACTCGCGAGGGAGAGTCTGCTGATCCAGCTGACGCTAGGTCATCTGCTGTTACCCAGTGACCGTGAATGGCGGGAACGTCTGTCCCAAGTGGGATGGAATCTCCACGACGAGCAGTTCATGATTATGCTGGCTCATATACGTCCAAGTGCTGTTACCCTTCAAGAGGGCGGCTACATCAATCGGAGTGAATCACCAGAATGGATCAGTTTGGCAGCAGCCGAGATTTTGGGAACACAGCTCGAAGATTTCCCCTACCCCTCAGAAATACTCAATTATCACGACATGTCGATCGCTCTGCTGCTCGCCATTTCTCCAGATGACCAACCGGAGGCTCTTGCATTCCGGGAACAATTCATTGCAGTAGGGCAGCGATGGTTGGAGACCGTGCAGTCCGAGTTGGATGTACGTTTGACGATCTCCATTAGCAAGATCACATCCGATGCCTCTCATATACCGCAGCTGGTCAGAGAGTCGAGAGCTGTTTTGAGGCAAAGGCAGTTTTCTTCAGGTGCAGGCATCATCGATATGAATGAAAAGGCAGAGCAGGATAGGAAGGAACAGGGAACGTATCCGCTTGAATTGGAACAGGACATCATTGCGGCCTTACGTAACGGCGATCAGGAAACAGCCATGGAGCGCTTCCGATTGTTCATTGGCAGCTACGCCCATGTAGAAGCTACAGAGAATCAGGCCAGACAGGCAGTTTTTCAACTGCTCGCCCGGATCCAACACACCCTTTTGCAGTTAGGCGAAGATCCGGTACAACTATTTGGTTTGGCGGTGTATGAAGAGGTGCTGCAGCTGGGTGACCTGGATGAGTTATTCTCATGGTTCAAGGAACGAATCGTGCATGTTTGCGTGGAGGAATTCACTGGCAAGGAGGAGAAGCAGATACAGATGGCTGTGCATCAGATCAAGGAGCATGCCGAACAAGAGTATGCAGAAGCGTTATCGCTGGATGAACTCGCAGACATTCACGGAATTCACTCCTACACGTTAAGCCGGGAATTCAAGCAGGCATTCGGACAGAACTTTGTGGACTATTTGACAGAGGTGAGACTCAGTCGGGCTAAGGTACTGCTCGAATCCACAGACGTCAAAATCAATGAAATTGCAGAGCAGGTTGGTTACCAGCCCAGTTATTTTAACCGTTTGTTCAAGAAAAGCGAGGGAACGACGCCCAGTCGATATCGGGAGGACGTTCGTAAGCAGCGTGAGCATACTCGGGGCAACTGCTCCGTCTAATCTTCTGGACTAAGGAGAGTGGAATTTAACGTGTCACAGGCGAAGCCCAACATTATTTTTCTGATGACGGATCAACAGCGATGGGACTGCATTGGAACATTTAACGAACATATTCATACGCCGAATCTGGATCGACTTGCTTCGGAGGGGATTACGTTCCGTGAAGCGGTATGCCAATCTCCAATGTGTGCACCAAGCCGTAGTTCGATGATGATGGGATATTACCCATCACAGCTTGGAGTTCGCACGAATTACGGCGGTCTCTTTGAGGAAGACAAATTGCCGTCCGAGCCGCTACCTGAGTTGATGCAGCGAGCAGGGTACCAAACAGCCGGATTCGGGAAAACCCATTGGAATCATGGCGAAGGCGTGGATGAACCCTCTACACGCGGGTTCGAAGTGAGGTTCATCGGCCTCTCCCGGCAGAGCGGTCATTACGAGCAAGGGGCTACCATGATGGGAGATTCTCATCCTGAAGCGCTTGAAGCTTACCATCAGGAGACGAAGGACTTTGGTGGCGGAGAGGAAAACGTCAACGGCTACACGGGTCTTACGAGCCAGATTCCCATGAATCAGCATCGAGACGGATGGGTAGCCGAGCAGGCACTACATTTTTTGGATGAGGGAATAGACCCGGAAAGGCCATTGTTTTTTTATCTGTCCTTCCTGAAGCCGCATGCGGGATTCAATGTACCTCGGGAGTTTGAAGAACTCTACAAGCTGGAGGACATCCCGGATATTCCTCAGCCGCCATGGAAAGATGAAGCTTCAACGCATCTGGCAGCTTCGGATGATCTGAACGGGAATAGTCGTGATGCGTACCTCGACAAGAAGAGAGTGTGGGAGGAACGAAGTCCGGAAGAGCGGCGGAGGACCACGCTCAGGTATTGGGCAAACTGCTCCTGGCTGGACCATTATTTTGGACAGGCTTTGGAGAAGCTGGAGAAACTGGGAAGGCTGGACCATGCACTGATTGTATTTGTATCGGATCATGGAGAAATGCTGGGAGAGAGGCAGTACCGCTTCACCAAATATAATCTGTATGACAGCAGCGTAAGAGTGCCGCTCATCCTGGCGGGTACCTACATTCCGCCTGACAAGCGGGGAACGATGGACCGGATGCCAGCGGAGCTGGTGGACCTGGTACCGACGTTAACGCGAGCAGCAGGACTTGCCGCGAACCCGATGTTACCGGGGGTGGATTTGCTGGGCAATCTCCGGCACCGCGGAACATTTTGCGAATTTCATGGCAAAGGTGTAACGGCGCCCCATTCAGCGCCAGCTTATATGTGGCGGACAGCGGAGTGGAAGCTTATTCTGTACATTGAAGGTTCTGTCGCGGAGTCTGCTTCCAGAGTGCATGAAACCAGGGGCGAATTGTATCATCTGACTGCTGATCCGCATGAATGGACGAATCTGTATGAAGAACAGCAGCATGCCAGCATCAGGGAGCAGTTGAAGACGGAGCTGCTGATGCATCTGGCGGTTAGCTGGGCGAAGGGCCCGTTTTTCTACGATCGTGGAGGAACCAAGCCGTTAGAGTCGTGAGAGCAATAGTTGCTCTAATACTCACTGACATTTCCTAATGAAAACTTCTCCCGTTGACAAGTAAGAACAGGTTGGATAGAAATAGCTGTTGACCGGGCAGCCGGAGGCAAAGCGATTATCACTAAACCAGATCAGTCGATCTCACTCGACTGGGTCATGGGGAGGAGGTAGTAGGCTTTGCCTTTTTCGATATGTATAGTGGTAGGTTAATCCAAATAATGGAGGGGAAGCGTTGATGAAATCCATAACGACTGCAGCAAGAAAAAATAGAGTATGGTTAACCTGGCTTTTGGGTGGATTGATAGTGTTGTCTGGTATAACTTCACCGGAAGGCAGTATACCTCGGGCACATGCTGCAGGAGGGTCTGTGCCGCGCCTGGTTGAAGATCTGGGAAGAGGTCTTACTGCCGTATATCTGGGTGATAACAAAGTATATCTTAGCTGGCGTCTGCTGGGTACCGAGCCACGGCAGGTTACATTTGATATTTATCGCCGTACTGGGTCCGAAGAGATCAAGCTGAATGATCAGCCACTTGCCCAAGGAACGAACTACACAGATGAGGATGTAGATGTAACCCAGAGTCATACGTATATTGTGAAGTCTTACGTGAGTGGGACTTTGCAAGGGAAAAGTGCAGAGGTGGAGCTCGCAGTCGACCCTGAGATTCGCAATTACTTCCGTATTCCATTGCAAGACATAACGTCCAATCCTTCCGATTATTTTGTGCAGCATGGCTGGCCAGGTGATCTGGATGGCGATGGAGAATACGAAGTTGTGGTGACCCGGATCCCTGTTAATGGAGGCAACAAATATGTGGAGGCGTACAGCCTGACCGAAGGCTTTCTCTGGCGGATTGATCTCGGTCCCTATAGTGTTACAACCATTGATACCTATAACGCGCCACCTGCTTCCGTCAGCGAATTCGGGGTTGCAGGACTTGGCGGGTGGCGGGATAACGACAATATTACCGTGTTTGACCTCAATAGTGACGGGAAGGCCGAAGTGCTGCTGCGTACCTTTGAAGGTGTGATCTTTGCGGATGGCAAGGTTATCTCTGCTTCAGCCGAGCGTGCGCAATATGTGTCTGTGGTGGATGGATTGACTGGTAGAGAGGCAGCACGCACAACCATTGCCAATGATTATGCAGCCGATGGTCCGCTCAGCGGCCACTTCGGCATTGCCTATCTGGACGGGGAGCATCCCAGCTTAATTACAGCACTTAAGAATCGTGCACTTAGTCGCAATTTTCAGTATATGACGTCAGCTTATGACTATACAGGTGGAGCATTGAACGAGCGTTGGAGACACGCCGGAGCGGACGGCGAATTTTTCCACCAGATTCGCATATTAGATCTCGATGAGTATGGGAAGGACGAGGTTTCCTTTGGCGGCTGGGCACTGGATGATAACGGAGAAACGTTATACAGTCTGCCTGGTGTAGTTCATGGCGATCGTTTCCATATCACGGATATCGATCCAAGTCGGCCGGGATTGGAACAATTCGGTATCCAGCAGGCCGAGAATGGAAATGTTAATCAATTTCCTTGGTTTTATGCCGATGCGAAAACGGGCGAAATTATTCGCACAGGAGAACTTCCGCAGGACGTTGCACGGGGGACACTGGCCGATATTGATCCGCGGCACCGCGGGCTTGAGATGTGGTCCAGCTCAGGCAATATTTACAACGTGGACGGCGAAGTGATCAGTTCAGTCCAGCCTTCGACCAATTTCAGAATTTGGTGGGACGGGGATGTGCTGGGTGAACTGCTGGACAAGAATTTTGTGGAAAAGTGGGACTGGGATCAGAATGGTACGATACGTCTGTTTACCGCAGATGATATTCGTGTGAATTCCAGAAATGCTCCCATTCTGTACGGTGATCTGCTTGGAGACTGGAGAGAAGAGGTTCTCTACGAAACAAGTGACTTCAAGGAGCTGCGCCTGTACACAACAACGATACCTTCTGACGTCCGCATCTACACACTGCCGCATAATCCGGCATATCGCAATGGCCTGGCTGTAAAAGGATACATGCAATCCCTCCTGACGGATTATTATCTGGGTGACGGCATGTCAGAACCTCCGTATCCGAATATTCGTCCAGCTGTGTACAATAAGGACTAGGCCATAATCCCGCGGAAGGAGATGTTTCAGATGCATGATCAGCTTCGCCAAAGCACATCATCCTGCTGCTGTGCTGCAAGTCGAGGCGGGCAGTTGAAGGAGAAGACCGTTCCTTCTAGCACATCGGAGGTTTTGGCTTCCAGTGAGCTTGATTCGCCATCGGCTGGTGAGAAGGAATCGGGACGCATCTTAATTGAAGGTGGACGTTTCCTGATGGGTACGAATGACCCCGAGGCCTTTGCAGCCGATGGAGAAGGACCTGTCAGGGAGGTCAAGGTAGACTCCTTTTACCTGGATGCCTGTACGGTCACCAATGCTGAGTTTGAACGATTTGTAAGGCAGACAGGCTATCAGACTGAGGCTGAACAATTTGGCTGGTCCTTTGTGTTCCATGCGTTCGTCCCTTCGCAAACGGCAGCACAAGTTCGAACAGTAGTTCAGCAAACGCCCTGGTGGTGGGTTGTTGAAGGTGCAGATTGGGCACACCCTGAAGGTCCGGACTCGCATATCCGTGACAGGGGTGACCATCCGGTTATCCATATTTCCTGGAATGATGCTAACGCCTATTGTCACTGGGCTGGTAAACGGTTGCCAACCGAAGCCGAGTGGGAATATGCAGCCCGTGGGGGATTGATTCAGAAGAAATACCCTTGGGGAGATACCTTGCGGCCTGAAGGCCAGCACTACTGCAACATATGGCAGGGCGTTTTCCCAACCAAAAACAATGCAGCGGACGGTTACGCGGGTACGGCTCCATCCAGATCATTTCCACCGAACGGGTACGGATTGTATAACATGGCAGGCAATGTGTGGGAATGGTGTGCGGACAACTACGTCACAAATCACGAGAAGCCTGTAATGGCTGATTCTAAATTGTACGATGAAGTCCGCAAGGTGTTAAAAGGGGGTTCCTACCTATGCCATCGCTCCTACTGCAATCGTTACCGAGTGGCAGCAAGAATTCCAAACACACCGGATACATCCACTGGGCACATCAGTTTCCGATGTGCCGCGAATGTGTCGACCGTATAGCTGCTAGACGTCAATCTGCTACTTTGACCCGAATCAGCAATCCAAACAGCCCCAACACCGCAAACGCGATAAATGCTGTCGTATTGGAGAATGCATCAATCGTGTAACCCGCAATGGAAGAGCCAAAGAACTGCCCCGCACCCAGTGCAAGAAAGGCAAGGCTAATCCCAATCGACGTATTTGGACGAAATAGTCTGGTCGCCCACACGATAAACACGCTGGTCAGGAAGATGTAGGTGCTCCCGAACATAACGGCAGACGTCAGGCTCGCGGTCATGGATGGCAGAATAATAACACCAAGGGAGATGGCGAGCAGCAGGATACCGACATGATAGGAACGCCCGATTCCAATTCGTTCGATAATTCGGCCGGCACATCCGCCCAAAATCCCCAAAATCCCCATCACAATCCAGAACAATACGGCTTCCGAATCGGAGGCCCCTTTTTCGTCCGTCAGAAAGCTTCGCGCGAACGTCCAATAGATTGCAGAACTAAAGCCTGTCAATAGGGAAGCCATAAGCAGAGCCATACCAGGTCTAGTAGGTTTCATGCATGCCCAGAGTGATTTGGTGCAAGGTTCGGTTTTGCGTGGCGAAAGAACGCGTCTGTTCCACAGCAAAACCAAAACACCAAGAACGGCGAAAAAAATATAGGACCAGCGCCAGTATTCACTGAACAATAGATAAATTGGACCGGAAACGATAATGCCGAAGCTTGTTCCCGTGTTAATCCAGCTGTTACCTCGGGCCTGCTGCTCAGGCTGAAGTTCCGCATAGACGGTGTTACCCAAGGCAGGAGAAGCCAGGCCTGTGCTCAGTCCGGCGAGAAATACGGCTATGGTTAGGACCAAGGCATTTGGAGAAAGGGCGATGCCAAGTAAACCAAGTATGGCGCTTATGCCTGCCATTTGAATAACCGGGTAGTGACCGATGCGATTAATAATCAAAGGTGCAATGATTAAAGAGAGACAATAGGCAATATAAGTAGCCGAATTGATTGCACCCGACTGGGTATCATTCAGCTGCAGCGATTCCGAAATTTCCGGCATAAACAGACCATAACTGAATCTTCCAAACGCATAACATACCGAAATAAGTGCAATTCCGGGAAAAATAATTCTTTTCAACATATCCACCGCCTTTTTAGATAGAACGATCATTATATTTCTGCTGAAATAAAAAAAGTGAGTTGAACTATAACTCACCCGGTGTGGGACAACTTGAAACTGTTTCGAGTCATGTCAAGCAGTTCCCGGCAGACAATACTTACATCTTGAGTCTCAGCGAGCGCGGTGGAGCCCTCCAAGAGTAGGGAAAATCGGATCATATCCCGATCCGTAATGGACGCATCCAATTTTTTTATCAGGGTCATCACATGTTTTTTGTGCGTATGCACAGCTTGAACAATCACATGTTCCGGATCGCCGCCAAACTCTTCCTTGGCACGCAAGAACATACAACCCCGGGACTCGTGCTCCATCAGCCAGCGTGCATGCCCTTCAGCTAAATTCAGAAACAGGGGCTGTGCCTTGTTATCGGCATACTGTCTCAGCTGTTCCAGATATCGCTGTTCTCTACGAAGAAGAACCTCCACGATGAGGTCATCCTTGGAATCAAAGTGATTATATAAAGTCATGATAGCAATATCTGCATCCGTGATAATCCGCTTCAGGCCAATGGAGTGAAATCCATGATGATAGAATAAATTTTCTGCCACGTTCAACAGCATTTCCTTTTTGCTGCTCATAGCTGCAATCTCTCCCTTTAGAATCAGATAGAACGATCATTATACCCCAAATTATAACAATTCAATTCGATTGTCAAATTCTGTGAACCATTTCAATCTCCATTCCGTGCAGCGTGTCTACCCACTCTGCGGGACATCCATCGTCCGTGATGACCATGGAGATCTGATCCAGGGGTGCAATCTGCGCAAAGGTGGAGCGTCCAAATTTGGTGTGGTCCGCTACAAGAATGGATTCCTCCGCACGTTCCATCATCTTACGGGAGATCAGGGCTTCCTCCAGCATATAATCTGTGATGCCATCCGTTAACGATATACCGCCGGCAGAGATGAAGGCTTTATTGACTTTGAATTGATTCAACAATTCATGAGCAAGATGACCCGTCGAGGCTTGTACCGCTGGATTGATATCGCCTCCGGCAAAAATGATCTTACCTGCGAAATCCTCCAGAGCACAGGCAAGAATGGGCACAGAGTTGGTAATAACCGTGATCTGCGACCGATTTTTCAGCTGGCGCATGATTTCAAGCGTCGTTGTCCCGTTGTCCAGCATTACGGTTTCCCCATCCTCAATCAGAGATGCTGCAGCAGCGCCGATACGTTGTTTTTCGGTCATTTGCAATAATGAACGCTTCTGAAAAGGGTCTTCAATCATTCCTGAGCGCACACGTACTGCACCGCCATAGACTTTACGCAATTCTCCTTCTTTTTCAAGCCGGTCCAAATCGCGCCGGATGGTCTCCGTTGATACCTGAAAGTGGTCAGCCAGCAGCTGCACCTGAACTTTTCCCTGGGTGGCCAATTGAGCTAGAATGGTCTGTCTTCGTTCTTCGTAGGTTAATGACATACAATGTCCTCCCGTATTCCATTTCGTACTTTTTCTATTCTACGTTAATTTTTATACTTCTAGCTACAGTATGCTTGTTGCATGACCGGAATAAATGTATTGACAGGATGAAGAGGTGGAGATAAGATCGGATCAAATAATCAACATGAAACCACAAAAAACCACAGAGATGTGGTGTATGTACATAACGAACCATTAGGGGGAACCGATATGAGACGTCAGCTTGCATTTCAAGCGGATGAAACGTTCAAAATTGTTCAGTTCACGGATCTGCATTGGAAAGATGGTCGGCCTGAAGACTTGCGTACCCGTCAGTTGATGAAAACGGTCATCGAAACAGAGCAGCCGAACCTGGTTGTATTTACGGGAGATGTAATCTACACAGGACCCGTTGATCCAGGGAAAAAGGCGTGCGAGTATCCAGAACAGGCCTTCCGCGAAGCCGTATCTGTTGTGGAGGAATGTGGGATTCCGTGGGCATTTGTGTATGGTAATCATGATACCGAAAATCGGATTACACCGGCTGGTCTGATGGATGTCATTCAGGAGCATCACCATACGGTAACGGAACCGGGTCCGGGAGAAATTGCAGGCCTGGGCAATTACACACTTGAGATTGCAGGAGTGGATGGCACTCCCGCAGCCGTGTTGTATTTTCTTGATTCGGGAAGCTATTCTTCGTTCCCGGAGATCCCCGGTTATGGTTGGGTTCAGCCCAATCAGATCCAGTGGCTGATGTCTGAATCCACACGCGTGAATCCCGGCCGCAGCCGCGGGGAGAAGCTTCCAGCCTTGGCGTTTTTCCATATCCCGATTCCGGAATATCAAGTGATGTGGGACACTCAGACATGTTACGGCAGCAAGCACGAACCGGTCTGTGCTGCACAAGTCAACTCCGGTCTGTTCTCGGCGCTGCTGGAGATGGGAGATGTGATGGGGACGTTCTGCGGACATGATCACGTGAATGATTTTCACGGCGAACTACACGGCATTCGTCTCTGTTACGGGCGCTCGAGCGGGCACAATACCTATGGAAGAGAAGGTATGCTGCGCGGAGGAAGGGTCATTCAGCTGCAGGCAGGTCAGCGCAGCTTCGATACCTGGATTCGTCTTGAAGACGGATCACTTGTCATGGAACAGTCGGAACATCAACCTGAGAGCACTTCAGCGAAATAGAGTTCATTAGAGCAAGGCGATTAGAGAGGAATTAATAACGTATGATTTTACCGATATTTCTGGTGCTCGCATCCGGAATGGCTCATGCCGTCTGGAGCATGTTCACCAAACGAAGTTTGAATAAAAGTGTGTTTCTGTGGTCCATTATGATGATTCCTACCGTCATCCTGCTGCCTGTACTCATTGTGGAGTTGGTACGTGAACCCTTAACCATGCCAGCTTATGCCCTGTTGGTTTTGTCGATGGCTCTGCAAGCGTTATATTCCTGGCTGTTATCCCAAACCTACGAGCTTGGTGACTTGTCTCAGATTTATCCGATTATGCGGGGAACGAGTACCTTGCTGGTGCCTCTGATCGGTGTCTTTTTCCTGGGAGAAACCCTGTCTTCGTTCGGATGGATCGGGATTGCCTGCATGCTCGGTGGATTTCTGGTACTAAGCGGGGTAGGAGGAAAAGATGCCAAGCAGGGCTCACGGACACAGGGATTGAAGCCAGTATTGATGGCTTTATGTGTGGGACTATGCACGACCAGTTATGTATTTGTGGACAAATTAAACCTGCAGCATATCTCGCCCTTATCGTTGCTTGAGGTGACAAACATCGGATTTGTTGCCGGACTGACACCGGCGCTCCTGGCTTCCCGGCAACTACGCCAGGAGTGGAAAGTGAACCGATCCACCATTATGCTTGGGGCACTTTTGAACCCAGGTTCGTACCTGTTATTCCTGTTTGCTTTAGAGCAGGCTCCCATGGCGAGATTGGGCCCTTTGCGTGAAGTGGGAACGGTATTTGCGGCGTTCCTCGGCATTTTATTGTTAAAAGAGCAGCAGGGGAAAAAGCGAATTCTCTGCTCCATCATCATTTTTGGTGGAATCCTGCTGATCGGCATGTGGGGATGATTCCAATTCCAGGTCATGGATACATGGTGTATGTCCTTGCTGCTGTTCCGGGCTTCTGAAGCTTCCAAATAAACCTTTCAAATCCCCTCAGTGGAGACATACCTTAAGGAGCATCTGTCCAAGATGATCTTCCAGGTATGGGCTGAGGGGATTTATCTATTTTATCGAAGGTACTTAAGCATGGTATATTGGAGTCAGACGAGTTCAAAGAGGTAGAGTCAAATAGAACCTAAAGAGCAAAGAAGTAAGGAGAGGATCAGGTGCTGCTTGAGGAGAGATTCATCCAGTCCATTAAGGCACATGAGAAATTAATGCTTGATTTGCGGCAGGTTCGGAGCCTGGAGCTGCCTCAGTGTTACATCGGTGTGGGGTATATTCGTAATTACATTTGGATCTTCTCCATGGATATACTCGGCGCGAACTGCACAGCGATATTGATGTGGTATACTTCGATCCCGAGGACCTGGATGAAGGGCGCGATGTACAATTGGAGCAGCAGCTGCGGAAGGCGACAGGCAATCCCAAGTGGTCTGTGAAAAACCAGGCGAGAATGCATCTGCGCAATGGCACAGTGCCTTATCAGTCTACAGAAGATGCCCTGCGATACTGGCCTGAGATCGTAACGGCCATAGGCGTTCAGCTGGATGAACAGGACCAGATTGGGTTCTGTGCCCCGCATGGATTAGATGACCTGTATGCGTTAACTGTTCGCCGCAGTCCATTATACGAGAATGTCATGGAGTACAACCGGCGTGTAGAGAAGAAGCGCTGGCAGGAGCAATGGCCGAAGCTCACAATTGTGAAGGGATGAGTTTCAGGGGTCGTAATGGACCTCCTAGCGAACATGCTTACATACGATCCATGGAGCCTGGTGGCAGATTTGGGTCGTAACGAACATTCATATCATTTGTTTATTTGGTATACAACAGCCTGGTTATGGGATCCGTAGAGAACCGAGCGGTGCAGGTTTAAGAAGGAGTGTTACCCGGTTAATGAAAAAGTTTATTCAAGATAAAGGCATGATCATTGATCTTGTTTTCGTAGCCTGTTTTATCGTTTTTCTGATACTCTGGGGCCGAAATTTCGCGGTGATGTTTTTTGGGCTGCTTACGGTGGCTTTTATCATACTACGACGGATTGACTACCAGAAGCACATGGTGCTTAAGCGTATTTTGTTAACGGTGTTCGGTATTGGTGCCGTTTCCTTTGTCATTATTGAAGCACTGGTATTTACACAGCTGAATGCGAATGATCCGGAGCAGGCGGATTATGTCATTATCCTGGGGTCAGGCATCAAAGGCAGAGAGTTATCACTGACGCTGAAGCAGAGGCTGGATGCCAGTCTGGACTATATCCGCAACCACCCGCAGACGCCGGTTATTGTATCCGGAGGCCAGGGGCCAGGGGAGTCTATACCAGAAGCACTCGCCATGAAAAATTATCTTGTAGAACAGGGGATTACGCCAGCCCAGGTAATTATGGAAGACAAGTCAACCAGCACGCAGGAGAATATGGCCTTTTCCAAAAAAATCATAGACGAAGCGGGGCTGGAGCACCCCGAGATCATGATTATCACCAGTGACTACCATATGTTCCGTTCCAAGTACTTGGCTGCCAAAAATGGCTACGCTGCCGAATACGGCATTTCTGCCCCGTCTCCGGGATACCTGAAACCGATCAACATGATCCGTGAGTATTTTGCGGTGGTCAAGGCTTTTATGTAGAGTTATCTTCTCTATTCATTTAAAAGTTTCATGAGGTTCAAATTCATAACATGGTGCAAAAAGCAGTTGAGCAGAATGGATTCTGGCTTGACTGCTTTTTGTCGTTGTTCAAGTGAATTCAAGGATACTCAGCCAAATCATGTTATAATATACGTCATTAATAGATGAACGATGTAGGAGTGAATGACGATTACCACTTATTTGTTACCTGCTCTCTATGAGCAAAAGAAGATTTCAACGAACGACATGGAAGAAATTGTACGCCTGCTTGCACAAGCACCATTATTATATGATGACGGCTCAAGCATCCGGGTTGAGGATTTCACGGAAGGCTTGGACATGGACGTCAAGCATGAAGTTCGGCCTGCTCTAATGGAACTGTATGACCTGGCTGTTAAGGCCTGTCGCCAGTTCCCTGATCCGTCTGCCTATGAGCAGCTTCAGGATGCCCTGGGATTACAGGCAGAACTGTGGCAGGAAGAAGTGCTTGATCTTGTCTCGTGGATGACCTGGCTGAAGCAGGTTGGGGAAGGACAGAGGGCCCTGCCGGAGTATGATTTTGCAAGCATGCTTGGGACACTGCCTGAAGGATTTATGATTCATGATTTCTATGATGAACTCCGTTATCAGCTGGAGCAGAATCCGTCAAACACCTGGGCTATTCAAGAGCGGGATCGGCTGTTTGCAGCCATGGGTGCCAGATAACATCGAACGAAACGTGCAGTAACCGTGTTTATCCATATATGAGGGATTGTCTTATCCTTATGGAAATGAGGGGATCACGTGAAGAAGGTTGTATTGGCCGGAGGTACGGGATTTGTCGGTCAGGATTTTGCACAAAGATTCAGGAAACTTGGATATGAGGTGCTCATCATCTCACGTCAGCCAGGTCATATAGCCTGGAAGGACTCCGATGGTATCAGGCAAGCACTTGAAGGTGCCGAAATGTTGATTAATCTGGCCGGGAAATCTGTAAACTGTCGTTACACCGACGAGAATCACAGGATTATCCTAGAATCCAGGACCAGCACGACACGTATTCTTGGCGAGTCTATCCTTGAATGTGAACATCCGCCTAAACTATGGATCAATTCAAGTACGGCCACGATATACAGACATGCAGAAGATCGCCCCATGACAGAAAAAGAAGGTGAGATTGGCTCCGGATTCTCGGTGGATGTTGCCAAGGCGTGGGAACAGGCTTTCTTCGAATTCAGTCTGCCTTCTACCCGCCAGATTGCCTTGCGAATTGCGATTGTGCTTGGCAAAGGCGGCGTCATGGAGCCGCTTACAAATCTGGTGCGTTTTGGCTTGGGTGGGTCACAGGGACCCGGAACACAGCAGTTCAGCTGGATTCATATTGAAGATTTGTTTCGCATGGTCCTTTATCTTCAGCAGCATCCAGCACTTGAAGGGGTGTTTAATGCTTCGTCTCCGCATCCGGTTACCAATCGCCAACTGATGGAGAGCCTGAGACGTCATATGGGCGTCCGCATTGGGCTTCCTTCTCCTCGCTGGATGCTTGAAGTAGGAGCGCGATTTATTCGGACCGAAACGGAGCTGGTCCTCAAAAGCCGCTGGGTTATCCCAGAGCGGATAGAGCAGGAAGGGTTCACGTTTATATACGATACGCTCGACACTGCACTAGATGAGATTCTGAAATAGTTTGAATTACGGAATAACAATATTGAATATAATGTTTCATTCGGAAGGGCAGATGATCTGCCCTTCTGCTGTATGTTCTGGAGATTCGGGTCTGCTGGCGTTTCGGGATCTCTGGTGCAGAGTAAAAGTCATTTGATCAGTCAGATGAAACAGAAAGAGGTTGGGGAAATGCAACTTAGAAGAGTGAGAATTGCCGGAACGGGCAAGTATCTGCCGGAGCAAAAGGTAACGGACGAGGAGCTGGATATCCGCTTGAATGTGCCGGCAGGTTGGGTGTCCAAAGCCACGGGCGTAGGTGTTCGCCATTATGCTTCCGGTCAGGAAACGTCTTCGTTCATGGGGGCGAGGGCTGCAGAAGCTGCGCTTGCCGACGCAGGACTGCGATTTGCCGACATCGACTGTCTGGTGTGCACCAGCGGTACGAAGGAGCAGCCTTTGCCAAGTACAGCGGTATTCATTCAACAAGCCATGGGAGAACAGGAATCAGGCATACCGGCATTCGATATGGATGCAACCTGTTTGAGTTTCCTAAACGGTCTGGACGTCATTTCCTATATGGTGGATGCGGGTCGTTATCGCCGGGTACTGCTCGTAGCAACGGAGATTGCCTCTGCAGGTTTGAATTGGTCGGATAAGGAGAGTGCGGCCCTCTTTGGCGATGGAGCCGCTGCGGTCATTATCGAACGTTCCGAAGAAGGGCAATCTTCCCGGATTGTGCATGCTTCCCTGAAGACCTACAGCCGAGGGGCGAGATTCTCGGAAATTGCTGGTGGGGGGACACGGCTGCATGCCTCCAATTATGTGGCCGATCAGCCGGAGCCTTACCTTTTTCACATGGATGGGCAGGCGATCTTCCGGATGGCTTCCAGGCTTCTTCCCGGATTCATGGACGATATGCTGAAGGCCTCCGGAAACCGGATGGAAGATTTTAAGCTGGTCATTCCGCATCAGGGCAGTGCCATGGCCATGAGATTGATCCGCAAAAAATTAAATATTTCCGAAGACCGCTTTATGGACATTACACGAAACCATGGGAATACCATTGCCGCATCCATTCCCATGGGACTGCATGAGGCGATCAAGCAGCAGCGTATTCGGCGAGGTGATCGGGTGCTCCTGATCGGAACGGCCGCTGGATTGTCATTGGGAGGACTTATTTTTGATTACTAGATTGAGAGAATCGAATGACGCTGCTGCAATCCGAAATGTATTACTCACTGGGGGGCGTGCTCCCGTTACACTAGATCTGGCACGCATGCTCAAGCGCGCAGGTTATCGTGTGTATGTTGCGGAGAGTGCATCACGTCATCTATGCAGATTGTCCGGTGCAGTGGAGCAATGCTTTGTTGTACCATCCCCGCGTCATGAAACGGCGCAATATCTGTCTGAGCTCGAACGGATTATTCAAGCATCGCAGATCGACCTGCTACTTCCGATGTGTGAAGAAGTGTTCTATATTGCGCAGGGAGCAGAGAGATTGCGTCCGTATTGCCACGTTCTTGTTTCTCCACTGGAGCAGCTGCATAAGCTGCATCACAAGTTTCATTTTATCCAGCTTGCGCAATCTATGGGCCTTGCTGTACCGGATACGCGTTTGGTTCGCAGCCGTGAAGAATGGATTCAAACCCAATCGGTTCTGGAAACGGACCGGAAGTGGGTATGGAAGCCGGTATATTCCCGATTTGCCGCCAGAGTTCGCATGCCGGGCTCACGGAACGTTCCTCCGAGTGAGGCAGAAATATCATCAGCCCTCCCCTGGGTAGCTCAGGCTTACGTTTCTGGGCGAGCATTGTGCACATACAGCGTTGCGCATGAAGGGAACATGGTGGCTCATACCACGTATGACAGCCGCTATCGCACAGGCAGTGTCGGGGCTAGTGTCTATTTCGAACACGTGGAACACGAGGGTACATATGAGTGGGTTCAGCAATTTGTAGAGGCTACCGGATTTAGTGGTCAGATTGGTTTTGATTTTATTGAAGGAACGGAGGGCCGGGTGGTTGCAATTGAGTGTAATCCCAGGGCTACGAGTGGAATCCATCTCTTCTACCCAGGAGATGAATTGGTACGAGCCATCACTGCGCCTGAGTCGCTGGTGAAGGAAGGTATCCTGATAACGCCCAAGCAGCACAGCAGGGCCATGCTCATGCTGCCGATGCTGGGCAGCGGATTGCAGCAGATGGGACGACGGGATAAGTGGCGAGCATGGATGACTGCCTGGCGAGGTACTAGAGATGTCGTACACATTCAGAATGATAGACGCCCCATGCTGGAACAAGTGGCCGTTGTGCTATCCGCCTGGCGTCTTGCACGCAAGTACAAGCTATCTCTGACTGAAGCATTGACTCACGACATAGAATGGAACGGTGAACAACCATGAATAGAGCATTGGTTACAGGAGCAACAGGCTGTTTGGGCAGACATCTGGCGCTAAGGCTTGCAGAACAGGGCTGGAAAGTGACGGGCATGGGCCGAAAAAAAGAATATGGTATGCAGCTGGAAGCCCATGGTATTCAATTTTATCAAGGTGACCTGCGTGACAAGTCAGTAGCAGCCGAGGCATGTACCCATCAGGATGCTGTCTTCCACTGTGCGGCGCTATCGTCGCCTTGGGGCAAATACCAGGACTTTTACAGCAGCAATGTGGAAGCGACGCAGCATTTGGTCGATGGTTGCAGGCGAGCGGGGGTACAGCGATTCATCCACGTATCAACGCCCAGTGTGTATTTTAATTATATACCCCGGTATGACATTCATGAGGATGACCCCATGCCAGCCAAACCAGCGAATCATTATGCAGCGACCAAAAGAATGGCAGAGCAAGTGGTATTGCATGCCCATGCGAATGGACTTCCGTCCATCATGATTCGCCCGAGAGCCATCTTCGGTCCGTATGATCAGACGCTTTTTCCCAGAATCGTTGCAGCTAACCGTAAATCAGGTGTGCCCATGATTGGCGGCGGCCAGGCTGTCATTGATCTCACCTGTGTGGATAATGTCGTGGATGCGCTGCTGTTATGCTGGAATGCGCCGTCTGCAGCGCTGGGGAGGGCATACAATATTTCCAATGGCGACCCGAGGCCGTTTCGCGAACTGGTGAGTCATCTGTTTGAATTACTGGGTATGCCGCTGCATCGCCGAAATATTCCCTACAGAGCTGCTTATGGAGCAGCATCGCTGCTGGAGAGTGTGCATCGTCTCCTGCCTATGCTTGGCGAACCGCAGCTAACCAGATACACCGTGGGTTCGTTAGCCATTCCGCAAACGCTGAATATTCATGAAGCCCGAGAGCGGATAGGATATACACCGCGAGTAACCATTGAAGAAGGCCTGCAGCAGTTTGCAGATTGGTGGAGGGCAGAATCATGCTGACAACAACGAAGGTAGAACTTCATCTGGGGGCGGCAGGCCTCTGTACCCATCCGGAGTTTCTGACCATTCGGGGCGGAAGTTTACGGCCAGTGCCCTTTCCTGCAGGCTTTGCCTGTATTATTCATCCCGTGCATGGTCCGATGCTGCTGGACACGGGATACAGCTCCCGTTTCTTCAAGGAGACGGCACATCTGCCCAATGCGTTGTATCGACATATTACACCTGTGGTGTATCGTGAAGAGGACAGTGCGGTACAATTCCTTGCTCGGTTAGGTTTAAAAGCGGTGGATATTCGTTTCATTATTCTCTCCCATTTTCACGGCGACCATATCGCAGGGGTGCGTGACTTCCCGGAGGCGCAGTTCATCTATCTGCCCCAAGCGTATGAGGCCGTGCGACCACTCGGCCCGGTTGCTGCAGTGAAAGCCGGGTTTCTATCCGGACTTTTGCCGGGAGATTTTGCAGACCGTTCTTTGCCCGTGATGAGACAATCTGAGAGATGGACGAAGGCGGGAGACGACTTCCCTTTTTCTGAGGTATACGATCTTTTTGGTGATGGCAGCCTGCTTGGTGTAGAGGTATCGGGTCATGCAGAAGGCATGATGGGCATCCTGCTCAGCACGGGGGAACAGGACTACTTCCTGTGCGCGGATGCGGTTTGGTCTAGCCGGGCTTTCCGTGAACAGCGCAGACCGCATGCACTGGCAGGCATCATCATGTCAGATCGCTCCGAATACAGAATGAATTTTGACAAGCTCGTTCGGCTGCACCAGCAGTTTCCCGAGATTCGGATTGTACCCAGCCACTGCCTGGAAGCGCTGAATGCGTGGGGGACGGGAGGGAATTACATATGAGCACCATGCGTATAGTCTATCATTATGCATTGGCACGTGGACTGCGAAAATGGAAATCACGTAAGGAGCTCGAACACTGGCAGGAACGTCAGATCCTTCGGCATATCGGGCGAGTTCGTGTACAGTCTCCGTTTTACCGAGAGTGGTGGGGAGATGCTGAAACATCCACCTGGAGGAGCTTTCCAATAATCGATAAAACGATCATGATGCAGCATTTCGATCAGCTCAACACGGTCGGGATTTCGAAGAACGAAGCCATGACCCTCGCAGGTGAAAGTGAGGACACACGTGATTTTAAGCCGTCCGTTCAAGGCATTACGGTTGGTCTTTCCTCCGGGACATCGGGGAACCGGGGATTATTTCTTGTGAGTGAGCGGGAGCAGGACGCCTGGACGGGGACAGTGCTGGCCAAACTGCTGCCTGGTGGGCTGTGGAAGCCTGCCAAGATAGCCTTTTTCCTGCGGGCTAACAGTAATCTGTATGAGTCGGTGCAGCGGGGCAAGCTGCAATTTCGATATTTTGATCTGCTGGAACCCGTGCATACCTTGGTCGAGCGTATGGAAGAGTATCGTCCTACCGTGTGGGTAGCTCCCCCATCCATGCTGAGAATGCTGGCCGATGCTTATCAAGCGGGTTCGTTGACCGTGTCACCCGAGAAAATCATCTCTGTGGCCGAAGTCCTGGATCCGCTCGATCGCAAGGTGCTGGCGCGTGTCTTTGGTCAAACCATTCATCAAGTCTACCAATGTACAGAGGGTTTTCTGGGTGCGACCTGCCGTCTTGGCACACTGCATTTGAATGAAGATATTGTCCATATCGAAAAAGAGTTTATTGATCCTGCTTCCCGGCGATTTGTCCCCATTATTACGGACTTCTCCAGAACATCACAGCCGATAATCCGCTATCGGCTGAATGACATTCTAACCGAGGCGGCCGTCCCATGTGACTGCGGCTCTCCCTTTACTGCCATTGAGCGGATTGAAGGCCGCTGTGATGATACGCTTTATTTTTCACATCGTGATACAAGCGAGGAAGTACCTGTATTTCCGGACTTCATCACCCGTGCGGTCATTGCCGCTTCTTCGGATCTGGAGCACTACCGGGTCGTTCAGCGTATGGACGGATCATTGGAAATCGCTCTTCGACTTGGGGGGAATATTGATGATCTCGAGCTGGTAAAGACCGAGGTGCAGCGTCAACTGCTGAAACTGGGGGAGCGGCTTGAGTGTATTGTGCCACAGACGGATTATGTTCCCTATACATTCGAACCGGGAATGACCAAGCTGCGCAGAGTGGAGAGACAGCGTGCTTGAACTTGGACTTGAGTGAAGCGGATATTCCGCTATGTTCAGTCATGTGATGGTAGAAATGGAGAAGCTAATCGATTCAATGGAGGAAGGTGGACGGGGAGATGGTACAGAACACTAAGGGGGAGACTGCACCTGTAGCGTTAATTACAGGCACCTCGAGTGGGTTCGGCATGCTTACTGCGATTACACTTGCCAAGCAGGGATACCGGGTTGCCGCAACCATGCGCGATCTGAGCCGGAATGAACAATTAGTCCAGCTGGCAGAACAAGCAGGCATTGCGGATCGATTGCATTATATGTGTCTGGATGTGACGGATTCAGATTCGGTACAGGCGGCTGTGGCGGCCGTGCTTCAGATGTATGGGCGAATTGACATGCTGGTAAACAATGCAGGATTTGCGATTGGTGGTTTCATTGAGGAAGTAACCATGGACGATTGGCGGCGGCAAATGGAGACAAATCTCTTCGGTCTCATTGCAGTGACGCGTGCGGTGCTTCCGGTGATGCGTGAACAGAAGCGGGGACTCATCATCAATCTCTCCAGCGTCAGCGGTTTGTCGGGGTTCCCGGGCTATGCGCCTTATGCTGCTTCCAAGTTTGCCGTGGAGGGTTTCACCGAAAGTCTTCGGCATGAAATGGCTTCATTTGGCGTAAGGGTAGTCCTGGTTGAGCCGGGAGCGTATCGCACACCCATTTGGAATAAAGGACTGGGTGAAATTCACCGCGATGATAACTCCCCTTATAAAGAAAAACTGGATGCGGTGCTTCGTTATTCTGCACATGCAGGTCAGACTGCGCCCGATCCGCAGGAAGTGGCTGACCTGATCGCCCGTATTGCACGGATGCGTGCACCCCGGCTCCGCTATGCACTCGGCAAAGGATCTCGTGTGCTCATTGTTGGCAAAACGCTGCTTCCGTGGAAGTGGTTGGAGTGGATTATTGCGCGTGCTCTGAAATAGGGCAGACCTTATAAATTTAAGTCAGGAGGGCTTGAGCTTGTTCGAAGTTATCGTGATTGGGTGAAGGAAGCGATGGAACGAGACGCGTCGAAATAAAAACATGGGAGGTTTTCACGTTGAAAATTGCTTTTGTTTTGTTTGATGGTTTAACTTTTCTTGATTTTGCAGGGTTTTATGATGTGATCAACCGGCTGAATTTCTTTGAACCAACCAAGGGCAGTACATGGGAAACATGCGCGATGACCGATCAGGTCACGGACGAATCCGGATTAGCGCTCCAGGTGGATCGAGTGAAGCCGGACTTGGGTGAGTACGATATGGTTTTTGTTCCTGGTGGCATGGGTACGCGCAAACTTCGGTTTGATGAGGCTTTCGTGGGATGGCTGAAACAGGCGGAGAAGGTTCCGATGAAGGTGTCGGTATGTACGGGCTCTTTGCTGCTCGGTGCGGCTGGTTTTCTTTCTGGTAAGAAGGCTACGACTCATCCTAATGTGTATGATCTACTGCAGCCGTACGCAGACGAGGTCATCCAGGCCCGGATTGTCAAGGACGGAAATGTCATTACGGCCGGTGGTGTCGCGACGTCAATTGATCTCGGAATTTACGTACTGGGATTGCTTGCCGGACGGGAGGCAGCCGAGAATGTGAAGTGGCAGATCGACTATCCTTACGAGATGCAAGGAGTGATCGAAGAATGAGCGAAGATATCAAGCAGAGCATGTTCACTATTCGCAATATTCGGCGTGATGAAGCGGATCAATACTGGTCTTTGCGTCTGGAGGCGCTGAAAAATCATCCGGAGTCCTTCGGAGCATCATACGAGTTGTCCGTTCAGCTTCCCATGAATGAAGTGCAGGATCGCATACATAACGAGCCCGATGATTACATCCTTGGAGCTTATACCGCAGAAGGAACACTGGTTGGAATGATGGGTTTCAAGAGAGAATACGGCCTCAAACTCAGGCACAAAGGATTCATCTGGGGTGTATACGTGGCTCCGCAATATCGGGGATATGGACTTGCTTCAAGGTTACTTCGAGAAGTATTGAAGCGGGGAGAGACATTGGAGGGCATCAGGCAAATTAATCTAAGCGTGGTTACGATAAATGAATCAGCCAGACGGTTATACGAAAAGTACGGATTCGAAACGTATGGCATAGAGAATTATGCTCTTGAAGTTGGGGGACAAGGTTATGATGAAGCCCATATGACATACGTTTATCCAACTGTGAGTTCCATATGATAGAGGCAGTTCATCTGGAAGTAGACGGGCATGCCTTCGTATTACAAGAGTCCCATTCTTTCGAATGGTTACGGCCACTGGGCAAGGTATTTCGCGTATTTGATCAGCAGGATTCCGGAAATATATCCTTTGGTATCATGCAGCAGGACGGAACAAGGCTCTTTGTAAAATATGCGGGAGCACGTACCATTCATGCGAATACACTCAATAGTCCGCAGGAAGCCATCCGAAGTTTGATGTCTTCTGTTTCAGTCTACGAGGATTTGAAGCATGACGCCCTGATTCGACTAAGAGACCATTTTGCAACGGAACGGGGTTATGTCTGTGTATTTGATTGGGTGGATGGAGAATGTCTGCATTCCCAATGGTATTTTCCGGCTCCAGCGAAATATGAAGATCCGCATTCACCGTATTATCGTTTCAGGCAACTCCCTATTAAGATGCAGATTCAGGCGATGGAGCAGATCTTGAATTTTCATATTGAGGTGGAACGAAAAGGGTATGTGGCTGTTGATTTCTACGATGGCAGTCTGATCTATGATTTTGAACAAAATAGGATCAAGATTTGTGATATCGACCTGTATCAGAAGGGTTCACTTACCAATACCATGGGACGCATGTGGGGCTCATCCCGCTTCATGTCTCCTGAGGAGTTTGAGCTCGGTGCTCCCATTGATGGAGTAACTAATGTATTCAACATGGGTGCCGCGGCATTCGTACTGCTTGGTGGAGAGAAGGATCGCTCATATGCCAAGTGGAATGCTGGAGAAGCCTTATATCAGGTTGTAATTCGAGCAGTAGATCCTGATCGAGCCCGTCGCTTTGCATCCGTGATGGAACTCGGTGAAGCCTGGAAGCTGGCGGTAAGACAGGATGAATGTATTACTGGTGAATGATGGATCAAAAAATTCAGTTCAGTATATTCCCCATTAGGAATGACCAGTTTGCATTCGTATCTCCCTGGAATATACCGTATAATGGAAATTAATGAGGGAGGTGCAGTTCTTTGTGCAGATATGCCATGTCAGGACCATACAAAGACACATATGCCTGTTTCGACTGCCGCAAATCATTTAAGCAAATATCGAGACATGATCTCGCTCCTGAAGTGTATGAAAGGCTTGAATTTAAATGCCCGCAGTGTGCGGCACCCATGGTTAGCATGGGACAAGATTTTAGAGCACCGAAGCAAAGCGATCTGAAACAATGGAAGAAGGTAGCGATTCTTTATCGCCACGGATTCACCTACCATAGTTGTGGCTGCGGGCCCGGATATCGTCCGGCTGAATTGCGGCAACTGCCCGAGTTTCTGGAAAAGTCCGTTCATAAACGAAGTGAAGGCGAGCGGTTATTACTAAGGCTGGTTAAATAATATGGATCGCCTATTCAATATTGAACCGTCTGACTTGATGAAAATACAGGCACAGACCTTATATACGATGAACATGCAGCAGCGTCTGACTGGTATTAACGAACCGGAAGGCGGGCATGCGCCTGCCTTGTTTATTGGCATGACTTCTGCTGGACTTCTGCCTTATTACCATGAGCACCTGCCGCCAAACCTTACGGATCAGCTGGCGACTGAAGCGAAGCTTCCGCTTGACATTCCGAAGCTGCTAGGGACGATCGAGGCTTATAAGCCCGTCAAGCATCTATGGATGGGACCTGCATTTGTCTTCCGGGAGAAATGGGACAAGTGGCATTCACGTGTGCAGCTTATTGACCGCCATCAAACGTTTTTGCTGGAAGAGCATTTTCCCGATCTCATCGGGCGATTGCATGCAAAAGCACCTGTAGTTGCTTATGTTATTGGAGATTCCGCCGTAGCCGTATGCTGCTCTGCCCGAACTTCGGAGCTGGGCGCAGAAGCGAGTCTGCATACCATTCCTGCGTACCGAGGACATGGATATGGGGTGGAGACGGTCAAATGCTGGCAGTACCACGTGCAAGAGAGCGGACGCATTCCTCTCTACAGTACATCCTGGGACAATCTTTCCTCGCAGCAGGTGGCCCGCAAACTGGGACTGTATCAATACGGCATGGATTTCAGCATAACGACTTCGTCATAGAGGGTGAACCCGGTGATTCGGACATATGTACAAAAGGATCTGCAACATGTCATTGAAGCTCATATCCGTATTTACCGGGAGGAGTATAATTATGAAGACAGAACCTGAATATGCGCAGAATACCATTACGGGAGTCCAGTTTCGTGGAACGTTTTGCTGGTATGTAACTGAGCGGGAGTACTGGTTTTTGAATGTGGAGATGGAGGAACGGTTCGGCATCGAAATACTGAACGAGGAAACCGCTGCAGCATTCCTTCATGCCATTCAGGACGAGCGGGTAACGGCCGCAGAGCTGCAAGACTGTCTCTATGAATTTAGGAAGCATCATCCAGAAGATGACGAGTGGTTGAAGTTTGTACCGTCATTCCTTGTGGATTTTGACCAAAGGCAGTTTTGCTCCATGTTTCCCGAGCCGGCGTCTTTCGAACATTACATGCCTCAAGGCTGGATTGGATCCTATGTGGATTTCCTGGATCGTGTGCCAGAGGAGCAGCGATACTGGGAAATGGATGGCAGCTCCCTGTTTCGTTAAACTTTTGTTGAAAGGCGTGGTCCGATGATACGTAAACATTTGGTACGCAGCCTGGTATCCCTGAGTATTGTATTTGTGGTGGGAGCGTGCTCGGTCCAGACCGAGGAACAGAGTATATCAGGGATGATTGAGCACAGCCTGCAGGAGATGGTTAATGAATCTGTAATCATGAGCAGCAGTAATCCTAACGATTATATTGCAGGTAACCGGGAGGCATATGGATTAATCCTGAACACCGGTGAGGAAGGGCTGGATGTTCTTTTACAGAAACTGGAGTCCAGCTCCGATAACGGCCTAAGGGAATGGATTATGGCTCAGGCAAGTACGGAGATGCTCGGGGAGCAGAATTCCGTGAACGAGTGGAACAGTGGCAAAGACTGGCTTAGACAGTATAAAATGAGTGAAGAATAGTAATTCTCAACAACAATCCTCACCTCCAGTCATCATGAGCAGGAAATACAGGTTCCTGGACCTGGTACCCAAAAGAATACGTTATAGAGGTGAAACCCTTGAATAAGAAAATTGCATTTTTTGACTCGGGCATCGGCGGTTTAACCGTCCTGCATGAAGCTTTGCAGCAGCTGCCTGAAGAACAGTTTTTGTATTATGCAGATACGCTTCATGTCCCCTACGGAACCAAATCGGCTGATGAAGTAAGAGGGCATATCTTTGATTGCGCGGAAGCGATCGTGCGGGAACATGTAAAAGCTATCGTGGTTGCCTGCAACACGGCGACAAGTCTAGCGGTTAAGGATTTGCGTGCCAGGTATGATATCCCTGTCATCGGAATGGAGCCTGCGGTGAAGCCGGCTGTAGAGATGAACCGTGAAAGCGGGAGGAGAGTTCTTGTATTTGCAACGCCATTAACCTTGAGTCAGAGCAAATATAACGAACTTGTATCCCGCGTGGATGACCATCACAGTGTGGATTCCATGCCACTGCCTGAACTGGTGGAATGGTGTGAACAGCTGGATTTTGATCCGGAAAAAAGTGCTGCGTATTTTCGCCGGAAACTGGCTGATCTGGATCTGGATTCATACGGTACGGTTGTACTTGGTTGTACACATTATCCGTTCTATTCACATATCCTCCGGACTGTACTTCCGGAACATGTACAGATTATTGATGGCAGCGCAGGCACGGTCAACCGTCTGAAGCATTTGCTAGAGTTGACGGAGCAGCATGGGAAGAGACCGGAGGAGCAGGTTACATTTTTGAGTTCAGGAGGACAATTGGAAGATCAGGAGAAAATGAAGGCTGCTCTTCGGTATCTCGACACGATGTCCGGATGAGCTGTACCAGAGGAGGGGAGAATCCTGCAATCGATCTACCTCATTCGTCACGCCAAGGCAACAGGACAGGAACCGAATGCAGAACTTACAGATGATGGTCTTCGTCAGGCAGAGCGTTTGGCGGAGAAACTTGCTGTTCATTCCATAGCTTACATTGTGTCCAGTCCGTGGAAAAGAGCGCTCCAGACGGCAGCCCCGCTCGCCAGAGCTGCATCTCAACATATACATACCGATGAGCGTCTTCAGGAAAGAGTGCTGAGCACTCGCCATCTGGAGAACTGGATGGAAGTACTTGAACGGACATATACGGATGAGAACTTCGCAGAAGAAGGCGGAGAGTCGTCAAGCATCGCGACCGCACGTGGGATGGAAGTGCTGGAGGAATGCTGGAGTCGCCCGGAGCAATCTGTGGCTGTTATAACTCATGGCAACATACTATCTCTGCTCCTTCGCCATTATCAAAGGTCCTTTGGTTATGAAGAGTGGAGGCTGCTAACCAATCCCGATGTATATGTGCTGGAACGACAGCGAGGAGAGCAGGGGCCACCTTCCATTCGCAGAATATGGACAGATTAAACAACAAAGAGTGCTCCAGCGATCATCTACATCGGCTAGAACACTCTTTTTCGTTTACAATCCGTTCTGTATTACAGAACGGCAATGATGACCATGACCCATCCGGCAAGGAATGCGACTCCGCCAAGCGGAGTGATCGCACCAAGTTTGCGGACACCCGTTATGCTTAGTGCATAGAGACTGCCCGAAAATAGGAGGATGCCTGCGAACAGCAGCCATCCGGCTGCCATAATGAGCGAAGACTGTTCCAGGCGGTCCGCAATCGAGCCTAGAAGGATCAATCCGAGACCGTGGGCAATGTGATACTGAACTCCGGTTTCGTATATTTTGATCATATCTGCAGATAATTTTCGCTTGAGCGCGTGAGCACCGAATGCTCCGAGAGCTACGGCGAGAAACATCATGATACTACCGAGTACAACCAAGGTTTGCATAGGCTATTGTCTCCTTTAGTAGAGGGGTAGTTTGATCATCGATACAGCTTGCTGACAGCAATCAAAGTTTGCGCAGTTTAATGTGCTGAATCGAGTGGTCGGCTTCTTTTCTTAGGATCAGTCTGGCACGTCCCTTGGTTGGCAAAATGTTCTCGTGCAGATTCTTGGCGTTAATGTCCTGCCAGATCTGACTGGCCGTCAGTACAGCTTCCTCTTCACCAATGTTGGCAAAGCGGTCATGGAAGAAGGAATCTGCATTCTGAAATGCGGTGCTGCGCAGCAGCTTGAAACGTTCAATGTACCAATGACGGATGTGCTCCTCTTCTGCATCAATATAGATGGAAAAGTCAAAAAAATCGCTGACAAGCAGCGGTGTTTCCTTTTTCACCTGCAGAACGTTAATGCCTTCAATAATCAGAATGTCCGGTTGGCAGATCGTTTGCTCTTCTCCTTGAATGACATCATAAGCAAGGTGGGAGTACACTGGAGCTTTTACTTCAGGTTTTCCCGATTTTACATCGCCCATGAACTGAATAAGAGATTTGATATCATAACTTTCGGGGAATCCCTTCCGGTTCATGATGCCTTTCTCTTCAAGTATGGCATTGGGATATAGAAAACCGTCGGTCGTAACGAGGTCAACCTTGGGTTTGTTTTTACCTCTGGCGAGCATGGCCTGGAGCAAACGAGCTGTCGTACTTTTGCCCACGGCAACACTGCCCCCAATTCCGATGATGTAGGGAGCGGGAGATTGTTCCTTTTTCAAAAAAGAAGCCGTTAATCGATTCAATTCACGTGAAACTCTTGCATATAAGTCAATAAAGTGGGTAAGTGGTAAATAAATATCCTCCACTTCCTGAATGGATACTTCTTCATTCAATCCCTTTAGTTGTTCCAATTCGGCTTCCGTCAGTGGAAGGGTGGTCTGATGTTCTTTCAGTTCAGCCCATTCCTTGCGGTTAAACTCGATGTAAGGAGAGTATAAATTCATGAGATCCCGCTTTCTGTATGTAATGTAATCAGTGACACAATCTTTAGTGTACCAAATTTCAGGCAACTGACAACACCTTTACATTTGCAAATTTGTTATGCCGTCCGGGCGAAGAAGAAAAAGTGAAGTGATAACGGGACAATTTATACCAGTATATGTAAAAGTTGAAGTATACCATGCGGAAGGGTGACAGCAAATGATCGTATATGAGAGAGAGCATGACTTTGTTTTGACCGCACAGCATGAGCATGGACAAGTAGCCGGCGTGATGGCTTCCCACTGGAAAGATGAACTGCTTGCTGATTCCCGTCACCGGGAGGAGCTTATACTTGCAGCAAGAGAACACGACCGTGGCTGGATTGAGCTGGATTCCGCACCTTTTTGGAATGATTACAGCCAGTCCCCGTATTCGTTTCGGGATTTCCCGTTACGTCCGCGTTTTGTATTTTACCAAAAAGGAATTGACGAAGTCCGTGAAAAAAGTCTGTATGCCGGGCTATTGTGCAGCATGATGTACACGGAGCTTTTTCAGAACACCTTGGGTGCTAACCCTATCGATGATGACGATATCAGGGAATATTTGAAGAAAGAACAACGTTTTCAGGAAGATTGGCAGCAGCAGCTCGGCGGAGGAGATGAACTCAAGCGCAGATTGCAAAGTGACCTGGAGATCATGTTATTCTGTGATCAGCTAAGCCTTTTTCTCTGTATGGAGGAGCCGGGAACCCCCGCATCGCGCTATGATTTTTTTGCAGAGGGACTAAGCTGCACCTTCGATGCCTGTGGAAGAGAACCGATTCGGGCTGAATGGATCTCAGGTGATAAAGTAGGACTCTCTTACTTTCCATTTACTCAGGAATTCACAGTTGGTCTGCCTTACAAGTCGGTACCCAAAGCGAGTATTCGCAAATTTGGCCTGCTTCAGGCTTATCGTCGTGCCGAGTGGAAAGAACGCAGAGTATTGATTACAAGTATGGACTGAATCATAAAGGATTAATAGCAGGCCTCGAAGATAAATTCGAGGTCTGTTTTGCTTTTGTTTTTTTATCCTAGCGAAGAGGCAGGAAAATTCAAGGGATGACCAGAAATGTTAATGTACAACCAAGTGAGAACAGCGGCAGGAGGATAATGATGAGTACCAGAATTGACATATTTACGACGTGTATGGTGTGGGACAAGCACAATGGCAAGGTTTTGTTGATGAACAGACCTGATCGTAAGGGGTTTCCAGGATATATTGCGCCGGGGGGCAAGGTGGATTTCCCGGAAAGCATTGTGGACGGAGCCATGAGGGAAGTGAAGGAAGAAACGGGACTCGAGGTCCGTGAGATTACATACAAAGGGTTGGATGAGTTTTGTGATCCCGAGCAGGGACTGCGCTATATGGTTTTTAATTATCTGGCCACTTCATTTGAAGGTGAATTATTGCAGGATCCACCTGAAGGTGAATTGCTGTGGATCCCGGTGGAACAGGCGCTTGAACTGCCTATGCAGGATTGGTTTGCAGAACGATTCCCGCGCTTCTTTCAAGAAGGTACATTCGAACGAAGCTTGATTTGGGAAAAGTCGACGAACCGTACGCTAAAAGAAACGTTTATGATGTATACCGATGCGGTATTGAGATAGAGAGCAGTAAAATGATTATGAGTGCCATAGGGAGATGACATAATGGGATACCAAGAAGCACTTGAGGGATATATCGCAGCAACGAATACACATGATTTTGATGAGGTGAGCAAATGGGTTTCGGCAGATGCGGTGTATTGGTTTACAGACACCTCCTGCACCACAAAGGAAGCCATTCGTTCCTATTTTGAACAGGCTTGGGACATGGTAAAAGAAGAAGTATATACAGCAGAAGATCTCTCTTGGATTGCGGTGAGTGAGACACAGGCTGTCTGCATTTACACCTATCATTGGGAAGGTATTTACCAAGGGAAGCCGGCTTCCGGGAACGGTCGAGCGACGAATGTGTTTGCTGCTGGGCCGGATGGAGAATGGAAGTTAATTCATGAGCATCTAAGCGCAGGGGAAAAACGGTAAAACTTCACAAAAGAAATCATGAATACGGTAGGGTTAAGAGCGTACTAGGGACTAGAACAGAATGTATCATCCATTTTCATGTATACGTATCCATATATTGTGATATAATGAGGTTTGCTTTTTTTGAAGGGAGGGGTGAGCGATGAGAATCTCGTACCGATCGAATTTGGACGGAATAGGCGTGGAACAACTGAGCGAACATTTTTTTGATGGCTGGCCTAATCCACCGTCGAAGGCGACTTTTTTGAGACTGTTGGAGCAATCGTATGCAACCGAGCTTGCAGTGGATGATGAGACAGGGAAGGTCATAGGCTTTATTCAAGCTATTTCGGATGGGGTACTTAGTGCATACATTCCATTGCTGGAAGTGGTGCCGGAGTTCCAAGGTAAGGGGATTGGGACAACGCTAACAGAGAGGATGCTGAAGAGGCTTCAGGGTTTGTACATGATCGATCTGTTATGTGATACCGAAACGCAGCCTTTCTATCAGAAGCAGGGAATGCGCAGAGCCAGCGGCATGATGGTCCGCCATTATTCTAATCAGAATGGATCAACGTACTTATAGTAAATAGGAATATAAGATGTTTCAATATGACCAGATTAATAGAGAGGGCAAGATGTATTTCGCTATTGATCCTAGTGCCAACGTGTGACGAGAATCATCTCAAATTTAGCGTTTAAGCTGATACATAGGCTTCTGCAAACGGGCCGTAAATGAATATTGTACGATGAAAAGGTGGAGATCCGCATGAGACTAACGTTCCGAATACTGGATTGGGAAGAGGAGAAGCCCTATGAACTTTTGCTAATGGCTGATCCCTCCAAAGCCAAAGTAGACGAATATTTAAGTCGTGGTCTATGTTTTATCGCCGAATATGAAGGCGAGATGGTAGGCGAATTTGTTTTGCTTAAGACCCGGCCCGAGACTGTTGAGATTGTTAATATTGCCGTTCAGGAAGAATTACAGGGACAAGGTGTCGGCAAGCACATGATTAAGGAAGCGATTGAAGCAGCAGGCAGGCTGGGCTGTCGTACTGTCGAGATCGGAACAGGCAATTCCAGTTTTCATCAGTTGAAGCTGTATCAGCGCTGCGGTTTTCGCATTATAGGAGTTGATCGGGATTATTTTGTAAGACATTACGATGAAGAGATTATTGAGGACGGCATTCGCTGCGTGGATATGATCCGCCTGGCGGTGGACTTGGATACTCTAGCGGAGGAAAGCAACAAGTGAGAATTTATCGTGTAGCACCTGAAAATGCGCGAAACGTTACGGCTTTTGGAAGTAGCGGAGCAGAAATTACGCCAATACTTCGAAACACCTCGGGTTGCCTTGTGTCTTATCTCAAACTCACTGGCGGCGGAGAATTGGGTCTTCATCCGGCTGTAGGCGAGCAGGTGTTTCTGGTGCTTGAAGGTGAAGGCTGGGTTGAAGGTGAAACGGGTGAACGTGCAGTTATCCAAGCTGGAGAAGCCGCATTCTGGATGGACGGTGAGAACCATCGTTCCGGTTCGGAACATGGGTTAACGGCCATGTTGATCGAAGGAAGTGAGCTGGATATTCGTTTGTCCTTGTATGCTAAATGAATCTGAAAAGGGGAGTGTGAAGCCTTGAGTATGCTCTGGGTGGTCGTCATTATAACGGGGTTAATCTTCACTCCATCGTTTTATCAGATGAATAAGCGGATACGAAAATTGGAGGAACAAGTCAGATACCTCACGGATGAAGGAAGGGGTCATTCATGAATCAACATACACATTTGGGGGTATATGGTCTCATTCGATGGTGCGACAAGATATTGTTAATTCATAAAGCACGAGGAGCATATAAAGGGTGTTGGGATCTTCCTGGTGGCAGACTGGAATTCGGAGAACAGCCGGAGACTGCCCTGCACCGCGAAATTGAAGAAGAAACGGGACTTACAGATGTGCTGGTGACCATTCGTTCTGCGGAATCCACTGTTGTGAATTGGATGTATCAGGAGGTGCCTGAGGAGCTCCATCATATTGGCATTTTGTATGATGTGCAGTTGAAGTCGGACAAGCAGGCAAGTGAGATCAGGAAAGGACCGGATGGGGAAGATTCATTGGGTGCGGCCTGGTTTGCAATGGAGCAGGTTCAGCAGCTATCCTTAACCCCATTTGCATTACATATGATTTATGGACGTAGTTAAGAGAGGGAGTTGGATATCGGGATCCCTGTTATTGGTAAGGTAGCGTTTTTAAAGAAACCCATAGGTAGTTAAAATGTTATATATTGCCAGGTGAAGCGAGCGTAAGGTATAATTTGGATATATGTTGATTGGATCCCGTAATAGGATTCAGTGATTTGGTGATATGAAAAGACTACACATTATAATTCGTGAATTTGCGATTTATCGGGGTATAGCGCAGCCTGGTAGCGCGCACCCTTGGGGTGGGTGAGGTCGTGGGTTCAAATCCCGCTACTCCGATTCGAAACTGTACACCGAAGTTAAGGCTGTGAATCTGTCGATTCACGGTCTTTTTTTGTTGAATCAGTTCTCAAATGGTTAATGTTTAACTGGACGGTTTGTTTTGGCTGATTATGGACCACAATTCATATTAAAGGGGGTTAATGCGGAAACGTGGGAACAGATTTATCTGCGATATGCAGAGTTTATGCTTCATTTATCTGATTCATCTAATTTATGCATCAATTGAACTAAAAATAGGAAATGCTCCTGAGCGTAAAAGTTTATAGAATAGACATTAGAAAACGAATTCGATTTACATTGAGCTAGATGGAACCCTCGACCAGATTCGGACACGATTCGACATCTGCGTTGGCGGCATATCCAATTATTTCTTATTATGTTTTTGAAAACGCAGACAAACCTTGACGGGAGCGTCGGAACAACGTTATTTACCCCCAACATCACGATGATTGGACTTCATGAAAAATTTCGCTTAAAATGTTGGACGAACGCAAATTACGGCTTAGTCAATGATTTCCGTCAAAAAACACGACTAAATCAAGACGGAGGGAACGTCGATGACGATCGAGGAAGGCAACAAGAAGCCCTGGGAAAGTTACTATGGACCCAATTTGGGATACGTACAAGAACAATATGAATTATTCTCTCAAGATCCTGAATCGGTTACACCCGCATATCGGGAATTGTTTGAACAATGGGGTGCTCCGCCGATGCCTGGCAGAGATGCACATACAGCCACTTATTCCGGCAACGCCCAAACAGCTTCCGGGAGCGTGGATATTCAGTTATTACAGAAAGCGGTTACAGCCGGGAAACTGGTTTGGAATATTCGAACTTATGGTCACCTTGCCGCGGATATTGATCCGCTTGGCATAAGTGAAGATTCAGATACATCTTTATTGGAACCGAAGCATTTTGAATTGAATGAAGAAGATTTGAAAGCACTGCCCGCATCCCTGATCTGGGAAGGTGCAGATGGACAGACGACCAACGGCTGGGATGCCATTCAGCGTCTGCGCCAGATCTATACAGGTCCGATCGCTTATGAATTCAGCCATGTTCATGAAGTTCATGAACGCGAGTGGCTTAACCGCCGTGCTGAATCCCGGACTTCCCCGGCACCACTTAATCAGGATGAACGGAAGGCACTGCTGGAACGTCTGGTTGAGGTGGAGCAGTTCGAGGATTTCCTTCACAAAACGTTTGTGGGACAAAAACGCTTCTCGATTGAAGGAAACGACGTGCTCGTACCGATGTTGGATGAAGCAGTACGCATTATGGCACACTCGGGATCAAGCCACATTTTGATGGGAATGGCTCACCGGGGACGCCTGAACGTGCTTGCTCATGTCCTTGGTAAACCATACAGCAAAATTTTCTCTGAATTCCATCATTCCCCGAACAAGGATCTGGTTCCGTCTGAAGGATCGACAGGAATCAATTACGGCTGGACAGGGGATGTCAAATACCACCTTGGTGCGAACCGCTTTGTAAAAGATGGAGAAGCAGTACAGGCTCGTCTGACACTTGCTAACAATCCGAGTCATCTGGAGTACGTTAACCCTGTCGTTCAAGGCTTTGCACGTGCGGCGCAGGATGATCGGCGTGATCCGGGATATCCGAAACAGGACGTTACAAAAGCAGCGACAATTCTGATGCATGGCGATGCAGCCTTCCCTGGTGAAGGCATTGTGGCGGAAACGCTCAATTTCAAAGCACTCCCGGGCTATCAAAACGGCGGAACGATTCATATTATCGTGAATAACCGTCTCGGGTTTACAACCGATAGCAGTGATTCCCGTTCTACTTATTACGCGAGTGACCTTGCCAAAGGTTACGAGATTCCGATTGTGCATGTGAATGCAGACAACCCGGAAGCATGTATCGCGGCGATTCGCATGGCAGCAGAGTACCGCAACAAATTCAAAAAGGATTTCCTGATTGATCTGATCGGTTATCGCCGCTATGGTCACAATGAAACGGATGATCCGGAGACAACCCAACCGAAGGTCTATGAAAAAGTGAAGAGTCACCCTACAGTGAGTCATCTGTATCAGGACCAGCTCAAGCAGGAAGCGGTTGTTGATGATGCCTCCATTGGCAGCATTCGCGATGCCGTAACGAATCGTCTGAAAGAAGCTTATGAACAAATGAAGAAAAACGAAGTTCATGAGCAGTCACAACTGAAAGCCACTCAACCTGAAGCGGTGTCACTTATTCCAACAGCTGTGCCGCTGGAGAATCTGCGTAGTATTAATGCCGATCTGTTGAAATGGCCAGAGAACTTCAATGTATATCCGAAGTTGCAGCGTATTCTGCAGCGTCGCAGCACTTCCCTGAACGAGGGCGAAAAAGTGGACTGGAGTCTTGCCGAGACATTGGCATTTGCCACGATTCTGGCTGACGGCAAGCCAATTCGGATCAGCGGACAGGACGCAGAACGTGCAACCTTCGCTCACCGGAATCTGGTATTGCATGATTCGGAGAACGGGACAACATTTTGCCCGCTGCATCATCTGCCACAAGCACGTGCAGCGTTTGCCATTTACAACAGCCCGCTGTCGGAAGAGTCGGTGCTTGGATTCGAGTATGGATATAACGTGTACTCTCCGGATACGCTTGTCATCTGGGAAGCTCAATTTGGTGACTTCGCCAACTGTGCACAGGTTATTTTTGACCAATTCATATCCGCTGGCCGTGCCAAATGGTCTCAGAAGTCGAGTCTGGTCATGCTGCTCCCTCATGCCAATGAAGGGCAGGGACCTGAGCATACAAGTGCCCGTCTTGAACGTTTCCTGCAGCTCTGTGCAGAAGATAATATGACGGTTGCCAACTTGACGAGTGCATCCCAGTATTTCCATCTGCTGCGCCGTCAGGCTTCGTTGACTGAAACAGAAGATGCACGTCCTCTGGTCTTGATGTCGCCGAAGAGTCTCATTCGTAATCCGCGTGTTGCATCTCCCGCTGCAGCGTTCAGTGAAGGCAAGTTTGAGCCAGTACTTGAACAAGCAGGGCTTGGAACCAAACCGGATCGCGTAGAACGCATCATACTGTGCAGTGGTAAGATCGCCATCGATCTCGAGGATGCTTTTGAGAAAGACAAAGCCGACTGGTCCTGGCTTCACATCATTCGTGTTGAACAGCTGTATCCGTTCCCGGCGGAAGAAATCAAGGGCGTACTTGCACGTTTCAGCAAGCTGAAAGAACTGGTTTGGGTTCAGGAAGAGAACAAAAACATGGGAGCCTGGACATACATGGAACCTCGCTTGCGCGCTATTGCACCGGAAGGAACAACCGTGAGATACGAAGGCCGTCCGGAACACGCGAGTCCTTCCAGCGGTTATCAAAGTGTGCATAGCATGGAACAGCAACAGATTATTACATCCGCGTTGAAGCAAACGACGAAGAATAATATTCCACTGGGGAGGTAACAGCTGTGAGTGAAATTAAAGTACCTGCAATGGGTGAATCGATTACTGAAGGAACGGTTTCCAGATGGCTTGTCAAAGAAGGCGAAACTGTAAATCAGGGTGACGTTCTTCTGGAGCTGGAAACCGATAAAGTAAATATCGAAATCAGTGCCGAAGAGAGTGGAGTACTCGAGAAAATTATTCGCCAGGAAGGCGAGACGGTTGAAATCGGAGAAACGATTGGTACACTGGGAGCAGGAACAGGAGGAGGAAGCGGAGCACCCGCTTCCCAGCCGGCTGCAGAACAGCAGCAGGCTGCGGCCCCGGCTCCAGAAGCAGTGGCAGTAGCAGTAGCGACTCCACCTGCAGCTGCAGCTCCGGAATCTTCCGAGAATGGTACCAAAACGGCTTCACCAGCTGCACGCAAGCTTGCTCGCGAGCGCGGCATTGAGCTGGATCAGGTTCAGAGCAAAGATCCGATTGGACGTGTGTATCAGGAAGACGTAAAAAGTCATAACACGCAGGCACCGGCTTCAACGCCAGCTCCTGCAAGCAAAGCTCCGGCAGCACCAGCAAGTGCTCCGGCAGCTGGAGGTTCTACTTATGCTAAACCAGTTGAACGCCAACGCATGTCCCGTCGCCGGGCTACCATTGCGAAGCGTCTGGTAGAAGCACAGCAAACGGCGGCAATGCTGACAACCTTTAACGAAGTAGACATGACTGCAATCATGGATGTTCGTAAACGTCGTAAGGACAAGTTCAAAGAGAAGCACGATATCGGCCTGGGATTCATGTCTTTCTTTACCAAAGCCGTGGTTGGCGCACTGAAAAAATTCCCAACCATCAATGCTGAGATTGATGGGGAAGATGTTGTACTCAAAAAATATTACGACATCGGAATCGCAGTGTCTGCCAAGGAAGGTCTTGTTGTTCCTGTCGTTCGCGATGCAGATCGACTGGGCTTCGCTGAGATTGAGAAGAGTATTGCGGACCTGGCTTCCAAAGCTCGCTCCAACTCTCTTGCGCTCTCCGACCTGCAAGGCGGTACGTTTACAATTACCAATGGCGGAACATTTGGTTCCCTGTTGTCTACACCGATCCTGAATACTCCTCAAGTTGGTATTCTCGGTATGCATAAGATCCAGCTTCGTCCGGTGGCGATCGATGCAGAGCGTATGGAAAATCGCCCAATGATGTATATCGCATTGTCTTACGATCACCGCATTATCGATGGTAGCGAGGCAGTACGCTTTCTCGTTACGGTGAAGGAACTGCTGGAAGATCCAGAATCCTTGCTGATCGAAGGGTAACACGGACCGAAACAACATTAGCAATCATTATAGATTCACCTAGCAGAGAGCCCCTACCAAGGGACACAGTTTGCGCTGTGCTCCAGGTAGGGGCTTTCGTATTGCTATAGCTTTGTAAGGATAGTCAGACCGTATCAGCGAGTGTATCACGAATGTCATTCGTGCGGTCTTGCTCGGAGCCCGGCGTGTGACGCTCTAGCCAGTTGACCACATGCAAGCATACTTCTTCACGATTGGTCTCGTGCAGCATCTCGTGCCGTCCTTCGGGGTACAGGCGATATTCTACATCCTGAATCTGTAGCTGTCTGTACTGGGAGACAAGGTTATACACACCTTTACCATTAAGTCCAACAGGGTCCATTTCTCCGGAGAACAGATACACTGCTTTATCTTTTGGAATCCGCTTCATGTTTTCAGGCGTATGGATTTCCAACAACAGTTTGAAAAAATCACGAAAGAATCCGGCGGTACAGATGGCCCCGCACAATGGATCGTCGATAAATCGTTTAACTTCGTCCGCATCACGCGATAGCCAATCAAAAGGCGTGTTTGCTGGACGGAAGGAACGGTTAAAGCCGCCAAACACAATGGCGTTAAGCAGCATGCTCGGATGTGCCGCACCCTGGATACCACATTGCATGAGTGCGAGTTTTTCACCAAATCGGAGAAGACCACGCTTCCCATTGGTTCCGGACAATATAAATGCATGGTAACGTTCATGTCCAGCATACATCAGATGCTGCACCAGGAACGACCCCATACTATGTCCCATAAGAAACAAGGGGATTCCCGGATGTTCCTTGGATGCGAGCTCACCGAGATTGATCATATCACTTGCCATCCAGCGAAAGCCGTCTGCTCCGGCATTGCCGAGCAGTTTCGGATTCTCGACAGATTTCCCATGCCCTCGGTGGTCATTGGCGTAGACAGCATACCCGTGACTGGTAAGACACTCGGCCAATTCTGCGTATCGTGCTGCGGTCTCGGCCATACCGTGCGCAATTTGTACAACGCCTCTGATATGGCATTCCGGATCGGGAAGCCAGCGGTAGACATGAATGCGGGTACCTTCATTACCCACAAGGGCAAACGTAGATTCCTGCATCGTGTAACCCCTCCTTCACTGGTTTGATTAAGGTAGATAAGAACGAAGAACTGTCGTATTGCCATCCAGCGTATAAGCTCCAAGATTGGCAGGCAGCAGGTAGCATTGTCCAGCGCTCAATTCAATTTTTTCCTGAGTATCATTGTCCCATTCCAAGGTTCCGTTCCCTTCACAAACGACGAGAATGGTGAAACTGTCAGCATGCGTAGATAGTTCCCACCGATCCGTAACAATTCCTTTTTCTACAACAAAATAAGGGCATTCCGCAAGCTTCAGCCATTCGCCTGGTGTCGCGTTATTCGTTTTCATTGTGGTAGCACCAGCGCCCTCATAGGCAGTCACATTCAAGGAATCCTCAACATGCAGCTCGCGTGGTTTTCCATCCAGTCCTGGACGATTATAATCGTAGATCCGATAAGTTGTATCTGAATTTTGCTGGATCTCGGCAACGACTACTCCTGCGCACAGAGCATGTACCGTTCCGGCAGGGATGAAGAACGTATCTCCCGCTTCAACCGGTACTTGACGGAGCGTATCCATCACCGTGCCATTCTCCAATGCTTCCTTCAGTACCGCACGATCGACTCCTTCGTTTAGACCATAGATGATGTGCGCTCCCGGTTTCGCGTCCAGCACATACCACATTTCTGTTTTGCCAAGTTCGCCTGGAGGAAGGGCTTCATAATCATCTGTCGGATGAACCTGTACGGATAGATCATCATTGCAGTCCAGCAGTTTGATCAAGAGGGGGAAGCGTCCGCCTTTTTCAGATACACCTTTTGTTCCGAGCCACGAAGTGCCCAGCTGTTCCCGCACTTCATCCAGACCTTTACCTGCAAGTTCACCATTAATGACTTTGGTTGTACCGTTAGGATGATCTGCAATCATCCATCCTTCTCCAATATGTCCTTCAGGTGGTGTCAGACCGAATTGCTCCAGCGCCCGACCTCCCCATACACGTTCCTTAAACTCGGGTTGAAATTGTAGTGGGTATGGCTTAGACATCGTAATCTCTCCTCTAGTATATGAAGTGGTGAATCGCTTTAATCAAATCCATGCCTGTGCATCCCGGATTGTATACGGTTGCAGCAGCCAAATATGTAAAGCACGCATCGTCATTGTAAACGAGCCGAGGTTGGAGCTTGGCCCATATTCATGCACAGCGATGTCGTGCTATTTAATGTGTTTATTTTATGGCATTTGGAGAGTAAAGGAAATTACTTTTTCTCAATGCCAATCAGAAATGGAGAGGCTGCACGCTGCAGCTGGCGGTACATGACAACTTGTGCCTGGTCAACAGGTAAAGCCGAACACCAGGACAGTACTGCATCTGCCTCCTGTGCACCACCCTCATGGCCTGGATACAATACAGCTGTAATTATGCCGCGTGGTCGCAATAGGCCCAGTGCTGCTTCCAATGCCCCAATTGTACTGTACGTTTGGGTAATAACAGAAGCATCCGCACCTTCGGCCGGCAGGTATCCCAAGTTGAACATGACTGCGCCAACTTGGCCTTGCCATTGCTCGGGAACAGCTTCAGCCATTCGGTCATGGCTTAACTCCATTAGGGAGATGGAACCGAGCTTTGAGCCGTCTTCCTGTTTACGAATTCTGGCTTGGGCCAGAGTTAGCGCTTCATTTTGGATATCAAAACCGATGACTTGGCCGCGTTTCCCAACCTGCTGTGCTAGAAACAAGGTGTCTGCACCTGTACCTACTGTGGCATCAATGGCAAAATCCCCGGGCTGCAAACGGGAGGATACCCATTGATGGGCGCAGCTAAGAACCGAGAGAAAGCCCATCTTATGCTCCCCTCCAATATTTACCCTGCCATGAATCACGTAAACGCAATTCGCGGTCTATGGAATTCAGCACTTCCCACTTTTTCATGGACCACATCGGTCCAATCAGCAGATCACGCGGAGCATCACCGGTGAGGCGGTGCACAATCATTTCCGGTGGAAGCATCTCGAGTGTATCGACAATCAGTTTGATGTACTCGTCTTGTTCCAGGAATCGAAGAAGCCCGGCTTCATACTGTTTGACCATCGGCGTCTTGCGCATGAGGTGCAGCAGATGGATCTTAATGCCTTGCACATCCATATTGGCTACTGCGCGTCCGGTATCCAGCATCATTTCATGCGTTTCCTGAGGCAAGCCATAGATGATATGTGTGCACACGCGTATATTCCGTTTCCGCAGCTTCTCTACGGCCTCTTCATAACATTTCGTATCATGCGCGCGGTTGATGAGCGTTGAGGTCGACTCGTGGATGGTTTGAAGTCCCATTTCAACCCACAGGTAGGTACGTTCATTCAGTTCGGCCAGGTAATCCACAACATCATCAGGCAAACAATCGGGGCGAGTGGCAATGGACAGACCGACGACACCAGGCTGCTGTAAAATTACTTCAAAATACTCACGGAGCTCCTCAACAGGAGCGTATGTGTTCGTATACGCCTGGAAATAGCCGATGTACTGGGCCGTAGGCCATTTGAGGTGCTGTTTGTCCCGAATCGTATTAAATTGGGTAACCAGATCATCCCGCCGGCTGCCTGCAAAATCTCCTGATCCCCGTGCACTGCAGAAGGTACATCCGCCCTTGGCAATTGAACCGTCACGGTTTGGGCAAGTGAATCCTGCGTCAAGCATAACTTTGAACACTTTATTGTTGAACTCGTTTCGCATTTCATAATTCCAGGTGTGGAATCGTTTATCTCCCCAGGAAAGAGGAGGCTGTATTGCAGGTGCATTCATCTTCAGGGTGCTCCTTTGGCTGCCGCATTCCCTCTCGGGAGAGACAGATGTTTATCTATTCACGTGATAGAACGGATTGTGAAAATCCGTGTCTCCATGGACTTTAACCATTGTATCAAAAAACGCAAAAAAAGGGGAATTCGAACTCAAAAATAGACTGGTTTATCAAGGTTTTTCTCTTGCTATAGTTTACACCTTGTGTTATATTTAACTTAACGTCAGACAGCATCCAATGGGTACTATTCATCATAGCATTTGAATCAAAATTGACGTCATGGACCATACTAAACCGTGAGGTGATATGAATGAATTCCCAAGTTAAAAACAATAACCTTCATCATGTTTCAGTTGAACTGACGGCAGAAGAAGCACTGGCTTTGACAGGTGTTCGTTTTAATGGCAATCCGAAAGTGGAAGCGGCTGCAAGACAAAAAGTTCGCACAGCTTTCGAAAAGACATTTGATTTTTCACACCAAGATAAGGTAGACTATGAACTATTAAAGTAGTTGGACCCCAATTCCAAATAAATCGAAGAGGGAATCTTTGAGATTTGCCCCAAGTGGCAGATCCGAAGATTCCTTTTTCATTGCTCTTTACAATTGGCCGGTTCTTCGGCAAAATGAGTCTGAGACAAGTATGGACAAACGGAGGAATAAAATGCGTTTACGTGGCAGAAAAGGGATTCGGGAAAATCTGGAGGAGCAAGTGGATCTTGTTGTTCTGGAACCCAAACAGTACAAGGGGAAATGGTCTGAACTGTTTGGTAATGACCATCCGATCTTTGTTGAATTTGGTATGGGTAAAGGTCAATTTATCAGCCAAATGAGTTATAAATATCCGCAATACAATTTTATCGGTATCGATATGTATGATGAATTGGTGCGCCGGGCTAGTGAGAAGGCCCGTAATGCGTGGAGTGAGGCAGATGTAGAAACTCCACCCAATGTGAAGCTTGTCCTGGCGAACATTGAACAGATCGAGGAAGTGTTCGAAGTGGCTGAACTGGAACGGATTTATCTGAACTTCAGTGACCCATGGCCAAAAGCCAAGCATGCACGCCGTCGTTTGACTCATCCGCGGTTTTTGAAGAAATACACGGAGCTGCTTAACGCCAAAGGCCAAATTCATTTTAAAACCGATTCGGAGACCTTGTTCGAGTTTTCGCTCAACGCGATTGCCGACTACGGTCTGCAGATGACTAATCTGTCCCTGAACCTTCACCGTGATGGATTGAATGAAGAGCATGTCATGACAGAATACGAGCAGAAATTCATGGGCAAAGGCATGAACATTCACCGTGTGGAAGTCATTGTGGGTGAAGAGGCGCTGCGTGAGTATCAGCAGATGCGTCTGGACAAGTACAAAGTACGTGAAGCTTCGGATGATTCCGGAGAAGACCAAGAGTAAAATGAATAAGCGGCACATGGAGGAGAGACTCATCACCTCGTGTGCCGCTTTTTTTGATTGTTCTTCTTCATGATCATTAGAAGATATCGATATCGTTACATTTGCTCGGAGCGCAGTTCCTTGCGACGATAATCATTGGGGGTCACCCCATTGAACTTTTTGAACATGCGATAAAAGTAGGAGCTGTTGGTGAATCCCGTTTTCTCTGCAATATCTGCAACGGAATTCTCGGTCTCAATCAGCAGATGCTGGGCTTTGATAATTCGTGTCTCGTTAATCACATCCGTTAGTCCTTTTAACGTGAGTTGTTTATACAGCCTGCTGATATAGATGGGCGACATGGTGAGTTCCTCAGCAATGGAGGTGAGACAGAGATTGGTGTCGGCATAGTCCCGTTCAATAATGCTGTTAATTCGGCGTAGGAGCTCCTCATGCCTCAGCGTTCGTTTTTCCTCCACTTTCAATCCTAATTCATCAAATAGACGATAGAAGTGGGCATGAACTTCACGGAGTTCCTCCGCTTCATGGAGAGGAAGCATTGCAGCGTCCGAGATCGTGTTCAGTGTAAGCTGGTTATTTTTTTTAAGCGTATTGCGTACGTGGTTCAGTGTCATCGTCAGATGGGATAGAGCCAATTGGATTACGGTAAAAGGGTATGCTGCCGTTTCATCCACGATATCCGTATAGATTTGTTTGGCTTCGCACGTTTTGCCTGTCATGAGGCAATCAATGAGCTGCCGCTCTTTACTTGCCGGAAATGCATATTCCTTGGCCTGATACGCCATGATGTCGGTTGTGTACAGCAGGCAGCCCGGACCGCTGAATAATCGGTGCAGGGAAGCCTCCGCTGAGTGGGGGTAGCCGGCGATCGCATCCTCGAAAGAGGCTTCCTCGGGCCCGACGGTGAACGAAACGGAGCATTTCAAATGCAGCATTACCGCATCCTGCAGCATACGCAGTAGTTCCTCCATATCTTCCTCTGCATCCTGTGCGTTTTGCTGATCCGAATTTTTGTGATTGAAAAGAAGGCTAATCATGTCCCCGCCCATATCGACGGTTTCCGTGTGGTAGCGAAATTCCGCTGATTCCACGCAAATGTTCATCATCGCATATTTTACAAGCTTGATATCGTCCCGGTAAGTTTCGCAAAAATCTACAAAACGATCAATACGCAGCAATACCAGTCTGGACGGACGATGAATCTGGACAGACGAACCATAAAACTTCATGCGCTCTTCCAAAATCCCCCCGGAGACCGTCTCTCGCCCCTGTAGAGCACCGCGCAAAAAATCCTGACGCAGGATGTGCAGACTTCCGCGACGCTCGGCTTCCATAACTCGCATTCGAACAATGACTTTATCAATGGGATGATATAACTTCCGAGAAACCAGGTAAGAGAGCAGCAGACCAGCCATAAGCAAGCCCAGACAAAACAGGACGGTGTGCGTGCGCATGCTGCGAATATCAGAAGTGATCAGATGATTAGGTGTAATTCGTACATAACGCCATCCCAAATTATCAGGTGTGGTATAGGTAATAAGTGATTTTTCCCCATCAACATCAGCGGTAAAGTAGGCAGATTGCTCCGTATTTTGCAGAATGGGGTGCATGAAGGCTTCCTTGGAGAGATCCTGCATTAAGGTCCGATCTCCAAAATCGGACAGCAGCTGCCCGTCTTCGTTGATAATAAATGTGTTGCCCGGCTGATCCGCTGCATTGATGTTGGGACTTAACCAATCGTCCTTGATATTGACTACGACTGCGTAGTTTAATTCGGCATTATCATTGATGGTGTCATAGCAGAGATAGGTGTAACTATTCACTTCAACTTCTTCTGTAGAACCAACCCGGTAAGTACGCGGGATCGGAACAAAGGGTTTGTATTCATGAAATCGCTGGAGAATATCCTTAATACCCTGATCGTCTAATTCGGCTAGGGTTTGCTGACCATTACGTGTTTCTGAACTAATATAGAATTCGTTGCTTTTGGAGTTGTATACATAGATGGATTCGATAAAGGGAAGGGACATGCGGTAGTTATCGAGCTGCTCCATGGCTGGAGTGACTTCATAAATGCTTGGTTTAGAGTACAGGAGAAGTGCAGAGATGCTGTAGTCCTGATAAATCTGATAAGACAAGGATTTTGCCGTTTCGGTCATTTTGGATACTTCTCGGCTGGTCTGTGTGAGACTGTTCATATCGGTACGATAGACCTGGCGGAGAGCAATGCGATTGTAGTTGACGTAGAGAATGGCAGAAGCGACGAGCAGGGTAGCAACGGTACTGACGATGATGCCAATCAGTATGCGAGAAAATACATTTTGACTGTCCTCCGAACGTTTGCGCATCAATCAGTTCCCCCTGAACATCTGCATTTTTGGGTGAAAAAGAATTCATTTCACAGCGTTGCGCCCTGTTTCACAGCAGGTCGCTTTGGATGAGGATAGCCCTTCAAATTATATATCATGTATGCGTTTACATCAATATTGTACAAGGTTTAAAAGGTTGTTTCAGTACATATCGTTCAACTTTCGCTGAATTGTTCACGATGCCCAGGTTATGCACGATATCAACATTTGTGAACGTATTGGAGTTCTTTTCAGTGTTGGTTCACATTGTTCATGTCCGGTTTGGCAATATCGTTCATTTTCTGGCGGGAAGCTTCAGTATCCGGGAGCGAGAAGGGCGTCTACACTAAAAACAGAGCTCCACGGCGCTACCGTGCTGCAAGAAATCCGGGAGGGATCGAGCCATGCTCAAAGAATTGAACAAAAACAAAATCATGTTTCTGATGCTGCTGCCTACACTGATTTTTTTTCTCATTAACTCCTATTTTCCGATGGTGGGTATCTACTATGCGTTTACCCGGTATGACTTTGAAGGCGGATTATTCGGCAGTCCTTTCGTAGGGCTGGAAAACTTCAAGTTTCTATGGCAGTCCGGCATGCTGCTGAAGCTTACGACCAATACGGTGGGTTATAATCTGGCTTTCATTATTCTGGGAAACGGACTCGCCATTTTCTGTGCCATTATGTTAAGTGAAGTCCGTGGCAAGCTCTTTAAGAAAATTACGCAATCCGTGATGTTCTTACCGTATTTCATCTCATTTGTACTATTAAGTGTAATCGCTTACAACATGTTCAACTATGAATCGGGTTTTGTGAACACGGTGCTCAAACGCTTTGAAGCCGGCCCGATTGATATTTATAACACGCCCTGGATATGGGTGTTCCTGATCATCATCTTTTATCTATGGAAGAATCTTGGCTACAGTATGGTGATCTATCTGGCGGCCATTACCGGGATCAGTGACGAATATTATGAAGCTGCCCGTATTGATGGAGCGAATATTTTTCAGCGTATCTGGTATATCACCGTTCCCATGCTGAAACCGACCTTTGTCATTCTGCTTCTGTTCTCTCTGGGGAGCATTATGAAGGGGCAATTTGATCTCTTTTATCAGCTTATTGGCAATAACGGCGTGCTGTATAACGCCACAGACATCATTGATACGTACGTGTATCGTTCCCTGAAAGTGACGTTTGATATCGGAATGGCCACCGCAGCAGGCTTGTACCAGTCTCTATTCGGCTTCATTCTGATCATGACCGTGAACTATATCATTCGAAAAGTGAATGAGGATTACGCCTTGTTCTAAACCGCCCAACGGGCAGAAGGGAGAACCATCATGCATACTACCCGTGCCAGAGATTCAGAATTTACCTTGCTGTTTCAGATCATCGCTTATGGCGTCATTCTGATTTTGTCCATCATGTGTCTGCTGCCTTTTCTTCTAATCCTATCCGGCTCGTTCAGCAGCAATGAATCGATTGTGAGAGATGGATATCATCTCTTTCCAACAGACTTTTCCCTGGAAGGCTATCAAATGGTGTTCAAATTCCCTACTCAAGTGCTAAAAGCATACGGAGTGACTGTCTTTACAACGGTTGTGGGGACCGCGCTCGGACTGTTCCTTATTACGATGGCGGGATTCGTACTGCAGCGTAAAGATTTTAAATACCGTAATACCTTCTCTTTCTTCATTTACTTCACCACGCTCTTTGGCGGTGGGTTGGTGCCTTGGTACATTATGCTGGCAAATTATTTCAACCTGACGGATACGTATACCGTACTGATTTTCCCTGGATTGATGACACCATTTCTCATCATTTTGATGAAAAACTTTATCCGTTCTGCTGTTCCGGATGAGCTGGTTGAATCCGCCAAAATGGATGGTGCGAATGACTTCCGCATCTACTTCAGCATTGTATTGAAACTGGCGATGCCCGGGATCGCAACTGTAGGTTTGTTTTTGGCTCTGGGGTACTGGAATGACTGGTTTACTTCGTCCCTGTTCATTAACAACCCGGATATGTACCAGCTGCAGTTTTACCTGTATAACACGATGAATACGATTACTTTCATTAATCAGATGGCCATCGGCACAGGAATTACGCTCAGCCAGGATGTGCCTACGGAATCAACCAAGATGGCCATGGCGATTGTGGTGACGGGCCCCATTCTGTTCCTATACCCGTTTGTACAGCGCTATTTTGTTAAAGGTCTTACGATTGGTGCGGTAAAAGGTTAGAACGTAAAAATGCTCGGGTCGCCAGCAAGTTATTCGTTTAATTCTGCTCGCGTCCTGGCGGTTTAGGCTAACATATAAGGTTTCCTACAAAAGGGAGGATGCGTATGCGCAACAAAATAATTCGGCACCTGTCTCTGGTGCTGGCCCTGATGATGTTTGCCGGGGTATTAGCCGCGTGTAATAACGGATCTGGGGGATCGGTGCAAGGGAGCGAGGAGGGCGCTTCATCGACAGACAAAGGTGAGAAGGTCACCCTTCAGTTTTACATGCTTGGGGACGCGCCCAAAGACTTGCCTGTTATTGAATCCGAGATTAACAAACTCGCTGAGGCTGATCTGAACGTCAATGTAAAATTCAACTACACTTCCTGGACGGATTGGGATCAAAAATATAAGCTGCTTCTGTCTTCTGGCCAGCCGATTGACTTGATTTTCACTGCGGACTGGACATTCTATCAATCGTATGCCAAAAAAGGAGCATTCCTTCCGCTCGATGAGCTGCTGCCAAAGGCTGCACCAACATTGCAATCCCACGTACCCGATGACATGTGGAATGCTGTTAAAATCAATGAAAAAATCTATACCGTGCCTTCGACCTGGATCGAGTATGTGACAGAAGGAATCGCTTACCGTGAGGACCTGCGAGAAAAGTATAATTTGCCCAAACCGGAATCCCTGGAGACACTTGAAGCTTATCTTGAAGGAATCAAAGCCAATGAACCGAACATGATTCCAATCGCGGACAACAATTCCAATCACACTCACGGCATCCGTCAATTAACCTCCAAATTGGTGAATACCGCTGGTCAGCTCCCTTACGGGCTTGATATTATGTACGATTCGCCGTCAACCATCACGTCCTATTGGGGATCAGCCCAGCATCTGGAGGATCTGAAAACGTACAAACGTTGGATGGATAAAGGGTTTTTCCCGAAAAACGTGCTGAACGTAAAGGACACATCGAATTCACTGCTGCAAAATGGCAAGGCGGCTGTCGTGCTATCAGGCGAGAACCCGAACAAGTTTAATGCGGATGTGATCAAAGTCCAATCTACACATCCCGAATGGAAGCTGGGATACTTCGCTTATCCGAATGCCAAAGGTTTTGCACAGCCGGTTCATCCGATTCACAATGGATTCGCCATACCGCGAAGCAGCAAAAATCCGGAAAAGGCACTCGCTTTTTATGAAAAGCTGGTAACAGACAAACGTTACAACTGGCTTACGGAATATGGTGTAGAAGGGAAGAACTTTGAAGTGCAGGATGGTTACTACAAAATGGTGGGCGATGCTCAGACCAATGGATTCCCGCGTGAGGGCATGAATGGCTGGGCTTGGCGGAATCCGGAATTCATGCTCTATGATAAATCGTTCGACGACGTACTCGTCATGTTCGAGGAGCTGGACAAAATCAAGAAGCCGGATATCTTTACCGGATTTGCAGAGGATTGGACACCATTTCAGGCGGAGAAGGCTGCGCTTGAGCAAGTGGAAAAACAGTATCTGTATCCACTGAACGTTGGCTTGGTTGAAGACGTTGAAGCAGGCTTGAATACATTTATGGAAAAAGCTAAGCAGGCAGGGCTGGAGAAAATACAAGCCGAGTATACCAAACAATGGCAGGAATATTTGAAATCGGCGGGCATTCAGTAGTTTGAATTTATTTCATTTTATATTAGACAAGAAAAAAGGTGCCTTCAGGTTGAAGGCACCTTTTTTCTTCGCATAAGTGTATGCGGCTTGTTTATCGAACTTTTGATCATAATCTGGCCTGATCAGCCTGGAACGGCCGAAGGTCAAGAAGATCAATGATGCTTTGTGCACTTTCCATCGGACGATATTTGGCGATCTGTGCCAAATGGCGTTTACGTTTACGGACGATGTCGGGATATTTATGTAACAATTTATTCATCCATTTAACCACGACATCAAGCGAAGTGATCGGTTCGCCCAGTCCTCTAGCAGTAAAATATTGAACGTTCTCTTCCTCCTGACCCGGAATGGGATTATGGAATAACATCGGAATACCTTTGGCGAGTCCTTCCGTGCATGTCATTCCACCAGGCTTGGTTATCAGCAGATCGGAAACTTCCATTAGCTTATCCACTTCTTTGGTGTATCCGATAATGTGAATATTTTCTTTCCGGTACTCCGGGTTTTGTTCCATACTGATGCGGATTTTGTCATTGCGTCCGAGACAGAAGATGATCTGAATGTCGTTATGCCAGCGAGTCAGAAGCTTATTGACCACTTCATCGCTGAGCATTCCCCAGCCGCCGCCCATGACAAGAACGGTGGGCATATCTTTCAGATTAAACTTGGCACGAATCTCATCCCGGCCAGGATGCTCCCAAAAGTTGGGGTGCACCGGAATGCCGGTAACTCGTATTTTGTCCACGGAAACTCCGCGCAGCATCAATTTGGACTTGACCTCTTCTGTAGATACCAGATACAAGTCCACCTCGGGACTGATCCACGTGCCATGCGCATCGTAATCGGTAATGACCGTGCAGAGTGGCACTTGCACTCCGAGGCGCTTTAATCTTGATATGACCGCACTTGGGATGGGATGGGTACATACAATGGCATTTGGACGAAGCTGTCGTACGACACTACGTGTATGTGTGTAAAACAGCTTGTGCAATGCGAGTGTAGTCAATCGGTTCAAAGACTTTTTATATTGATGCCTGTATACGTATCCGACAAGTTTAGGCTGGTTGGTTACCGTTTTTTTGTATGCCGTAATAATAAGTGGTGCGACCCTGGGGTTAAGGAAACTACCCAGTTCGAGCACTTTGGTCTGTACTTCCGGAGAGAGCTTTCTCAAACTGCTGGACAGTGCATAAGCGGCTTGTGTATGACCGGCTCCAAAGCCTTCAGAAAGTAATAATACTCGTTTTTTTTCCACGCTTGCTTCACCTGTTCCTGCTAGGTTTTCCTTAGTCTAACATATCTGCTTTAGGACCATAATGCAACTGTCGCAAGTGCGACTAAAGTACCGATTGTGGCACCTGCAAGCACATCTGAAGGATAGTGCAAACCCAAGTAAATTCGAGAGAATCCGACAATCAGTGCAACCGGCAGTAGCGTCAGCAGCAAAATAGGTTCCATAGTCATAAACGGAACAGTTACCGAGAAGACAGCGGTTGTATGCCCTGAAGGAAATGAGTGGTCCGTCATGGGATTGCGGAAGGTGATCGTCTCCGGCATGGCCAGATATGGCCGGATGCGAGGATACAACCGTTTGGCGATTGCTACAGGAATATGACTCACAGCCAGAGCGATACATGCCTGTAGGCCTGTCGTATTCCAAGGGGCTGGAGCGAGCAGCCATATCAATAAGGATACGGCAATAGAAAATGTTGCTCCGCCCAGATGGGTGAGATAGTACAGCCAAAAATTCATAAATCGATTATGAAGTCGACCATTAATCCACATAAACACATTGCGATCGTACGCTTGAAACTTAACGAATAAACGGCTCATATTGGCCTCCTGCCAGTCAGGCCGCCCGAATTGGCGGCAGTATTTCCGGTATGTTTCCTGTGTCCGGTGTTGTCCTGATTACTATATAACCGTTTTTCGTGAAGTTCAGGTTATTTCAGGTATATGTTTATCATATTTTTAAATGTTGTCCTTTTCAAGAAGAAGACATGTGAACAACGTAAAATTCATGTTAAAGAGTGGTTAATCATCCAACTTAACTTTTTGACTCGGACGAGCTAAAAAAGATACAATGATTCAACATGGCTGAAATGAGGTTAAAAAAATGTGAGTTTTATATTGAACTTTTTGGTGCTCGTTTGCGTTATTTTTTGTATAGCCTCTGGTTGGACAGTACTGGGTAATGAAAAAAGCAGGGACTTTAGAAATAAAAATCAAGCAAACGGCTGAAAATAAGATATAACAGGCATGAATGCGAGGGTGCAGTATCACGAACTGCCAATTCAGCGTTTAATGTTCACATTTCTGCTTTAGGAAGTGAAATTGCGGTTTTGACAAATAGCTGAAAAGCATCCAAAATCGATAAAGCAGCCAAATTGGAAGCAACCATGCTTGAAATACTTGCGTAGTAAACAAAAGACCAGGGTCATATTCTGCACATTACAAAAAAACAAAGATGCAGAATCAGGTAGAGAAACGCTAAAGTAAACAGGGTTTGAAAAAAAGGGGGTAACAGAGAACGATGTTGGACGCTATATTCGTCACGATGCAGGTCATTCTGGCACTGCTAGCCGTGTACCAATTCACGTTTTCGCTGTTCGGTCTGTATAAGAAAAAGAAAAAGAAACATTATCCTGCCACAAAATCTTTCGCTGTACTCGTTGCAGCACACAATGAAGAGCAGGTCATCGGAGCGTTGATGGAGAACCTGAAACAACTCGATTATCCGGAAGATCTGTACGATGTGTTCGTTATCTGTGATAACTGTACGGATGGTACGGCTCAAATCGTCAGAGATCATGGCTTGAATGCATGTGTGCGTACAAATGCCGATCTCAGAGGTAAAGGTTACGCCATTGAGTGGATGCTCAAATATCTGTGGAAATTGCCTCGTCAGTATGACGCCGTTGTTATGTTTGATGCTGACAACCTGGTTGATCGCAATTTCTTGCTTGAGATGAATAACGACTTGTGTAACGGTTCGCGTGTTATTCAAGGATATATCGATACGAAAAATCCGGAAGATTCCTGGATTACTGCAGCTTACGGCGTATCATACTGGTACATTAACCGTTTGTGGCAGTTGTCCCGTCATAACCTGAACATGGCCAACTTCCTTGGTGGTACAGGAATGTGCTTTGAAACGAATTTGCTGAAGGAAATCGGCTGGGGTGCGACTAGTCTGGTCGAGGACTTGGAGTTTACGATGCGCAGTGTGCAGCGTAATGTGTATCCCGTGTTTAACTATGATGCAAAAGTATTTGATGAGAAGCCTTTGACATTCAAAGCTTCGGCCAGACAACGTCTGCGCTGGATGCAAGGTCACTTTACGGTAGCACGGAGATATTTCTTCCCGCTGCTGTGGCAAAGTATTAAGGAAAGAAGCCTGGTCAAGTTCGACCTTGCCATATATGGTGCTAACGTATACGTTGTATTGTTGACATTCCTGATGACCGCTGTTATGTGGGTGGATACAGCCGTATTCAGCGGCCCGCATATTGCTAACATCTACGGATATTTCCCGCTGTGGGTAGGATTCGTTGCTATTGGTTTGAACATTCTTACGTTCCTACTGTCGATGGCACTGGAGAAAGTCACTTTTGCGAAAGTGTATCTGTATCTGATTGTATTCCCGATCTATCTGCTATCCTGGTATCCAATTACGTTCTATGCGTTCTTCACGCAGAACAACAAACAATGGAGCCACACCCAGCATACACGTGTTGTACGTTTGGATGAGGTACAGAGCAAGCAAGGGTAATGATGAACAGCTTCACAAAAAAGATTATAGAAAATATTCTAAAATATATTGACTATAGTTAATGGAGATGTTATAGTATTCAAGTGCGTTAAATGAATAGCAATGGAATCACAAGCAGAAGTCCGACTTCTCACCTGACCAACATTAACGTTGGCTGGTCAACGATCCCAATAATTTATGAAGTGTATACTCATGAAGAATTGTGTTGATTACAGGGATGTCGGTAGCTTGACCGGCATCCCTTTTATTTTTGTTTAACAGTATTCAAAATGACCTGGAGGTGGACGGTTATTAGTAAAGATCACATGATTAATGATGAGATTCGGGCGAAGGAAGTGCGCCTTGTCGGAGCTGAAGGAGAACAAATTGGGATCAAGCCCATTCGGGAAGCACTGCAAATGGCGATTGATCTGAACTTGGATCTGGTCAATGTGGCACCACAGGCTAAACCGCCGGTATGCCGCATCATGGACTATGGCAAGTTCCGCTATGAGCAACAAAAGAAAGACAAAGAAGCCCGTAAGAACCAGAAAATTGTTGACATTAAAGAAGTATGGTTCCGTTCCAATATTGAGGAGCACGATTATCAAACGAAGCTTCGTAATGTAGTTAAGTTTTTGAAAGAAGGCGACAAGGTTAAATGTTCTGTTCGTTATCGCGGACGTGAAATTGCCCATGCCGCCATTGGTCAACGGATTTTGGAGCGCGTTAAGGTGGAAGTGGCAGAACTGTGCACCATCGAGCGCCAACCAAAATTGGAAGGCCGCAGTATGATCATGATTCTGGCTCCTAAAGCCTGATAACATTGGAGGAGGAAACACAAAATGCCTAAAATGAAAACACACAGCAGTTTGAAAGGACGCTTCAAAATTACCGGTTCCGGTAAAGTCCTTCGTTACAAAGCACACAAAAACCACTTGCTTTCCCACAAATCCAAACGTGCTAAGCGCGTTCTGAACGGTAACCCAGTTATGGCTGCCGGGGATGTTAGACGTTTGAAACAAGGTTTGGCTAACTTGAAAGGCTAATTCTAATTAGTACATTCCGTATGGGGGATCGGCTGCGGCCGTACACATACCACGGATACATTTATATTTATTTGGGAGGTTCTTTAATATGGCAAGAGTAAAAGGCGGTTTTGTAGTACGTCGTCGTCATAAAAAGGTTTTGAAACTGGCAAGAGGTTATTTCGGTTCCAAACACCGCATTTTTAAAACAGCTAACGAGCAAGTAATGAAATCCCTGGTTTACGCATACCGTGACCGTCGCAACACTAAACGTAACTTCCGCAGACTGTGGATCGTTCGTATTAATGCAGCAGCACGTCAAAACGGTTTGTCTTACAACAAACTGATCCATGGATTGAAACTTGCTGGAGTGGACATGAACCGCAAAATGTTGGCTGATTTGGCCGTTAACGACATCAATGCGTTCAACTCTTTGGCTACTGTAGCTAAAGGCAAAATCAACGCCTAAATTGTAACATGCAAGCCGCCGTACCTTATGGCGGCTTTTTTTACGCCAGAAAGTGTGGGACGAATACACCGGGGTCCGGGAGGACAAACTTAGATTGGATGCGGTTGACAGCTATCAAGCCTCTGGCAGATACATAAAAACCGAACGTTCATATAATGCAAATGAAAACTAGGAGTTACTGGCTAATGGTGATAATGATGGTATATTTTTGTTATATAACATTACATCGTTGTAACGTTAGCGTGTTAAACTGCTAAAATTTTAAGCGTTTTCAACAATAAAAGTCTAAAAATATGTGATTTTTAGTCATGAAACATCTGGATTTTAACACTGGTTGAATGTATAATCACCTCTAGTAGGCTAGTCCTAAACTTTTCTCTCCTAGTCATAATGTTCGGTTTTTCGGCAGATGATCCGGTAAAGATAAGGTGTGAATGAGCTCTTTATGTCGAAGAAACCATACATTCCTCATAAAAGTCATATCAGACATCTGTTCATCGTTCAATATCGACCCGGGTAGGAATTAGGTATATATCATTAAGGGGGAACAAGAGAAATGAAAAAGATGCTCAGCTTGTCTTTGGTCATGCTGCTGGCAGTATCGGTAATGCTCGCAGGTTGCGGAAGCAAACCGAAGGAAGAAACAAATGCCGGTGGAACAACAGGTGGTGAATCCACTGAAGCAAAATCCGATTTGCAGATCGGTATGGTTACTGACGTAGGTGGCGTTAACGACAAATCCTTTAACCAATCCGCTTGGGAAGCCCTGCAAGCTACTGAAACTGAAACAGGTACGGCAGTTAAATACCTGCAAAGTAAATCAGATGAAGAGTACATTCCTAACCTGAACGAATTCGTTAAAGGTGGATATGACCTGACTTGGGGTATCGGTTTCCAATTGGCTGACGCAATCAAAACGGTTGCTGATCAAAACCCTGAATCCAAACTGGCGATCATCGACAGTGTTGTAGATTCTCCTAACGTTAAATCCGTTACATTTGCTGAAGAGCAAGGTTCCTTCCTGGTTGGCGTTGTTGCCGGTCTGACTACAAAAACGAACAAAATCGGTTTTGTTGGCGGTATGGACAGCCCACTGATCAAGAAATTTGAAGTTGGTTTCAGAGAAGGGGTTAAAGCAGTTAACCCTGATGCTGAATTGATCTCCAACTATACAGGCGCATTTGACAAACCAGACCTTGGTAAAGCAGCTGCAGCTACAATCTACAACCAAGGCGCGGACATCATTTTCCACTCTTCCGGTGCTACAGGTAACGGTGTGTTCAACGAAGCAATTGCCCGCAAAAAACAAGGACAAGATGTTTGGGTAATTGGTGTGGATAAAGACCAATCTCTGGAGTTCGGTGATGATGTTACACTGACTTCCATGATCAAAAAAGTTGACGAAGCAGTTAAGAAAGTAAACCAAGAAGTTATCGATGGCACATTTGCTGGCGGTTCTGAAAACCTGACTCTGAAAGAGAACGGTGTAGGTATTGCTGATACTTCTACCAAAAATGTTTCTGCTGACATCCTTGCTAAAGTGGACGAATACAAAGAAAAAATCATCAGCGGCGAAATCAAAGTACCTACAGAGTAATTGCTTCGCTTGCGAATTGAATAATCACGAGGCCGGTCTTGACCGGCCTTATGATTGTCAGGACAGGAAAATTTGCTCAAGCCATCATAACATTTGTACCTAGTTAACAGGATACTGCTGGAAACCTTCCAAATGCAGAATCAATGTTTTTGGTAATAACGCTCCGGAAGGAGCTTTTCTTAAGATTATGGAATGTATACATTTCAGCTGTGCTGGATGGATTCGATAATCTCAAGAAAAGACAAATGACCGCAACAAAGCGGTTTTTTCCCTTGAACATACGTCGATAGACGTTTTTCTTACGTTTGCGGAACCACACTATATCAGTTATAAGGGTGATTACATGGGTGCAGCAACCCCCGTCGTTGAGTTAAAACAAATCACGAAGCGTTTTCCAGGCATTGTTGCCAACGACGCTATCAGCCTTCAGCTTCGTAAAGGCGAGATTCATGCTCTACTGGGCGAAAACGGCGCTGGTAAGTCAACGTTGATGAATATTGTATTTGGTCTCTATCAGCCAGATGAAGGTTCCATTGAAGTGAATGGCAAGCCTGTCATGATCGATAGCCCGAACAAAGCAATCGAGCTTGGGATCGGCATGGTGCATCAGCACTTTAAGCTTGTTCAGCCGTTCACGGTAACAGAGAACATTATTTTGGGATCTGAACCAACGAAAGGTCTCAATATTAACTATAAAAAAGCGGCTGCCGAAGTGCAGCGTTTATCCGAGCAATATGGACTCAAAGTGAATCCGCATGCTAAAATTCATGACATTTCAGTTGGTATGCAGCAGCGCGTTGAAATCGTAAAAACATTGTACCGCGGCGCTGATATCCTGATCTTTGATGAACCAACGGCTGTTCTGACTCCTCAGGAGATCAAAGAACTGATGGTCATCATGAAAAAACTCGTGGCAGAAGGCAAATCCATTATCCTGATTACACATAAGTTAAAAGAAATTATGGAGATCTCGGATACGGTCACCATTATTCGCCGAGGGAAAGTCATCGACTCTGTAAAGACATCGGAAACCAATCCCAATGAGCTTGCTGAAAAGATGGTTGGTCGTAATGTCACGTTTAAAGTGGATAAAAAGCCGGCAACGCCTGGAGCCAATGTCCTTGAAGTCAGCAAATTGACCAGCAAAAACAAAGAGGGAATTTCAGTTCTGAATGAACTGAACTTGAATGTTCGTGCTGGAGAAATTCTGGGTATTGCAGGTGTAGATGGCAATGGACAGAGCGAGTTGATTGAAGCTCTGACTGGACTGCGCAAAGTGGATAGCGGATCGATCCGTTTGCAAGGAAAAGAATTATCCAACCACTCACCGCGTCATATTTCGGAATCGGGAGTAGGTCATATTCCGGAAGACCGACATAAGCACGGATTGGTTTTGGATTTCTCGGTCAGTGAAAATATTGTTCTTGAATCTTACTACAAATCTCCTTACACGCGTAAAGGATTCCTTAATTTCGATGCGATAAAAAAACAGGCAAAACGACTTGTTGAGGCGTTTGACGTGCGGACACCTAGCATTGAAACCAAAGCACGGTCCCTTTCTGGGGGTAACCAGCAAAAGGCGATCATTGCACGGGAAGTCGATAAGAACCCGGAACTGCTTATCGCAGCTCAGCCAACACGCGGCTTGGACGTAGGTGCTATTGAGTTTGTCCAGAAACAGTTGATTGCTCAGCGTGACCAAGGAAAAGCGGTATTGCTGATTTCCTTCGAGCTCGATGAGATTATTAACGTTTCGGACCGCATTGCTGTCATTTATGAGGGCCAAATTGTCGGTGAGGTCCTGCCGGAAGAAACGAATGACAGGGAGCTCGGCTTGATGATGGCGGGCAGCACCCAAAAGAGAGGTACTGTACATGAGTAAAGTATTGAAATGGTTTACCCGTGATTCCTTTATCCTGCCTATCGTTGCAATCCTCATGGGGTTAATTCTGGGCGGTATCGTTATGCTTATTGGAGGATACAATCCAATTGAGGCATATGGCGCATTGTTTAAAAAAGTCTTTGGTGACATGTACAACTTCGGTGAAGCTGTGCGTGAGATGACACCTTTGATCATGACAGGCCTCGCGTTTGCGTTTGCGTCCCGGGCGGGACTGTTTAATATCGGTGGAGAGGGACAATTTCTCGTCGGTATGACAGCTGCTACATTTGTGGGGGTTAAGTTCGCCGGACTGCCAATTTACATCCATGCTCCACTGGCGTTGATTGCCGGTGCAGTATTCGGTGGTCTGTGGGCAGCCATTGCCGGTTACCTGAAGGCCGCTCGCGGCGTGAACGAAGTTATCAGCAGTATCATGTTGAACTGGATCGGTTTGTATTTGGCCAATCTGATTGTCCGACAGTTTTTGCTGCTTCAAGGGGAAAACCGTTCGGTAGATATTAGTGAGTCAGCTTCAATCAGCTTGACTTGGTTGTCTGAACTAATGGGCAACTCCCGTGTTCACATGGGCACATTGATCGCTTTGGTTATGGCAGTTCTCTTTTATATTTATATGTGGAAAACCAAGCAAGGGTATGAAATCCGCGCTGTAGGTTACAACCCGAATGCGGCTGAATATGCAGGTATGCATGTGAATCGCAATATCGTAAAAGCCATGTTTATCAGTGGTATGCTTGCGGGTCTTGGTGGAGCTTTCCAGGTACTTGGTGTATTCCAGTATCAGACAGTCATGTCGGGATCTCCAGGAACAGGTTTTGACGGCATTGCCGTTGCCTTGATAGGTTTGAACCATCCGTTTGGTGTGCTCCTGGGGGCGTTGCTATTTGGTACGCTTACCTATGGATCTGCTGGTATGAGCTTTGCTGCGGATGTACCGCCAGAGATTATTCGGATTGTAATTGGTTCGATTATCTTCTTCATTGCGGCACAAGGCATCGTGCGCTGGGTTCTTAAACCGTTCTACTCCAAGCGCAAGAAAGAGAAGGTGTTGTAGATGGACTTGTTGACAATTGGGCAAATTATCAATACGACGCTTGTCTTTGCTACGGCATTGATTTTTGCTTCCCTTGGCGGGATATTCTCTGAAAAATCCGGTGTCACCAACCTGGGACTTGAAGGTTTTATGGTCTTTGGTGCGTTTGCTGCCGGAATTGGGGCGCACTATGCCCAAGAAGCTGGAATGGGTGGTACAACGTCCGCCTGGATGGGTGTTTTGGTTGCCGTAGCATTGGGTGTACTCGTATCTCTTATTCACGCAGTGGCATCGATTACGTTTAAGGCGGATCAGATTATCAGTGGTATCGTTATCAACTTCCTGGCAGCAGGAAGTACACTATATTTGGTTAAATTGTTGTTTGAAGGATCCGGGGACTCACCTTTGGTGCAGGGCTTCAGCAAGTTTGATGTGCCACTTCTCAAGGATATTCCTTTGCTTGGGGAAGCGTTGTTCAAAAACGTTTACCCCACAACATATCTGGCGATCATTCTTGTATTCCTGACGTATTACATTCTCTTCAAGACGCCATTCGGCCTTCGTTTGCGCTCCGTGGGTGAACACCCAAGCGCGGCTGATACTGTAGGTGTGAAAGTTCGTCGCTATCGTTATGTAGGCGTAATGATCAGTGGTGCACTGGCTGCGATCGGTGGAGCTGCTATCACACTTACAACAACAGGCACGTTCTCGCATAATACGGTTTCTGGTCAAGGATACATTGCGATTGCAGCGATGATTTTTGGTAAATGGAATCCAATCGGAGCATTTGGTGCTGCTGTATTTTTCGGATTCTCACAAGCAATTCGAAACTATGTGCAGCTGTTCGAATGGTCTCAAAGTATTCCCCAGGAAATTATTTATATGCTGCCATACCTGCTCACGATTATTGTTCTTATCGCGGCAGTCGGGCGTTCATCAGCTCCGTCTGCACTCGGTGAACCGTATGATCCGGGGAAAAGGTAGACGTAAGCAATTCATTAAACAATATAAAAAGTTTTATCAGAGAAAGGGTCCGCTTCGTGCGGGCTCTTTTTTTGTTATGCAAACAGCAATTTATACGTTTCCATTGTGTCAGGGTAGAGACCCATATTTTCAAGTAGGGACAAAGAAACAGGCGAAGCAGGTGATGGACGAATACACTGTTTTGAATGATCCGAGGAGGAGGGGAAAGTATGAAACAACATGTTACGCGTCGTGAAGCGTTGAAATTCGTGGGCAAAAATATCGTTGCGGTGAAAAAAGACGGCACTCGGGTTACGGGGAAGCTGTTGAAAGTATCCGGCAATAAATTAGTGCTAAAGCGTGTGAATGGCAAAAAAGTGCGCACAAAAGCTATTCTTCCACTGGTTTTGTTTGATTTGCTTGCAATCGCCACATTGCCTTACGCTTACGGCCCGGGACCGGGCTTTGGGGGCCCTGGCTATGGAGGTCCTGGGTATGGACCAGGCTACGGACCTGGACCAAAACCCGGCCCCGGATATGGTCCAGGCTATGGTCCGGGACCCGGGTTCGGACCGTACGGACCGCGTCCACCAGGATTTTTCTAGGAGAATCTAAATATTCTTTTCCATTTCGTAACAGCGGCTAATCATAATATAACGAACGGTACTATATCCATTTTTTCGATAAAACTGCAGCCCTTTTGTATTGCCTTCGTCGACCATTACTTTGGATCTTTTGCAGCCTCGTGATGCGGCGAAGTTTTCGGCTTTTTGCAGCAAAGTCTGACCGTACCTTTTGCGCTGTTCCTTTGTAGCAACTGCCATCATATCGACATATAACAACTCGCCGTGCATAAGAAAATGTATAAAAGCTACAGCTTCTTTGTTCGGGTCCGGTGAGACAACAAAGGTCATGCCCCTGTTCATACGCAGGGGTATGTCTTTGCGTATTTTGTTGATTTCATTGGCACTCATATGGGATAGAGGAACAAGTTGCGAGTCAATTAAACTCATGATGGCGCCATCATCCAGCCTCGAATTGCGTTGCCGAATCACCATGCTGATCCTCCTTTCAAGACTAGTCGTGCTGCTCGTATATCCTATGCCTGGAGCAAGATAAAAGGTGACTGAATGAAGTAAAGGGAATAGGGTAACGTTAAGTAGCGTAGTAGCGAGATAAAGGGCGTTTAAAAAAATTATCCAAATCAGGTATTGACTTATCGGTTGGAGGAATCATATAATGTTCCTAACATTTAACGAGAATATTTAATCGGCTATGAAGAGGACGAAGTTTTAAGGGCTCTTTTGCTCAGAGAGTGGATGGATTTGCTGAAACCACCACCATAATCCCTTATATACGAGCTCACCTCGGAGCTGTTTTCCTGAAAAGCATTGGATGTCACTCCACTCGCGTATTAGGGGAAATCGTATGTCTGCGTTACAGACAACAGGTATGGAAGACGGCTATGTCCGTTTGACCTATCGTTTTTTGTACCTGGTAAGGTCCGTTATTGCGAAATTTCGGACAAAGTTGGGTGGTACCACGGAAGCAACAACCTTTCGTCCCTCGCAAGCATTAACTTGTTTGCAGGGATGAAAGGTTTTTTTTGTAACTTCAAATGTCAGAATGATGTAAATTCCGAGAGGAGGATGACTGATGGGAGCTCAAATTCCAGAAGTACGATCAACAGATGAATTACGTGAAAAATGGATGAAGCCGGAGGTCATTAGCGGTTCTGAGATTCTGCTAAGAAGCTTGTTGCTGGAAGGTGTCGAATGCGTATTCGGTTATCCGGGCGGAGCGGTGTTGTACATTTACGACGCGATGTACGGTTTCGAGGACTTCAAGCATGTACTGACTCGGCATGAACAAGGTGCGATTCACGCAGCAGACGGATATGCACGTGCGAGCGGCAAAGTTGGTGTTTGTATCGCAACATCCGGTCCGGGAGCAACGAATCTTGTAACCGGAATTGCAACAGCATATATGGATTCTGTACCGCTCGTTGTCATTACGGGGAACGTCATTTCCAGCCTGATTGGTTCGGATGCTTTCCAGGAAGCGGATATCACGGGTATTACAATGCCAATTACCAAACACAGCTATCTGGTAAAAGACGTTAAAGATCTGCCGCGTGTCATTCATGAGGCATTCCATATTGCCAATACAGGACGTAAAGGTCCGGTGTTAATCGACATTCCAAAGGATGTTTCTGCCAACAAAACCTTGTTTGAACCAAGTACTGAACCAGTGACACTGAGAGGCTATAACCCTCGGACGGTGCCAAACAAACTTCAGGTTGATCGTTTGGCTCAGGCCATTCAGGAAGCAGAGCGTCCGATGATTCTTGCAGGTGGCGGGGTCGTTTACTCCGGTGGACACGAAGCACTGTTCGAATTTGTTGAGAAAACAGGCATCCCAATTACAACGACACTTCTTGGACTTGGTGCTTTCCCAAGCGGACATGAACTTTGGACCGGAATGCCGGGTATGCACGGAACATACACGTCCAACCAGGCGATTCAACAATCGGATCTGCTGATTAACATCGGAGCTCGTTTTGATGATCGGGTTACAGGTAAACTGGACGGTTTTGCACCGCATGCCAAAATCGTGCACATCGATATTGATCCAGCAGAAATTGGCAAAAACATTGCTACGGATATCCCGATTGTTGGGGACGTGAAGACGGTACTCGAAATAGCCAACAAGGAAGTGCAGCGTGCCGAGCGTGCGGATGCTTGGAGAGGCCAGATCAAGCAATGGAAGCAAGAGAAACCTTACAGCTATACGGATTCCGAAGACGAGTTGAAACCACAATGGGTAGTTGAGTTGTTGAATGATACAACCAAAGGTGAGGCGATCGTAACTACTGACGTTGGACAACATCAGATGTGGGCGGCGCAGTACTACAAGTTCAATCAACCTCGCTCATGGGTAACCTCCGGCGGACTCGGAACAATGGGCTTTGGATTCCCTTCGGCAATCGGAGCACAGATGGCGAATCCGGACAGACTGGTCATCTCCATTAATGGTGATGGCGGAATGCAGATGTGTTCACAAGAACTGGCAATCTGCGCGATCAATAATATCCCGGTCAAGATTGTTATCATCAACAACCAGGTGCTTGGAATGGTTCGCCAGTGGCAGGAAATCATCTACGAGAACCGTTACAGTCACATCGATCTGGCAGGAAGCCCGGATTTTGTAAAACTGGCTGAAGCATATGGTGTAAAAGGACTGCGTGCCACGAACAAGGAAGAAGCTGAACGGGCATGGCAGGAAGCGCTGGATACACCTGGACCGGTCGTTGTAGAATTTGTTGTTCGCAAAGAAGAAAATGTATATCCAATGGTTCCGCAAGGAGCAACAATTGATCAAATGCTGATGGGGGATGCTGAGGAATGATTAGACATACGATTTCGATTTTGGTCAACGATCAGCCTGGCGTCCTGCAGCGGGTATCGGGGTTGTTCGGTCGACGCGGATTCAACATTGAGAGCATTACGGTAGGTCAGTCAGAAGAAGCGGGCTTGTCCCGTATGGTCATTGTCACTATTGGTGACGACAAAACACTGGAGCAGATTGAGAAACAGCTCTATAAAATCATTGACGTAATCAAAGTAGTGGATTTCAGCCTCAAGCCGATGGTTGCCCGTGAACTCGCTTTGATTAAAGTAAAAGCAGAACCTTCCGAACGCCCTGAAATCATGGGAGTGGTTGAAACGTTCCGTGCGTCGGTTGTCGATATTGGTCCAAGTAGTCTAATGGTTCAGGTTGTTGGAGATACCGACAAAATCGACGCCATGATCGAGCTGCTTAAGCCGTATGGCATTCGCGAACTCTCGCGGACTGGAGTAACTGCACTGGTACGTGGAAACGTATAATTGCCAATAGATCTAAATCTATGGTCTAATATGCATATCGGGTAAGCAACGAAGGATACGAGAAGAAGCAGTACAACAGACTGCAGGTGATCCTTGAATGACATCGTGATCCTGCATCTGCTGCAATTCAACATTTTAGTGATGTAACGCTTGAAAAGAGAGCTACACACCCGCATTAAAGGGCGGGTGTCTGAACGGATCGGATCAGACCAGAGTTGCTGGAACAGCCAGCATGCCGGTCCATTGAGACACCCGCTCATTAATGAAGGGTTCTTTACAATACAAAGGAGGACTTATAAACATGCCAGTAACTACTTATTATGAACAGGATGCAGAGCTTAGCGTATTGAAAGGAAAAACGATTGCCGTAATTGGTTACGGTAGCCAGGGCCACGCCCAAGCACAAAACTTGCGTGATAGCGGTTTGAATGTAGTCATCGGACTTCGTGAAGGTAAATCGTTTGACACTGCAAAAAATGACGGATTTGAAGTATTGTCTCCGGCTGAAGCAACTAGCCGTGCAGATGTGGTTCAAATCTTGCTCCCTGACGAAACGCAAGCTTCTGTATACAAAAACGAAATCGAACCTAACCTGAAAAAAGGCGCAGCATTGCTCTTCTCCCACGGTTTCAACGTTCATTTCGGTCAAATCGTTGCTCCAAAAGACAGCGATGTTCTGCTGGTAGCTCCTAAGTCCCCTGGCCACATGGTACGTCGTACCTACGTGGAAGGATTCGGTGTACCGGGCCTGATCGCGATCGAGCAAGATGCAACAGGTAAAGCAAAAGACATCGGTCTTGCATATGCAAAAGGTATTGGCTGCACACGTGCAGGCGTTATCGAAACATCCTTCCGCGAAGAAACAGAAACAGACCTGTTCGGTGAACAAGCTGTTCTGTGTGGCGGTGTAAGTGCCCTGGTAAAAGCTGGTTTCGAAACGTTGACAGAAGCTGGTTATGCTCCTGAAATGGCGTACTTCGAGTGTCTGCACGAATTGAAACTGATCGTTGACCTGATGTATGAAGGCGGACTTGCAAGCATGCGTGATTCCATCAGTAACACAGCCGAGTACGGTGACTATGTAACTGGACCTCGCGTTGTAACTGAAGATACGAAGAAAGCGATGAAAGAAGTCCTTTCCGATATCCAACAAGGTAAATTCGCACGTGACTTCATCCTGGAAAACCAATCCGGTCGTGCGTTCCTGACAGCAACTCGTCGCAACGAAGCTGAACACCCAATCGAAGTGGTTGGCGGACAATTGCGTGAGATGATGCACTGGATCAAGAAGTAAGCATTTGCACTTAGAGGTTCATGCACTTTTAAGATAAGCAATTTTACAGCTTTAACCGGAAATAGCGGCCGTGCTTATGCGTGTGCCGCTATTGCTGGTTTAGAGGCAAACATACATTACAGTCTAGGAGGTGCGAGGCGTGCGTAAAATCTATGTATTCGACACAACGCTGCGTGATGGAGAACAATCCCCGGGAGTCAATTTGAACACTCGTGAAAAGGTGGAAATTGCCCATCAGCTCGAGCGGCTTGGGATTGACCGGATGGAAGCCGGCTTTCCGGCAGCATCTCCAGGCGATCTGGCAGCGGTAAATGCAGTAGCGAAAGCGGTTAAAAATATTACGGTTATCGGCTTGTCCCGCTCCAGAGAGCAGGATATTGATGCGGTTAGAGAAGCGCTGAAAGGTGCACAGGACCCGTGCATTCACGTATTTTTGGCAACTTCACCGATTCACCGCGAGCATAAATTGCGCATGGACAAAGCGCAGGTGCTGGATACAGCTCGTTCTGCCATTCGTTATGCGAAGAAGTCATTTTCTAAAATTGAGTTTTCTCTTGAAGATGCAGGCCGTACTGAGTATGACTTCCTCGTTGAAATGGTGAACATGGCCGTAGAGGAAGGCGCTTCGGTAGTTAACATTCCGGATACAGTAGGGTATCTGAGTCCTTATGAGTACGGTAACATTTTCAAGCATCTCAAAGAGAATGTTCATGGTATTGAAAAAGTGCAGCTGAGTGCACATTGTCACAATGACCTGGGTATGGCAACCGCCAATACACTGGCTGCCATTTTGAACGGTGCAGATCAGATCGAAGGTACGATTAACGGAATCGGTGAACGTGCAGGAAATACGGCAATCGAAGAGATTGCCATGGCACTGGAGACACGTCAGGAATTCTTCCAGGCAAAAACTTCTCTGCAGCTTTCGGAAATTGCACGTACCAGCCGGCTCGTTAGCCGTTTGACAGGAATGGTTGTTCCAGGAAACAAAGCCATTGTTGGTGCGAATGCCTTCGCACATGAATCCGGTATTCATCAGGATGGCATGCTGAAAGAAAAAACAACGTACGAGATCATGACACCAGAGACGATTGGTCTGAAGGAAAGCAAGCTCGTACTGGGTAAGCACTCTGGACGCCACGCGTTCCGTGAGCGCTTGATTGAGCTGGGTTATGAACTGGATGAAGAAGCACTGAATCGTGCTTTTGCCCAATTCAAAGATCTGGCGGACAAGAAAAAAGAAGTCACTGATGAGGATTTGCTCGCCGTGATCGAAGAGAAGCTGCAGGATGCACCTGAGGTGTACAAACTGGAGTCCATCTTCGTGACGTATGGGGATGAATCAACTCCTACAGCCAAAGTCCGTATTGCTACGCTTGATGGTAACAACGTTGAACAGCAAGCGGAAGGTAATGGTTCCGTTGATGCCATTTACAATGCAATTGACAAGGTGAGCGGGGAAGAAGTTACGCTGTCCGATTACTCCATCAAGTCCGTTACACATGGTAAAGATGCACTCGGTGAGGTTCATGTTGTATTGACACAGAACCAGGTTTCCGTTCAGGGACGCGGTGTAAGCACTGATATTTTGGGTGCAAGTGCACGTGCTTATGTGGATGGCCTTAACCAGCTGATTGAGAAACGTAAAACATACACCAACCGTGTTAACGTGAATCTGTAAACAGACGCAGCAAACATCCAAAGCACTCGAACAGCACTGCTGTTTGTTGAGCAAGCTAAAAAAGTCTGACCCTAGGTATGGATCTAAGGTCAGACTTTTTGCTATAGCTTGAATGATATGTTTATCAAGTAGGACGGATCTGGAAAATTGCAATTAGAGCAGATTACCACGCATACGCGTTAGGGGCATGTCCACCAGGACCTGGGAATATCTCATCAAGACGTTTAAGTACCGCTTCATCCAATGTGACTTCAAGACATTTAAGTGCAGTCTCGAACTGCTCCAGCGTACGGGGACCGATGATTGGTGCGGTCACTGCCGGATTGGCTGCAACCCAAGCCAAAGCAATCGTATCCTGTGGTTCACCTAGATCGCGGCACAGTGCTGCAAATTCTTCAAGCTGGGTTTTATGATGTTCAATGCGTTCTGCGATGCCGCCGCTGCGTGTGCCTTCCAGCTTCTGAAGTGCATTGCGACCCAGTAAGCCACCATCAAGTGGGCTCCATGGAATTACGCCGAGGCCCAGCTCTTTGGCTGCAGGCAGCACTTCGAGTTCAGGCAAACGACAGTTAAGACTGTATTTATGCTGCTCGGACACCAAACCGAGGAAATGGCGGTTTTTGGCTTCGCTTTGAGCAATGGCAATCTGCCATGCAGCGAAGTTGCTTGATCCGACATAACCAATTTTGCCTTGATGGACAGCATTTTCGAATGCCCCCCATAGCTCGTCCCAGGAAACCGCCGGGTCCACGTGGTGCATTTGATATAGCTCTACATGGTCTGTCTGCAAGCGGCGAAGGGAACCTTCCAGATGACGTCTGATTTTATAGGCAGAGAGACCAGCATCGTTGTTGGGACCATCCGTTTCATCATGCATGGAACCATACACCTTGGTCGCAAGCACCACTTTTTCACGTCTGCCGCCACCCTGGCTGAACCAGCGACCGATAATCTCCTCGGTAAGGCCGGAATTTTCACCCCAACCATAAATGTTAGCGGTATCAAAAAAGTTAACACCAGCATCGAGTGCTGCATCCATGATACGGAATGCTTCTTTTTCGTCTGTAGCGGGCCCAAAATTCATGGTGCCGAGACAAATCCGGCTTACTTTAAGACCTGATTTTCCCAAGTACGTGTATTGCATGGTTTGCAATCCCTCCTGAGTTACCTGAATTTGACTTCACGTATTATTTTACTCCAGTCTGACGAGCAGAACAACAGCCCTCCAAACCTCTTATAGGTAAAATCTATTAAAGTCATAGATTGTATATCTTGGTCAAATGACCACTGAATATGATACAAAAGAGAGAGTTAAGTATGACACGTTCGATTGAGAATGAATGAAGGAGTTGGACAACCCATGACAGACGTAAAAAAAATTGCAGTCATCGCAGGTGACGGTATCGGTCCGGAAGTTGTAGCGGAAGCAGAGAGAGTACTTAAACGTACGGAGGAAGTATTCGGTTATCGTTTTGAAACCGAGCACGCACTGTTTGGCGGAATTGCGATCGATGAAAAAGGCACACCTCTTCCAGAGGAAACACTCACCGTATGCAAAAGTGCGGATGCAGTGTTGCTCGGAGCCGTTGGCGGTCCGAAATGGGACAACAACAGCAAAGAACTCCGTCCGGAAACGGGCTTGCTGGGAATTCGTAAAGCGCTCGGATTGTTCTCCAACTTGCGCCCGGCAGTTGTGTTTGACTGCTTGAAGGATGCATCCACATTGAAACCTGAAGTACTGGAAGGCACGGACCTGATGGTGGTTCGGGAGCTGACCGGAGGCATTTACTTTGGTGAAAAATTCAGACGTGAAGGCTCACAGGGGCAAGAAGCTGTGGATACCTGTGTATATAATGTAACCGAAGTAGAGCGGATTGTTCGTCAAGCATTCGAAATTGCTCAAGGACGCCGCAAAAAACTCGCTTCTGTGGATAAAGCCAATGTACTGGAGACATCTAGACTCTGGCGTGAAGTGGTAAACCGGGTAGCCCCGGAATATCCGGATGTTGAAGTGGAGCACGTTCTCGTTGACAACTGTGCGATGCAGCTGCTGCGTCGGCCAGCCAGCTTTGACGTCATCGTAACGGAAAATATGTTCGGAGATATCTTGAGTGATGAAGCAGCAATGCTGACAGGTTCAATCGGCATGCTGGCCTCTGCATCACTGGGCGAAGGAAGCTTCGGCTTGTATGAGCCGGTACACGGTTCGGCACCGGATATCGCTGGTCAAGGATTGGCAAATCCAATTGCTACGATTCTGTCCGTTGCACTTATGTTCCGTACAACCTTTGGTTATGCAGAAGGTGCGGATGCCATTGAAGCTGCTGTAGCTGAAGTATTGAATGCAGGACACCGTACAAGTGATATTGCTGTAGATAAGAGCAAAGCCATCAGTACTACGGAAATGGGCGATCTGATCGTTGCAGCGATCCGTAAACAGGCATAATTCAGACATCATGATCGGGCAGCCCTTAGCTTTCCAATAGGAGAGATTGAGGGCTGTTCCTTTATATGTTGGACTTTAGATTTTGGCACGAAAATTTCTTATTTATAATTATTATAAAAAAATAACGTTTATAATCTTGACTTTGAGAAGTCCGAATGATAACATTTTACTTGTACTTGTTATCAAGTATCAAACCATTTTAATAACAGGAAAAGCGTCCGCGCTTTTCTTGATGATGAGCAATCCATATGGATGCTTACATAATCCCAAAGGAGGAATTTTTAGTTATGGCAGAACGTTTGGTTGGTAGACCAGCACCAGATTTCGCAATGGAAACAGTATCGGGAGACGGACAAGATTTTGGTTCCGTTAAATTGTCCGATTACCGTGGCAAATGGCTCGTATTCTTCTTTTATCCTTTGGACTTCACATTTGTGTGCCCAACTGAAATTACAGCTTTGAGCGATGCTTCCGAGCAATTCAAAGCTTTGGATACTGAAATTCTTGGCGTGAGCGTTGACTCCGTACACAGCCACAAAGCTTGGATCAATACACCTAAAGACAGCAATGGCTTGGGTCAATTGAACTTCCCACTGGCTTCCGATATCACGAAGCAAGTGGCTAAAGATTACGGCGTTCTGATCGAAGAAGAAGGCGTTGCATTGCGCGGTCTGTTCATCATCGATCCAGAAGGCGAATTGAAATATCAAGTGGTTAACCACAACGATGTAGGCCGCAGTGTTGAAGAAACACTTCGCGTACTGCAAGCACTGCAATCCGGCGGATTGTGTGCAATGAACTGGAAACCAGGCGATAGCAACCTGTAAGCTGATTAACTTGAACGTTTGTGGTTCAAGCCCTCATCCCATTCGGGATTGAGGGCTTTTTGCACCCTTTTTCCCAAATATAATTTGGAAGTTGGATTAGGGTGTTTAGACAGGGCAAGAAACGTGTTAATGAAGTATTATAGGAATGAGAGGTTTTTACATCTCCCGAAAGAGGAATTGAAGGCCTTTGAGGCGAATAGGGTATGGAAACCCCGTAAATATTTTCGGGCCATCACCATGATAATATGGTAATGAATGAGATACACTGATGGAACAACTTCTTTTTTAGAAAAGCTGCAGGTGCTAGGGAGACCATCTCTAAATAAAAGGTCCCGGCACGTAATAAGGAGGGTGAACAAAAATGAGTTACTGTTGTGGGGCAAGTATGGTGGGAACAAAGGGCACGCTGAAGCATTACCGCACCCAGGTTCATAATGTTCCCCTGCTGTTTTGTCCGGTATGCCACCGGGTAGAAGTGCATTACAAAGTGGAAAATGAATATGAAATTTTGGCTGAATATGCGCATGGCGACGGAGCTTCCGAGATTGATTTTCAGGATTACGTGACGGAGGATGAGGATGCAATCTTCGAAAATTGCGTCAACCGCGAGAGCGAGGATGCGATGGTCATTGTTCAGCGACAAATTGACATGTCACTTGATCTCCTGAGACTGGCCAAGGAAATGAAGGATGAGAAGTGGGAGAGCGAACTCAAACGCCGATTAGCCGTAATGAGCCAGCGCAGACTTAAAATTCAGCACAATAAAAGCGGACTATAGATTAATTTGATTGCTATGCTCTATATTGTTATGTAATCATTTGGATATGAACGAAGCTGATTCGCGATATTTGCGAAAAGGCTTCGTTTTTGTGTTTTGAAAAACGGGTATTTCGAGGTTTTTCTTAAAATAATTACCATTCGACACTTTCTCTGATTGACTCTCTTCTATAAACTTGTCTATGATAAAAACAGACTTGCAAAAGAGGCGGAGCAAATAAAATGTTCGTGTTTGGAAATAGGAGAAGGTTTTGAATGGAACAAACAAACTTATATTATTTTCCGGATCAATTGTTGGTTACCGGGAATAGACCAGCTAAGGTTCCGGACGTGCCATCCATATTTTCGGCTCAGCCCCCCAACGAAAGGGCACCGGTAATGAAAAATAAATCGGCCCTTCCTGTTTCTGTGATGATATGATGTCCGAATGGCAAGTTTATCATTTACGTGAAAAGGAGGAACCTGTCATGATTAGTGAATTTCAGGATACAGCGCCTCACCCAACGAACAGTTTCCCGCCTGTACATCTGGATTACAACAAATATGAAAATGTTCTGGAGCATTTGGATAGCGGTATTATGTTGTTTGACAGCAACGGTGTATTGACGTTTATTAACGTTCAAATGGCAAAATTGTTGGAGCTTCCCAGAAGTCTGTTGAGCGGCTGCACCCTGATGCAAATGCTGCATCATCCACAGATGAGCCGATTCAAGAAAAAGAAAATTTTACGTATCTACCGGGAGACCATCTTTCACCGTAAGCGCTATCATGAACTGATTGATGAGTATGGCAGACACTGGCTGGTCACAGTAACCTACGGAGATCAGATGGATGGAGATTTTTTGTTCAGTGTCAAGGACGTATCTGATTATAAACAAATAGAACAGACTGCTTATCAGAATGACAAGCTTGCCATGCTGGGACGCATTTCAGCATCTATCGCGCATGAAATACGCAATCCTTTGACAGCGATCCGCGGGTTTATACAGCTGCTGCGCCCACATTTGCTGCAATTAGGGAAAGATGAATACGCCAGGATCATATTGACGGAGATTGACAGGGCGAACGATATTATTTATGAATTCCTGAATTCCTCCAAACCGTCAGCACCGCAGAAGACCATTATGTCGGTGGATTCCTTACTCAAAGAGGTGGTCTTACTAACGGAAAGCGAAGGCTTGATGAAAGGGTGCGAGATTACCCTAGATAAAGCAGACTCGCCGATGAACGTCTCCATTGATGTTAAGCAGATTAAGCAGGTTATTCTGAATATGGTGAAAAATGCAATGGATGCCATCGATGGCGTAGGCGAAGAGCATACAGGTCTCATACGAATCTCCACTGAAACCGAGAACAAGTATGTGCAGATCTCCATAACGGATAACGGTCAGGGTATGGACCACAACACGCTTGTACGTTTGTTCGATCCATTTTTCACGACAAAAGAGAGCGGGACAGGACTGGGTCTTTCGGTAAGTTATCGCATCATCAAAAACCACGGGGGCACAATCTCGGTTGACAGTAAAAAGGGTGAAGGCACCCGGTTTATGATTATGCTCCCATTAGTGTAATAGTGCAGGATGAGCAGGAATCGGCATGTTGGCCGATTCCTTTTGTTTTTTTTTGGAAGCATTATGGGTTATAGTTAGAATGAATGCGGATACATATTCATAGCTTGCGAAAGGAAGGTGCATGATGAATATTCAGGAAATGGAACAGATGAATAAAAATCTGACGAATCATGTGGGACAGGTGATTGTAGGCAAGGAGCGAACCATAGAACTGATCATGACCGCAGTTATCGCTTCAGGACATGTATTGCTTGAGGACGTACCAGGTACAGGAAAAACAATGCTGGCCAAATCGGTAGCTTCATCGTTGGATTGTACGTTTCAACGCATACAATTCACCCCTGACTTGCTGCCGTCTGATCTGACGGGAATTCATTTCTACAATCAAAAGTCTGGTGATTTCGAATTCAGAGCCGGTCCGTTGTTCGCGAACCTTGTGCTGGCCGACGAGATCAATCGTGCTACACCGCGAACCCAATCAAGCTTGCTGGAATGCATGGAAGAGCGACAGATCAGTATTGATGGTTCAACGAGACAGCTGGAACGTCCATTCATCGTAATAGCAACCCAGAACCCGATTGATAATCAGGGGACCTTTCCGCTGCCTGAGGCACAAATGGATCGATTCATGATGAAGATTCGCATGGGTTATCCAAGCAGTGATGAAAGTGTAGAGATTCTGAGAAGGACTGTAGCGGGTCGTTCGGTTAACGATCTTACATCCATATTAAGTCGTGAGCAGCTTCTTGAGGCGCAGCGTACATACCAGTCCGTCCAGGTCGAAGAAGACCTGCTTAAATACATGATTCGTCTTGCGGAAGAGACACGTAGACATCCTGAGCTTTCGCTTGGTGTTAGTCCGAGGGGAGCGCAAGCCTTACTGAAGGCGTGTCAGGCCTGGGCAGCATTGCATGGCAGGGATTACGTTCTACCAGATGACATCAAGGTTCTGGCTGAACCTGTACTGGCTCACCGACTTGTATTCCGTAACAGGGTGAGGCAACAGGAAGGCGCTGCGGAGCGGATCATTCATGAGATTCTGAGCCAGGCAGAGGTGCCAACGGAAAGCATTGGCACCGGCAGTGGACGGTAATTATGGCACTATTATGGCTTGTCATTGTAGGGGGCATTATCATTGGCCTACAAGGTGTATGGTTTGGACGCCCGGCATTACGAAGGCTGAAGTATACACGTGAATTCAGCAAACTGCGCTGTTACGCAGGCGATGAGCTTGAGATGGTGGAGACGATAGCGAACGAGAAGCGGGTCACAGTCCCCTGGCTGAGACTTGAGGCAATGATGCCCGGATCCTTTGTATTTCGCAGTGGTTCAGGCATGGATATCAGCCAGGGCGATATTTACCAGAATCACAAAAGTATATTTACTTTGAAACCATTTACGAGAATTACACGCAAGCATCCGATTATGTGCAGTAAACGTGGTATCTACACGTTGAATACGGTGACCATGACAGGTGGAGATCTGTTTGGCGTCTGGCGAAGTACCCAACCGATCCCTGTTCATCTGTCCATGATCGTATATCCTTCGCTGGTAGCTGCTGAAGATCTGCCTGCTATTTATCAGGTGTGGCAGGGGGAGGTAGAGGTATCCCGCTGGATCGTGGAGGATCCATTTCTTATTCTTGGCGTACGTCCTTACGGAGCAGGCGATCCCATGAACCGAATTCATTGGAAAGCAAGCGCACGTACAGGCGAGCTGCAGGTATACAAGCAAGGCTGGACAGCGGATCCACAGTCCTGGATTATTGTGAATATTCAGGAGTCGGAGGATATGTGGAGTGTAGTAACCCGACCTGAGCCGATTGAGCGTGCACTGAGCTATGCTGCAACGGCTGCAGCCGATGCGATTGGCAGAGGACTCCCTGCCGGATTCGCTCATAACGGCTATCGGGTGAATGGCGGGCGTGATCCGCTTCGAATTGAACCTGATTATGGCAGTCCGCATCTGGAGCTTCTTTTGGAGGCAATGGCTGAAACCGAGTTGAAATGCATGGTTCCCATGGAACAGTTCCTGAATGATGAAGTGAAGCGCAATGAGGAAGCTCATCAGGCACGAAGCTATCTTTTAATTACATCTTACGTTTCTACTGCCATGGAGCATGAGATTGCTCGCCTGCATGAACAGGGACACCGAGTAACCATTCTGCCTGTAGAGGCAGATCACATCGGTACGAAGAACAACAAGGCGGTGAGTGCATGAGTGATCCGACTTGGGAAAGTAAATCCAGACTAGGGATGTCTCTGCTCGCGATACTGCTAATTGGCGTTTATGTGTTTCCCTTGTTGACCCTTACTTCATTCTATGCAAACGGTCATTTTCCTTATTTTCTGCTGATTATCTATGCTCTGACAAGCGGCATTGGCGTGCTGCTAGGCCACAGGTTTCAAGGATTAGGAACCCGTATGTGGCTTCGGCTAGTTGGAGCTCTGCTCCTGGGGGTGGTTGTATCCCTTATCGTCGCTTGGATAAACGGATTTACGGGACCGGAATTAATCACAGCTCTTCTGTGGGGGGCGTTATCAGCCTTTGTAGGATTGGCGCCAGAACCATCGCTTCGCTCCACCTTGATGTGGAGATGGCAGGTCTTCGGCGTTGTCGGATCTATTATAGGAGGTATCTTCTCGCGTTGGTTCGAGCCCTTATTCCCTTTGCAGACCTATGGAGGAACATTATATGCAGCAGGCTTCATCAGTTTTGTTGTTTGTCTCCTTAATGTCTACAGTTCACAGCTGGATAGAGCCGTATTAAATGATGGCAAGAGAAAGATTGTGCTTCGGGAATTCAACAGAGCGAATCATCAGCGTTTGATATGGATGTTGTTAATCATTGCAGGTATCGGAGCATTTCCCAGTCTAGCCGCCTGGCTCGCTCCACTGCGGGATCGTCTGCTCGCATGGATCAGAGGATTAATAGGCCCGTCTTCCGATCCGCAGCTGCCCATGACACCAGACTCTGGTATTGACCCATCAAAGCTTCCAGGCAGAGTGACAGAGCAGTCAGAACCATCTATTTTCTGGGACATGCTGGGATGGTTCGTTCTAGGTGCTTCTGCTGCGCTGATTCTATGGCTTATATTCAGATTGGGAAGAAAGACTATAAACCGTCTTATGGACCGATTGAGGGGGATGATGGAACCCAGGGAGCGTAGTGCCGAGCCGCGGACCGAATACATCGATATTAGTGAAACGCTGGAAACACCCGTGAGACCACGCAAACCATGGTTCCGGAAAAAAGAAACACCTCCCTCACAGGAGGCGGAGCGTGTACGTTACTACTACAGAAAATGGATAGATCAAGCCAGACAGCAAGGGGTGGAAATTGAAGCTGCACAGACTCCACTGGAAGCAGCAGAGAAGATCCTTCATCATAAGTCTTCTTCAGACAAGCAAGATACGCAGAGATTTTCCGACATGTTAACAAGGACATATAACGTGGTTCGTTATGGCAAAAAAGCTCCGAATCCTTCCGAAATGTCCGAGATTGATCGGAACTGGAAGTCCCGATAGAACCATTAGACCCAATAACGTGTTTATCCCTTTACTTTTCAAGTCACGTTCAAGTATCATGAGAGGAATACACAAGTTGGTCAGAAAAGGAGCAGACAAATGAAGACAAATCATTGCAAAATTGTAGATTGCACCATTCGTGATGGTGGATTGGTAAATAATTGGGACTTTAGCGTGGACTTCGTTCAACAGCTATATGCTGGATTGAATGAGGCAGGCGTTGATTATATGGAAATCGGTTATAAAAACTCGCCGAAACTGCTGAAAGGTGCCGAAGAAGCAGGACCATGGCGTTTCCTGAATGATGACTTCCTGCGCAAAGTGATCCCGCAAAAAGGAAATACCAAATTGTCTGCTCTGGTTGACGTCGGACGTGTGGACGAGAATGACATTTTGCCGCGCAGTGAGAGCATGCTGGATCTGATCCGTGTAGCCTGCTACAGCAAAGATGTGGACAAGGCTTTGGCACTTGTTCAAACATTCCATGATCGTGGATATGAAACAACACTGAACATTATGGCTCTGTCCAATGTCATGGAGAACGAATTGCTCGAAGCCTTTGAATTGATTAAAGAGAGCTCCGTAGACGTTGTGTACATCGTTGACTCTTATGGCAGTCTTGACCATAACGACGTGAAGTACCTCGTTGAAAAGTTCAAAACCCATCTGCCAAACAAACGTCTCGGTGTTCACACTCACAATAACATGCAGCTTGCATTCTCCAATACGCTTGTGGCTGCAGAGCTTGGCGTTGAACTACTGGATGCTTCCGTATATGGTATGGGCCGTGCAGCAGGTAATTGCCCGACTGAACTTCTTGTGGCGCATCTGAAGGGAACGAAATATAACTTGCGTCCGGTACTTGGCGTATTGGAACAATTGATGGTTCCTCTTCGCGAAAAAGAAGAATGGGGCTACATCCTGCCATATATGATCACAGGAGCACTCGACGAGCATCCGCGTTCGGCAATGGCCCTGCGTTCGTCAGCCGAGAAGGATAACGTCGTGGATTTCTATGATAAATTGACAACGCCTGAAGTGAATTTTGATAAATAATTTTTGGTAAACATCATAAAAGCAACGGTCACGTATCAGATTCCCCGCAATGCACTTTGTATGGAAAATAGTCTGATATGCTGTTGCAAACTAAAGGGACATGGACTCCAATTGGAGATTCATGTTTTTTTAGTTCTTAGTGCCTTGTTTTTCTACGTGGCTATGAATACATATTCCTATTTTCAACTATTTTTTAGTTCACGTCCGTAGAATTAAATGTTATTATGTACCAGATAGCATGTATTGGCATGTGAATTGAACGTTGGTAAATATTTATTGTCGAATGGTGTAATAATGAAAGTTTTCAAACCTGAACGTCACAGGTGAGGGCTAAAGGTTATTCAGGATAGGTGATCCCGGGAAGGAAAAACAAGGCATGAAGGCAAATTCGCAAGATCAGAGAAAAGTAAGTTGGGTCGCACTAGGCGGCTTATTATGTTTCCTCGTAAGTCAATGGTACCGTTCCTCTGCAAGCTCTGATCTAATCATATCCGGATACCCTGTGCTGACGCTACTTGGCGGATTCGTTGCAGCTGCAGCCTGTATCGGGATTTACAACCAAAGCTGGTTGTTCCAGACCCAAAAGTTAACCCTGCGCAGAATCATGATTACAACGCTTTTTTTATTGATTGGCCTGTTTGAATTAATTCATATCGTTTCATATGCGGAAGAGATGCCGAGTGGCGCGATGTTGGAATCGGAATTTTCGCTCAAAATGATGACGCTGGGCTCCGTGGTCTGTGCAGTGGGTTTATTGCTTATTTATGCAGTGAGAGAAAAAGAAGTTGCGTTACCGCGTAAATTTTTACTATTTAGCGGAACGCTGGGTACGTTTGTCCTGTTGTACACAGCGGGTATTCAGGAATGGAGCTGGCTGCCCAAATTAACTCAGCAAGAAGTGTTAAGCGAAACGTTTATGAAAATTCACTTCTTGGTCGGTCTTCTTTACGGGATCACCGCATTTGTGTTGTTTTTGAAATGGAAGAAGGGGAAAGAGGGAGATTTGCCTTCTATTCTGTGTGGAGCCCTGTGTTTCTTCTACGGAGAGTGCTACTTAATTTCTGCAACGCAGGTCAGCGACTTGAATCTGTTATTTGCATTGTGGATGAATTGCCTAGGATATTTCTTTGTACAAAAAGGACTATATACAACGGTAGTGGATACCCCGTTTCTGAAGCAGCAGGCTGCTGAAGCCAAAATGAACTATATTGCTCATCATGACGATGTAACGGGTCTGCCAAATCGCCGCCGTCTTTCCCAGAGACTCAAAAGATTGATGGATGAAGCAGTGAAACAGGACGAGCTCGTCGGCGTACTCGTTTTGAATATCAACCGGTTCAAAACGATTAACGACTCCCTCGGTCAGCAGGCTGCAAACCGTGTTCTTCGTCAAGTGGGGCAGCGTCTGAAGCAATCGTCTCTGCCGGGCGAAGAAGTGTATGGTCTTGGCCGGGACGAATTCGTGGTCACGATGACGGACTTCTGGAATACAGAGAATGCTCTGCGCCGAACAAGATCAATTTTGCAGCTGTTTGAAAAGCCGGTCATGGTTGATGGCAACGACTATCATATAACGGTTGGAATTGGCATGGCCATATATCCCCATGACGGGGGATCACCCGAGGAAATCATTCAAAATGCGGATACTGCGCTTCATAACGCCAAGGAACAGGGGATCGAATTGAACCGGTATGCTCATGCAATGCAGATGAAGGCACAGGAACGACTGCAGCTGGAGAATGATCTGCGCAAAGCGCTGGATCGAGGTCAGTTTTATCTTGTATATCAACCACAAATCAATATTGCAAGTGGTTTAATCGTTGGTATGGAGGCTCTGGTACGCTGGGAGCATCCGCAGCGCGGCGCAATTTCTCCTGCAGAGTTTATCCCACTGGCAGAAGAGAGCGGACTAATTGTGCCGCTGGGCGAGTGGGTGCTTCGGGAGGCATGTGCGCAGAACAAGCAATGGCAGGAAGCTGGATACCGCAAACTGTGTGTGTCTGTCAATCTCTCGATGAGACAATTCAGACATTCCCATCTGCTGGATAACATCAACGGCATACTGAGGGAAACAGGATTGGAGCCGGACTGGCTGGAACTGGAGATTACCGAAAGTATGACATTTGACAAAGATCGTGCGTTTGAACAACTTCGCAAAATTAAAGAGATTGGTGTGCAAATCAGTATTGATGATTTTGGAACAGGATACAGTTCGCTGCATTACCTGAAGGATCTGCCGATTGACCGGCTCAAAATTGACCGTTCATTCGTGAACGAAGTCATGGAGGATCGCAATAATGCAGCGATCGTCTCCACCATTACGTCCATGGCTCATCATCTGCAATTGAAGGTGACAGCCGAAGGAGTGGAGAACGAGTCGCAGCTGGTGTTCCTTCGGGATCAGCATTGCCATGAAGCGCAGGGATACTTTTTCAGTAAACCCATTGTGGCGGCTGATTTCGAAAAGCGGTTTTTACGTGATGTGGATAAACCTACAGGATAGCCATTAGACAGGAGCGGGAGTCGCTTCTGTCTTTTTCGTTTGTGACCCATAAGGAAAAAATGGGAATTAAAAGTTGCAAGGACCGGATGAACGTGTTATATTAGTTTTTGTAAAAACCGTGTTAAGATTCTTAGGAACTTAACGGGACGTAGCTCAGCTTGGTAGAGCACCTGGTTTGGGACCAGGGGGTCGCATGTTCAAATCGTGTCGTCCCGATCGTCAATCGTGCGGGTGTAGTTCAATGGTAGAACTTTAGCCTTCCAAGCTAATAGCGTGGGTTCGATTCCCATCACCCGCTTAATTTAGAAAACCTTCTTGTTCATCACAAGAGGGTTTTCTTTTTTTACTCAAAGTGATGAAAGCGCAGTATTTTCTTTTTTACATTCATTCAAAGCTTTGCAATTACCCCAACTTCTGGTACAATAACGGAGAAATTGATACTACACATGAATGAGAGGTAACCACACGTCCCATGAAGTAAGACACAAGAATTGAACCCCAGTAACTGCAGAAGATGTATGACGCAGTCAGCCGAAGCGGCTGAGCAATGAGGGGATTCGTGTGTCCAAATTCAGCTATGGGATCAGGTGTGTGCTAGCCGAGTATTGTGGCTTGTGTACCCTTCTTGGGTGTTTATTTGTCATACCTGGGTGTACCTTGTGCTTGTTTTTTGACGCTTTATCCAAACCTGAATTGCCAGACCGCCGGCGGATGCCAGCGGTTTTTTTGTTCAGGAAATGATGTCTAAGGTTTCCTGCGGGCCGAGGCAGCTCTGCGTGATCAAGATTAAAAATATCATCTCGAAAAAGCACGGGATGAATTTGATTTTTAACGCAGGAAGGATGAAGTCTTATGATGACATTGGTACGCCTACATGAAGTATCAAAAGAATGGAACGGGATGGAATTGTTTGCAGGTTTAAATCTGGAAATTAACGAAGGTGAGCGGCTTGCGATTCTCGGTCGCAATGGATGCGGTAAAACCACATTGTTACGCATCATTTTAGGGGAAGAGGAGGGAGGCGGACATATTGAACGCCACGTCCCGCAGAAGGAGTGGGGATTCATGCGTCAACGCTCTCAAATTGACCCAGGTATGAAGGTGCTGGATGCAGTACGGAAGGAAAGTGGCCGGATCTATGAAGTGAAATGTGAGTTGGAAGAACTGGAACGGCGTATGGGCATGAGCGGGAGAGAAGATGAGCAGCGGCTGCTTGAAGCCTATACCGTAGCCATGGAGCAATATGAGCAGCTGAACGGCTACATGTGGGAGACCGAGGTGGAAAAGGTGTTGACCCGTCTGGGTTTAAGCTCGGAGCACTGGAACAGATCCTATCACTCCTTGAGTGGTGGACAAAAAACCAAGGCAAGGCTGGCAGGACTGCTGGTCAGCAAACCCAAATTTCTTATTTTGGATGAACCGACGAATCATTTGGATGAGGATAGCATGCGATGGCTCGAAGAATGGCTATCCAATTACACCGGCACGCTGCTCTTTGTTTCACATGACCGGACCTTTATTGATCAGGTAGCAACAGGTGTCATTGAGTTTAGTCCGCAAGCGCTCAACAAATATAAAGGCGGATATTCTGACTACAAAGTTCATAAGGAGAGGGAACGGCGAGAACAGGAAACCCTATACCGCAAACAGGAACTGGAACGCAAAGCGCTTGAAGAGACCATTCGCAATTATCAGGAGTGGTTCCATAAGGCCCACAATTCAGCAACGGACGTGGAGGTTAAGATCACTCAGAGCTTTTACAAAGCCAAAGCCAACAAAAACATTTCGCGTTACCATGCAAAACAGAAACAGTTGGAACGGCTGGAGAATGAGCGGGTAGAGAAACCTCGCGATGCAGTCAAGCTAAACATGGAATTGCAAGTTGACACGTTAGCGGCACGCCAGCTGCTTGAAATGAGAGACGTCAGCTTCGCATATCCGGAGGGACATCCGTTATTTCACAATCTGGGAATTGCCGTCGGGCGAGGGGACCGGCTTGCCGTACGTGGACCGAATGGTACGGGGAAAACGACCTTGCTGAAGCTGATGATTGGTGAACTTGAACCGAAGCAGGGGGTGGTGAGAAGGCATCCACAGCTGAAGATCGGTTACTTTTCTCAAGAGCTTGAGGGACTTCCCGAGAATCAGACTCTGCTGGACAGTTTGCTCCGTCTCCCATCCATGACTCAGAGTGCTGCCCGAACCATTCTGGGATGTTTTCTATTTACCAGAGAGGATGTATTCAAGCGCATCGGGAACCTGAGTATGGGAGAGAAATGCAGAGTTGCGTTTTTGAGATTATACTTTGGCGGTGCGAACTTGCTGGTTCTGGATGAGCCGACAAACTATCTGGATATTGATACCCAGGAAGTGATGGAGAATGTATTAAAACAGGCTTCGGGTGCTCTGGTACTTGTGTCTCATGACCGAATGCTGATCAAAATGCTGGCAAATCGCTTGCTTGATCTGGAGCCAGGAGGGAAGGCTACGGTATTTGAAGGAGGAGTTCTGGATTGGGAAGAGTCGAGAAAACTCCGAGATTCTTCACTTGGCCAGCGGGAATCGGATGATGAACGATTACGCCTGGAAATGCGACTGTCCGAACTGCTATCTCCCATGAGCAATGCGGGCTTAGATATCCTTGCCCATCCGGAAGCTGTTGAAGAACGAGCTGCGGAAGCCGCTGAGATCCGTGACATTCAAGAGCGGTTAATTCAGCTTAGGCGGAAGGATGTGAGCAAAAAATAGATGATTGACTGGCTTGCTATTTCGATTGAATTTGCATATAATTATGAACGATCATCGATAAATACGTCGATATAGGTTTAATTCATTAACAAACGTGATGATGGAGACAAGTAAGCAGTGCCTCTGGACAGGGAGGAAGCGCCGTAGATTGAGAGCGTTTCTGTAGAACAAGGCTGCCGAAATTCACTCCGAAGCGGTTCCCTGAACTTGACTTGGCAGCAATTGCTGAGGCTCAGCAGTAGGGGCAAACGGTTAACGGTCGTTATTCCGTACAGAGTGAGACAGACGTGTTGCAGGCCGGAAGGGCCAGTCAGCACCGGATGTCTAACAAGGGTGGTACCACGGTCTTTTCGTCCCTTTTGGGGAGAAAAGGCCTTTTTTTGTTGCATTAACACCACATAAAGGGGGCAATTACACATGAAAGAACGTTTAGAAGCATTGAAGATTGAAGCGCTGGAACAATTGTCCGGCGTGAACGATCCGCAGACGCTTGGTGATCTGCGTGTGAAGTATTTGGGGAAAAAGGGTGCATTGACCGAAATTCTGCGTGGCATGGGTGCACTTAGTGCAGAGGAACGTCCCGTAATCGGGCAAGTGGCCAACGATGTTCGCGGTGCCATTGAGGAAGTCATCGACAGCAAGCAGGAGCAGTTCCAGAAGGAAGAGACGGCGAAGCGTCTTCAGTCCGAGACCATTGATGTCACCCTGCCAGGACGTCGTGGACGTCAAGGCGGTCTGCATCCACTAACTAAAGTGGTGCAGGAAATCGAAGATATTTTCATCGGCATGGGATATCGCGTAGCGGAAGGTCCTGAGGTGGAAATGGATTACTATAACTTTGAAGCACTGAATCTGCCGAAGAATCACCCGGCTCGCGATATGCAGGATTCCTTCTATGTAACAGAAGACCTGTTGATGCGTACCCATACGTCTCCGGTGCAAGTACGGACCATGCAAAGCATGAAAGGGGAAGTACCTGTCAAAGTCATTTGCCCGGGTAAAGTATACCGCCGTGATGATGATGATGCTACGCATTCCTTCCAGTTCAATCAGGTTGAAGGTCTGGTCATCAGCGAAAACATTCGCATGAGCGACTTGAAGGGTACACTGCTGCAATTTGTGCGTGAAATGTTCGGTGCTCACACTGAAATTCGTCTGCGTCCAAGCTTCTTCCCATTCACCGAGCCAAGTGCTGAAGTGGATGTAACCTGTGTACAATGCGGCGGCAGCGGCTGCCGAGTATGTAAACAAACCGGATGGCTTGAAATTCTGGGCGGCGGAATGGTTCATCCGAAGGTGCTGGAAATGGGTGGATATGATCCTGAGAAGTACAGCGGTTTCGCCTTTGGTATGGGGGTAGAACGTATCGCGATGCTGAAGTACGGTATCGACGACATTCGTCATTTCTATAACAGTGATATGGCATTCCTGAAGCAATTCGGACGGCTGTAAACTTTACAATAAGCAAGCGCTAAAGGCAAGTTAGCTAAACCAATTTATAGATTAAGGAAGTGAACGTCCATGAGAGTATCGACAGATTGGCTGTCTGATTATATTGCCCTTGAAGGTGTGACGCCACAGGAACTGGCAGAGAAAATTACACGTGCAGGGATCGAAATTGATGTAGTGGAGAACCGCAACCAGGGCGTAAACAAAGTGGTTGTAGGGTATGTGAAGAGCAAGGAGAAGCACCCGGATGCGGACAAATTGAACGTATGCATCATTGACGCCGGTCAGGAAGAGGATCTTCAGATCGTATGTGGTGCGAAAAATGTGGATGCGGGTCAAAAGGTAGCCGTAGCCCTGGTTGGAGCGAAGCTCCCTGGCGGTTTGGATATCAAAAAAGCCAAGCTGCGCGGCGTCGTTTCACTTGGCATGATCTGTTCTGCAAAAGAGCTCGGCATGAACGACAAGCTGCTTCCTAAAGATCAGCAGGAAGGCATTCTTGTCCTGCCGGAGCAAACGGAAATTGGCACACCAATCAGCCAGGTGCTTGGTCTGGACGATCATGTGCTTGAACTGGACCTGACACCAAACCGTTCCGATTGTCTGAGCATGCGCGGTGCAGCTTATGAAGTTGGGGCCATTCTGGGTCGTGAAGTGAAGCTGCCTAATCCGAAAGAACAGCTGGTTGAAGTCGGTGATGCTGCTGCGGATCATATCTCGGTGGAAATCACGGCGCAGGAACAATGCAGTCACTATGCTGCACGTTATGTAACAGACATCAAACTAGGGCCTTCTCCGCTCTGGATGCAAAACCGTCTGATGGCTGCTGGTGTCCGTCCAATTAACAACATCGTGGATATCACGAACTATGTGATGCTGGAGTACGGTCAACCGCTGCACGCCTTTGATGCAGATAAACTGGAAAAAGGTCATATTGAAGTACGCATGGCTAAGGAAGGCGAAACGATCGTGACCCTGGATGGTCAGGAGCGTAAGCTGGAAACGCATATGCTGCTGATTACCGATGGCGTGAAACCGGTAGCCATTGCGGGTGTTATGGGTGGCGAGAATTCCGAGGTATCGGAAGGCACAGTCAATCTGCTGCTCGAGTCCGCCAAGTTCGACGGCGGAACGGTTCGGAAAACGTCGCGCCAATTGGGGCTGCGTTCCGAAGCTAGCATGCGTTTTGAGAAGGAAGTTGACCCGGGGGCTGTTATCACGGCATTGGACCGTGCGGCTGAATTGATCCAGCGCTATGCTGAAGGCCAAGTACATCAGGGCATTGTGGAAGCTGGAGCCGAGGTGGCAGAGAAGGTTGTTATCCAGCTGTCACTCGACAGACTGAACCGTTATCTGGGAACTGACCTTTCACTGCTTGAGGTGAAAACCATTTTTGCTCGTCTGCACTTTGCATGCGGCGATGCTGAACAGGGATTGCTTGATGTGGAAGTACCCACGCGTAGAGGCGATATTACTCGCGACGTAGATCTCTTTGAAGAAATTGCCCGTTTGTATGGATATGACAACATTCCAACCACATTGATTGAAGGACCAACAACACCAGGAGCCTACACACGCTCACAGGCAATGCGTCGTACCATTCGTGGACTGCTCGCAGGCAGCGGATGGCAGGAAATGATTAGCTACTCCTTTGTACATCCGGATAAAGCGTCCTTGTTCCCGGCATTGACTGAAGGAAGCAAGGCTGTGAAGCTGGCTATGCCTATGAGTGAGGATCGCAGCGTGCTTCGCACAAGCGTCCTGCCGCAAATGCTGGATGCTGCAGTGTACAACATGAACCGGAAGCAGGATTCACTTGCTGTATTCGAAGTGGGCAGCGTGTTTTTCACTGAAGAAGAGAAGCTGACGAAGCAGCCGCATGAAATTCCGGTCCTGAGCTTGCTGCTTACAGGTAATCGTGCCGCTCAGCAGTGGAATGTAGGGGTAGAAAAAGTGGACTTCTTCGATCTGAAAGGTGCACTTGAGAACCTGTTCTCCTATGTTGGATTGGAACAACGCATTCGTCTTGTTGCAAACAGTCCGGAAGGGTTCCATCCGGGACGTTCTGCCTCCGTGTATTTGGAAGGGAAGGACGGCGGTGAAGGTAAATTGATCGGTACCATGGGTCAATTGCATCCTGAACTTCAACAACAATATGATCTGAACGATGTGTATATTGCAGAGATTGCTCTTGAGGCAATCTATAGTGAAGCAGACGTGGATATCCGTTACCGTGAGCTTCCGCGTTTCCCGGCTGTTGAACGCGATATTGCCGTAGTCGTAAGCAAAGACATTGAAGCAGGAGCCATGCTCAGCTCGATTCGTGAGGCTGCAGGAGAGCTGCTGCAAACCGTACAGGTATTCGATGTGTTCACAGGCAGCAAACTGGGTGAAGACAAGAAGAGTGTGGCGATGGCGCTTGTGTATCGCAACCGCGAGCGTACGCTGACGGACGAGGAAATCACCGAGGTTCATGCTCGTGTGGTTGCCCGTCTGGAGGAGCAATTCGGAGCAGAATTGCGCAAATAGAACAGAAGCTAATTTTTTGAACAACAATTAGCAGGAATTGCTTGAAGTCACATCGAATCCTTAGCATTAGAGGATCGATGTGACTTTTTTGTCATTACAGCTTAGAATCAACATACAGACTTGAAGGAGGGCACAACTGTGACTACACCTGATCGTACACGCGTCACCGTAGAGATCTACGGGACTTCCTATAAACTGGTTGGCAGCAGTGCCGACTATATGAAACAAGTAGCTAATCTGGTGGATGAGCGCATGAGCGCAATTTCCAAGAACCATTCCCGTCTGGATACCCCGCGTATTGCGGTACTGGCGGCTGTACATATGGCTGAGCAGTCTCTTCAGACCCAGGAGATCCGTAATGAACTGAAAATGCTGACTGGTGAACGGACAGAACTTCGAAATGAATTGAACAGGCTAAATGCAATTCAAAGTGAACATCAGCAGGAGCTGGAGCGTCGTGATCAGGCGCTGGCTGAAGCGACCAAGCAGAAGACTGAGGCAGAGCAGGCCGTGGCGAAGCTCCAATCCGAGAAGCAGGATGAAGTAAACAAGCTGAAATCATTGCTTGAGCAGGAACGAAGTCAGGCTGCAGCCCGTGAACAAAAGTTGCAGTCACAGACTGCTGCGCAGCTGAAGGAAGCTGAAGAGAAGATGAAATTGCGCCTGAAAGAAGCAGAAGAGAAGGCGGCCAACCAGCTTAAACAGGCTCAGGCTCAGGCAGCTGCGGAGCTGAAGGAAGTACAGGCACGGGCTGCAGCCGAATTGCAGCAGAGCCAGGCGAAGGCAGCGGGACAATACAAGGAACTACAAGATAAGACAGCAGCCCAACTAAAAGAAGTACAAGCACGGGCTGCAGCCGAATTGCAGCAGAGTCAGGCGAAGGCCGCAGGACAGTACAAGGAACTGCAGGATAAGACAGCAGCCCAGATTAAGGAAGCGGAGAGTCGTGCTGTCGCAGAACGCCAGAAAATCGAGGCAAAAGCCGCACAGCAGGTGCAAGCAGCCAAAGAAGAAGCCGAGGCTGCGATTTTGTCCGAATTGGAACAGGCTGAGAGTCAATTGAAGAAGGTTCAGGAAGAGGCCGAGCTTCAATACCGTGAACTTCAATCCCAAACGGATCAGCGTTTACAAGAGGCGAAGCAGCAGGCAGCCGAGCAATTAAGATTCCAGCTTGGCAAGGTCCAGGAAGAGCGGGCATCACAGCTACAACAAACGAAAGAGGAACACTTAATAGAGATCGAAAAGCTGAAAGCCGATTTCCACGAATCTTCAGAACAGGCCGAATTGGAATGGATGGAAAAAGAAGCAGCCTATGAGGAGCAATTGCAACAAGTAAAAGCCGAGGCAGCTTCTCAGTTCACAGAAACCGCAGCTAATGCTGAGGCCAAACTACAGGAAGAACGCGGGAAACTGCTGCAGCAGCTGGAAAACGAGCGCACACAAGCCGAGAGTCGTGTAGCGGAAATTGAGAACCAGCTTAATGATATACGCAAGCAGCTTGAAGAGGCACAGGAAGTGGCTGCCGATCAGGAACAGCAGCTCCAGCAGGAACGCGCTGAGCAGGATGCATTGCGCAAGGAACAAGCGCAGCGCAAACAGGATCAGGAAGTTCAGGCTCGTCGCATAACGGAACTTGAACAGCAGTTGGGGCAGCTGAAGGAAGACAGTACCCAGCTCCAAGAGCAGCTGCGTGAAACGGAAATTGCTTTGCAAAAGTCTCGTGAAACGGAGCAGGAATGGAAACGACAATACAACGAGACGGTGGAGAGAGAAACTTCCCTTGCAGCACAGCTTCGGAAAGTACAGGAGCAGCATGGACTGCTTGAAAAAGATATTCAGAAGCTTCGTGAAGCCGAAGAGAAGTCCGAGAATGAACAGCGTAGATTGCAGAAAGTTCTGGAGCAGGCTCATGCTGCCGTACGTACATTGCAAAATGAAATCAGTACGCTTACCGAAAGCGAAAAATCATGGAAAGACCTGGCCGAACAGCGCCTTGTCGAAATGGGAGAGCTGGAGACTCAGGTGCTTGAGGCAGCAGAACAGAATGAAACACTGGAGTCTGGTGTACAGTCCCTTCATGATGAATTAACCGTGGTTAAGGAAGAAGCTCGCGGGTACAGAGAAGAAGCGAATCGCTATAACGAGCAGGCAAGTCGTGTGCAGCAGGAGCGCGAACAGCTTGAAGAGGAGCTGAACCGGATCCGTGAAGAACTAAACCAACTTCAGGAATCCTATAAACAAATCCGCAACGATTATGGGGATGCATTGCAGCGGGAGGAAAATCACACGCGCAAACTTGCTGAACTGGATCAGGAAAAGCAGGCACTGGAACAAGCAATTGTAACATCCGGCGAGCATGCTGCCAAGCTAACTGAGCAAATCGCAGAACAAAGAAACTTGCTTGCACAGACAGAGGAAGAAGCACTTGAATGGCAGATTAAGCATGAAGAATTGTCTGCAAAACAGGAAGAGCTTATCTCACAACTGGATGAGTTAAAGGAGCAGGAAACTCGGTTACTCTCTCGTGTGGAACAAGCCGAGCAGCAGGACCAGGTCTGGCAGCGTCGTGCAGATGAATGGGCCGTACAGGAGCAATCCTGGCAGGAACGCTGGAACCTGCTTGAAAATGAATTGAATGTCTGGCAGAAGGAAAGTGCAGCCAGTGTTGAAAAGGTAGAGGCGCTAGAACAGGACCGTGAGCAGCTTGATAAGCTCCGTAACGAAGCTATAGAAGAGAAACAAACGATGGAAAATGAACTGCTGGAGATTGGTGAGCGCTACGAACTCGCTGCGAATCAGCTTCGACTGCTGCAGGTTGAACGCGAAATGGAGCAGGAGAAGGCAGAGCAGTTGAACATGGAGTATCGCCAGCTGCGGGATGAATATACGAAATTGCAGACGGAATATAACGAATGGATCGAATTGATTGAACAGGATCAGACCTAAGGGCATCAGATCATCACTAAATCATGGGCATCGTACGATTGTACAATTTGTTATAATACAGAAAGAGCTCCCGTCATTACGGGGGCTCATTGTCTTGGGGCTTATTCTTCGACAATAATTTTGGAGATCATGCTGCTATGTCCACTTCCACAAAACACGGAGCAGGACATCTCGAATTCTCCAACCTTGTCAGGGGTAATGACTTTAGAGCTGTTTTTGGTGTCCAGCTGAAGATTCAGCTCCGGAACGAGAATGCCATGATTACCATTGACGTTTTCGTAAACAATGTTAACGGGGACTCCTTTTTTAAGATGGTATTCCGGTTGGTCAAATTCATAGTTGCTCGCTTTAATGACGAGTTCCTCGCTAGCGGTTACGCCTGCATCGGATTCACCGCTGCTGCCCGAGTCTGCTGATTGCTTGTTTCCTCCGCAAGCGGCGAGCACCAGAATTAACATGCAGGCTGCAAGCCAAGCCATAGTCTTTTTCATCATGAGCCTCCTTAAGCATGATATAGATGAAATTTTAAATATTTCTCAAGTCATCATACCGCAAAATGGTAAGGCCTGTACATGAAGGCTATGTCGTTTTTTTGAAGATTAGTCAGTAGGATTTTCTCTCTAATCTTGAGGATTGATTGAGAGGTTATGGAAATGAAAAAACCTCATCTGGCATATGGCCATCAGAGGTTGAAGGAGAAATCGCAGGTGTTGCATGCAATTGCATGATTAGATGCTTCTTAGTTGTTATTCTTGGAGCTTCGTCCTGCTTCAAAAGGTGTGGATACCGGAATGAACAAATCGATAATCCCAATCACCAATGCAGCAAGAATAGCGCCAAGCAAACTAACTTCGACATGGTCAACAATATATTGACCAAGCCAGATCACCAATGCACTGACAATGAAGCCGACGATTCCGCGGCCAAAAGGAGTGACCCTTTTGCCAAAGACGCCTTCAATGATCCAGCCGAGCAGCGCAATAACCAGAGCAAGCAGCAGAGCGCTCCAGAAACCACCGACAGCGAATCCGGGAACGATCCAGCTGACAACCATCAATACGATTGCAGCGATGATAAAACGAACGACATGTCCCAAGAAGTTCAACGTGTTTACCTCCTTTAAGTTCAGATCGGATTATGCATTTGGAACCATCACACATGGAGAGGTTGCAAAATCCTGACACCTGTAGTTTGCGGCATGATGTCAAAACTTATGTGTGGAAGGATTCGTTAAATAGCGCAGTAAAGTTTCTTTCGTTATAATACAGATATAGTTTGGAAGGAGTTGTACACTTGGACACGAAAATTTTACACACACTGGAATACCGCAAAATTTTAAATACATTGCAAAGCTATGCCCAAACAACCATGGGTAAGAAGAAAGCGGAACAACTGGAACCCATCAGTGAATTGGAAGAAGTAAAACGGTTGCTCCAACAAACCGATGAAGCCTTCACTTTTGATCGTCTGAAAGGGTCGCCTTCTTTTGGAGGCATTGTGGACATCACGGCATCCGTGAAACGGGCCGAAATTGGAGGAACCCTGAATCCGCATGAACTTCTCGGGATTTCCAATACAACCTTGGCTGCTCGCCGCTTGAAACGCCAGATTGCCGCTCTTCACGAAGATGAGAAGATTGAGTCCCTGTTCTTTATCAGCGATCAGCTGTCGGAGCAAAAAGCACTGGAAGACGCGATTCGCGTCTGTATTGATGACAATGCAGAAGTGGCGGATAGTGCCAGTGTAACTTTGGCCCAGATCCGGCGTGAACTGCGCGGGGGAGAAGCCAGAATCCGTGAGAAACTGGACTCCATGATCCGTTCCTCAACCGTATCGAAAATGCTTCAGGACCAGCTGATCACCATTCGTGGAGACCGATTCGTTATCCCGGTAAAAGCGGAATACCGCTCTTACTTCGGCGGGATCGTACACGATCAGTCCGGTTCAGGAGCCACGCTGTTTATCGAACCAGAGTCCATCGTAGCGATGAACAATAAATTGCGTGAGACCCGAATCCGGGAAGAACGCGAAATTGAAGTGATTTTGCAGAAATTGACAGCGCTTGTCAGTGAGCAGGGTGAGTGGCTGTTGTATGATGTCGATTTGCTGGGCTCTCTGGACTTTATCTTCGCCAAAGCACGGCATGCTCGTGAATTAAAAGCCACCTTGCCGCGCATGAATGATCGTGGGTTTATTAAGCTCAAAAAAGGGCGTCACCCGCTGATTGCTATCGAAAATGTGGTGCCGACCGACATTGAACTGGGCAATGATTATACATCCATTATTGTGACGGGGCCGAATACGGGTGGTAAAACCGTAACACTCAAAACAATTGGATTACTAAGCCTGATGGCGATGTCCGGCTTGTTCGTTCCTGCTGAAGATGGTAGTCAGCTCTGTGTATTTGACGCAATTTATGCCGATATTGGGGACGAGCAGAGCATTGAGCAAAATCTAAGTACGTTCTCCAGCCATATGACGAACATTATCCGGATTCTGAAAAATATGACTACTAAAAGTCTGGTGCTGCTTGACGAGCTTGGTGCAGGAACGGATCCTGCTGAAGGATCTGCACTGGCAATCTCCATTCTGGAACATATGCATCAGACAGGATGCCGCATGGTAGCGACAACACACTACAGTGAGCTGAAAGCTTATGCTTATGAACGCAAAGGTGTCATTAACGCCAGCATGGAATTTGATGTGAATACACTAAGCCCGACCTACCGTTTACTGGTCGGTGTTCCGGGACGAAGCAACGCGTTTGCGATCGCTGAGCGCCTTGGTTTGCCCGGATACATTCTCGATTATGCTCGTGGTGAAGTGAAGGAAGAGGATCAACGTGTCGAACACATGATTGCTTCTCTGGAAGAAAACCGGCTTACAGCTGAGCAGGAACGGGAAAATGCGGAGCGTCTCCGTCAGGATATGGAGAAATTGCGGAGCCGTCACCAGTCCGAACTCGAGAAGCTGGAACAGCAGCGTGAACGACGGATTGAAAAAGCAGAGGAAGATGCTCGTAACATCGTGGACAAGGCGAGAGCCGAAGCTGAGAAAATTATTGCGGACCTGCGTCAGCTTGCGATGGAGGAAGGCGCATCCGTGAAAGAACATAAGCTGATTGCTGCCCGCAAACAGCTGGATGAAGCTGAACCGGAGAGACGTAAAAAGACAGTGAAGCGCACGGGATCAGCACCAAAAACCCGGGCGATCGGCCCAGGGGATGAAGTGCATGTGTACAGCTTGAACCAAAAAGGGCATGTCGTGGAATTATCGGGCAGCAAAGAAGCTGTAGTACAGCTGGGGATTATGAAAATGAAAGTATCCCTGGATGATCTCGAACTGAAGCAATCTGCGCCAGAAGTCAAGCCTAAGCAGAAACCGGTCACTAGCATGAAGCGTACACGTGATGACAACGTGAAGAGTGAACTGGATCTGCGAGGAACTAATCTGGAGGAAGCATTGATGGAGACGGACCGTTTTATCGATGAAGCCTTCCTGGCGAATCTGGGTCAGATCTATATTATTCACGGTAAAGGGACGGGAATTTTGCGTTCCGGTATTCAGGATTATCTGCGTAAGCATAAACATATTAAAAGTTACCGGCTGGGCAATTACGGAGAAGGCGGAAACGGCGTAACTGTTGCAGAATTGGAATAGCCGGACCTTGAAACAACGGTGTTCCACTGCGAGGTGAGAGGGGCAGTGGAACAGGGAAGGGGAACAGTGAGTGAAAGGGACGATTGACCAATTGCTGTCTCATCCCTTGGGGATGGTACTCGGGTTTTTCTCGGTAGCCATAATGGAGCTGCTTGTGTTTCTGGCTTGTTTTGAACTTGTAACCAAATACAAATGTTGGGATGAGATCAAGAAAGGCAATGTGGCTGTTGCCATGGCTACAGGGGGCAAGATCTTCGGAATCTGCAATGTGCTTCGATTCTGCATACAGGCCAAGTCTTCTGTCTATGAAGCCATGACATGGTCGTTTGTGGGCTTTGCTCTACTGCTGATTGCTTATTTTCTGTTTGAGTTTTTGACACCGGTATTCTCCATTGACAAGGAAATTGAGCGGGATAACCGGGCAGTGGGCTTGATATCCATGATTATTTCTGTCTCGTTGTCATTTGTCATCGGCGCGAGCATCATGTAGGGGGACCTGGCATGAAGATATTGATACGAATTTTGTTTGCGGCTTCCATTGTGTTTTTTGCTATCGGTGTCATATACGTCATGAACACCTGACAATAAGATTGTATAAAAGAAAGGTTGATTTAATTGGAAACAACAGTATGTCCGTGGTGTCACACCGAGATTGTATGGGATGAGGAATTGGGCCCTGAAGAAGAGTGTCCCTATTGTCACAATGAACTGAAGGGTTACCGTACGCTGAACATCAACATTGGAGAAGAAGAGGATGAAGATGAAGTCGGCGATATTTACGATGTTGATGATGCTCAGGACAGCGATCAAACCACTGACCTCGCGGCATTGTGGGGAGATGAAGTTGAACTGAAATTGCCTGAACTGCGAACACTAACCAAATATGCGGACGATGGCAATGATCTGATCCTATATGAAGAAGGTGTGGAGAAACAGCTGGATCTGCAGGAAGAAGTACCGGAATGTCCACATTGCCGTGAATTCATGATTCTCGCAGGTACACAAACGTCCACGAAGGACACATTCACTCCTGTAGCTAACGCGGTTTCAAGAACGGATTCCCTGCTGGATGCACCATTTACAGTACAAATGTATGTCTGCTCCGGCTGTTTCCAAGTTCAATATAGCTTGTCTGAAGATGATCGTCTGCGCCTGATTCAAAATCTGAGCGCCAAGAAGTAATTTCCATTCACTGAAAATGAAATATTCCTGAGATTCGTCATGTTTTTCCTCTGCTTGGGGTACGTTAACCCTGAGACTTGCCGCGAAGTGCTGACTTCAAGCGGAATAAGGAGGGAGCAGATGAAGATATCTCTGGGCCGACAATCCATTCTGCTTCTGGGCGTGAATGGATTGTTTGTGTTAGCCGGAGCTTTGTCGGGGACGTTTCTGAATGTATATCTATGGAAGAGTCGTCCGGACTATGCGATGCTGGGATGGTTTACGGTAAGTCAACAGCTTGCACTTGGATTGACATTCTGGTTAGCTGGTAAATGGGTTAAAGAACATAATAAAATGAGTGCGCTGCGTCTAGGCACAGCATTGTCTGGCATTTTTTATATGCTTGTTCTGTGGGCTGGACCAAGAGCGGTGGACTGGATATGGCCACTCGGCATATTGCTCGGATGTGCTCTGGGTCTGTTCTGGATTGCTTTTAATGTGGTGTACTTTGAAGTTACAGACCGGGAGAACCGGGACCTGTTCAATGGATGGGTCGGGTTATTGGGCTCCATGACAGGAATCATTGGTCCCTGGTTCTCGGGATTGATAATCTCGAAAATGGCGGATAATTCAGGTTATCGGCTCATTTTTACCGTGTCACTTGTGATATACGTGATTGCCGTTGTCTTCAGCTTTTTCTTGAAAAAGAGAAAAGTAAGCGGCACCTACCGCTGGTCGGAACCCTGGCAGCAATTATCAAGATCAGGCAGCGAGTGGAGACCGCTGGGGCTAGGGTTGGCTGCCCAGGGTGTAAGGGAGGGCGTATTCGCCTTTCTAATTGCATTGCTCGTTTATGTAGCCACGGAACAGGAGTACAAGCTGGGTCAATTCTCGTTAATTACATCCGCTGTAGCTTTGGTCAGTTATTGGATGGCGGGCAAGTGGTTCAAACCGCATTATAGATCGAAAGGTATGTTGACGGGGGCAATTATATTATTTCTCGTTCTTCTGCCTCTCATCTGTAAAGTAAGCTATGGCACGCTTTTGATTATGGGGGTTGGCTCAGCGGTCGCCATGCCGTTATACATGCTTCCCATGATTGCGGCAGGATTCGACTTGATGGGCATGAGCGGCGAAAATGTAGAGAAAAGGGTTGAACTTGTCGTTTTAAGGGAGCTCTGTCTGATGACAGGCCGCCTAGCTGGTCTTGCCGTGTTTATCATTATTGTAATGAATGGCCCTTCGCTTCGTACGTTAACCTGGCTCATCGTGGTTTTGGGAGCTTTCCCATTGGTCGGCTGGTTATTTATGCGTAAAATGTTAGTAAGGACGGAGCAGGGTAAGCCAGGGTCCTGATCCGTTTGGTCACAACAGAAAAAAGGTGCAGAATCAGGAAAGCCATTCCTGATCTGCACCTTTTTCTATTTTACACGGGGGAAGGTTTAGTGGTTCTGGTCAGAGAGAACAGTTCCATGTCTTCGTTATGGCTCCCAGTAATCACATCCGCAAGAATGGATGCAGCAATCATGCTGTATACGGTTCCGTTGCCCCCATATCCTTCGATAAAGTAACAGTTCGGGTATTCAGGATGAGGGCCAATCAGCGGAAGCCCATCATGGGTGCTGCCGAATACAGCTTCCCAGGCATAGTCTATTTCCAGATCCGGAAGTGGGAAGTAGTTAGCTACCTTTTTAAGTAAATCCTCAGCCCTATGCTCGGCCCGAATTGCACGCTGGTCTTCACGCGGAATTTCCTCATCGAGGCCCCCGGCAATAATTCTGCCATCCGGGGTGGTCCGCATGTATAAATAAGGACGCGCCGTTTCCCATATCAAGCTTCGGTTGTACCAGCTGCTAAGATCTTTCAGTGGCTTGGTTGCAATCGCATAGGTGCTCTTTAGATAAGCGCCACGGTCATTTTTGATCTCCTGCGTCTCGTAACCGGTAGAGAAGATAACCTGCTTGGCACGAATTGTTCCGTTCGGAGTGTAACAGAGGACACCTTCTTCACCATATTCACAATGGATCATCTCAGTCCGTTCATAAACTTGAGCTCCTTCTTTTGAAGCGGACAGAAGGAGGCCGTGTATTAGCCTATAAGGGTTAACTTCGGCATCTCCTTGGGTATACAGCGCCATCGGTTTGCTGAATGGGAAGCTCGCACTAATTTTGTCCCGGTTCCACAGCTCAACATCGAAGCCATGGGTTTTGAGTGTATGGTATTCTTCTTCCAAAAGAGCGACATCTTCTTCAAGGCTTGCACAGTACAAACTGTTACGAGGGATATACCAAGGATCAAGATCAAGACTCGAAGCGGTCTCTTCTAATTGCTTCATGGCGGTACGGCATAGTTCATAAAAACGTACCCCGCGTTGTTCGCCAAAGGTATGTATACAGGAGGTAAGCGTTTTGTCATTGGAATATTGAAGTAGTCCGGTGTTTGCCATACTGCTGCCATGACCGATTTCTCTCTTATCAATAACGACTGTACGCACACCTCTCTCGGTTAATAGTTTGGCGGACAGTGCTCCTCCCATACCACCACCGATAATGAGACAGTCACAGGATATCTCGTCTTCTAGAACAGGATAACTGTATGGGGATGTAAAGGTACTTGGCCAGAACGTATTACCATTAATAAGTTCCATTATGAATCACCTCGGTTTGGATTGTTAAATAAGTATACTTTTGCAGGACAAGGTAACAATAAATTCGCATAAACTTTAGGTTAAGGAGGAAAAAAGCACATGCAAAATACGCAGATGCAGGCGCTTAGCCCCAAGGAACTGAACTACATTGCGGATTCGATCTCCAATGAAGAAATGCTGATCAAACAGTGTGCAGCAACAGCTTCCATCACACATAACCCGCAAATCCAGCAAGCTCTGAACCAGTATGTACGTTCACATGAACAGCATCTGAACACACTCGTCAATGCTCTTCAGCAGCATCAGTCCCTTGCACCAACACAGTCTTAGGTAGTCCCAAGATATTAAATGTATAGGAGGAAACCGCGTGTACTCTCAATCTTTGTCATCTGGTGGAAATTTTATGCAGGAGCAGGATCTGCTGAAGTCGATTCTTGCGGATTTAAGACGAACTTCCCGTGAATACACTACAGCAACGACTGAATCTTCCTGCCCTGTTACCCGCAGAATGTTTACAGATCTGACGAACGATACCCTTAGATTGCAAGGAGAGCTGTTTAACCTGATGCAGCAGAACAACATGTATTCTGCTTCTTCCAAAGCCTCTCGGAGCGAGCTGGACAAATCGATCCAGTCTGCACAACAAACGCAGCAGAAGTGTCATCAGTTCATTCAGGAAAAGAATACCCTTTCCAGTCCATACAGCCAGGCGCCTAATGTGCCTCAGCATCAACCTAATTACGGTAACCCTTATTACATGTAACCTTTTTGCGAACAGGTTGAAGCATAACCGAGAAATAAGGATTGAAGCATAGATTGTCCAGACCATACCACCGCTTGCCCGAATTGAGGGCAGGCGGTTTTTAGCTTTGCACAGACGTTAAATTCATGTAATATAAGTATTAATTCATTTTCAGGAACCTGGATGACGCTGGAGGGAAAGTCATGAAAGATTTGAACGATCTGCAATTAAAAGTTCTGGATCTGTTGAAGGAAGACGCAAGAAGGTCTCCGGCGCTGCTGTCTACACTGCTTGGGGAGTCAGAAGACAAGATCAAGAACGCTGTGGCCCAGCTCGAACAGGACCACGTTATTGTAAAGTATGCTACGGTGGTTAACTGGAGCAAAATCGACGATGAGAAAGTGACAGCCCTGATTGAAGTACAGATCACACCGGAACGTGGTCGTGGTTTTGAGGGCATCGCCGAACGCATTTATTTGTATCCACAAGTGAAATCCGTCTATCTCATGTCAGGTGCATACGATCTGCTCGTAGAAGTAGAAGGTGGCAACCTGCGTGAAGTCGCTAACTTTGTATCAGAGAAGCTGTCTCCAATCGATTCTGTGCTTTCAACCAAAACCAATTTTATTCTTAAAAAATATAAACAGGACGGGATCATTTTTGAAGACCATCAGGAAGATAACCGTCTCATGATCTCGCCGTAAAGGAAGATGTGTCATGATAGTGAATGAACAGACAACAGGGAACAACAAGAAGATGACCTCGTATCTGGCACCTCTGGTTCAGCAGATACCCCCATCCGGGATTCGGAAGTTTTTCGACCTGGTTGGTGACAACAAGGATATAATTACGCTCGGTGTCGGAGAACCTGACTTTGTTACCCCTTGGCACATGCGTGAAGCTTGCGTATACTCCCTCGAGAGAGGTATGACAAGTTATACATCCAACGCTGGGATGCCCAAATTGAGAGAGGCCATCAGTAATTACCTGGATACTCAATTTGATACCAAGTACGATCCCAAGGATGAAATTATCGTTACGGTTGGCGGCAGTGAGGCGATTGACCTTGCTCTGCGTGCATTGATTGTGCCAGGAGATGAGATTCTCATTCCGGAGCCTTCGTATGTGGCCTATTCACCAATTGCTTCAATTGGCGGAGGAGTTCCTGTGGGTGTCGAAACCTATGCCAAAAACCAATTTAAATTGACTGCAGAGTCGCTGGAAGCATCCATCACACCGAAGTCCAAAGTGGTGATTTTGTGTTATCCAAGCAATCCGACCGGTGCGATTATGACGTACGAAGACTGGCTGCCCATCGCAGAAGTCATCAAAAAGCATGACCTGATCGTCATTGCTGACGAAATTTATGCAGAACTGACGTATACTCAAAAACATGTCAGCTTCGCTTCAATCCCCGATATGAAGGAGCGGACGATTCTTGTGAGCGGCTTCTCCAAAGCTTTTGCCATGACGGGTTGGCGGATTGGTTATATGTGCGGTCATCCGGAACTTATCGCAGCCATGTTGAAAATCCACCAGTATACCGTAATGTGTGCTCCAGCGATGGGACAGGTCGCAGCGCTTGAGGCGTTAACGAATGGACTGGGAGAGAAAGACCGCATGGTCGAATCCTACAATCAGCGCAGACGTCTTATCGTACAGGGATTCCGAGACATCGGCCTGGATTGCCATGAACCTCAGGGAGCCTTCTATGCATTCCCGAGTATTCAAAATACGGGCCTGAACTCTGATCTTTTTGCCGAACGTCTCCTGACCGAAAATAAAGTTGCTGCTGTTCCTGGTAACGTGTTTGGCCCACAGGGAGAAGGTTTCTTGCGCTGTTCTTATGCCACTTCAGTGACCCAATTGAATGAAGCTTTGGAACGAATCGGAAATTTTGTTTACAAACTGCAAAAAGAGGGTTAATTAGAAGTAAGGCGTTCTCGGAAATGTGGACATTTTGCAACTTAGAAAAAAATAACTTTCATTTACAAAATATTGTGATATAATTTCAATTTGAAATATGTTTTTCATATATTTGGAAACTAATTTTCCAAGGAGGGGTTAGCATTGTTTTGTGTAGAATATGATTTACCGACTAATCGTGGGCAATACCTGGCTGAAGGCGATCAAGGCGACCGATGGTCGGTGAGACCAGATCACGAATCTTTGCATGACATTTCCTTGGAAGATGAGATCCACATGCTTCGTCGCAAGATGGAACAGATTTTTATGGAGGAGAAATCCTTTACTTCTGAAATTGTGATTGAAATCAGCAGTTTATTGGATCTGAAGATCAATGAATATATGAAAGCTAACCCGATAAAAGGGAGATAAATTGATAGTTACGAAAACGTTACCCATATGAATGTTAAAGGAGACCTTTAGGGTCTTCTTTTTTTGGTGGGAATAAGAATCTCATATTTGTAAGGGCTATTTTTTTGCGTGGAACAATTGTGATATATTGTACTAAGGAGACTAAAGGGGGAACTGGAATGAAGAGATTTTGGGGGCTAACAGCACTCGTATCATTGATTTTTCTGCTCGCTGGATGTGGTGATAAAGACGGATTTACCATTTTTATCATTGATAATCAAGGTAATCCATCGGTAATCGGAGAACAGTTACAGGCCAATCTGCAGCAAAAACTGGGTGAGGAACCTAAAGTGGAAGTCATTACAAGCGCCATGTATGATGTACAGAAAATTATGGTAGAATACGCAGCAGGCAGTCATGATATTTTTATTTTGCCAGAGGCAGATATGAAACAATACGGAAGCAATGGTTCCAATATTCCACTGGATGATACATTTGATCCTGAGAAGTATGAGCGTGGTGTATTTGAGGGCGGGGTGTTAGTTGAGGATGGCCAGGGAGACAATGGCACCGATATGAAGCAAGAAACCCATCTCTATGGCATCCCACTCGAAGATATGCAGATGTTCAAGGATGTGGAATATGCCGCCCAAAATCTGTTTGCTACCATTCCGCTATCGGCTGCCAATGTTGAAGAATCCAAAAAAGTGCTGAAGGCGCTGACAGAATAGCGTATAAGTATGGTAACTGAAGGAGGGGAGCGGATTGCTGATTACGGTCACTGGCGGGATAGGTAGTGGTAAAACCAGGTTTGCCCTAGGTTATGCAGCTCAAATCAGCCGGGAAGGAATCTATTTATCCACAGGCGATCATGATCCGGTGATACCGGAACTGCCATCCGCTCATTATCGAGCCATTTCAGCCGGAAATGGCCATCACCTGACGGAAGTCATTCACCAGATCAATCGGGAATCGAATTTGTTTCTGGCTGATCAGCGAATTGTCATAGTAGACAGCCTGACATCGTGGATGGCTGCCGGATTTAGAGCAACGGATGATCTTGATCAACAACGCGTACATACACAACAGCTGCTTGATGCTTTACTATCTTATCAGGGCAAGCTGCTGGTCATTACCAATGAAATGCAGGGTTCCCTATATCCATCGGAAGAGGAGCGTATTTTTGCCGCAAGGATGGCTTCGGTGAATCGTGCACTGCAGTCTCACTCGGAACGCATGTACATGGTGGTATCGGGACTAGCCATTGATTTGAAGAAGCGAGAAGTACGGTACCACGATATCTGAGTATAATAGGTCAAGATAACAGGCAAAACAAAAGCCTCCGTACCACAAACTGTGGTACGGAGGCTTATTTATATTTAGAAATGTATGATTACAATTCAGCTGCGTGAGACGCCGGTTCTATTTGCTTTTTTTCATACGTCTGATCCACCAAATTGCGCATCCAACCAGGATAATGGCGAGCAGCGCATATACCACCAATGAATAGACGTCCATAAAGTGCAAAATGTTTTCCCAAGAAGCGCCAAGCGCGGCCCCAACCGAGACCAAAATAATGTTCCAGGCGAGTGTCCCGATGGTGGTGAAGAGGACGAATAAACCGAATTTCATATTGGACATGCCTGCCGGAATGGAGATGAGACTGCGAACAAGTGGCACCATGCGGCAGAATAGTACAGTCCACATTCCATATTTGTCAAACCATGCATCAACACGGTGGATATCTTCTTTTTTGATTCGCAGAATATGTCCCCAGCGATCTACAATTTTCTCCAGACGCTCCACATCAATCAGCAATCCGATTCCATAGAGAATCACTGCACCCAGCACAGAACCGATAGTAGCCGCAATGATAACACCTGGAAGAGTAAGGCTGGTGTACGTTGTCATAAATCCGCCAAAAGGCAAAATAATCTCCGAAGGAATGGGAGGAAATACGTTTTCGAGCGCAATAATGAGTGCGATGCCTATGTAGCCGTATTGTTCCATGAAATCGGTTATCCAGTTTTGCATAATCGTCTCCTCTACTTTTGATTTACCTGAATTTGACGTATACTCGGGCAGAGCACGCCAATTCATATATACGCGCAAAGGGTACAAGCGGTTTCTGAAAAAAATGCATTTCCGTATCAAGCAGAGGTCAAGTATACTGGTTAAGTTGAGATTAGAAGGGCAGGCATGTTAATAATTAACCGATGTTTTGCCATGTGAATGAAATTAAACATTTGGAGGGATTGCAAATGGGCATCTATACACGAACAGGTGATGAAGGGCAAACTTCGGTCATCGGAGGACGGGTGATCAAAGATGACGACCGCGTTGAAGCTTACGGTACCATCGATGAACTGAATTGTTTTGTCGGCCAGGCAATCAGTCTGATCGATGATACAGAGGGGAAATTCGAGGATTTGCGCGAACATTTGCTGGAGGTTCAGCAAGAATTGTTTGATTGCGGGTCGGACCTGGCATTTGTGAAAATCAGCGAAACCAAATACAAAGTGCGGGATGACATGGTCACCCGGCTTGAACAATGGATTGATCAGTATGATGCGGAGAACCCGAAAGTGGAACGGTTCATTATCCCGGGAGGCAGCCCGCTGTCTTCAGCGCTTCATGTGTGCCGTACGGTGTGCCGCCGTGCAGAGCGCCGCACGGTAACATTGGGACAGCATACGGATATTAATCCTTCGGTACGACGTTACTTGAACCGTCTGTCTGATTATTTCTTCGTTGTAGCACGGACCGCCAATGCCAGACAGCAGGTGTCGGATATTGAATATGTACGGAGCAAAAAAGTGTTCCGCCGCAAAGAATGAGCGGCTATTACTCGCCGATTGTCTACACCGTTCCCGAACATGAAGATGGCTGGCTGCTGAAAACCGTGCTTCAGCGGCGGCTGCAGGTATCGCGCAAGCTCTTGTCCAGGCTGAAGATCACGGAGCAGGGAATTATGTTAAATGGAGAACGCGTGTATATCAGCGTGAAGGTATCGGCTGGAGATATCGTGGAGATTCGGATGGAACAGGAGGAATCGGATGACATTTTGCCGGAATCCATTCCTTTTTCCATTTTGTATGAAGATGAGCATTTGCTTATTGTTAACAAGGATGCCGGCGTAATTGTGCATCCGACACATGGACACTATACAGGCACGTTGGCGAATGGGGTTGTTCATTACTGGAAGTCCAAGGGAGAGCTTTTCCGGTTTAGACCCATTCATCGTCTGGATCAGGAGACTTCCGGGGTGCTGGCTATTGCCAAAAATCCATATGTGCATCAGCATGTGTCTGAACAAATGATCGCAGGAACCGTAGATAAAAAATACATTGCGTTTGTGCATGGGAGTCCTGCTCCTGAACAGGGGTCCGTTGATGGCGCTATTGATCGTGATCCGGAGGAGCCTCATCGCCGTATTGTCACACCTGACGGCTACGCAGCAAGAACGTTGTACAGCACGGTAACCCGGTGGAACGGAGGGACTGCTAGTGCGGTCAGCCTGAAGCTGGAGAGTGGCAGAACGCATCAGATTCGTGTACATATGACTTCTGTCGGATGTCCCTTGATCGGTGATCGAATGTACAAGACACTACCTGAGGATGAGATTGACGAACAAACGGCTGCCATGCGAGAAGAAAGGGACTCGTGGATCGATCGCCAGGCATTGCATGCCTGCGAGCTGTCGTTTGTTCATCCACTTACACAGGAACGCATGACGTTCCATGCACCTCTTCCTTCAGATATGGCTGCGCTGGAGAAACGTTTAGATACCGAGGCAAAGCCAAGGGAAGAGCTGCTATGCGGAAACTAAATGAATCAACGAAGGATAATGGAATTAACCTACTCTACTCAATAATGTAGAAGACAGCAATTTCTTAGAGAAATGCAGCGTTAGCCTGAGGGTCTTTTTGAGAAAAGTGATGTGCTCTAACAACAACTACGTTGCGATGGTATCAATTTTGAGCGACTTTTGGATTTGCGAAGCAAACCAAGGAAAGCGAGAAATAGAAACCGGAGCAACCTGAAACCGGAGCACTTAGGAGGAAATGTAATGAGTAAACTGAAAGTATACCAGTATGCAAAGTGCGGAACTTGTCGCAAAGCAGTAAAATGGCTTGAAGCTCAAGGCCATGAGCTGGAGTTATTCCCCATTTTTGACACACCCCCGTCCGAGGCAGAATTAACCGACCTCATTCAGAAGAGCGGACTTGAAGTGAAGAAGTTTTTCAATACAAGTGGAGAAGTGTACAAGGAGCAGCAGTTGAAGGACAAGCTGCCTGGCATGTCTGCTGAAGAACAGATTCGTTTGCTTGCTTCCAATGGCCGTCTGATTAAGCGTCCAATCGTAACGGATGGGGAACAGGTGACCGTAGGATTCAAGGAAGAGACGTATGAGCAGGAATGGAAGAACGCTTAGCAATAGGCTGAGTGACGTGTCTGTCCATTCATAAATGAAGCCGATTAGCAGCCCTGAAATGTTCAATATTCAGGGCTTTTTTGGCTGAACGATGCTTGGCGGAACTATGCTATAATGATAGAATTAGTTTCGATATTTTATTTGCTATATACAGATAGGAGAGAACAAAATCAAGTGAATCAACGTAATGAACCTACTTTGTTGCTGGTAGACGGTATGGCGGTGTTGTTCCGTGCATTTTATGCGACATCTGCAAGCGGATATATCAGACGGACAAAGGCAGGCTTGCCAACCAACGCGGTATACGGATTTATCCGTTATTTCTGGGATGCGGTTCAGACTTTCGGACCAAGTCATGTGGTATGCTGCTGGGATATGGGTGGCAAGACGTTTCGCGGTGAAGAGTACGCGGCATACAAAGGCAATCGTCCTGAAGCACCGAATGATCTGATTCCCCAGTTTGCATTGATCCGTGAAGTCATGGACAGCCTGGGTATTCCGAATATTGGAGCAGAAGGGTATGAAGCTGATGATTGCATCGGTACACTGGCCAAGTATTATACGGAGCAGACGGATATGAACGTGATGGTTCTGACCGGTGACCATGATATGCTGCAGCTGATCAATGACCGGACAAGCATTATTATTATGAAAAAAGGTCACGGCAATTACATGGTGTATACGCCGGAATCTCTCATGGCAGAGAAGCAGTTGACTCCTCGTCAAGTCATTGATATGAAAGGTCTGATGGGGGATGCAAGTGACAATTACCCTGGAGTACGTGGAATCGGTGAGAAAACAGCTCTAAAACTCGTGCAGGAATATGGCACCATTGAGGGTATTCTGGATAATCTGGATAAACTCACGCCATCGGTACGTAAAAAAATCGAGAATGATCTCGACATGCTGCATCTGTCCCGTAAACTGGCAGAGATTCACTGCGCTGTTCCGGTAGCCTGTGCACTGGATGTATGTGAATTGCGTCTTGATCCGGATATGGTGATGGACAAGTTCGAACAACTTGAGATGAAGAGCCTGGGCTCTTGGATGGGAGTGGCAATAGGGTGAGCAACATGCAGACAAAACGTGCCGGTAGAAAGTGGTGGACAGGGGCTATGGCCCTCGTCCTGGCTTTGCCGGTATTACTATCAGGCGCAGTAAGCGCTCCGCAAACAGCTGATGCAAAAGCGGCAATTAGCACCAAAGTACAGAAAGTAAAAGCAGCAGGACGAAATTTTACCGTACAAACGGTAAGCATCCCCAAAGGAACACCGGTGACTGTAGGGTTAGCCAAGAAACAGGTAGGACAAACGGCAACATTGCCTTCCATTGTAAAATCATACGGTGCTCAAGCAGCCATTAATGGGGCATTTTTTGAAGCGTATAATGGAGCACCAGATCCTTATGGCATGTTGATAGCAAATGGAAAAGTAATACATATTGGACGATACGGAACAACGATAGGTTTCAAGGAAGATGGAACAGCAATTATGGATTCACTTCAGGTAAGTCTTACAGGTAAAGTTACCGATTCAGCAGGTAAGTCACGCAGCTGGTACGCAACATTCATTAACCGTACACCTTCTGCGAATGCGAGCATATCAATGCTCTATACTCCGGAGCGCGGCCCAAAAGTTGGATTCAAGGGTGGTACTGCAGTTGTGATGGAGAAAGGGATTGTCACCAAAAAAGTAGCCAATAACAATGTAGCGATTCCGAAGAATGGATCTGTATTGGTCTTTACAGGCAATCAGAAATCTACTGCAGATCGCTTCGCCGTGGGTTCGACTGTAGAAATGAACTATAAATATACCAATGCATCAGGCAAAGAGATTCCCTGGGAAGACGTAGTAACTGCTGTTGGTGCTGGTCCTCGTCTTGTGAAAGACGGTAAAGTCGCCGTGAACCCAACCAGCGAAGGATTCAAGGATACCAAGATTCTGAATGCCTCGGGTGCCAGAAGCGGCATCGCAATCATGGCTGACGGTTCAGTAATGCTTGCAACTGTGTCGGGAGCCACCATTAAGGAATGGGCGGCAGTCATGCAGAAGCTTGGTGCCAAGCAGGCCATGAATCTGGATGGTGGAGCTTCCTCGGGCTTGTATGCAGGTGGGAAGATGTTAACTTCACCAGGGCGGCTGTTAAGTAATACACTCGTTTTTGGCGGCTCAGTCCGTTAAAGTACTAATCGTATGGGAGGTATGAAGCACATGACAATCGCACATGATCAACAGTCAGCAGAACGTAATACATCTGTTCTTGCCATTAATGTGGGCCAGCCTCAGCCATTGCCTGGCCAGAAACGTGAAGTGCTGAGCGGCATTGTCAAACTTCCCGTATCCGGCCCGGTTTTCCTGTCATTCACTGGAATGACAGGAGATGGCCAGGCGGACCTGGAGAATCACGGCGGACCGGATAAGGCTGTTTGTGTATACGATTACAGTCGGTATTCCGTACTGGAACAGCTGATGGAACGCAAGCTGGACTGGGGAGCTTGTGGTGAGAATTTAACGGTGGAAGGCTGCTCCGAGGATCAAGTCCGGATTGGTGATGTATATGAACTGGGCGGAGCCTTGGTTCAGGTTAGCCAGCCAAGACAACCCTGCTTCAAGCTCGCTGCCCGGTATGATTTCAAAGAGCTGCCTGTATATTTTCAGGAAAGCGGCTTTACCGGCTTCTATTTTCGCGTGCTGGAGGAGGGAGAAGTCGCTCCTGACTCTCCGTTCAGGCGTATCCGCACAGACCCTGCATCCATGACCATTCTGGAGGCCAACCGGGTCATGCATCAGGGCAAGAAGGATGCCACCGGCATGCGTGCATTACTGGCTATTCCATCGCTGTCAGATAGCTGGAGGCAAACGTTGTTGAAACGTTTGGATAAGCTGGAGAGCGGGCAATAGATTCACAACATATCATCGTCCAGAACCAAAGATGAATTTCACTTTAAACTAACTTGGGAGTGTGACTAACTTGACGATTTTAGGCGCAATTGAAGCTGGGGGAACCAAATTTGTATGTGGGATTGGAACTGAAAATGGTGAGGTGCTTGAACGGGTAAGTTTTCCTACAACGACACCGGAAGAAACGATGGCGCAGGTTATCGCTTTCTTTGAAGGCAAAGGGATTGAAGCTTTGGGCGTAGGTTCTTTTGGACCAATTGACCCGATTGAAGGAAGTCCTACGTACGGATATATTACAACGACACCGAAGCCTCATTGGGGGCAATATGATATCATTGGTAAACTCAAGGAACATTTTGATGTGCCGATGACGTTTGATACGGATGTAAACGGAGCTGCGCTTGGAGAAGCAACCTGGGGAGCAGCACAAGGACTGGAGAGCTGTCTGTATATCACTGTCGGAACAGGTATTGGTGCCGGAGCAGTCGTAGGCGGTAAAATGGTTCACGGTTTATCTCATCCAGAGATGGGACATATTATTGTACGCAGACACCCTGAGGATACATATGAAGGTTTTTGTCCATACCACGGGGACTGTCTGGAAGGGCTCGCAGCGGGACCAGCTATCAATAAACGTTGGGACCAGCCGGCATATGAGCTGCCAGCAGATCACAAAGCCTGGGAGATTGAGGCACATTATCTGGCGCATGCACTCATGAATTATGTACTGATTCTCACTCCGGAAAAAATTGTGATGGGTGGTGGGGTCATGAAGCAGGAGCATTTGTTCCCTATGGTACGCAGCAAATTGCAGGAGCTGTTAAATGGATATGTTCAGCATCCGGCCCTTCACTCGGGGATCGACGAGTATGTCGTTCCGCCAGGCCTTGGTGACAATGCCGGTTTGTGCGGATCGCTGGCCTTGGCCAAATTGGCTTTGAACAAGTAATTCAATTGATCACAAGTGGTTGACGAATTTTTCCATTGTGGTAAGATATGAGCAACAGCATACTACGGTTAATGAGGAAGCACCTCTCTTGCAATGAATTTGCAGGAGAGGTGCTTTTTTTGTTGCCTGGAGGCGGCTCATCTAACTGTGAATAGGCTGCAATATTAAGGAGGGGAAACAATGGAAGTCATTTTCATGAACAGATTATCCAAATTGTCAGGTCAACATGAAGAACACGCTCAGTTGTGGATTGGTGAGGAGGAAGGAGCCTGGCATCTCGGGTGGAGCCATTATGAGGAAGGAGATCGCGAAGACAGCATCTGGTATGAGGGGAGCTCATGGGAAGAACTGCTCCATATTTATCGCCACCAGTTGGCGATTCGAATGAGTGAAGGTTACCGGCCATTGATTCAGGGACTGTTTCATGAGACGGATGATCTGAAATTACGCAGTTATGGTGGACAGCGTCTTCATTGTTATAGTGAACGCTACGGCAATGAAGAATTATATGCTGATCTATGCACTTGGCGGAGAAGAAGGGCTGCGTCTGACCGGAAGGCCCCATACTTTATTGCAACGAATCGTTTGCTGCGCATGATCAGTGCATTCGTACCACAAACCATGGATGAACTCATGCAGTTACCAGGTGTTGGGGAGAGCAAGGCAAGTGAATACGGTCAGGAGTGGATGGAGCTAACAAGCGGAGTAGAGCGTTCTACGGCTTTTCCACTTGATTGGGTACAAACGGTATTGTCCGAAGATGAATATGAGAGCTGGTTGTACAAGCAAAAAGAACAGAAGTATAAGCAGGAGCTGGACAAATTCACCACTCGCAAGCAGGTGCTTGAGGGTATGAAGGAAGGGTATACGCTTGAAGAGATTGTGAACCGCTCCGGACTATCCCGCAGAGAGCTGATTGAACTGCTGGAGACACTCGATACGGAAGGTTATGATACGGATAGCCTCCTGGATGCAGAGCTTGCGGTCATGCCTGAGCAGGAACAGGAGGCGGTCTGGAGTGCATACGAGGAGCTGGGAGACAGTTTCCTGAAACCTGTATTACATAGAGTATACGGCGGGGATAAACCGGTTAGCGGTAATCTGGAGCAAGTGTACGAGAGATTGCGCATGATCCGCATTCGATTCCGAAGACAGTTAGAAACAGAGCAGAACGTCGGCTAGACACCCCATATCGTTTTGAGAGAAGTTTTTGAGTACAGAAAAAAAGACGAAGCTGTTTCTCCCTGGATGGAGTGCTTCGTCTTTTTGAATGAATACGTTCAGATCCAATCTTTTTTGCGGAAAATAAAGAACATGCTCAGGCCGAGGGTCACCATCAGGCCAATGACTACAAAATATCCATACTTCCAGTCCAGCTCAGGCATGTTGTTGAAGTTCATCCCATAGATGCCGGTAATGACTGTCAGGGGCATGAACACCGTTGTAATGGCGGTAAACACGCGCATGATTTCGTTCGCCCGGTTGGCGATACTGGATTGGTAAGCTTCTCGCAAGTTTCCCATCAGGTCTCGATAAGTCTCAAATGTCTCGGATATTTTCACAGCATTCTCATAGATGTCACTGAAGTACTTCTGCAGTTGATCATCGATCAGACGCAAGTCTTTTTTATTCAGCGTGTTGATGACCTCTTTTTGAGGTCCGAGCACTTTTTTGAGCCACAGAATTTCACTGCGCAGCCCGATAATTTCATTCAAATGGGACTTTTTCGTATGCATCAAAATATCTTCTTCCAATTTCTCAATGCGTGCTTCGATCCGGTCGCCGACGGTAAAGTAGTTATCCACAATCAAATCGACCAACAGATACAGGAGACGATCCGGGGTGCTGACTTCCTGTTCCCACAGAATAGGCTTCAAGGTCCGCAGTTCGCTGACCTTTTGCTTCGTAACACTAATGATATAGTGTCTCCCTAGAAACAGGTTAACCGCACGCAAAAAGATCTCTTCATCATCAAAACGAATGCTGTTTACGACAATAAAATAATGGCTCTCATAAATTTCAATCTTCGGACGCTGCTCTTCATCACTCAAACAGTCCTCTACAGCCAGATCATGCATCATGAACAGCGGCTGAAGTACCGCCAGATCATCAACGTCTGCATCAATCCAGTAAAATCCCTCAGCTGGTGGCGTTAGCGCCTGCTCAATATCGTCCACCGGGATAAATACACCGTTGTTTACCAACCGGATTTTCATCGTTCATCCACTCCTTCTGCACCCGCCAAACAGGCGGATTTTCATCAATATGGGCGCAAAAAGAACAGATCAGCCGGTCGGCAGCGGAGCCTGGAAGTCAGGAGTGCGTTCGCTCTATAACCAAACGGAAATAACGTCCCGCTGCCGGCATGCTGATGTCAATTCTCTATGCAGTTTGTCGGAATACGGCTGACAGTCAGGCCTCGGGTCGCCATCCATTGAATATGTCACCTCTCACATAAGGGTTTGCAACACTTGTTTAGTATACCGCTGGTACATGGTGCTTTCAAGCGCAAAAATGTGTCTATTTCGCGCCCTGAAGCAGTGTATGACAGCGATAGACAAACGGTTCCGGTCTACATGAACAGACATAAAACTACATGCTTGACGTGAGAGGATTAATGTTTTAAAGTAGACGGTGAAGTACACTAAATACACAATTGAATAAGGCGAAATCTTATCAAGAGTAGGTGGAGGGACTGGCCCGATGAAACCCGGCAACCGGCGGTATACCGCACGGTGCTAATTCTTGCAGCGACTAAGTGTCCATTGAGGCACTGTTGTAACTGAGAGATGAGAGAGGCGCATATCTATTTACATATGACCTTTCTCGGAATCCGAGGAAGGTCTTTGTTATATGCACCGACTTCTCAGCACTGATTTTCGCTATGGAACTTGAGTTTGTCAGGTTAGAGCGCTGCGCTTTTTGCAATTCTCCACCTATAGACAAGCTCATGGCAGTCTAGAACAGTATTGATGTGAAAACATCAAACCTGTGATGGCTGCATCTATCTATGCACAAGGAGGAGTTGTACATCATGCCAATCAAAATTCCAGACGCACTGCCTGCCAAGGAAGTCCTCGCAGGTGAGAACATCTTCGTAATGGACGAGACACATGCTTACCAGCAGGATATTCGTCCACTACGCATTGCTATATTAAACCTGATGCCTACTAAGGAAACAACAGAAACCCAACTGCTTCGTTTGGTGGGGAACACCCCAATACAGGTCGATATCGTTCTGGTTCATCCCAAGTCTCACACATCGAAGAACACATCACAGGAGTATCTGAATCTTTTCTACAAAACCTTTGATGAGATTGAACACCGCCGTTTTGACGGGATGATCATTACAGGTGCCCCTGTTGAGCAAATGGATTTCGAAGACGTAAATTATTGGAAGGAAATCCAGGAGATCTTCGATTGGACCAAAACCAACGTCACATCGACCATGCACATCTGTTGGGCTTCTCAGGCTGGTCTGTACCATCATTTCGGTGTACCTAAGGTACCGCTGGAAGAGAAGTGTTTTGGCGTATTTCCACATACGATCAACAAATCTCATGTACAGCTGCTTCGCGGATTTGATGAAGTGTTCAATGTCCCACATTCCCGTCATACCGAAGTTCGGCGTGAGGATATTGAGAAGAACGATAACCTCGAAATTTTGGCCGAATCGGAGGAAGCTGGCATTTTCCTGGTTGCCACCAAAGACGGCAAACAAATTTTTGTGACAGGGCATGCGGAGTATGATCCATTGTCCTTGAAATGGGAATACGACCGCGATGCATCCAAAGGATTGGACATCGCACTGCCAAGACACTATTTTCCAAACGACGATCCATCCCGTGTTCCTCCGGCAACCTGGCGGGCACATGCAAACTTATTATTCTCTAATTGGCTCAATTACTATGTGTATCAGGAGACGCCTTACGATATTGGCCCGCAAATCTAATCGAGATTACAGGAGGATACTGCAATGGAAGACAATAAGTTGAAAATCGAAAGCCGCTTGGCTCAAATCGGATCCGTCAATGAGCCGGGAACTGGTGCCGTGAATTTCCCCATCTATCAATCAACGGCGTTCCGCCATCCAAAGCTCGGGCAGAGCACAGGCTTTGACTACATTCGTACGACCAATCCAACGCGTAAGGTACTGGAAGAAGCTGCAGCCGCTTTGGAATCAGGTGATGCCGGTTTTGCCTGTAGCTCGGGCATGGCAGCGCTGCAAACGATCTTTGCCATGTTTGGACAGGGAGATCATCTGATTGTCTCGCTGGATCTGTATGGGGGAACGTATCGTCTTCTAGAGCGTATCCTCTCCCGTTTTGGCGTAACGGCAAGCTACGTGGACACGAATGATCTGGTGGCCATGGAAGACATTCGTCAGCCGAACACCAAAGCTGTATTTATCGAAACGCCAACCAATCCACTTATGATGATTACGGATATTGAAGCGGTCAGCTCCTGGGCGAAAAGCCATAACCTGTTGACGATTGTTGACAATACACTGCTGACGCCGTTCTTCCAACGTCCTATCGAGCTCGGAGCAGATATCGTTGTTCATAGCGCAACTAAATACCTGGGTGGACACAACGATGTGCTTGCCGGATTGATTATCACCAAGGGCGAGGAATTGTCAGCTGAAATGGCATTCCTGCATAACTCCATTGGTGCGGTACTATCTCCAAGTGATTCCTATCAGTTGATGAAAGGCATGAAGACACTCGCGCTTCGTATGGAGCGTCATGAGTATAATTCACTTACCATTGCCAAGTATCTGCTGGAACATCCATCCGTGGGGGAGGTATATCACCCTGGTTTGTCAGATCACCCTGGATACGAAGTGCAGAAGAAACAATCTAAAGGAAATACAGGCATCTTCTCTTTCAAAGTTAAAGATGCCCGTTTAGTTGAACCTTTGCTGCGCCATATCAAGTTAATTGCTTTTGCCGAGAGTCTTGGCGGCGTTGAATCGTTGATGACGTATCCTGCGGTGCAGACGCATGCAGATATCCCGCTCGAAATACGCGACGCCGTAGGTGTAGATGACCGCTTGCTGCGATTCTCCGTAGGAATTGAGCATGCAGACGATCTGATTGCGGATTTGGGAAATGCCCTGGAAGCTGCGCAGCGTGAAGTTGAAGGAGGTGTACATCATGAGTGAGCAGAACAACAAGCAATCCGAATTGAAGTTTGATACCAAGCTGCTGCATTTTGGTGATGAAGTGGATAAAACAACCGGAGCCTCCAGCGTACCGATCTACCAGGCGTCCACATTCCATCATTTTGATATCTTTAATCCACCACAGCATGATTACAGCCGTTCAGGTAATCCGACACGTCAAGCGTTGGAGGATTACATCACACTGCTTGAAGGTGGAGCTCGAGGATTCGCCTACTCTTCAGGAATGGCTGCAATCTCCAGTGTGTTCCTGATGTTCTCGGCAGGCGACCACATGATCGTAACAGAAGATGTGTATGGAGGAACATACCGCCTGCTCACGTCCATTCTTAGCAGAATGCAAATTGAGACGACGTTTGTGGATATGACCAATATTGAAGAGGTGAAGGCGGCCATTAAGCCGAATACGAAGGCAGTCTATATGGAGACACCTTCCAACCCAACCCTGCGGATCACGGATATTGCTGCCGTCACATCCTGGGCACAGGAACATGAACTGATCACCATTCTTGATAACACATTTATGACGCCATATTATCAGCGCCCGATTGAGCTCGGCGTGGACATTGTTGTACATAGTGCAACCAAGTTTCTTGGTGGACATAGTGACGTACTTGCCGGACTTGCCGTTGCCCGTACCGAAGAGCTGGGGAGACAACTCAAACAGCTTCAAAATGGGCTTGGTACCGTACTCGGTGCTCAAGAATCCTGGCTTCTGATGCGCGGCATGAAAACACTTGGAGCTCGTATGGCACACAGTGAACAAAGCACGGCGAAGCTGGCTGCCTGGCTTAGCGGACGCAGCGATATTACCGCAGTATACTATCCTGGATTGCTGGAGCATCCGGGTCGTGAAGCTCACGAGCGCCAATCCACGGGTTATGGAGCGGTTGTCTCATTTGACGTAGGCTCGGGTGACCGTGCCAAAGCGGTTCTTAACCGGGTGAAACTGCCAATCGTGGCAGTCAGTCTGGGTGCTGTGGAGAGTATTCTGTCCTATCCTGCGATGATGTCCCATGCTGCAATGCCTGCAGAGGTTAGACTTGAACGGGGCATTACCGATGGGCTACTGCGCTTCTCAGTCGGGCTGGAAGATATCGACGATCTGATTGCTGATCTGGATCAGGCGCTTCAGGAATCATAATCATCATTTTTTTGGCTAGCCGAACAATCAATAAATCAGTCTAAAAAAGCTGCAATTATAATAGAATGAATATGTCAATATTTTTACTTAAATTTAGGGCACCTTTCCATAAGGTGCTTTTTTTCACATGTAACCTGTGTTACGATAGACAGAGTACAGAAATGCGATGTTGCCACCAGCACTTGCAAGCGATGCGTCTTATGCATAGATTCAATGAGCCGTTTTTTCAATAACCCAGAATGGATCGAAAGGTTCCAATCCATCTAGAATTTCTATTTCTACGCAATCGTTTGGAACCAACCAATCATGCACAAGGCTGGCATATATACAAGTCGGGACGGATCGTGAACATATTTCTCTTCATGAGGGAGGCTTTTTACGATGAGTACGGTAGACCGTATCTTAGATAAAGCCCTTCGGGGCGAACGATTAGACCTGGAAGACACAATTCAGCTGTTTGAATCGAATGAAGTCGACAAAATCGGGGCAGCTGCCAATGTTATTATGAAGCGTATGCACCCTGAGCCATACAGAACATTTGTCATTGGGCGTAACGTCAACTACACCAACGTGTGTGATGTGTACTGCCGTTTTTGTGCTTTCTATCGCAGACCTGGATCAGATGAAGGGTATGTATTGCCGGACGAAGTGATTTTCCAGAAAATTCAGGAAACACAAGATGTGAATGGTACTGAGATTCTGATGCAAGGCGGAACGAATCCCAACCTGCCTTTCAGCTATTACACGGATCTGTTAAAAGCAATCAAAGAACGTTTCCCGAACATTACCATGCACTCCTTCTCACCAGCGGAGATTATGAAAATGGTAGAAGTTTCGGACGGTCTTACGCTGGAAGAGGTTGTACGTGCCATTCACGAAGCAGGACTGGATTCCTTGCCAGGTGGAGGCGCTGAGATTCTGGATGACCGTACACGCCGCAAAATCAGCCGTCTGAAAGGTTCATGGCGCGACTGGATGGACGTTATGCAGACAGCTCACCGGATCGGGATGAACACAACCGCAACAATGGTTATCGGATTGGGCGAATCGATGGAAGAGCGTGCACTTCACCTGCTTCGTGTACGTGAAGCCCAGGATGAGTGTATTGCAAACAAATATGACTCAGAAGGGTTCCTGGCATTTATTCCTTGGACATTCCAACCGGATAATACGAATCTGAAACTGGAGCGCCAAACTCCGGAAGAATATCTGAAGACGGTAGCGATCAGCCGACTTGTACTTGATAATATCAAAAACATTCAATCTTCATGGGTAACCATGGGTCCTGAAATCGGTAAGAAATCGCTTGAATTTGGCTGTAATGATTTCGGCAGCACGATGATTGAAGAGAATGTCGTATCCGCTGCGGGTGCTACATACAAAGTCAATATTGGCTCGATTCTTCAGCTTATTCGTGAGGCGGGTTACATTCCCGCACAGCGTAATACAAGATACGATATTCTGCGGATGTTTGATGAAGAAGAGAATTCTGTGCAGCAAGATTTTGTCATGCAGAACTAATAAGAGAATAATTTATCTATATCTAGATATTAGAATGAAGACACGGGTTGCCCATTGAAGGGTAATCCGTGTTTTTTTTGTTGGATGCTTGCCTTAATGGGCTATTCCGAGGTCATGAAAGAGTACATATTACGCATATGGCGATATTTTATAATGATATTGAACTGTTAAAATGAAAGAAACGGAGCAACAGACATGCTGGAGAGGAGCAAGTGAATGAAGAGAAGGATGCTTGGCAGGACCGGTCTCGATGTACCTGTGTTGAGTTTTGGGGCGTCTTCCCTAGGTTCGGTATTTCGCGATATTGACCGCGAGGAAGGTATTCGTACGGTACATGCAGCTCTGGATGCCGGAATGAACTATATAGATGTGTCACCCTATTATGGTCTAACCAAGGCAGAGACGGTACTGGGAGAAGCGATACGAAGCCAGCCGCGCAGTTCATATATTTTATCAACCAAGGCGGGACGATACGGAGAGAATGAGTTTGATTTTTCCCGTAAGCGCATTCAGGACAGTGTCAAGGAAAGTCTGGATCGATTGCACACCGATTATATCGATATTCTGTTCCTGCATGATATTGAGTTTGCACCAGCAGAGATCATTATTGAAGAAGCCTATCCAGCCTTGCTGGAACTGAAAGAGCAGGGTGTAATTCGTCATGCGGGAGTCTGTGGTCTGCCCCTGCCCTTGTTCGAGAAAGTGCTGCCGCAGATTGATGCCGATGCCATCATCTCGTATTGTCATTATGCATTGAATGATACCTCATTATTGTCCTTGCTGCCTTTATTGGAAAAAGAGGGAGTTGGCCTCGTTAATGCTTCGCCTCTGTCCATGGGCTTATTAGGTACAAGAGGAACGCCCGCCTGGCATCCGGCAGATGAACGTGTCAAACAAGTCTGTCTTGAAGCTGCGCAGTTCTGTGCAGAGCAAGGTGTGAATATTGCTAAGCTGGCTGTGCAATTTGCAACGGCAAATGAACAGATCCCAACCACACTGGTGAGCAGCGCAAGTGTAAATAACATCCGTCATAATGCGGAGTGGGTAGATGAACCGCTCGATGAAGAGCTTTTGGCAGAGGTACTGCACATTCTGGCACCCGTTCATAACGTGACGTGGGCAAGTGGTCGTCCCGAGTATAACGATCCACAACAGAGAGCAGCGAAGGGGGAACAGGGATGAAGGCTGTGGTGTGTGAAGAGATCAATCAATTGACAATACAGGATACCGACGAACCGATTCGAGCTGAACATGAGGCCATTGTATCGATCAAGCGGATTGGCATCTGCGGGACGGATCTACATGCTTATAAAGGCAACCAGCCCTATTTTACCTATCCTCGTATTCTGGGACATGAACTGTCAGGGATCATTGATGACATTGGGCCGAATACTGCTGGCCTTCAAGTTGGAGATCCGGTTAGCATTATTCCCTATCTGCACTGTGGTCACTGTATTGCCTGCCGAACAGGGAAAACCAATTGCTGTGCATCCATGCAGGTTATGGGAGTACATGTGGATGGAGGTATGCGCGAAAGAATCAGCGTGCCTGTTTCCCATTTGATTAAGGCAGAAGGACTGAGCCTGGATGAAACAGCGATGGTTGAACCGCTCAGTATCGGTGCTCATGCCGTAAGAAGAGCAGGTGTGCAGCCTGGGGAGCAGATTATAGTCATCGGAGCAGGACCGATCGGACTTGGTGTCATGGCTTTTGCGAAACAGGCAGGGGCTCGAGTAATTGCCATTGATCGGAACCTGGACCGATTGGAACTAAGCCGCACCTGGGCTGGGGTAGATGTTGTAATACAGGCAACAGACCAAGTGGTGGAGCAGGTAGCTGAAGTGACAGGAGGGGATTACGCTACTGCCGTATTTGATGCAACAGGTAATGTACAGTCCATGAATGAGGCCATTCGGTATGTAGCTCATGGCGGACAACTGATCTATGTGGGATTGGTCAAAGCCGATATTACGTTTCATGATCCTGAGTTTCATAAGCGAGAGATGAGCATATTGGGCAGCCGTAATGCAACGCGTGCGGATTTTGAGCAAGTGATATCGACTTTGCGGCAGAAAAAGCTCAGCATGGATGGCTACATTACGCATCGGGAGCCTTTAAGTGAGCTTCCTTTCGCCATGGACAAGTGGTTGCTCCCAGAAACACATGTGGTGAAAGCTATAGTTGAACTGTAGAAGTGTAGGGTATCGGAAATAAAGAAATAGGAATAAAAAGCAGGAATAAAAAAACCTCTCTCTAACCTGAAGTGATATTCTATCACAGGGCTAGAGAGAGGTTTTTGGGGTTCAAGTCGTTGGGTCATTTCTCCGGATGGGTGATAATACCAGCGTGCGGATCAATATGGCGCACAATGGATTTCAACCAGATCATCTCCAGAAAGTGAACTTCATAGTACAATGCCCCCGGAATGTGATGAATCCATCCTTCAGCAGGCAATAAGGAAGCAGATTCTGAAGAGGGTACAGGAGATCCGGGTTCCCGTCGCAGACGCTTGCGAACGGCTTTTTCAACCTGCGAGCTTTGGGTAGTCAGAATGTACAATTTGCGAGTGGTCGTAAATCCGCGGAACGCGATATAGACCGTTTCATATGCAATAAGATAGGCAATAACAGAGTACATCGCTTGATCCCAACCAAAGACAACACCAGCGGCTGTCAGAATCAGCAAGTTGAGCAGCATGATTATTTTTTCGATAAGCATCCGTTTCCCGCTAAATACCCTTTCAGGTGGCCGGGAGGACGGATCACCGATTTCCAGCGTATCCAGTGTCCCGCCATACCGCACCACAAGTCCGATTCCAACACCCAGACATAGTCCGCCGAACATGGCGGCAGCCAGCGGATGTTCAACCAGAGGCGGCATGGGATGAAGCACGATGGCACCAATCGAAAAGACAACCAGACCCAGGACAGTAACGAGTACGAATTTCTTCTGCACTAGCCTGTAGGATAAAAATATAAATGGAACATTGAATAAAAACAGGAACAATCCAATTCTCATCTCCGTCCAATGGGCGAACAGAGAAGATATGCCTGTAATGCCTCCAATAATAATCTTATTGGGATGCAGGAATAATTCAAGTCCCACGGAGGCCAGAATCCCGCCTACGATCACCAGCAAAAGATTCAGGAAGCGGCGCGTGGATGATATTCTGGTTTTAGCGGTTTGTGGCACCGGATTAGCCGATATCAGAGGTGCTTTCATACGTCATCCTCCTTTGTGCGGCTGGCGAGCCATTCTCCCTGGGTTCATCACAGAAAGATCAGCGAAGAGCCGCGGTTACGATCATGTGCCTGTTGTGAACAGACACAGGTTTTATCCTTCTTTCTGTAAAACCTTCGGTTCTTCTTTCTTCTTCCGGGGATCTTTGAACTTAAATATTTTATCCAAAATTCTAAACACATGTTTGGACTCTTTGGTTAATAGTGGTCCAAGAATGGCCAGAATCAGTACGTACAGCGCGGCAAAAGGTTGGAGAAGCGGCAAGAGTCCACCGGCTTTACCCATGTTGGCCATGATGATCGAAAATTCACCGCGGGATACAATGGTTAAACCAATATTAGCAGAAGCTTTTGGAGATAGTCCTGCACTGCGTCCGGCCAGCATGCCTGCCAGGAAGTTACCAAATAGTGTAATAACCACAGCAATCAAAGCCAGCCATACGGCATCTCCGCCAAGGGACAGAGGGTCAATGGACAAACCGAAGCTGAAGAAGAAGATGGCTCCGAAGAAGTCACGGAACGGCAGGATTAGATGCTCAATCCGTTTGGCATGTTCTGTCTCTGCCAGGACCAGACCAACAAGTAATGCACCAATTGCTTCAGCAACATGAATCGTTTCCGAGAATCCGGCTACGAGGAAGAGTGCTCCAAAAACGACTAGGGAGAACAATTCATTAGAGCGAATTTTGAGTAGCTTGTTAAGCAGTGGTGTGGCTTTCCGTCCAAGTATAATAACAATGAGCATGAATCCAAGTGCAATGAGTGCTGATACAATGACGCCTCCAATCGAGGATGAATCACTGAGCACAAGACCAGACAAGATGGAAATATATACGGCAAGGAACACATCTTCAAACATGATGATACCTAGGATCATTTCCGTCTCCGGATTTGCCGTTCGTTTCAGATCAACTAATACTTTGGCCACGATGGCACTGGAGGATATGGTTGTGATACCTGCAATAACAAGTGCTTCTGCAGGAGGGAAGTCCGCAGCAAAACCAAAGATCAATCCAAGGGTAAAGTTAATCCCGATGTATATGGAGCCGCCAACGGCAATCGATTTACCTGACTTGATCAGTCGTCCAACCGAGAACTCCAATCCGAGATAGAAGAGCAGGAACAAGATACCAATCCGGCCCATAAATTCGATGAATGGCTGACTTTCAATAAAGCGGAAGTCCAGATGCCATATTTTCATGGCATGTGGTCCGACGGCCATCCCGATCAGAATGTAAAACGGGACGACCGAAAAACGCAATTTGGCAGATAAGAGGCCAGCGGCTGCAATAAGAACGAGCGCCAGACCTACTTCAAATATCAGATGATCCATCGACTCACCCCCTTCCGGTCAGGAGGAGGGATTTGAAGAGTTTCTGCTGATTGCGTTCACCAACGGCGACAACTGTAGACTCAGCAGTAATCACGACCTCAGGACCGGGGCTGATATGTTTTTTGTGGTTTTTCTCTACAACGGCAATAACCGTTGCCCCAGAGTTTTGACGTACATCCAATTCACCGATGGACTTACCGATACTTCCGTAAGAGGATTCGACTTTATACCATTCGATAATCAGATCGTCAAAAGTAACTTCAATATTTTCAAGCTGTTTCGGCTTATAGGTCAATCCGCCAACGATAGCGGCAATTTGTCTGGCTTCATAATCATCGAGCGTAATCATGGAGATGCTTTGATCCGGATCGTCGTATTCAAAATGGTACATTTCACGCCGTCCATCATCATGAATAATGATCACAATTTTATCTCCGCTGCTCGTTTCAATCTGGAACTTCTTGCCGATTCCTGGCAAATCTGTTTCACGTACATCCATGGATAGTATGCCTCCTTAAATTAGGGGCTGGCCACAGAAGACAGGCTTATTTCCCGAAAATAGAATGATCTGTATTTGGAAGGAACATTAAATGATGCGGGCAAACAGAGCCAGGTACTCCTGACACACAGCCGTATACATTGAATTTTGAATAAAAATGGATATGACAAATACAACATCGTGACACACGGTTAACCTTGTCGTTAACTAACGTTTGCTTAAAGGGTTATAAGTTATGCACAAGTACACCGTCCGTTGGACAGAGATGTCTCTATGCATGGCAACCGAACATACGGTGCAACGCCTAGTGAAGGGCGTTTACGTATCTTGGTGCATGAGGGGCGAGGGACAAATACATACTGGTGAATTTAATGGGTAGCAGAAATAATCTGCGCTTAAACAGACAAATCAACGGTTTAAAGGGCAGACGCGGAGTAGGAATTCGCAGCATCAGCAATAAGGCAAGCACCAAAAATACAGGCTTGTTATTCGTCACTGCAATCAGCTTGACCATGACTTGCGAGTATTTGCGGATAGCAGGTTTTTGCTGAGTTTCGGGTATTTGCAATAACACTTCCTTATTGGAAGTGGCATCAACGGATACCCCAACAGCGGATTCGGTCTGCATCGGAATAGGAAAGCACAAAGCTTGGAACAAACACAAAATGATGATAAAAGCACTGCGGAGCATTCTAGGTTGTTGTCTCATTTTGGCTTCCCCCCTTTTCCGTGAAACATACTGTTATCAAAATAATAACACATTTTTGTCTGAACTCCAAACCTCTTTACAAATATACTGAGAAATGATGACACGCTTTCCATCAATCCGCTTCGTATATCCCCATCGGCCTTGCCATATACTTTGAACAGGAAGGAAAGGAGTGATTCTTGTGGAGCTGTTCGCCGTATGGACCGATGTGTCAGGGCAAGAGGAAGCAGATCAATTTTATCGCTGCATCAAAGATAAAACCAAAGGTTTACATATAAGCAAAAGAGGTTTCCGGCTCACCTTCAAACATAATGACGGCAAAGCAGCCTGGGTCTGCAGAGGGAATGAAAATCACGTGGATTTTCAGCAGTGGCTGCCTCAGATCAGTGATTTGCTTGCCAAAGGACTGGCTGATTTCATTATGGATACCCGGGAGCACTCCATTGTAGAAAACATGATTTCCAAGGCCTGTTCCGTTATGGATGAATATGAAGTTGAGAAGGTACACCGGATCTGCATGCCCTTGTTATTCAACGGTGATCTGGATCAACCAGGGCTTCGAGAGAAACGGCGCTTAACCCTCGCAAATGGTCTTAGACATGATCTGGAGGAGGTTCATTTCTTTCACCTGGAAGGCATTCTTCATTTTCGAATGAAGCAATACAAACAGGAACTGCACGAACTGGTGGAGTATGCACTGGATGAATTCTGGATGGATCGTCAATACGAAGAATTCATGGGACTGTTAAAATATTTTGTGTTCTTTCAGGAAGCCAAAGTTCCTTTGGTTCATCTGGTGCACAAAGGCTCGCATGAATTTCAGGTTCTGGATGCAGGGCTTAACCAGCTCCCTGTACAAAAAGATGAGCAAGTCGTTGTGGAGATGCCTGGTCTTGAACTGGAAATGGATATTGAAGACATGATTGTAAGCACACTTATATCGATATCTCCCGAAAAAGTGATGCTTCATACCAACACACCCGATCTGCCGATTATATCGACGATTCGCCAGATCTTCGAGGACAAGGTTCAATTATGCCATCATTGCCCGGAGTGTGAAGTGCTTCGTTCCGGGCTGCTGTCAGGCCTTGACGCAAGTGATCTCGGCAATTATAATAACTGTTGATCCATGAATTAACGAACATGTTTTTATGGATGAACTTTTACTAATAAGCAAAAGCGTTGACAAAGACAAGGACCATACGCACGGTCGGTGCAGAGAGAGGGAACCAGGCTGAAATTTCCTCCGGATGCCACGTTTGGTTTACCCCTTTGTAGCTGCAGTTTTGAAAACGGAGATGAATGCAATCGTTCCGTGAGTAAGGATATGCCGGGTCATGCCCGTTACCGTCATGCCAATGAGGGCTGTATTTTCAATCAAGAAATGAAGCAGCTGAATTAGGGTGGAACCACGAGTATACAACACTCGTCCCTTTGCCGGGACGGGTGTTTTTTGCGTTCTTTGCCAATCAGCAGGAATAGCAATAGATCATCAGTCCATGATTTTGATGGACAAGGTTACATTTACAGGAGGAATGAGACAAATGGCAGTTAACATTAAACTACCGGATGGTTCAGTACGTGAGTACGCCGATGGCAGCAGTATTGAGGATGTAGCAGCATCCATTAGCAGCGGATTGCGTAAAAACGCCGTAGCTGGGAAACTGGATGGAATTGTGGTGGACTTGTCGACCAAACTTCACGAGGGAGCATTGGTAGAGATCGTAACTTTTGACTCACCAGACGGACTTGAAGTGATGCGCCATAGTACAGCTCACTTGCTCGCTCAAGCTGTGAAACGCCTATATGGCAGCAAAGAGGTTCACCTTGGCGTTGGACCTGTCATCGAAGACGGATTTTACTATGATATGGACCTGGAACACCCGCTTAACCCGGAAGATCTGCAAAAGATCGAGAAGGAAATGGAACGTATCGTAAGTGAAAACCTGCCAATTGTACGCAAGGAAGTTAGCCGCGCTGAAGCAATCAAAACGTTTGAAGAAGTGGGCGATCCTTACAAACTCGAATTGATTCGTGATCTGCCAGAAGACAGCGTGATTACCATTTATGAGCAGGGCGAGTTCTTCGATCTGTGCCGTGGACCTCACGTACCTTCCACAGGTAAGATCAAAGTGTTCAAATTGATGAATGTCGCTGGTGCGTATTGGCGTGGTGACAGCAAAAACAAAATGCTGCAGCGTATCTACGGTACAGCTTTTGTGAAAAAGGCTCAGCTGGATGAACATCTGCACTTCCTGGAGGAAGCACGTAAACGCGATCACCGCAAGCTGGGTAAAGAGCTTGAAATGTTCACGTTCTCCCAACTGGTTGGACAAGGTCTGCCAATCTGGCTGCCAAACGGCGCCAAACTGCGTCGTACGCTGGAGCGTTACATTGTGGATTTGGAAGAAAGTCTTGGATACCAGCACGTATATACACCGGTTCTCGGTAATGTGGAATTATACAAAACATCCGGACACTGGGAGCACTACCAAGAGGACATGTTCCCTAAAATGGTAATGGATAACGAAGAACTCGTTCTCCGTCCGATGAACTGCCCGCACCATATGATGGTGTACAAGTCCAGCATGCACAGCTACCGTGACCTGCCGATCCGGATTGCCGAGCTCGGCATGATGCACCGGTACGAGATGTCTGGTGCACTGACTGGCTTGCACCGCGTTCGTGCGATGACCTTGAACGACTCCCACATTTTCTGTCGTCCAGATCAGATCAAGGAAGAATTCGCTCGTGTTATTGAATTGATCCAAACGGTTTACAAGGATTTTGGTATTCATGAATATCGCTTCCGCCTGTCTTACCGTGATCCGCAGGATACCGAGAAATATTTCCAAAACGATGAAATGTGGGAAATGTCCCAACGTATGCTGCGTGAAGTTGTGGAAGAACTCGACTTGCCTTTCTATGAAGCAGAGGGTGAAGCAGCATTCTATGGTCCGAAACTCGACGTGCAGATCAAAACAGCACTGGGCAAGGAAGAAACATTGTCCACCGTACAACTGGACTTCCTGCTTCCAGAACGATTCGAACTGGAATATGTCGGAGATGACGGACAGAAACATCGGCCGGTCGTTATTCACCGCGGCGTAATCAGTACAATGGAACGTTTCACTGCATTCTTGCTGGAGAACTTTGCGGGAGCATTCCCACTGTGGCTGTCTCCTGTTCAAGCAAAAGTCATTCCGGTATCCGGAAACTTCGACGATTACGCACGTGAAGTGGAAGCGAAACTGAAGCGCGCGGGAATTTCTGCTGAGGCTGATTTGCGTAACGAGAAGCTTGGATACAAAATCCGTGAGGCACAACTTGAAAAAATGCCTTATATGTTTGTTGTTGGGGAGAATGAGCGCAGTGCCGAATCAGTGTCTGTGCGTAAACGCGGAGAAGGCGATCTCGGCATGAAACCTGTGGATGAAATCGTAGCTCAACTGAAAGAAGAAATCAGCACAAGATCAATATAAATATATGCATTTGAAAAAGACCGTCAGGGCATGGCCTAATCCATGCTCCTGGACGGTTTTTTTGCTATTATTCACGTGCTGGAACCTAGTGGAGTAGAAAATGTATAAGCATTTTGCTTTTTGGAAAACCTTTGCAGTAAGGGGGAGGTTTTAAAATGAAAAAGCAAAACGCAATGAAAACAAAACAATTACGGGTTCTGATTTCAATTATGGTCATGTCCATTGGGTTGGCATTGTCCTGGAATCAGGCAGAGGCGTATACATTTGAAGAGGAAAATGAAGTGCTGTATGTAATCAAGCGGCAGGATGAAGCTGCAACGCGCCAGATTGAAAGTCAGTCCGAGGTATCGATCCATGATTATGAATACAGTGATCAGGTACAGGTCACGACGATGGTCTATATGGCTTTATTGTGGTCTCCACAGCCCATTGTCATTCCTAAGCCGGATGTCCCAGGCAAGCAGCTTGTACTCGACCCATCCATGCCTGTGATGGCGCCGCGCTCAGAACAGGTACTGGGAACCCAAAAGGTGACCGCGACGGGTTATACGGCAGGTGTAGAGTCAACCGGTAAAGGACCAAAACATCCTCAGTATGGTATTACTTACTCCGGAGTGAAGGTGCGAAGAGACAAAGAGACGGTGTCAACCATTGCTGCTGACCCCAAATTATTCCCGCTTGGTTCCATTCTCTATATTCCCGGGTATGGTTACGGTATCGTGGCGGACACAGGTTCGGCCATCAAGGGTAATAAAATTGACCTTTATTTTCCGACCACGAAGCAAGTGTATAAGGAATGGGGCAAAAAGGACGTCGAGGTACAGGTGATTAAACAAGGCGACGGAAAGTTGACGGAAAAGATGCTGGACGAGTTGTCTGAAGCAATCGATGTGTATAAATCCGTGCCGGATTCATGGTTAGACAAGGCCGTTTAATCTGGGATGTTAAGGATGAATAACTGAAGTGTTCTCTTCACATAATATTGACTGGGGACGAACCCCGCGCAGCAGCAGTGCAGCGTAAATATGAAGAGAGAGGTGATTCGTTGTGGCTAAAAGAACACAAGGACAAGGGTACCAAACGCCAAACGAGAAGTACAATGCTGAGTTTGGACAAGAAACTGCGGCAAGCAAAGTGAAACAATCCGAGCAAAACAAAGTACAAGAAAATTTCCAAACACCTGATGAAAAATACAATGCAGAGTTCGGTGTAGAAAACACTGGACAAACAGGCCAAGTGGGCCGTGCAGGCAAATTTCAAAAATAAATAATGATTCAAGGCACCCTGGAGCAAGCGCTCCAGGGTGTTTTTAGTTTTCAATAAATTTTACATAAATATCCTCTGCCCTCAGTCTGTAGACCGAGATGAATTCCACCTGCCGCCGCTGTTATCGAACCCTTGTCTGAGGTACACTGGATACAGAATACAGACGAAGGAGACATGAGCGATGAAACGATCTATGCGAGACCGCTGGTGGGTTGGCATACCGTTGATTGCCGTTGGTGCAATCATTTTGTTTCGGCAATTGGGTTATGACATTGATATAGGATATATATTTAGAACATATTGGCCGCTGTTTCTTATCTGGTGGGGCGTAAAAGGAGTGACTGAAATTCGTCGCAATGGCGGTTATGCCATGATTGGACCTGTCATTGTACTAGCTATAGGCGGATACTTCCTGTCACGAAATCTCGGCTGGATTGATTATTCCATGGGTGAATTCATTCGTTATCTCATTCCAATCATGTTGATTGGAGGAGGGTTGTTTGTTCTGATTGGGCCTCGTCGCCGTGATCGCAAACATCAGGACAAAATGCAGCCACCTCCGCCGCCTGAACCTTACCAGCCCTTGTCTTCCGAGGACCTGGAAATGCCTTCTTCTTTTGACGAGCAATTCGAAAAGACGTTTGGGAAACCCAAACAGGAGCCAAAAAACAACCATTACGATCCATACGCCAATGCGGCTGAAGATGAATTGCATCAGGGACAGCAGCATAAGAAAAAGCATCATTCTCATTCCCATAGCCATACTCATTCACATGGTCCAGATGGAAACGGGTATGGAAGCCACTATGGTGATGGCGGAGGCGGATACGGTAGTGAATATGAAGATTACGGCAGCAAAAATACCGTTAACAAATCAGCATTTATCGGTGATCTCTACATGGGACAGGAAGTGTTCACCCTTAAACCGATGAATATCTCGGCGTTTATCGGTGATACGGTTATTGACTTGACGAAGGCACAGATCCCTTATGGCGAAACCAAAATCAACATTTCCTCATTTATTGGGGATGTAAAGGTATTCGTGCCGGAAGACATGGATCTGGGAGTCACTGTCACGACGAACTCTTTTATAGGAGATATGTCGCTGTTGAACCAAAAACGGGGTGGATTCCTCAGTAGTGCCCAGGCGGAAACTTCCCATTACCGCGAAGCAGGAAAAAAGGTGCGGATCGTAGTAAGTGTATTTATCGGAGACGTCAAAGTAAATAAGGTGGGTTAACGCATGATTCGAACGATTCTCAAAGCCAACAAGTGGGAACTAATGATGTATTTTGCCCTGACGGGGCTGATTACACTGGGCGGGTTCTACTTGCTGTACGGAGAGGTATTGATGGGAACAGGACGACAGCGTGCATGGATGTATGTGGCTGTTGTTGTGCTGGCAACTGTAGTTACCGGATATATTGCTGCACTGCGGCTCCAACGCAAAATCGACCTGCTTGATCTGAATATGCTGAAAGTATCCAAGGGGAACTTGGCCGTTCGCATGCCTGAGGCAGATGATGCCTCTTTCGGCCGGGTATACCAGGAGTTTAACGTCATGATGGATTCGATTGAGAAAAAAATGAGACTGCTCCAGCGTCTGGGTGAGCAGGAAGTGATCGAGAAAGAACAGGCTTCCGAACGAGCCGTTCTTGAAGAACGCAGACGGATGGCGAGGGACCTGCATGATACGGTCAGCCAGCAGTTGTTCGCCATTCATATGTCAGCGTCTTCCCTGCCCAAACTGCTGGAGATGAATCCGGAGCACGGAAACAAAGTACTGGACCAATTAATCCAAATGTCGCATATTGCACAACGTCAGATGCGTGGTCTTATTGCACAGCTTCGTCCGGTGGAACTTGAAGGAAGGGACCTGGCTGAGGCACTGGATCGATGGTTCCCTGATTATTGCAGACAGAATGGATTAAAGGGAGTGAAAGAGCTGGAACTGGATGGCGGCGTCTCCGATGCCATCGAGCACCAGCTGTTTCTTGTTATTCAGGAGGCCGTTGCCAATGTAGTGAAACATGCGGAGGCTGGCCTTGTTAGTCTGTCCATAAGGGAGAGCGAGCATCAGATCAGCATGAGCATAAGCGATGACGGTCAGGGCTTCATGCAGCAAGTTGAGCGGCCAGGATCCTATGGATTGTCCACCATGCGTGAACGGGCAGAAAAGCTTGGCGGGGATGTCCAGATTATTTCGAAACCGGGAGCGGGAACGACAGTACGGGTGCTTATCCCGAAATTCCCGGATGAACCAGAGGGGGAAACGGAATGAACGGAAAAGTGAATGTAATGATTGTGGACGATCACGATATGGTGAGAATGGGCTTAAAAACGTACTTGATGCTTGAGCCGACATTTCATGTCATGGGAGAAGCGGGAAATGGACAGGATGCGCTTAACCAGCTCCGCAAGCTGGATCAGAGTGAGATGCCTGATCTTATATTGATGGACCTGATGATGCCTGTTATGAACGGGGCCGAGGCTACGCAAGCCATCATGAGTGAATTTCCGGGTTCCAAAATAGTTATGCTTACAAGTTTTCTCGAGGATGATCTGGTGGTGCAGGCCATTGAGGCGGGAGCTGTTAGCTATGTCCTGAAGACTGTATCTGCTGAAGAACTAATCTATGCGCTTCAGGGAGCCTATCGGGGAATGCCTGTCATGACGGGAGATGTGTCCCAGGCGTTAACCCGGGGAATCAGGCAGCGCACGGCGAGAGAGAACGAATCCGGTCTGACCGAACGGGAGAAGGAAGTTCTTTTGCTCATTGCAGAAGGCAAAACCAACAAAGATATTGGAGAAGAACTACATATTAGTATCAAAACCGTTAAAACACATGTAAGCAACCTGTTAATGAAATGTGAAATGGATGATCGGACACAACTGGCCATTTATGCGCATCGTCAGGGTTGGGTGAAGAACAAGGATTAAAATGCTGATTTAACGGGAAAAATGTTCTATTATTGCGTGCTTTTATCTCCTTTTTAATTGTTTTTAAGGTACGGTTAAGGTTTAAAGTACAAAATAAGGACAGTTAAAGAATATCTCTTGTGAAGAAGAGATTGGGAGGTAGAAAGCATGGACGAACGTAATTACAGACCGAACCGTCAAGACGAGGAAGACCAAACAAAGCAAGCGGATAACCGCAATACATCCGGAACGGACGAATCCTCTTACTATTATTCTTATGGACCTTTTCAGTCCGTGAATCAGGAAGATACAGCAAGCAGTCATGTGAACTCTAGCGAGCGTGAAGAGGGTAATGTACAGATTACAAGACCCGATCCTGTCAAGCCGCTTCCGATGTATTATAATAACGGATCTTCCGAACAGGCGGGCCGCGGCAACGGAGGCAGCGGTTCCGGAAACGGTGGAGATGGTGGCAACGGTGGCAAAAACGGTAATGGAAACTGGAACTACAACAACCGTAAGCCTCGCTCCTCGGTCAGATCATTATTGTTTTCCTTTATAGCAGGGATGTTGGTCATTACAGTACTGATGTACACGGCAGACCGCACGAACATGTTTACTCCGCAAGAAGCCTTAACAAGTGCAGAGAATCAAAGCACAAATCAGGAATCGACTTCTACGAATACGGGCAGCAGCAATAATGTAACTGCATCGCTTCTGCCAACAGGTAAAGAGGATGTCTCTTCTGTAGTGACGAGTACAAGTCCTGCGGTTGTTAAGATTGAAACATTGGCTAAGCAGTCCACACGCAGTGGAAGCCAAGGTGGATCCACGATGAGTGATCCGTTGTATCAATACTTCTTCGGTAATGGAGGTAACGGAAGCGGCGGAACGGATAGCAACCAAGGCCAACAGCAGCAGCAACAGGGAAGCAATCAGCTTGTGCCGCTCGGCATTGGTTCCGGATTTATTTTTGACAAAGAAGGATATATCCTGACAAACCAGCACGTTGTTCAAGGGGCAGATGTCATTCAGGTTACACTGGAGAACAACAGCAAACCTTACGAAGCCAAACTGCTGGGAAGCAGCTTCGATCTTGACCTTGCCGTATTGAAAATCGAGAAAAACAGCGGTGACGATGATTTCCCTGTTGCTCCGCTTGGCGACTCAAACAGCACACAAGTTGGTGAATGGCTTGTTGCCATTGGTAACCCAGAAGGGTTCGAGCACACTGTTACTGCAGGTGTACTGAGTGCCAAAGAACGTACAATCAGCATTCCGGACGAAGAAACAGGTAAAACCCGCGAATACAGCCATCTTCTGCAAACCGATGCGTCGATTAACCCAGGTAACTCTGGTGGTCCGCTGCTTAACCTTAACGGTGAAGTCATCGGTATGAACGTAGCTGTTAGCGCTGATGCGCAAGGTATTGGATTTGCGATCCCTTCAAGCGTCATATCGGATGCCGTAAAATATCTGAAAGAAAACAAAGAAGTTCCAAAAGAGCCGGTACCGTTTATCGGTGCGTCCCTGATGGCGCTGACGCCTGAAGTAGCGAAACAAATGGGAACGGATATTACTGAAGGTTCTGTCGTAGCCAGCACCATCTATCAATCTCCGGCTTACCAAGCCGATCTGCGTGCTTATGATATCATCACGGGTGCGAATGGAACGCCGTACAGCACAAGCCAAGACCTGATTGATTTTATCAAAACCCAGGAAATCGGCAGCGAAGTTACGCTGAATGTGGTGCGCGATGGCAAGAAGATGGATATCAAAATCAAAATCGGCAACAAAAACGACTATGATACTTCACAAACATCGGATCAACAGCAACAAACACAACCATAACTTGAATGGTGGTTCGAGATTCAGAAGAGCGGAAGGGTTTGAGGGCCCTTTCGCTTTTTTTGTCCTAATGAAGGCATGATTATGATACCAAGCAAGGCTTGGAGAAGCGAAAAATGCGGCCAAGATGCAGACTGGGCTTTTGGCTGTTACAATGAGATTAAAATGTGAGAATAAAGGAGAAAGACCATGCGCTCAACTATTTTGATTGTGGATGATGATGAAAAAATCGTGTCCATGCTCCGCCGGGGGCTGGCGTTTGAAGGTTATGAGGTACAGACTGCTTCCAATGGGGCTGAGGGTCTCAGTAAATTGATGGATAAGGAACCGGATGTAGTGGTGCTGGATGTCATGATGCCTCAGATCGACGGTTTCGAAGTATGTCGCCGTTTAAGGGAAGCAGGAAGCAAAGTACCTGTGCTCATGTTAACCGCGAAGGACGAGGTTCAGAGCCGGGTGACTGGCCTGGATACCGGAGCGGATGATTATCTGGTGAAGCCATTCGCACTGGAAGAATTACTGGCCCGTGTCCGCGCCTTGCTGCGTCGTAAATCGGATATTGCAGAAACGCCGGATAACCGGCTCGTCTACGAAGATATTATATTGGATAATGACTCACGCGAAGTGCTGCGTGACGGGAAACGCCTTGAGCTGACAGCGAAGGAATTCGAACTATTGAACTTGTTTATGCAAAATCCGAAAAGAGTGCTCTCCCGTGACCTGATTATGGATAAGATCTGGGGCTATGATTATAGCGGGGAGTCAAACGTACTGGAAGTATATATTGCGATGCTCCGGCAAAAAACGGAAGAGTATGGAGGCAAACGCTTAATCCAAACGATTCGTGGAGCGGGTTATATTCTGAGAGGTGACTCCTGACATGTCCATTCGGTTAAAACTAACCGCATGGTATTCTGGCATCTTGGCAGCTGTGCTTATTTTTTGGGGTGTCGTAATCTATGCCTTTGTTTATTTCAATACGTATCAGGAAGTCGAACAGCAGTTAAAGTCAAAGAGTGCACGAATTACGGACCAGATCGGGGTTAACCCTTTATCTCAGACGCTTGATCTGGACCCATTTACCGAGAGTCAGCTGCAGGAAGCCCAAATTTACATTCAACTCTGGGATTACCAAAGTCAGTCTGGCAAGATCTCCGGAAACATGGAGAAGGTTCGCATCCAATTTCCGGTGTTGAAGACGAATGAAATTCTTGAAAAACGCGGGATATCCAAGATATACGTGAATGGGACGCCATTCTTGGTCAATCAGCAGCCCTTGTCCCTCCAGGGAACCAATGAAATCCGGGGACTTCTTCAGGTCGGTGCCAATGTAAGTTCACAGGAACGATTGCTGGAGGCGCTGCTTAACATTCTGATCTTTGGCTGGCTTGTCGCCATGGCACTGGCAATTACTTCAGGTCTCATTCTTGCCCGCAAATCGATGCGTCCCCTCGTCAATGTCATCGATGCAGCCAATCAGATTCAATCCGGTGACGATCTGAGTGTCCGGATACAATATACGGGTCCCAAGGATGAAATCGGCCGCCTGATTGAAACGGTGAATAACATGCTCGAACGGACAGAACTGTCCTTCCGCGGCCTGGAGGAGACTAATGCTGCTCAGCGAAGATTTGTGTCCGATGCCTCTCATGAGCTGCGTACACCGCTGACCACGATTCGAGGGAATGTCGATTTCCTGAAAAAGTTATGGGATCAGGAAGGTAATGACCGACCGAATCTGGACGAGGAGACCGTCAAGGAGATGTCGCTTGAAGCGATTGAAGACATGGCGGACGAAGGCAAACGCATGAGCAGGTTGATTAGTGACATGCTCTCCCTGGCAAGGGCCGATACAGGACAGAAAATAGAACTGAATCCGATACCGCTGCAAATTCTGGTGCAAGAAGTAGCTCGCAGAGCACATTTCCTGGATCACCACGCCGAATGGCGGGTTGGCGATTTATCGATTTTAAATGGAATTTATGTGAACGGCAGCAAAGACTATCTTCAGCAGATGCTCTTTATTTTCATTGAAAATGCGTTCAAATACACTCCGGACGGATCTGTAACGCTTGACGCCATCCTATACAAAGGGCAGGTTGGTCTCCGGATCAGTGATACGGGGATCGGTATGGATAAGGACGAGGTGCCGTTTATCTTCGATCGTTTCTATCGTGCGGATGAATCACGCGGAGCTACACCGGGCATTGGACTGGGGTTATCCATTGCTAAATGGATTATTGAGGAGCATATGGGCTCCGTTGAGGTCGTGACCAGACGCGGTGAAGGAACGACTTTCATCATCTGGATGCCAGTTGTCTTTGCTCCACCTATCGAATAAAGGTATAATAGACTGGACTGCAATTACATCGGCAGTGATGCTGAAAAAGAAAGCGGGTGGCAACCAAGTGGAAGTACTGCGAATTTCGCCGCGAGGGTATTGTTACGGAGTTGTGGATGCCATGGTATTGGCACGTCAGGCAGCACGTAATCTTGATTTACCACGGCCTATATATATATTGGGTATGATTGTGCATAACAAACATGTGACGGATTCCTTTGAAGATGAGGGGATCATTACACTGGATGGTCCGAACCGGATTGAAATCCTGAGTCAGGTAGAGAGCGGTACGGTCATCTTTACGGCCCACGGTGTATCTCCTGAGGTACGCAAGATGGCGCGGGACAAAGGGCTCACTACAGTAGATGCCACATGTCCGGATGTAACCAAGACGCATGACCTGATCCGGGAGAAAACGGCTGAAGGTTATCAGATCATCTATATCGGCAAAAAGAATCACCCTGAACCTGAAGGGGCTATTGGAGTTGCGCCTGACCAGGTGCATCTGATTGAGAAGGAAGAAGAGATTGATGCACTGAATGTGCCAGCTGGCAAGATTCTCATTACCAATCAGACGACGATGAGCCAATGGGATATCAAACACATCATGAGCCGTCTTCTGGAGAAATTCCCTGGCGCTGAAATTCATAACGAGATATGCCTGGCTACCCAAGTTCGTCAGGAAGCAGTGGCTGAGCAGGCAGGTCAGTCTGATCTGGTTATCGTTGTGGGTGACCCGCGCAGTAACAACTCGAACCGGCTTGCACAAGTATCGGAAGAGATTGCGGGTGTAACGGCCTACCGGGTATCGGATGTGTCCGAGATCAAGCAGGAATGGCTGAAAGGGGTAAACAAGGTAGCCGTAACTTCAGGTGCTTCGACGCCGACACCGATTACGAAGGAAGTTATCAGTTATCTGGAGCAATATGAGCATGATCAACCGGAGACGTGGGAAATTAAGCGTACCGTCAACATGAGCAAACTGCTGCCCCCAGTGCGGGAGAAGACCCGCACAACGTAACAAATATCGATGAATCCTGTGTTGCAGCCTTGAATCTGGGCATGCGGCACAGGATTTTTTTGTATTAAGCATCCCTGTAGTCATCTTGACGAGAATGGCAGACTATGATATATTTACTTTAGTGGATAAAAGCTTAAAAGCGAACAAGCGTTTAAGCGTGACAGAACTTTTAATTATAATCAGATGCGCATCGAAACAGTTTGGTGCTCTCATACAAGGAAGGATGGGAATTAATTATGATCGTTATTGCAGGTAAGGCAACACCGGAGGAACAGATTCAGGATATCGTCGCTGTGATTGAAAAGGAAGGGCTTCAGGTGCATATCTCCCGCGGAGAGGATCGTACCATTATCGGGTTGATTGGCAAAGTGGAACCTAAAATGCAGGAGCACCTTCGTCAAATGAAAGGTGTAGAGAATGTCGTAAGGATCTCTAAATCCTACAAATTGGCCAGCCGTGACTTCCACCCTGAAGATACAGTCATCTCCATTAAGGGAGTGGATATCGGCGGAAAAGAACTCGTCGTTATGGGTGGACCATGTGCGGTTGAATCTGCTGCCCAAATTGATGAAATTGCCGGTCTCGTGAAAGCTGCTGGTGGCCAGGTATTGCGCGGTGGTGCATTTAAACCTCGTACCGGTCCTTACAGTTTCCAGGGAACAGGTGTAGAAGGGCTCATCATGATGGCTGAAGCTGGTAAGAAACATGACCTGCTGACCATCACGGAAGTCATGACTCCGGAATACGTGGATATTTGTGCGGAGTACGCGGATATTCTTCAAGTCGGTACCCGGAACATGCAAAACTTCGACTTGCTGCGTAAGCTGGGCGAATGCGGCAAACCCGTATTGCTGAAACGCGGCTTCAGTGCGACATACGATGAGCTATTGAATGCAGCTGAGTACATCCTTGCCGGCGGTAACCCTAATGTAATGCTCTGTGAGCGCGGCATTCGTACGTTTGAGTCCTATACTCGCAATACGCTCGATCTGTCGGCGATTCCTGTGCTGCAGTCTCTTAGCCATCTGCCTGTCATTTCCGATCCTAGCCATGGTACAGGACGCCGTGAACTGGTAGAACCGATGACGAAAGCTTCTGTGGCTGCTGGTGCCAATGGACTGATTATCGAGATGCACACAGATCCAGACAACTCCATGACAGGCGACGGTGTACAATCCCTGTTCCCTGACCAATTCGCCAACTTGCTGCAGGATCTGGAGAAACTCGCTCCAATCGTGGGCAAAACGTTTAATACAGCCAAACAACCTGCTGAGTTTTTCCCGGCAAGAGTGGGCGTCTAATCTTATAGTTAGCCACGATACAATCGGACATTTCCCTCGTTTCATTCTTGAGAATGAAGCAGGGGGGATGTCCGGTTTTTCATATCATAGGGGGATTGAATACATTTATTAATCAATAGTGATAAGAAACATTTATGATGTAATGTTTTTCCCATGTTTTAGGATGTTATTATGGTTGCTTTACCGCATTAACTCGGTTAAATGTATAATAAATACGTTGTTAAGTGAATTTAGCAGATTTATAAAATGTAAGTATAGCTAACATAGTCGCAAAAAATACCTTACATAAGTATTGACGATGTCATGTTTAAGAATTTATAATGACGACAGAAAAAAATTCGAATATGGACATTTTCTTTCGTGGGGTTGTTTATTGTTCGGAATATTTGGGAGGACGAATACATGTCGGTTGAAAACGTATTGAAATCAATTCAAGAGAACAACATCGAGTGGGTAGATTTTCGTTTTGTAGATTTAGCTGGTCGTGCACATCACATCTCGTTGCCAGCTTCGGCTGTTGATGCAGACACATTCGTAAATGGAGTAGCTTTTGACGGTTCTTCTATCCAAGGTTTCCGTGGAATTGAAGAGTCCGATATGGTTATGATGCCAGATCCTGAAGCGACTTATGTCGATCCGTTCACTGCACACCCTACATTGAATGTTATGTGTGATATCTTTACACCAGATGGTGAGCGCTATGAGCGCGACCCACGCAGCATCGCTGTTAAAGCTGAAGCTTTCCTGAAAGAGAGCGGTGTAGGTACAGCAGCATTCTTCGCACCTGAGTCCGAATTCTTCATCTTCGACGATGTACGTTATGAGAGCGGCACGAACAGCTCTTCCTACTACGTTGATTCCGAAGAAGCATCTTGGAACACGAACCGCAAGGAAGAAGGCGGTAACCTGGGCTTCAAAGTTCGCACTAAAGGCGGATATGTACCTGTAGCACCAGTGGATACTCAACAAGATATCCGTAGTGAAATGTGTCGTTTGTTGGAAGAAGCTGGCCTGTCGATCGAACGTCATCACCACGAAGTGGCAACAGCTGGTCAAGCCGAAATCAACTTCCGTTTTGATACGTTGAAGAAAACAGCAGATAACCTGCTTGTATACAAATACATCGTGCATAACACTGCACGTCAATATGGCAAAGTAGCTACATTCATGCCGAAACCATTGTTCGGTGATAATGGTAGCGGAATGCACGTTCACCAATCCATCTTCGATGGCGATTCCCCATTGTTCTACGACAAAGCGGGATATGCAAACCTGAGCGAAATGGCTCTGCACTACATTGGAGGAATTCTGTATCACGCACCAGCGCTGATTGCGTTGACTAACCCAAGTACAAACTCATTCAAACGTCTTGTACCTGGTTACGAAGCACCGGTAAACCTGGTTTACTCCAAAGGTAACCGCTCTGCAGCAGTACGTATCCCGGTTGCAGCTGTGACACCTAAAGGTTGTCGTATCGAGTTCCGTACGCCTGACTCCACTGCCAACCCTTACCTGGCATTCTCCGCAATGCTGATGGCGGGTCTGGACGGAATCAAACGCAAAATCAACCCAACTGAGCTTGGTTACGGTCCACTCGACAAAAACATCTATGACTTGTCAGATGCTGACAAAGAAAACATCCGCAGCGTTCCAGCTTCCCTGGAAGAGGCGCTTGATGCCCTGGCAGCAGACAACGAGTTCTTGACTGAAGGCGGCGTCTTCACTAAAGAATTCATCGAGAACTACATCAACCTCAAACGTGATGAAGCAAAAGCTGTAGCGATTCGCATTCATCCACACGAGTACAGCCTTTACTTCGATTGCTAATCCGATCGAAACAAGTGTACCTACAATTTAAGCCTCCGGGACTCGCTCTCGGAGGCTTTTCCATGAATGGACGATGCAGCACGTTAACTTTGCAGGGTGATAAAGTATTTTGATGACCTTAAATGCTAGCTTCAGTGCTTATTGCCCTTGATGCGGATAGGGAATACTGATATCATAGCGATAATATTCACTTCATATGTAAGCTACGGATGGAAAGGGTGGGGGAAAAATGACAAAGAGAGCGTATAATTTTAATGCAGGACCAGCGGCACTGCCACTGGAGGTTTTGGAGCGTGCGCAAGCAGAATTTGTTGATTTTCGTAACACAGGCATGTCGATTATGGAGATGTCTCACCGTGGGGCAGTGTACGAGTCCGTACATAATGAAGCTCAAGAGCGTTTGTTGTCGCTCTTAGGCAATCCGAAGGGATACAAGGTACTGTTTCTTCAAGGCGGAGCGAGCACCCAGTTCGCCATGCTGCCGATGAACCTTCTAGGGGCAGGCCAAACTGCAAGCTATGTCATGACAGGCAGCTGGGCGAAAAAAGCGTTGTCTGAAGCGAAGCTGATTGGTGAAACCCACATTGCAGCTTCTTCCGAGGCTGATAAATACATGAAATTGCCTGATGTATCGAACCTGAGTTTGCCTGACCGCACAGCTTATGTACATCTGACATCCAATGAAACGATCGAGGGTACACAGTTCAAGTCTTTCCCGGACACGGGATCTGTACCTTTAATTGCTGACATGTCGAGTGATATTTTCTGTAAACCATTCGATCTTAATCAGTTTGGTATGATTTATGCGGGTGCACAGAAAAACCTTGGACCATCCGGGATTACAGTGGTAATTGCTCGGGAGGAGCTGGTAAGCGAATCGCCAAAAACGATTCCAACGATGCTTCGTTACAGCACACATACCGAAAACAATTCCCTGTATAATACCCCGCCTTCTTTCTCTGTTTACATGGTCAATGAAGTTCTGAAATGGATTGAAGAACAAGGTGGACTGAAAGGGATCGAACAAAAGAACATCAAGAAAGCGGAATTGCTCTATAATACCATTGATACCTCAGGCGACTTCTATCGCGGCTGTGTTGAGACTGCTGACCGTTCCCTGATGAACGTGACATTCCGCCTTGCTTCGGAAGAATTGGAGAAACAATTCATTAAAGCTTCCGAACAGGAAGGGTTCGTTGGATTAAAAGGACACCGCAGTGTTGGAGGCCTTCGTGCATCCATCTACAATGCAGCGCCTTATGAGAGTGTTAAGGCACTGACAGACTTTATGAGCCACTTTCAGAAGACAAATGGATAAATCATAGGGAAATGGATGACGGGCCTTAGCCTTCGAATCTAGCCCTTCCAGAGCCTTCCACATTGACGTGTGGGAGGCTTTTCTTTAGAATTAGAGGATTGCAACAGATACATGAACTTAAAGGAGATTGAACACATATGGCTTTGCATATCGTTCTGGTTGAACCGGAGATTCCCGCGAATACCGGCAATATTTCTCGCACCTGCGCGGCTACGGGTACGCATCTGCACCTGGTTCGCCCACTAGGGTTTCGGACGGATGATGCTACCTTGAAGCGGGCTGGCCTGGATTACTGGCATGCAGTTCACATTGAATATCATGATTCATTCGCTGAGGTTCAGGAAAAGTATCCGGAGGGTCGCTTTTTCTACGCAACCACGAAGGCGAAGAACAACTATAGCGATTTTACATTCCAGGATGAAGATTTTTTGGTTTTTGGCAAAGAGACCAAAGGACTACCTCCTGAATTAATTGCTGCCAATCCGGAAACTTGTATGAGAATGCCAATGACAGGTGATGTACGTTCATTAAACTTGTCCAATTCGGCGGCAATTATCGTTTATGAAGCATTACGACAATTGAATTTTCCGGGCTTGGATTGATCCTAATTCGCGTTCAAGTGCTTGTTAGAATTCGCTAAAAAAACATTTTTCAAAAAAAAGGACAAAAAATGTTTATTTCCAGCAGGATTCGACAAAATCTTGGCGAATCTTTAAACATAGTACAATTGTACCTAGAAATTTAGAGTAAGATAGGAGAGGTGTGCCGTAGCTATGAAGCCAGCTGGAGTAGTTCGCAAAGTTGATCAATTGGGTAGGATCGTATTGCCTAAATCTTTGCGTAAAAGGTATCAAATGAATGAGGGAGATCCTGTAGAGATCTTAGTACAAGGGGACCATATCATTCTGGAGAGATACCGTCCAAAATGTATTTTCTGCGGATCAATGGAAGAAGTCAATGAGTTCAAAGAGCGTTACATATGCGCACAATGTCTAGATGAAATGACCCAGCTTCCACAGCACGGGTAAGTAAAATAAAGAAGTATCATGACCGATAAAGGCATGATACTTCTTTTGTTTTTTCAATATACTTTGCAAAAATACATTTAACATATAATCATATAAACTAGCTTAATGGTTTACTTTCAAGATGGGGAAGGATATCGGACCAGATCAGATCCAAAATGGCCTGCATGTTCAATTCGTCACTACTAACGGCAACTACAGCGTCCAGTCCGGGCAGGACCACGCATAGTTGACCATAAGCCCCATCAGCACGGTATGCATTGTGAGAACACAGCCAAAATTGATATCCGTATCCTTGTCCCCAATCGCCTTCACCCGGCGTCGTTATCTGGCGAGTTGTTGCTTGGTCTATCCATTTCGCAGGAACCAGCTGACTGCCGTTCCAATTGCCCTTCTGAAGCAAGAACTGTCCGAACCGGCCTAATTCCTCATTCGTAAGCTGCAAGCCCGCACAACCTAATGTAATGCCCAGTGGAGAGGTTTCCCATTCGACGTTGTAAATCTCCAGCGGATCAAACAGTCTGGGAACCAGATAATCTTTTACGGTCTGGCCCGAGGCTGCCTGAAACATGGCCGAGATCATAAAAGTATCGGCACTACTGTATGTAAATGCTTCGCCAGGGACTCTGTCGATTGGAAGTGACATGTAATATTTAGCCCAATCTTTCTCCGCAAGCGTGGCCCGTTCCTCCGCCCAGAGCACAGGCACATCATGCCCTGAAGACATCCGCAGCAGATCATACAGTGAGAGATCCGCAGGAGAGAATGCTGTTAGGTCCGGAGCAGGTGTTGGCCATGTGAAGTATTCTCCCAGTTTGGATTCGAGTGTGAATATGCCTTCTTCGAGTGCCAATCCTACAGCCATGCAGGTAAACGACTTACTGATCGAATGCTGTAAGCGCCGCTTATCCTCAGTCCGATCCCACATCCCACGTGTTTCTCCATGCTGCAGCACACGAACTGAAAGTACGTTTAATTGCTGAGCCTCAATATGTTGAACAAAGCGATGAACAATGGTGGACATAATAACATCCTTTCATTAAAAAAGACGACATTTTATGGGTGGTGAAACGTTTCCGTAATCTGGAACCAAAATCAGAAATTATGTTAGTACAATCCGAAGGTGATGTCAATGAAAGATGTGCAAACGGTTACCAAAAGGGTGAATTTTCACAAATAAAGTGCCTTTTGACGCAAATTTACACTCGAAAAAGAAGTTTTTTGAGAAAATAACGCGAAATTTGTAAAAAGGTTATTGACAGGATTTACTCATCGGGATTATGATTTATTCGAAACGATTCGAAGAAATCGCTTCCAAGTAAAAAGTGCTGTTTTTAAGTCCATGTGAATCAACGTTAGCTATGTTTTGAAACGATTCGAGAAAATCGTTTCGATAACTAGCAGGGTAATGGGGGAACGGCAAAAAGTCGTAGCAGAAAAGCGAGAGTAGAGAGAGTACAGGCGACAGCTGATGATGAAAGGGGTTGCACATGGCACACATCACGATCGAAACCGGATCGCCTACATTATGCATGAACACAAGCATACATGTAGTGTCCAGTGACTCCGGAGAGACTTCAGGCGGTACGCTATATCTGCTGCATGGGGCAGGCGATAATGCGAGTACATGGCAACGATTGACTACAATTGAAATGTACGCTGCACAATATGGCTGTACCATCATCATGCCGGAGGCAAACCGAAGCTACTACACCGATATGGAATACGGCCTGAATTACTTCCATTACATTACTCAGGAGCTGCCTGAGTTTTGCAGACGTCAGCTCAACCTGAACACGGATCCCAAGAAGACTTACATTGCGGGATTGTCCATGGGTGGATACGGTGCTCTGAAATGTGCACTGACTTATCCCGAACGTTATCGCAAGGTGGTTTCTTTATCCGGAGTAACCGACATTCAGACAAGGCTTCATGATCCCAATATGCCACCCGGTATGATCAAGGAAATGAAAGCGGTTTTTGGAGAACGGTTACAGGTAAAGCCCGACCAGGACATCTACGCACTGTCAGACAAATTGTTGCAACAGGGCAGGCCTTTACCGGATGTGCTTAGCTGCTGCGGTGAAAGTGATCCATTTATTGAAATGAACCGTAGGTTCGCCGAGTACATGATGGGAACTGCGTATCATTTCCGGTACGTTGAATCTCCGGGAGCTCATGAATGGAGATTTTGGGAGCATCACCTGAGAACCATGTTTGATTTTCTGTATAACGACAAGACCAAAGTAGAGTGAGGAGATGCAAATTGAAACCTGCAGCCGAAGGACCTAGCAAAAAGCTGAAGGGAAACTTGAAAGGGAATTCGCTCTGGAGTGAAATCTGGAAGCACAGAATGACGTACACCCTGCTAATTCCGGGGCTTGTCTGGCTCATCCTGTTTGCTTATATGCCAATGGGCGGTCTGTCTCTGGCATTTAAGGATTACAAAGCGAACCTGGGAATCTGGGGAAGCCCATGGAGCGGATTTGAGAACTTCAAATACGTTTTCCGGGATCCAACGTTTATAGACGCGGTATGGCGGACATTGTATATCAACATTTTGAAGCTGATTATCCAATTCCCATTCCCGATTATATTGGCCCTTTTACTGAATGAACTGCGTATGCGCAGAGGGAAAAAGTGGTTCCAAACGGTTCTTACATTCCCTCACTTCCTTTCGTGGATTATCGTATCCGGGGTTGTCATTAATGTACTGGCTTATGACGGATTGGTGAATAGCACGCTTGCATTGCTTGGATTGCCAACGATTAACTTCCTGGGTTCCGAATCCAACTTTGTACCGATGCTTCTGTTAACAGATATCTGGAAATCAAGCGGCTGGAGTGCCATCATCTTCCTCGCTGCGATCTCGGGTATCGATCAGGATCAATACGAATCTGCACAGATCGACGGAGCTTCACGGTTGCAGCAAATGTTCCGCATTACGTTGCCGAACATCCTACCGACCATCACCGTTATGTTTATCCTGTCTGTCGGTGGTTTGATGTCATCCGGTTTCGATCAGATCTTCAACTTGGCAAATGCCGCAACCAAAAATGTATCGGAAGTACTCGATGTATATATTTATCGGATTACGTTCCAATCATCAACCGACTTCTCGTTCTCGACAGCGGTCAGCTTGTTCCGTTCCCTTGTGAATATGATCTTGCTGCTTCTTGCTGACAGATTTGCGAAGCTGCTTGGCGGAGATGGATTGTTCCGATAAGAAAGGAGGAAAAATGAAATGAGCAAGAAAGCTAACAAAAAGTCAAAGATTGGTACAGAACGAATGACGCTTCTGGATTACGTTATCTTCGCCATCTTACTTGTGCTTGCCCTGATGATTCTGATTCCGTTCTGGAATGTCATCATGATCTCGTTTGCAACACAAAAAGAATATGCCGACAATCCATTGTTGATGTTTCCTAAAGAGTTCACTTTGGATTCCTATAAAGCACTGTTTGCGGACGGGACTATCCTTTCGGGGTACAAAAATACACTGATCCTGCTAGTGATTGGCTTGCCTCTCAGTATGTTCCTGACAACAAGCATGGCATATGGACTAAGTCGCAGTAACTTTCCGTTTAAGAAATTTATCTTTTTCCTAGTGCTGTTCACCATGATCTTCAATGGTGGTATCGTACCACTCTACCTGATCATGAAATCACTTCATCTGACGGGGTCGCTATGGTCCGTTATTCTGGCGGGAAGCTTCAGTGCATTTAACATGATCCTGATGATGAACTACTTCTACACTTTGCCGGAATCGCTAATGGAATCTGCGCGTCTGGATGGTGCAGGGGAGTGGAGAATACTGTTCAACGTCGTTCTTCCGCTCGCTACACCCATTATCGCTACGATCACGCTGTTCTATGGCGTGGCCTACTGGAACAGTTGGTACGACGCGATGATCTTCCTGCGAAAGGCGGATCAGTTACCACTGCAAAATGTACTTAGGACGATTATATCTACATCACAAACCAATGCCTCCAATGCTTCCAGCGTGGATGCAACGCAAGTCAGCAATTTCTCAATGGGGATGAAAATGGCTGCGGTATTTGTCACTATGGTGCCAATTATGTGTTTCTTCCCAATGCTGCAAAAGCACTTTGCCAAAGGGGTATTAACAGGGGCTATCAAGACCTGATTATACGTATAGGATTTTGACTTAAAATTCTACTAAAAAACATGGGGGTAAAAGCATGAAGACGAACAAAAAGTTGTCTGTTAGATCCATTTTTGCCATCACGCTCTGTATGTTGATGTTGGTGGTGACAGCTTGTTCCAGTAGTAGTTCGGAAGGTAGCAACGAGAAGGATGCAGAGGGAAATTATACAGATAACCTGACCATCTCTGTAGCTAACCTTACAGAAGTAAAAAACGGGAACATGGATAATGAGTTCCATAAATTCTGGACAGACAAGTTCAATGTAACTTGGGACTACAACTATATTGACTGGGATTCATGGGGCGAAAAACTTCGCCTGTGGATCAACTCAGGAGATTTGCCGGATGTATCCGTATGGAACTATGTTCACGGTGATGCCTTGAACAATATTGATCAAGGACTCTTCTACAAATTCCCGGATGACTGGAAGGAACGCTGGCCGAACGTGGCAGCCGCTTACAACTTGACAGGACTCGGAGATAAGTTGGAAGAACTGACTGGCGGAACGTATCTCTTACCTAGACCAATCTATTATGAGAACAAACCTGCTGATCCACTGACAAACCAAATCGGGGTTATTGCTCTCCGTAAGGACTGGGCTGAAGCAGTTGGTTTCGAGCTGAAAGATGCGTATACAACATCTGAAATTAATGAATATGCTGCGCTTGTGAAAGAAAAAGATCCAGGCAAAGTAGGCAACAAACTTGTACCTCTGTCCTATAATGCGGCAGATGCTATGACAAACATGATTATGCCGAACAGCGTGCATGCCATGACGGATTCTCCGTTCTATAAAGGTGAAGATGGTCAGTTCCACTGGGGACCAGCAGATCCCGAGACGCTGACAGGACTGAAATTGATGCAAAAAGCCTATAAGGATGGACTGCTCAATCCAGAGTTCTACACATGGAAAAACAATGAAGGTCAAAACAACTTTAAAGTAACAGGTACTGCTGCAGTTACAAGTCTGGGTGGATTGGCTTCATACAGACAAGGTTTGGACACGGATATGAGAAAGAATCTGGGTGTAGATAGTGATGAGCTGGTACACACTGCAATCGTTCTTGGAGATGACGGTAAATACCGCAACTTGGAGCAAGCAAACTTCTGGTCTGCACTGATTTTCAACCCTGACATCAGTGACGAGAAATTTGAACGAATTATGGATTTGATCGACTACTCCGCGACAAAAGAAGGACAGCTGCTTATTAACATGGGCTTCGAAGGAACGGACTGGAAATATGATGAAAACAACGAACTGGTTAGCTTGCTGCCAGAAGGAACAGTTCTGGAAGACAAATACCCAGCACGCTTCGAAGGTCTGTATCTCCTGGGTGACGACTTCAGTGTTGTAAACCCTGCTATTAAAAAGGATTACCGTGATAGAGCCGTAAAACTGTTCGAGGAAAAAGCAAAACTCGGTACAGAAGGTCAATCGCTCGCAACATACGACTGGGATGTCAACCTGTATGATTCCAAAGCTAAGAGTCAAGCTTCATTCGATTACCAGAACGAATATGCCAACCTGATCCTCAAAAGTGGAGATCTGGAAGCTAACTGGAAAGAATGGGTGAACAGCAAGATGTCCCTGGTTCAACCTTACCTGGATGAACTGAACAGCGAATTCAAGTAATCATTCAGTAGTTAACAAGATGGGACATGACAGGAGATTCTGTCAGCCCACCATTTTGAACCCGGTGCGCGGTCTCTCCCCGAACGCAGCCGGGTTCTTTATTTCAACAACATGCAGTGGAGGATAGCGGATATGAATAATGAGCAATTGCTTGACCTGGTCAAACAGATGACGCTGGAGGAGAAAACAGCTCAGCTTCTTCAATTGACCGCCAATTTTTACGAAGGGACGGATGCCCAAGGCCAGATTACTGGACCGATGGAAGAAATGGGAATTACAGAGCAATCTGTCGTTGCCAGTGGCTCCATCCTGGGCTTGTCAGGCGCACAGGCCATTATTGATGTACAGCAAGCCTATCTGAAAAAAAGCCGTCTCGGTATTCCACTGTTGTTTATGGCGGATGTGGTGCATGGTTTTAAAACGATTTTCCCGATTCCACTGGCGATTGGGTGTTCATGGGATACGGACTTGGCTGAGCAAAGTGCAGAGATTGCTGCACGCGAATCCGCAGTATCCGGTTTGCATGTGACATTTTCTCCAATGGTGGATCTGGTTCGTGACCCGCGCTGGGGCCGCGTGATGGAGACGACAGGCGAAGATCCGTACCTCAACAGCCTGTTCTCGGCGGCTTTTGTACGAGGATATCAGGGAGACAGTTTGAAAGATGAGCCAGATCGTCTCGCTGCTTGCGTCAAACACTTTGCAGCGTATGGCGCTGTTGAAGGCGGACGTGACTATAACACCGTAGATATGTCCGAGCGCAATCTGCGTGAGTATTATTTGCCAGCATACAAAGCTGCTCTGGATGCAGGTGTCGAAATGGTGATGGCTTCGTTCAATACAGTAGATGGCATCCCAGCGAGCGGTAATGAAAAGTTGATGCGTGACATTTTACGTGACGAGTGGGGCTTTGATGGTGTATTGATCTCGGATTGGGCTTCCATCCGCGAGATGATTGCTCATGGTGCAGCTGAAGATGATCGTGAAGCGGCATACCGTGCCATTCGCGCAGGCGTGGATATCGAGATGATGACCCCTTGTTATGTTAATCATCTGCCTGAGCTGATCCAGAGCGGTGAAGTGGAAGAGAAGCTTATCGATGAGGCTGTACTCCGTATTCTGCAGCTCAAAGAAAAACTGGGATTGTTCGACAATCCACTCCGTGCCGCTGATCCGGAACGCGAGCGCGAGATTGTATTCTCGAAGGAACATCGTCAGGTATCCTACGAGCTGGCAACCAAATCGGCTGTTTTGCTGAAAAATGATAACAGCGTACTTCCGCTTCAGCCGGAAGCGAATATCGCATTGATCGGGCCTTTTGCCCAGAGTGAAGACATTCTCGGCTGGTGGTCTTGTGAAGGCGTGAAGGCGGATGCTGTCAAGCTGGGAACGGCACTGCAGGAGCGTCTGCAGCACGGACAGGTTCACATGGCCCAAGGAAGTGGCGTTCACACGATCACCTCGGAACAAATTGCTGAAGCCATGGAAGCAGCGAGCAAAGCAGACCTTATCGTTCTGGCTCTGGGTGAAGATTCTGAAATGAGTGGTGAAGGTGGTTCGCGTACCGATATTCGTCTGCCAGCAGCTCAGCTTGAACTCATCAAACAGTTGAAGACAACAGGCAAACCGATGGCTAGCGTGATTTTTAATGGTTGTCCTTTGGATCTGCATGGCGTGTTTGAAGAATCGGATGCCGTACTTGAAGCGTGGTTCCCCGGCAGTGAAGGCGGAGCAGCGATTGCTGATGTTCTCATAGGCGTAGTGAATCCATCTGCACGTTTGACGATGTCGTTCCCGCAGTCCGTAGGTCAGATTCCGGTGTATTATAACCATTTCAACACAGGACGCCCTCTGAACCCGGAGAAAACGGAAGAACGTTATGTTTCAAAGTATATAGATAGTCCGAACGAGCCACTGCTTCCGTTTGGTTATGGCTTGTCATACACCACATTTGAATATGGTGATCTGGAAGTGTCCAGCCATGAGATGACTGCTGATCAACCGATCAGCATCCAGGTTCGTGTAACGAATACCGGACAGCGCGCAGGTGTGGAGACGGTTCAACTCTATGTGCGTGATGTAACCGGTGAGGTAGTCCGTCCAATGCGTGAGCTGAAGGGATATACGAAACTTGCACTTGAGCCAGGCGAGAGCGGTACGGCTACATTTACGTTAAATGAGGAACAACTTCGCTATCATCATTCCGATCTGACTTATCGCAGTGACAAAGGGACATTCCAGATTTTTGTCGGTCCTAACAGCCGCGATACTATGGAACGCACGTTCAAGTTGGTTTAATGAATGCAAGTTACCCCAAGTGAGTGATTGGTTTTAACATAAAAATGCAGTGAAGCTGCACTGCCTTCTTCATGGCTGCTTGGCAGAGGAAGAAGGCAGGATAGGAGGATATGAATAGATTCATGAATACGATGACTAGATCGCAAATCAACATTCAAGCCGGCGAGCTGAACTTCACATTCTGGGAGAGCGGTGATCTGTTCCAGGCAGTAAGTGGACAGGCCATGATCAATCAACTAATGACAAGTCCGGTGGACGGGTCCATGAATAATCTCTATTTGCGTTTTCATGACGAATCCAGTATTCGTTATGTCCCGATGCTCGGCATCCATTCCGAGAGCCAGGTTCATCAGGACGGAGACCGCTTGGTGTGGGTGGGAAATGCGGAAGGTGTGACTTATCAGGTTGTTTTTGCACCGACAGCTCAGGGAGTCTGGTTCTGGGATGTAACGGTTAATGGCCACGGGGAAAAAGTGGATGTCATCTACGGCCAAGACATTGGCATAGCTGACCCCGGAGCGGTACGAAGCAATGAAGCCTATCTTTCGCAATATATCGATCATGCCGTATTCGAGGATGACAAATGGGGTTATGTCGTAGCATCCAGGCAAAATCAACCCCAGGGCGGGGTATTTCCTTATGTGCAGCAGGGATCTTTAACTCGTGCTACGGGGTATTCAACCGATGGATTCCAATTCTTTGGCTTAAGCTACAAGGAAACGAATATTCCGGAAAGCCTGCTTAAACCGTCGCTGGCGAATGAGGTATATCAATATGAATTTGCGTATACTGCCCTTCAGTCAGAAACTGTGGTTTTGAATGGCGAAGCCCGCTTTGTATTCTACGGCCTTTTCCAGGCGAATCATGCGGCAGCCATTAAGGAACTGGGATATAAAGATGTGGTGGAACAAGCCTGGAACGAATATGAAGCGAAACGTGCTGGGAACGCTTCGGTTGCAGCTGGCTCTGCCAATGCTTTGCCTAAAGTTTCCCTGAACCCGGCTCTTGGTGAGCCGCTTCGTACTATGGCTATGTCTGAAGACGAAGTGAATGCCCGTTTCCCGGCCTCAACCAGACAACAGGAAGAACGTGCCGATGGCGAGCTGCTGGCGTTTTTCACAGACACATATGAGCATATTGTCCTCAAGGAAAAGGAAATGCGCGTGGAGCGTCCGCACGGTCATATTCTGATGAGTGGAAACAATGTGAAACTGGGGAAGAATGTAATTACGACGACTTCCTATATGTACGGTATTTTTAACTCACACATCGTTGTGGGCAATACGAACTTTAACAAAATGATGAGCAATGCCCGCAGTGCGCTGAATATTGCAAAATCCTCCGGTCAGCGGATCTACGTGGAGATGGACGGAATCTTCCATCTGCTCACCATGCCGTCTCTCTTCGAGATGGGCTTCAACTATGTGCGCTGGTATTACAAAACGGATCAGGACACGCTGATTGTCACGAACTATACAACACTGGATACTCCTGAAATACGTTTGCATGTGAAATCGGAAAAAGGAATCGCTTATCGCTACCTGATCACCAATCAGATCACCATGAATGTGAATGAATATGAATTACCTGCCCGTGTCACCGAACAGAACGGTGAACTTCGCATTAAGGCGAATACGGACAGCCTCAGCGCCAAGGAATACCCGAATCTGGAATATCGCATGTCAGTGAGCGGAGCGGGAGTGAAGGTAGGCGATGAGACCCGACTGGCGAGTGGTGTGAATTCGGGTGACGGATCCATTTTCACTTTGCAGCTGGGGAGTACGGCTGAATGGACAATGACCATTCAAGGCCTGCTTGAAGGAGAGAGTGTGGTGTTGTCCACACGCAGCTTCGAGGAGGAAGTGGATGCTTATCGTGCCTTTTATGCGAAAGTCATGAACGGGTTCCATCTGTCGCGTCCTGGGAAGCCAAATGAAGAAGAGTTGTTCAAGGTCAATGCGCTTGCATGGTGGTATACCCATAATATGCTGGTCCATTACTCCGTTCCGCACGGTTTGGAGCAATATGGCGGCGCAGCTTGGGGAACACGGGATGTATGTCAGGGGCCGGTCGAATACTTTATGGCTACGCAGAAATATGAACAGGTCCGCGATATTTTGAAAATGGTGTATTCGCACCAGTATGAGGATGACGGCAACTGGCCGCAATGGTTCATGTTTGACCGTTATTTCAAAATTCAGCAGGAAGAGAGCCATGGAGATATCATTGTATGGCCGCTTAAAGTACTGAGTGACTACCTGATTGCGACCAAGGATTACTCCATTCTGGATGAAGAGGTTCCTTACACCGTTAAACACGGTTTCCATTTTAGTGAAGAGAAAGCATCGGTGCTGGAGCATGCGCAGAAAGAGCTTGAATATATCCGCAGCCACTTCCTGCATGATACATTCCTTTCCTCGTATGGTGATGGAGACTGGGATGATACACTTCAACCCGCGAATGCCCAACTGAAACAGTATATGGTCAGCAGCTGGACCGTTGCCCTTACGTATCAAACACTGAGTCAGCTATCCAGAGCACTTGTGCCTGTGAAGCCGGAACTAGCGGCAGAATTAAGCAGCATGGCTGCAGGGGTGAAAAAGGACTTCAACAAATATATGCTGGATACCGACGTTATTCCTGGTTTTGTATATATGGAAGATCCAGAGCAAGCCAAGCGGATGCTGCATCCGGATGATAGCGAGACTGGCATTCAGTACCGTCTATTGCCGATGACACGCAGCATGATTGCCGAGCTTCTGGAGCCTGAACAGGCAGCGTCCCACTATCGTTTGATTAAGGACAAATTGTTCTGCCCGGACGGTGTGCGGCTTATGAACCGCCCAGCCCAATACGATGGAGGGGTAAGCACACATTTCAAACGTGCAGAACAGGCGTCCAACTTCGGTCGTGAAGTTGGTCTGCAATATGTGCATGCACATATTCGCTACATTGAAGCCATGGCGAAACTTGGTAATCCCGAGGAAGTATGGAACGGCCTTGGCATTATCAACCCTGTGGGTATTCAGCAAGTCGTGCCTAATGCGGATCTCCGTCAGAGCAATGCTTACTTCAGCAGTTCTGATGGTAAATTTAACAACCGCTACGATGCACAGGAGCAGTTCGATAAGCTTCGCACCGGTGATATTCAGGTAAAAGGCGGCTGGAGAATCTATTCCAGCGGACCAGGGATTTACATGAACCAACTGATCTCGAACGCACTGGGCATTCGCCAAGAGGAAGAGGATCTCGTAATCGATCCCATCCTTCCGGCAAGTCTGGATGGCCTGCACTTTGATTTCCAATATAACGGAAAGAAAGTGATTTTTGTCTATCATCTTGGCGGAGAAACGGTACAACGTGTGCTGCTTAACGGCAAGGAACTGGAGACGACGAGACTGCAGCAGCCTTATCGTCAGGGGGGACTGCGTATATCACATACAACCCTTGAACAAGGTCTGGCCGAAGGTAACGTGATCGAGATTTACAGCTAAAAATAGCAGAAGAACTTTGGAGTAACAGCGATCGAAAGATGATTCTGTAACCGGAGTGTCATTTAGATAAGGGTTAGTCCGTTTGCCAACTATTCAAGAAGTCAGGTCCTCCTGCCCGGAGGGCCTGATCAACATAACAGGGGAGCGAAGATTGTGGTCAGTATCAAGGATATCGCCAAAAAGGCGGGGGTTTCGATCTCCACCGTGTCTTATGCGCTGAATGGCAGCAATAAAGTGACAGATGAGACCAGCTCCAAAATTTTGGCCATTGCCAAAGAGCTGAACTATGTACCGAACGCTGCCGCACGAACGTTGAAGAAAAGGGAGTCCAAAATTCTCGGTGTATTTCTGACAGACTTTAGCGGAGATGTATATGGGGATTTGCTTAGTGGGATGAAAACGGTTTGCAACGCTCAGGGATATGACTTGATTGTCTGCAGTGGCAAGCAGTCCCACCGGATGCTTCCGGAGCGAATGATTGATGGAGCGGTTATACTTGATCATACGTTTGCCAGCGAGGAGCTGCTGCAATATGCCGATCGGGGACATAAAATTGTCGTTCTTGACCGAGAGCTTCATCATCCGAATATCAATCAGGTACTGCTGGATAACAAGGCAGGAGCTACACTGGCGATGGAACATCTGATTGAGCAGGGACATACGAAGATATATGTCGTAACCGGTCCGGAGGGTTCATTTGACTCGGCACAGCGGATGAAAGCGGTAAGGCAAGTGACCGAGCGGGAAGCAAATGTCGAATGGATCGAGATTGTGGGAGACTTTGAGAAAAGTGGCGGAGAGCAGGCTGCTGAGTTAATTATTCAAGAGTATACGAGACCGGCTGCAGTGTTCTGTCTCAATGATGAGATGGCCATTGGTCTGTGTAATCGCTTGGCCGAAAGTGAGCTGCAGATTGGCCGGGATATTGATGTCATCGGTTTTGACAACATTGAACTGAGCAAATATGTTCAACCAAGACTGGTCACCATTGATTATTCCAAAAGGAAATGGGGTTCCCTTGCAGCGGAGCAGTTAATCAAAATTATTGCCGGAGAACCGGTGGACCATGAACGAATCTACGTTACATTGGTGGAGGGCGGTTCAGTTTGCAGACAGGTTCCACAAGATATCCCATTGCCTATTCGCCATGAACGGGTGGTTAGCTCTTGATGCGAGAGGATGACTACGTCAGTTGTATCATCTCGAAAAGCTTCAACGATGTCAGTGCTGTACCCCGAGAGACAAGGCTTAGAAGAATTACAGCATTCTTTTAAGCCTTGTCTCTTGGTATATGAACATAATAAAAAAGCCTCTCACAAGGAGAGGCTTGGCCATTAAAGGCCCTTGGTTTTGTCGTTGTTGTAGGATGCAGTGAAAATGCCTGTCATGAACAATGCAAGTACAATTGCAATAATCCAGAATGTCAATGAGAACGACATACACTTGCCACCTCCTGTACATTTAGCACTTTCTTCTATTATAACCAATAAAGGAAGAAAAGGAATGCCTATACAGGATCATTTGTAAAATAAAAAGTGAGTAGGCACAGGTCTGAGATTGCCGTCTGATGGATTGTTCACAACCCGATTGTTCAGGATTAGCGAGGAGGAGCCGCCGCCATCCAGATTGTAGGCATCCACTACGCCCAGTTTGTATAATCGACCTTGAAGCTCCTCAAGAGTGGCACCAGAGCTTCCGCTTTCGTTATATCCATCCACAACGATAATAAGCAGCTGATCATCCTTGTAATTGCCAATTACAGTACGGGGAGCCCTCTTGGGCGACACCTTCCACTTAGCAGGAATGGCTGTTTTCTTGCCGTTCTGAAGCAGGACAGGTACAAAAGTAGCACCGAACTGTGGTTTGAGGCGGTCCAGGGAGTTTTTATCAAAAAATTTGCCGCCTACCAGTTTGCCCGTATCGTTAAGTCCTACAAAAAACAGATCCTTGAAACTGGCTTGGAAGCCGTTCACATATTTACCGTCCATGACCGTTGTGCTGAGCGGGTATCGTTTGCCACCACTATCTGCGAATCCGCCTGCATTGATTCCGGCGATCGCACCATTTCGCTTAACGGCCTGCATGGTTGTCTCTGCTTTTCCAGGTTCACTGCTCAAAGCCATTTTCATGGCCGTAGGGTCCTTCAGTTTAACTTTCATCGCGTAACCCTTATACGTGCCAGGGTTCACTCGATAGAGTTCAATCGTAAGCCGGTCACTGTTAACCCGTTCAATGGGAACGCCGAGCTTGGACGAAATACGCTGGTTGTATATCGTTTCCGGACGTGCGGCTTGTACCGATGCCGACTGTACGATGGTAGACATCGTACTGGTCGTACGATTATACAGCTCTGTCGTTCTTTTAATAGAAGAAGAAGTTTGAACGGCAGCTTCCTTGGCCCCAGCAAGCTCCTGGCGTATAGCCTGGGTCTGGGGAGTAATCGTTTCCTCTGACAGTCCGGAATGAATCAAATCCCCAGGTTCAAGCGGGGGGCGAAGCAGCAGCAAACAGATGATCAATCCAATAAAAGGAGCAAGTGCAAGCATAAAAAAACGATTAACCTGTTTTACGGGTGTAATCATTTGAGCAGGTCCATCTTTTTCTGGAGGGTTTCCAGTTGCTTTTTGACTTCGCTCAGCTGAGTGTACAATTTATTGCTGTTATCCGTTTTATCGCTTGCATTATCCTTAGTAAACGTTAGCAGCTCATTGAAGGATTGAACTTGTCCCTGCAGGTCGGCTACTTCCTTCGATATCGTTGTTAGCTGATTTTCATAGTCCGCTTTTAGCGCGGCAATCTGCTGCTGATTATGGGCCTGAATCTGACTAAGCATCTGCTTCTGAAGATGGTTACTATAGTAGTAGGTTCCCACAACTCCGAGTGCAATGAGAACAATCCACATGACCAGAAAAAGCTTGACTGAAGATCCGGCCTTGCCTTTGGCGCTCCGGGTGTGATGGATGTCAGAAGGTTGAGCAGAAGGTTTCATATCATCACTCCTGGTTATAAATAGTTTAAAAAATACCAATCCTCATTCTAACATGCCACTATTGATTACGCAAAAATGAAATTCTTTAAGTAATAGGATAAAAAGAGATTGCATCGGATGGAAGTCCTAGGATACAATTTCTTATAGATGCAATAAGTAGGAACTTTGGGCAGGATTTTCGACCTTTTTAGCTAGAGATGCAGGAAAATTATACTATATTTTGCATGAGTGAGGCATATATATTGCAATGTCATGATGCAGTTTTGGTGAAATAAAGCAGCTGTATGGCTGTCCATCCATTTATTCATCATATTTCGACATTATTCGACTTTGCTTCTTCTATACGTGGACTGTCGCAAGTATGGTGATAGAATCAAGGCAAAAAAAGTAGAAAAGTATTTGTCCAATACATAACCAGGGGGAACAATCATGAAAAAAGTATGGCAGGTGGTCATCGTAGATATCCACCCCACCAGCATGCTGGGTACCAAATTGATTTTGGAAGAGCAGCAGGATTTACTTGTACGGGGAATGACCTCAACAGGTACAGAAGGACTAGAATTGGTGAAGATCCATCAACCCGATCTCATTTTGATGGATTATCGGCTTCCTGAAGGGCAAGCAGATCCATATATTACTCAGATGAAGAATGCATCCGTGCATAGTCATGTTATTATTTTGACAGATGAAGACAATGTGAAGCTGTTTCGTCATCTTATGGGTCTTGGTGCAAGCGGCATGCTGTCGAAACAGGCTTCCCCTAGCCAGCTGATTCACCTTATTTCCGGGTTGCGGGAGGGATGCGTATCCATTCCGATCTCCTGGCTTACAAGCACTGAATGGGCTCAGCCGTCTGACTCTCCGGGAGAAGAATTTCTGGTGGAACTGACAGAAACCGAAACTTTTATCATGGAAAGAATTGTTCAGGGCGTAACCTATGATAAAATAGCCAGTGAGATTAACGTCAGCCGACGTTCCATTGATAACTATCTGCGCAAAATCTATGTGAAGCTGGATGTAAGCAGTCGCGCACAAGCTATTGAACGCTATGCCTTATATGCGAGACAGGCCAAGACGCTATCCTGATAACCATTCTTCATTTATAAAGGTACAGGATGTGAATCAGGAGGCAGGTCCAATCGTCATATTCGGCGCTCAGCAGGAATAGGTTGAAGTGGCTGTGGACTGCGAGCACAGTTCGGAATTGATGAAAGGGGAACGGACCGATGAAATATTTCTTCGCCTCCCGTACAAACAGGCTGTTGTCTTCACCACTCCGGGATATTCGTGAAATGTCTGGCCGGGATTATTTCATTTCTCTGGCTGAAGAGTTACCTGCAGAGGAATTATTTCCGTTCAAGCTGCTGGAAGAAGCAGCCGTATCTGTATTCAGTTCTGGGCCATCTGCTCTTCAGTATGGTGAGCCAGCAGGCTACAGGCCTCTGAGAGAGTGGCTGGACACGGACTGGAATATCCGAAAAGACATACGTACAGTGCCAGAGCAGATTTTATTAACCACAGGAACCCAGCAGGCAATTGATTTGGTGATGCGTCTGCTGCTGGAGCCAGGGGATTCTGTATTGGTAGAACACCCTACCTCTCCGGGTTGTCTTGAAGTTCTGGAAATGCAAGGGGCCAAAATTGTGCCTGTCCTTGGCGATTCAGACGGCATATTGCCAGATCTATTGGAGCACCACATGCAGCAGCTTAGACCGAAGCTGCTTTTTGCTGCGCCAAGCTTCTCGAATCCGACGGGCGTGCTGTGGTCCATGGAACGGAGAGAGGCTGTGCTTGATCTGTGCTCTCGATACGGGGTTTTGCTTGTTGAGGATGACTCGTATGGAGAGCTCCACTTCGACGGTCTGGAGACGGCCGACTTCTATCGCAGGTTTCCTTCGTTATTTGCGCTCGATACTGCTGATCAAGGCGGGCATGTACTATATATTGGTTCGTTCAGCAAAACGGTTGCACCTGCACTGCGCACGGGCTGGGCAGCAGGACATCCTGCCTTGATACAAGCCATGGCTTCAGTCAAGCGGATTGCAGATGGGCAATCCAGTCCAATGAATCAGCGGTTATTATATCAGCTGCTCGCCCAGTCTCCATTTAAATGGAGTGACCATCTATCCATGCTAAACCGGGAGTACAAAATCAGACTGAAGCTGATGCTTGAGTTGCTCAAAAGGCCTGGCTGGAAAGGGGTTCAATATACCATCCCCAAAGGGGGCATGTATCTGTGGGTTCAACTTCCCGAGGGGCTGGATAGCGGAGCATTGCTCAAAGTGGCACTTTCCAAAGGTGTGTCCTTTCTGCCAGGTTCTCTCTGCTCAACGGGTGTCCAGGATCACCGTCACATTCGGTTGAATTTTAGTCATCCTGGACGCGACGAGCTGCTGCTGGGCATGAACCTGATCAGTGAAGCCATCTCAGAATTCACTGCCCGCAATTAGCAGAATGATAAAGAGAGCGACTTTCTACAAAAGAAAGTGAGAACTGCGATTCCTGAATGAATATATGAAATTTTGAAGAACAAATAAAAAGAGTTCATAACCCAAAGTAATTACGTTATTGCATCCACTAACATTTTTATATATAATATGTATTAATGAGTTGTTGTTTTCTTTATATATGTTGTATTCAACGCGATTTCAGGAGAAACACTCATATATTTTAATTAACGGGGGAACGAACATGTCCAACATTCTATTTGTAAAAGCAAACGACCGTCCTGCGGATCAAGCAGTCAGCGTAAAATTGTACGATGCATTTTTGAGCGCATACAAAGAATCCCACCCAGGTGACACCATCACTGAGTTGGATCTCTACAATACAGATATCCCTTACTACGGTAACACTGTAATTACAGGTGGATATAAAGCAGCTAACGGTATCGAAGCAACTGCTGAAGAGCAGCAAGCTGCTGCACTCGCAGCACAATTGCAAGATCAATTCCTGGCAGCTGATAAAGTGGTATTTGCATTCCCACTGTGGAACTTCACTGTTCCTGCACCACTGGTAAACTACATTTCCTACCTGAGCCAAGCTGGCAAAATGTTCAAATACACAGCTGAAGGCCCTGTAGGTTTGGTTGGCGACAAAAAAGTGGCATTGCTGAATGCACGTGGCGGCGTTTACTCCGTTGAGCCAATGGCATCTGCTGAAATGTCCGTAAAATATGTAACAAACGTACTGAACTTCTGGGGTATCCAAAACCCTGAGCTCGTTATCGTTGAAGGTCACAACGCTTCACCTGATCGTTCCCAAGAGATCGTGGATGCTGGCCTGAAATTGGCAACTGAAGTAGCAGCAAGCTTCTAATTGCAATTATATAGAATCATTTAGCAAGAGCCTGTGATCTCCTCGGAGATGACAGGCTCTTTTGTATGCATCATGATTGCTGAAACATTTATCTTTATTTATTTAACTGTTGATTTATTTTTGGACAACGGGTCAGAAACTTCGTCTTGGAGTGCCCGATACTGCTCAGTTGCCTCCGCAATTTCTCCTAGCTCTTCCACAATAAAATCCTCGGAGGAGTCCAGACTCCATGGCACCATTAGATCATGTTCCAACGTATCATGGTCTTCCAGCATATGAGAATGCTCGGACAGGGCTTGTGCCCCTTTGATCGTAAGTACGTATTTACCGCGTGACAATCGTTCGAACCACCCATAGTAATTTTTCTGCAAAATGGCTGCAGCCGATCCGACTCCGGTTTCTCTTGCGAGTACGGCAGGAGAAGCTTCACCTTGGGTTCGCAGGGCAGAGGCGACACGCAGCGCCTTCTCCCGGTATGCGGTTACCAGCTGCCTGCGGGTACTGCCGCCCGTGTTATAATCCCCGCTGCGCTCTTCAAATTCCCTCAGCAATCGTTGACGCCTTACCCCACCTTTACGGGAAGGAATCCGGTTTGTACGGTTCAATGCCGCAGGCTCACACAGCACATCAATGAATGGTGACTTGGTCTTATAGAACGTCACCGTAATCAGGCCAAGCCCGAGCTGGTGGCACAGTGCTGTGAGTTCGCTCCAGCGCTGGTTAACAGCCCCGCGTTTGCTCCGATTGCGCTCTACAGCCAGATAAACGAATGGACTAAGTTTTAGCCTCTGCATCCCCTGAAGAAGCAGCGAAAGATTGAAAGTTTTTTTCATCTCCACAATAAGGGGATCGTCTTGATCGGATCTGACTCCGACGAGGTCGCAATGTCTGACTTCAGCCTTGATCAGGAATCCCTGCTTTTCGAAAAAGGCTTTTAGTGGCGAATATAACTCGGTCTCGTATTTTACTGCCATCCTTCCTCCTCCTTTCCCAAGAAGTTGTCCACGGCGGGACGTTGTCCGGTTTCCTGAATTTAGAACCTTCATTATATCATAACCGTGCTTTTTTTTCTGAGGGCACAAGATGTCTGATAGAACAGGGAAAAGCCGAAATTATGGATCGTGAATTGAAAAAAAGAGGTCAACTTATCCGATTTGCCGCATAGGTATGTAATACACTTTTCACAACAATACAAGACGTTTGGACAGAGGGTGGCGGGACTAATCCGGACCGCAGATTGGTATTCAAGCAGGAGCTGCAATTCTATTGATTTCTTCATACCATTCGGAATGGTTGACAATCACACTAAAGGAGCCATGGGAGGTACCAAGCATGAATATTTTTGAACGCGTTGCGGAATATCGGGCAGAGAGTGACCGTTTGTCTTGGAATGGAACATTTGAAGATTATATTGCTCTGCTGAGAGAGGACCCGACTCCGGCAATGACGGCTCACGCACGAGTATATCAGATGATTGAATCGTTTGGCGTGGAAGAAGTCGGGGGGCATAAGCGGTATAAGTTTTTTGAACAGGAGATTTTTGGACTGGATCGCTCCATTGAGAAGCTGGTCGAGGAATATTTCCATTCGGCAGCACGCCGTCTGGATGTACGGAAACGGATTTTGCTCCTTATGGGTCCGGTAAGTGGAGGGAAGTCGACGCTCGTCACATTGCTGAAGCGCGGTCTTGAACAGTTCTCGCGGACGGAAAAAGGGGCCGTTTACGCCATCGAGGGATGCCCGATGCATGAGGAACCTCTGCACTTAATCCCTCTGGAGCTTCGTCCCGAAGTGGAAAAAGAGATTGGTGTCCGTATTGAGGGCAACCTGTGCCCATCCTGCCAGATGAGACTTCGTACCGAATATGGCGGGGATATCAGCCGCGTCAAGGTAGAACGGGTTATCATCTCCGAGGACAACCGAATAGGAATCGGGACATTCAGTCCGTCCGATCCGAAGTCCCAGGATATCGCAGATCTCACGGGCAGCATCGACTTCTCGACCATTACCGAGTTTGGTTCCGAATCCGACCCGCGTGCGTATCGTTTTGACGGAGAACTAAACAAGGCAAATCGTGGATTGATGGAGTTCCAGGAGATGTTGAAATGTGATGAAAAGTTTCTGTGGAACCTCTTATCGCTCACGCAGGAGGGCAATTTCAAAGCAGGCCGGTTTGCCTTAATCAGTGCCGATGAGATGATCGTTGCTCATACCAATGAGTCGGAGTACAAATCGTTTATTGCGAATAAAAAGAATGAAGCCCTGCAATCCCGGATGATTGTGATGCCTATTCCATATAATCTGAAGGTCTCCGAAGAAGAGAAGATTTATGGAAAGCTTATTCAGCAAAGTGACATGAAACATGTTCATATTGCACCGCACGCGCTGCGGACCGCAGCCATTTTCTCCATACTTACCCGCCTGAAGGAAACGAAAAAACAAGGCATGGACCTCGTCAAAAAGATGCGGATGTATGATGGTGAGGAAGTTGAGGGTTACAAGGAAGCCGATCTGCGTGAAATGCAAAATGAGTATCTGGATGAAGGCATGTCCGGCATCGATCCACGTTATGTCATCAACCGGATATCCAGTGCTTTGATTAAGCAAAACCTTCAGTGCATTAACGCGTTGGATATTTTGCGGGCAATCAAGGACGGTCTGGATCAGCATGCTTCCATTACCAAAGAAGAACGCGAGCGCTATCTGAACTTTATTGCCCTGGCGCGTAAGGAATATGATGAACTGGCCAAAAAGGAAGTGCAAAAAGCTTTTGTGTATTCGTTTGAAGAGTCTGCCAAAACGCTGTTCGAAAATTACCTCGATAACATCGAGGCCTTCTGTAACTGGTCCAAAATCCGTGATCCGTTAACCGATGAGGAGATGGATCCGGATGAGCGTTTAATGCGTTCGATTGAGGAGCAGATCGGAATATCCGAAAATGCGAAAAAAGCATTCCGGGAAGAGATTCTGATCCGAATTTCTGCATACTCCCGCAAAGAGCGCAAGTTTGAATACAGCAGCCACGATCGACTGCGGGAAGCGATTGAAAAGAAGCTGTTCGCAGACCTGAAAGACATCGTCAAGATTACAACTTCAACCAAAACACCAGATGCTACACAATTGAAACGGATGAACGAGGTTATCAAACGCCTAATTGAAGAACATGGATATACGGCAGCCAGCGCAAATGAACTGCTGCGTTATGTGGGCAGTCTGCTGAATCGCTAACAGGTTCAAAACCATTCCGGATCAGGCTCCTGATGCCTGCTGTGAGGCTCCTTCACGGCAGGTGAAGGAGTCTTTTTGCATGAACAGTCGATGAAACTCGCGAAAAAACTGACACCAGAAGTTAAATTCATGACAAATTAGTTCTAATGGTATATGTAAATTTAGGCCATTTAGTCTATAATCGGTACAGTAATTTTACAAATTGGTGTTTTTTAGTAGTTATTAAGGAGTTGACGGAACTAGTTATGAGTATTACTGCAGCAAGACAAAAGCAACTCGATTATATTGGACTCACCAGAGCGGATCTGCAATTGCTTGCCGACCACAGGCCGGTATTCCAGAAGGTTGTACATGATGTGGTGGATCACTTCTATAATCATGTCGGAGGTTATCCTGAACTCGCAGAGATGATTACACGGTTTTCTTCCATTGAACGATTGAAAGAAACGCAGCAAATGTACTGGCTGTCCATGACGGATGGCATAGTGGACGAGGCTTATATTGAACAGCGTATTGCGATTGGATTGGTACATTCACGCATTGGATTATCTGAAGATTATTATCTGGGGACATATATGGTTTATCTCGATATTGCAACAAGCATATTTCAGCAAGTCATCCCTAATTCCTGGCATCGTGTGATTCAGGCGCTGAGCAAAATGTTTAATCTCGACGCCCAGCTTGTCCTTGAAGCTTATGAGAAGAAGGAAAAGGAAAAGCTGCACCAGCTTGCTGCAGAACAGGAGCATACTCTGACGGCCGTTACGCAGATTACCCAGCAACTGACGGGCATGATCTGTGAATTGAACGAGAATGCCCAGGCTATCTCGGACGTCGCGAGAGAAACCGCTGCCTCGCAGGATCAAGCCCATGAATTGCTGGAGGCATTAACAGATGAGATCCATCAGATTGGCAAGATGGGAGAACTCATTCGTGAAATTTCAGAGCAAAGTCATCTGGTCGGCCTGAATGCAGCCATCGAAGCTGCACATGCAGGCGAATTCGGGCGGGGGTTCGAAGTTGTTGCAAGTGAAGTCCGGAAGCTTGCCGCCAATTCCCGTGAGGCACAGGGAAAAATCCAGGCGAATCTCGAACAGATTATGAGGAAGCTTGGAAGTGTACAACAAGAGTCGCAGCACACATCTCAAGGAGCGAGACGCCAAGCTTCACGTTCGGAGGAACTTGCGGTATTTGCAACCACGATGGAGAAACTCGCACTGGATCTGAGAAAACTGGACAGGCAAATATAGGCTGTTAGTACCCCAAGATCCTGCGATACCGTTTCTGGCTGTTTTAAGCTATAATGGGTAGACAAACCTGCCGAATGTCATAGTAATTGCAGCCGGAGACAGGGGATTTGAAAGAGGTTGAGGTGATCAGGTGGCTTCTATCCATGATGTGGCCAAAGAAGCGGGCGTATCTGTTGCAACCGTTTCCAAAGTGCTGAACGATTATCCCGATGTAAGTGACAAAACTCGCAAAAAAGTCAATATAGCCATTGAACTATTGAAATATCAACCGAATGTGGTGGCACGCGGACTTGTAAAACGCCGTTCATGGACGGTAGGGGTGCTGCTCACAGTTCCTTTTACCAATCCGTTTGTTTCGGAATTGCTGGAAGGGATCAAGACAGCACTAGAGAATAGCGGTTATGATCTGGTCCGTTTGTCCACACGGTTCGACGATCCGGGATACTCGTTTATCAAACATTGCCGCAGCCGGAATGTGGATGGCGTTGTTGTGTTCGGAGAAGGAAGAGACAACAAAAGTATCGAGGAATTGGTTCAAGCTGAGATTCCGACCATGTTTATTGATACAGATTTGTTTGGCAAACGGGCCGGATATATTACTACGGATAATTCCAATGCGATTGCAATGAGTGTTAAGCATCTGCATGAGTTGGGTCATCGCAAGATTGCCTATATCTCGGGCACACTCGGCCCCGCCGTAGCCAATCTTCGGTTGGAAGGCTACCGTGAAGGATTGCGCGAGTGCGGTATTCCGTATTCAACCGTGTATCTGGAGGTATGTGACTACTCCTTTGAAGAGGGAAGCAAGGCTGCACGGCGATTGCTGGCATTGAAGGATCAACCAACAGGGATCGTTTGCGCTTCAGACATGGCCGCCTTCGGTGCGATTCATGAGATTGAGAAACACGGTCTAAGCGTGCCTGAAGACATTTCAGTCGTTGGCTTCGACAATACGTATTACGCTCAGGTATTTAAACCGGGGTTAACCACGATTAATCAAAACATCTATTCGATCGGCATCAAGTCGATTGAGTATCTGATTGCGATGATTGAAAATCCGGATTATTCTCCGCCGGTTATTACGGAGCCGTCCAATCTGGTTGTCCGGCAGACCACTGCACCTGTCAAAGGGTAACGGTCCACGAAGTAAGCACAGCTGCTGGCTGTGCTTATTGGATATGTAAAACGAGAGTGGAATACATAGAGGCCGTAAGGAATCTTCACGTCAAAATCGCTTCATTTTTTGAAGTTTAACAATGTATATTCATGTTCCTTAATACTGGAAATAAGTGTTGATTTTCGTCATTAGGACGTTTAGACTATATACATCACTATTAACGGGTTTCTGATGTATGGCTGCTGTGCTATGCAAGCTGGTGGTCACGAGTCAAAATGAAACGAAGGGAGTGCCTGTCACCCGGACAGTGCACTGCCTTCTTTTTTACATTATGCCTTCATACGAGATACTTCCCGGTTGAAAGGAAAGACAGCGTGGAACACCTACATGGAACGTATAACTTGGAACTGGTTGTTTTATCTTACATTATTGCTGCTCTAGCATCATATGCTGCACTTGACCTTGCTGGCCGGGTAAGCTTGGCGAAAGGAATATCCAGAAGGGTATGGCTTGCTTGCGGTGCCATGTCCATGGGACTTGGCATCTGGTCCATGCATTTTGTGGGCATGCTGGCTTTTGTTCTTCCCATGCATGTCTCCTATTCCATGGACAAAGTTGTCCTGTCCGTCCTGCTCGCAGTTGCTGCATCAGGGATTGGGTTACACATTGCAGGCCGGAAATCGGGCAATGTGCGCCAGATTGTTGCTGCCGGTCTGCTCATGACTGCGGGCATCACCAGCATGCACTATGTGGGTATGGCTGCCATGTCCGTTCCAATCAGTTACGAGGCAGACATGGTATTTGCTTCTGTACTGATCGCAGCAGGAGCCTCCTTTGCAGCCCTATGGCTTATGTTTTATTTGAGCCAGCACCGGACACGGTTCACTTGGGTTTACAAATTGGGCAGTGGGCTCATTATGGGTCTGGGAATCACAGGTATGCATTACACAGGGATGTCCGCTGCGCAGTTTCATCAGCATTCGCATGCCCAGATGGTCAATTCCATGATGCAGATTGAACCGGGGCTACTGGCATACCTGGTTGCAGCAGGTACGTTCCTTACCCTAGGACTGACACTCTTTGGCATTTATATCAATCAACGAATGTCCATGAAAGATCAGCGCATTCGTGAAAATGAGCAGTGGTACCAAGCGCTCTATGAGAACCATTCAGACGCCATTCTATCGGTAAACAATGAGGGAATTGTCAAAGGATTAAATGCTGCAGTTACGCGGATTACCGGATATCCGGAGCGATTAGTCATTCATCGCTCTCTGGATGAAATATCGAAGCATATTGATATCCACTGGAGTTCCGATGAGCTTCAAAGTGTGGATTTATCGGGTGCAAGCCTTGAACAGCGTTATTATACGGCAAGTATGAAAGGGATGGATGGACAGCATTTGGATTTAAGCATTAGCGTTGTACCTGTTTTGATCGAAGGTACAGATGTTGGCAGCCATATTCTAATCAAGGATATCACCGAGGAGAAGCAGGCTCAGGAGATGATTCGTCATCAGGCCACACATGATCCGCTTACTGGCCTGCCGAACAGACGTAAACTGGATGAGGTGCTGGCTGAAACGATTGCAGTTTCCGAAATATCCAATCATGCGTTTGCCGTGATGGTGATGGATATTGACCGTTTCAAAATGATCAATGATTCGCTGGGGCATTCCATTGGAGATGTTTTTCTTAGGGAGGTCAGCGACCGAATTCTTAAGGCAATCCGTGCATCCGATCCTAAAGGGATGGATAACGTGATGCTGGCCCGAATGGGTGGTGATGAATTCACACTGGTCGTCATGAATGAACAGGGGAATGAGGAGCGTGTGGCCAGCCTGGCTGAACAAATTGTTGAAGCTATCCAATTGCCGTACCGGTTAAAAGAGAATGATTTTTACGTTACAGCCAGTATCGGAATTGCCATGTACCCGGAGCATGGAACGGAAGTGGATACCCTGTTGAAGCATGCGGACACTGCCATGTATGAAGTCAAGAAAAATGGCAAAAACGGATTTCAGTTCTATACTACACAACTTGATTCGGAATTGTATGAGCGTATTGAGCTGGAGGGATATCTGCGCAAAGCGCTCGAACGCAATGAATTGCTCCTGTATTACCAGCCGCAGATTCGCACGGCGGATAGCCGGATGATTGGTGTGGAAGCTCTGATTCGCTGGAAGCATCCACACAAGGGGATTTTGTCACCAAATGTGTTCATTCCCATTGCAGAGGAAACGGGTATCATTTATGACATTGGGAACTGGACGCTGAGGGAAGCTTGCAGGCAGATGAAACAATGGCACGCTAGCGGTGGTCCATTAATTCCGGTATCGGTAAACCTGTCCAGCCAGCAATTTCATCAGTCCAACCTCGTGGAGCAGGTGAAGCTTGCTCTGGAGGAAACAGGGCTGGAAGCCCGCTACCTGGAACTTGAAATTACGGAAAGCATGATGATGGATGCTTCAGTCTCAACAGGCATACTGAATCAGCTTACTTCCCTCGGAGTCAAGATTAGCCTGGATGATTTCGGTACAGGGTACAGCTCGCTGAGTTACCTGAAGCATTTTCCGATTCATAAGCTGAAGATCGACCGTTCGTTTGTTACAGACATCACCGAGAATCAGAGTGACCAGGCGATTGTGGCGACGATTATCACCATGGCACAGAATCTGAAGATGGATGTTATTGCGGAAGGCATTGAGACCAAAGGACAGCTGGATATCCTGATGCAGAACGAGTGCAGGGAAATCCAGGGATACTACTTCAGCCGCCCGTTGCCAGCAAGTGAAGTGGAGCATGATTTCTTTGTTCCACTGCGCCTGCAGGGAAATCCGATCATTCATGGATAAGTAAACTTAAAACATGCCAAGCGGCAAGTCCCCGCCATCTGTCAGGGACTTGCCGCTTTTTTTGTCTCCATTTATATAGAAGAAACTTACATAAATTTGCGATGGTGCTTCTTGCCGTCATACGTAAACCAAATCGGTTTATCCTCGACGCGTGTCTCGACATGCACCGTTCGCCCCCAGAGCCGGTACAGGTAAGGGAGGGTGCGCTCCATATACTTCAGGTCCAGCTCAATGCCTTCATACTGGTGCTTCAGCACAAGTTCACCTGTTCGCAGGTAATCGGCGTCCTGAACGACCAGATACGGAGAGCCTCCGTTAATACGAGAGAATACAAGTTGATCACGTATGTTTTCCCAGGACTTGTCGGTGATTTTCCAGTCTGGGCCTTTTTTCTCGAATACATAGAGATCCAGATCTTCAGTCAGCTGCTTCGTCATGTAATTTCGGATGAAAGAGGTGTCAGAATCGAATTCGCGAACCTCAAACATTTTGGCACGGCCCTGACCGGGTTTGCGGCCAAAGCGCTCCTGTTCTTCCTTGGACGGATGATCCCAGCGGTGTTCAATATCTTCAAAAATTTTAAGCCCCAAGTAGTATGGATTCAAACTTTGTTTGGACGGCTGCACCACGGAAGAATTCAATTTGGCAAATTCGATCGTGTCTTCACTGCTCAGGTCGAGCTCGCGTATAATGCGTTGATGCCAGTAGGAAGCCCAGCCTTCGTTCATGATCTTGGTTTCCATCTGAGGCCAGAAGTAGAGCATCTCTTCACGCATCATACTCATAATATCCCGCTGCCAATCTGTCAGCACTTCCGAGAACTCCTGAATAAACCACATGATGTCCTTTTCTGGCTCGGGAGGGAAGTGGTGAACCTGTATTCCTTCGGGTGGAGCTTCCTCTTTCTGCATATCGTCAAGCGACCATAAGTCGTCATATCGTCCTTCTGGACGTGGGGTCTTCACACCACGCTGCTCCCGCATTTTCATCTCCATATAACGTTGTTTGTCCAAATGACGTGGTTTGATGAGTTGAGGGTCTACATGTTCTTGAATGGCGATAACGGCATCGATAAATGACTCAACAGCTTCGGTTCCGTACTCCATTTCGTAGTTGCTGATCCGGTCCGCCGTAGCGGCCATGCTTTCGACCATATTGCGGTTCGATTTGGAGAAACGGGCATTGTTTTTGAAGAAGTCACAGTGCGCGAGCACGTGGGCCACAATCAACTTGTTCTGAATCAGGGAATTGCCATCCAGCAGGAAGGCATAGCAAGGGTTGGAGTTAATGACGAGCTCATAAATTTTACTGAGGCCAAAATCATACTGCATTTTCATCTTGTGAAAGGTTTTCCCAAAGCTCCAGTGACTGAACCGGGTTGGCATCCCGTAGGCTCCGAAGGTATATATGATGTCTGCCGGGCAGATCTCATAACGCATCGGATAATAATCCAGGCCGAATCCATCGGCAATTTCCATAATCTCGGCAATGGCGTATTCAAGGTCGCGGATTTCATCTGTCATCTTACGCTGCCTCCTTCCCGTTTCTGGAAAAAGCTGCGCAAAGCTTTGTACACTTCGCCTTTTTCTTTGATCACATAGTACATAAACTGATCCATCTTAATATGTCGATAAGCCGACATTAATGTACTGCTGCGGTTATATTGATTGACCTCTCCATATCCAAACATGTTGCTGCGCTTCATTAGCTCACCAATCAGTTTCACGCAGCGTTCGTTATCCGAGGTAAGATTATCCCCATCTGAGAAATGAAACGGATAGATGTTGTAGCTGGAAGGAGGGTAACGCCGATCGATGATATCAAGAGCCTTCATATATACAGAGGAGCAGATCGTTCCTCCGCTCTCGCCGCGTGTGAAAAATTCCTCTTCCGTCACTTCTTTGGCTTCCGTATGGTGAGCCAGGAACACAATTTCAACCTTCTCGTATTGGCGGCGCAGAAAACGGGTCATCCAGAAGAAGAAGCTGCGAGCGCAGTACTTTTCAAAAGAACCCATGGACCCGGAAGTATCCATCATGGCGATAATGACGGCGTTGGACTGCGGAATAATTTTGTCTTCCCATGTCTTGTAACGCAGATCATCCGGACTGATATGATGAATACCTGGATTTCCGGTTGTGGCATTGCGCCGGAGGTTTTCAAGAATGGTTCGTTTCTTGTCAATGTTGGACTGCATGCCTTTTTTGCGGATATCATTGAATACCACGGTATGTGTTTCAATCTGATCCTTGTCTTTCTGCTTCAGATCCGGAAGCTCAAGTTCAGAGAACAGCATATCTTCCAGTTCTTCAATGCTGACTTCGGCTTCTACGATATCATGACCAGGCTGATCTCCGGCTTTTTCGCCTTTGCCCGGTTTTTGGGAGGCAGGATCACGACCGATGACATCCCCGACCTGACTGTCACCGTCGCCTTGACCGACGTGTTTTTGCTTTTGGTAGTTATACACAAAACGGTACTCATCCAGACTGCGGATCGGTACCTTGATGATTTGTTGTCCATCGGACATGATAATGTTTTCTTCCGTAATCAGATCAGGCAGATTTTGCTTAATGACATCCTTAACCTTTTGCTGATGGCGCTGCTGGTCCTGGTACCCTTTGCGGTGAAGCGACCAATCTTCCCGGGATACGACGAACGAGTAAGGCTGGTGTGAATTTGACATGTAGGCACCCCCCATTAATTACGCGGCACAGTTTGGCCTGTCGGTAATTAAGTATATTCACCGGCGGGGACGATATGTGATGCGAGAGGAGATAAAATGATACAATTTACGTGATTGCAATCTCGATCACCGCTCAAAATGCCTGATGCAGCTCGAACTTTTTACAGAAACGATGAACAAGTATGACAAACTTCCTTTAAAATAGGGACAGGCGTTGAATTGGCATTCTCTCAGGAATGCATGAAAAGGAAGGATTCTACTTGGATAAACGGGCCGTTAAAGCTTGGATTATGTACGACTGGGCCAATTCTGCATACGCGACCACAGTACTGGCCGCCGTTCTTCCGGTTTTCTATGCTTCGGTAGCTGCGGCAACACTGGATGAAGGCACAGCCGCATCTTACCTGGCCTATACGCACTCGGTAGGGATGTTATGTGTGGCCTTGTTAACCCCGCTGCTGGGAGCGTTGTCGGATCTGTCTGGCCGTAAAGGGGATTTTCTGCGCGTCTTTGCTATCACGGGAATGATTGCAACACTGGGCTTCAGCACGGTTGGGGAAGGGGACTGGTTGCTGGCCTCCGCCTTGCTTGTGATCTCGACCATTGGATTTGCTGGCGGGAATACTTTCTATGATGCTATGCTGCCTGATCTCGTTTCTGCGGAACGCAGGGATATGATCTCATCCAAAGGGTATGCGTATGGTTACATTGGCGGTGGATTACTGCTGGCTGTCAACATGCTCATGATCCAGCAGCCTGGTTGGTTCGGGATGGGAAGTACACTGGCAGGTACCCGACTTGCCTTTATTTCCGTAGCGCTCTGGTGGCTGTTATTCTCCATCCCGCTGTTCCGTCATGCTCCCCGCCGTCCTGCGGCACCGGATATGCCTGAATCGTGGAAGGGATACGCAGAGGTGGGCATACGCAGAATGCGCCAAACCTTTCGCCAAATGCTTCGTTTTCCCCAGCTGATTCGAATGCTGGTGGCTTTTTGGTTTTTTAATGACGGGATCAATACGATCATTCTAATGGCGACGATCTATGGGACGAGTATTGGCATCGGGACAGCCGATCTGATGCTTGCGCTGCTGCTCACCCAATTTATCGGTTTCCCATGCACCTTGCTGCTTGGCGCATGGGCACAGCGTTGGGGGGCGAAGCAGATATTGATGTTGAGTCTGTCCATCTACGTGTGTATTGTCATCCTCGGATATTTCATGACAGAAGCTATCCATTTCTACTTGCTTGCCGGGCTCGTTGGCGTAGTGCAAGGTGTCAGTCAATCGACTGCCCGTTCATTATTTAGCAACCTGATGCCTTCAGGCAGAACAGGGGAGTATTTTGGCTTTGTTAACATCACCGGCAAATTTTCATCCATTTTCGGCCCGTTTGTTTTTGGCTGGGTGGGCCAGATTACGGGTTCAAGCAGGTGGGGCATTCTTTCCCTCCTCTTTTTCTTCCTTGCAGGTATGGCCGTTCTAATGACAGTTAAAGTGAAGCAAGGCATGAACGACGCACTTGAGGCAGATCGGGAAGACAGCCGTATTTTGGAATCCATTGCCCCTTCTTCTGGAGTGAATGCTAAGGCATAGTGGATAATAGAACACAACCCTTTTTTTGAAAAGAGATAATAAAAAAATAGCTGCTCCGGAACTGTTTATCAGAAACAGATTCGGAGTTTTTTCATGTTTGTGCACAGTCATATTTCGTAGGGAGAGTGGAATAAGTATGGAGTGCTGAGTTGTTGGTGGAGGGAAAAGAGTGAACGGAAAAGGAAATTATGAAAAAGTGAAAATAAAAGATTGACATGATACATTTTGTATCATAGAGTAAAACTATGAATACACAACGTATCTGAAAGATGTCGAAACATCATAGAATTGGAATTGTACATCTTCTGTTTCTTCAGAAAAAAGGATGAGAATTCGATGACCAACTGCATGCTCATTATATTCGGACAGAGGAGGGGATGCCGGTGGTAGATGTTCAAGGTAACGGACTTGTCTTTTTACTCTGTGTCCCTCGTAGTGGAAGCTCACTATCCACCGTCATGCTGCAGAACCACAGCCGCATGTTTGCAACACAGGAAATGTGGTTTCTGATGAATCTGGTGGATCTGTCGAAAGCGGATGCTCGTCCTTACGGAGGAAGCCCCATTATTCATCAATTTTATAGTTCCATGGTCTCAGATGATGTATATGAAAAGGCATGCAGGAGTTTTGCCCTTGAAATATATAACGGATTTCTGCAGGGGAATGCAGCAGATTTCGTTGTCGATAAATCTCCGCGTTATTATTATATGCTCGAATGGCTGGATCGACTTTTTCCAGAGTCCAAGCGTATCCACCTTCAGCGTAATCCACTCTCCATCGCTGCTTCCTACAAGAAAGTTAATCGTAACCAAGGAGAAGGGTTTGATCTGGTCAGCAGTTTAACAAGCCCACATCTGAATATGAAAGCCGTTGATCTTACACTCGGCTTGCTTCGCTTAAATGATTATTTCGCAGTAAAGCATGCAAATGCATATGAGCTCCGTTATGAACAGCTGGTCTCCAAGCCTAAAGAAGAAGTCGAAAAGTTGTGTGAGTTTCTCGGCGTTGGTTATGAAGAGGGCATGGAGCAATATGGCCTTCATGTAGACAGTTCGAAATCCAGCATGTTCTACAGTATGGGGGTCGGGGACCCGTTCTTGTCCACGCATCAAGAAGCACACAAAAATTCTGTTAACAACTGGAAAAGTATATTGAATACTTCTGAAGTCGAAACCTATTGCCGTGTTCTGGGGGCAGACGTGTTCCATCGTATGGGTTACTCTGAGCAGCTGCAAGAGGCGGAACAATGGACAGGAGTCCGTTATGAAGCAGCCCCGGATCAGGAAGTCATTGAACGACTTGGCCATCAGTTTACGGAAGCAACGGGTTGCAGATGGCAACCACATTACAGCATAAAGGGATCCCCATCCATAAGTACGACGAGAGATGAGATACACAGAGCAGCCCACCGTACGGAGTCCGATACAGATCCAACCTTAGCTGCGCTTGCCACAATCAGACAATTGGAAGCAGCACTTCGTGCAGCAGATAACCGCTTGGAGCGAGGATACAGTGAGCAGGAACGATTGAAGAAGCAGCTGGCTTCTGCTCATAGCAAGCTTCAGCGAATTAAATCCTGGATTCCATTTGGTAACCAAATCAGTGCGTGGGCATCCCAGCGCAAGCTACTTCGGGGAGGAAAGTCATGAGTGCCATAGCGGGAATTGTTCATACCGATGGTCAGGAAGCGTTTTGGGAAGATAGCTGGCGCCTGTACGCGAGCCTGGGACATATTCCGGCGGATACAACCGGGGTTTGGAAAGGGAACCAGGCATTCCTGAGTTGTCATGCTCAGTGGATCACACCCGAGTCAGTCCATGAGAAGCTGCCTTTGGTTGATGAGGTCAGTGGTCTCACGATAACCGCGGATGCTATTTTGGATAACCGGGAGCAGCTCGCTGATCAGTTATTCATCTCCAGAAGCCAGTTGTCCGTCCTCTCGGACAGTGAACTGATCTTGCGAGCCTATCAGCAATGGGGTGAACAGGCAGCCAGCAAGCTGATTGGGGACTTTGCTTTTGCAATCTGGGATGTCCGCAAGCGGACATTGTTTGCAGCGAGGGATATCACCGGCATGAGAACGTTGTATTATCGGCATGACGGCAAACGTTTCTCATTTTGCACACTGATTGGCCCTTTGCTTGATCTGGAAGGGGTAACCAAGGATTTGAATGAGACCTGGTTATCCGAATTTCTGGCCATCCCGGAAATGCATGGCTCGGCAGATATTCACATGACGGCTTATTGTGGAGTGAACCAGTTACCCCCTGCTCATACCCTGGTCTTCCGAGCAGCCACTCTCCAAGTGGAACTGAAGCAGTATCATCGCTGGGACGAAGTAGAGCCGCTGCTTCTCAAATCCGATGGGGAATACGTTGAAGCATTTCGTGATGTGTTCACTCAGGCGGTCAGTGCCCGCTTACGAACCCATCGGCAGGTAGCAGCTGCATTAAGCGGTGGACTGGATTCCGGTGCTGTTGTTGGCTTTGCTTCTGGCTCCCTGCGCAGTCAGGGGAAGAGGCTGAATGCGTACAGTTACGTGCCAGTGTCTGATTTTACGGATTATACTTCCAAAACGCTGCTCGCTGATGAACGACCTTTCATTCGCTCCACAGTGGATCATATCGGGAATATATCGGAGAACTATCTTGATTTCGAGGGCAGAAGTCCTTTTAGTGAGATCGATACCTGGCTGGACATGATGGAAATGCCTTATAAGTATTTCGAAAATTCATTCTGGATCCGAGGGTTTTACGAAAAGGCAAGCCAGCAGGATGCAGGTGTTCTCCTTACAGGAGCCAGGGGGAATTTCACCATTTCCTGGGGACCTGCACTGGACTATTACGCCAGTCTCATGAAACGCGGCCGATGGATCCGCTTGCTGCAGGAGATGAGGCAATATTCCCAGCGAACAGGCATGAAATTTTCCAAGATTGCTCGTATTACCGCACAAAAAGCCTACCCGGAACGTTTCCATACTGCCTCGAAGGGGGCAGCCAATGTCGCGACGAGCCAACTTATACATCCGGAATTTGCGAGCAGAACCGGGGTGCTGGAGAGACTCGGATCACTGGTTATGCTTCAGGGAGGCGCTAGAGCAGATGCGCTGAAAGTAAGAGCCGAGAAATTCAACAATCTGGCCATAGCAAACAAGAATGGAGCAGTAGCTACCAAATGTTCCTTGCGTTACCGGGCATGGGAGCGTGACCCCACCAGTGATGCCCGTGTCATACAGTTTTGCCTGTCGGTGCCCATCGAACAGTATGTCAGCAAGGGAACAGATCGCTCCCTGATCCGGCGTGCAACTTCACCTGAATTGCCTGATATGGTGAGACTCAATCAACGTGTTCGCGGCATACAGCCCGCGGATTGGCTGCACCGGATGATCCCTGATTGGGGTGCTTTTACCTCAGAAGTGCAGACGCTTTGTTCTGATAGTCGTGTAGCCGGCATATTAAACACCGACCGGATACAATTGGCGCTTAAAAACATTCCGCAGCCGCGGCCTGAACTTGCTTCTCACCCTGATATGCGTTTGATGATGCACAGCCTGATCGTATATCGCTTCATCCGCAAATTTTGAACGATAGATTTACATACTAGGCAGCATTGTAGACTCTTGAAAGGAGGTGACAACAATGGAAAAGAAAGAATGGCAAGCACCTGCACTGGAAGTGTTGGAAGTAAACCAAACTATGGCTGGAACTGGATTCAGACAAATCGACTGGATCTCCGATCACGATGCTGACCTCTACGATCCAACTTCCTAAGTTATTAAGTTTTATGAAGAGCTATCATACTTAAAGGGCGGAAAGACAACATCATCTTTTCGCCTCCGCCCTTATATTTGATTCCTATGAATATAAGGGCTTTTTTACATTCAGCATTGCTAAGGAGGAGTCATTCATTGTTGCCTGTGCAGTATGAAGCATATGGATTGCGTTGGCTAAGCCAATTTCAAATGCCAGAACTCCAGATCGTGCAGAACAGTAGTCAGGATGCTGGTGATATTGACGTACATATCCAGTCTGCCGATTTAACCGCGCTTTGGGAAGCGTGGAATCTGGGGAATGAAAATTTCGTATCTCGTGACGGCAGCCTTTTTTTTCGAATTGAAGACACAGGCATCTTTCTGATTGAGCAAGGACGCAGAATTATCGTTAACCCTAAGCAGAACGCTGATGAAAAAAAAGTCCGATTGTTTATTCTCGGTACTTGCATGGCTGTCATCATGATGCAGCGGGGCATTCTGCCACTACACGGAAGTGCTGTGGTTATTGATGGCTGGGCTTATGCATTTGTGGGTCATTCAGGTGCTGGGAAATCCACTTTATCGGCAGCTCTGGCTTCACGCGGGTATCCGCTTCTGACCGATGACGTCGTTGCACTAACCTGGGATGCCGGAGGAAGAGCTATTGTATCTCCAGGGTATCCGCAGCAGAAGCTGTGGCAGCCCAGCCTGGATGGGTTTGGCATGAAAGAAGAGAATTATGCCACCGTGCATGCCGAGATAACGAAGTATGCGATACCGGTTAAACATTATTTTCATGAGAGAGCTGTCCCGCTCGCCGGCATTTTCGAGCTGAATCCCAAACCGGATGACGTAAGGAAGCCCATTCAATTGACGCAGGTTCACGGACTGGAAAGACTTCATCTGCTGTGTACACATACCTTCCGAAGTACTCTTGTCGCAAGACAAGGCCTTGCACAGTGGCTGTTCGAGACTGTTTCCAGATTATCAGCGAGCATAGAAATTTGTAGATTGACGAGGTCAGGTTCTGATTTTACTGCATTTGAGATGGTTGAACGGATCACAGATCATGTACGCAAAGGAGTGCACACAGAACAATGAAAAGTACAAAACAATTCGATTGGAAAGATCGTGTGAAGCAGAAGGAAGGCAATCTTGTCAGTGATATGGGCGGAGAAAAGGTCATGATGAGTATCCAAAGTGGAAAATACTACAATCTAGGCAGTACTGGCGGGCGCATCTGGGAACTGCTGTCACAGGAACGGACAATCGCCGACTTGGTTGATGTTCTTGCTACCGAATACGAGATTGATGTAGATACCTGTCATGCGCAAGTCATTCCGTTTCTTGAGCACATGTCCCGTGAGGGACTAATCGACGTTGTTCACGAGGATTAAGACGATGCTGCGCAAAATCAAAGCTTATCGTTCATTGCCCCGTGAAGTCAGGCTAATGGTATGGGAGGCTTACATTCATTTGGGGTGGGCACGAATCCTCAAAGCCAGACCTTTTGCCAAAATCGCCCCTGGGCTCGGCACAGCACAATATGAAACCTCGATGAACGGATTGAATCGAAATCAGATTATAGCGATTAGACATGTTTCCAAAGCCATTTTGCTGGCGAGCAAGTACACATTATGGGAAAGCCGCTGTCTAGTCATGGCGATCGCTGCAATGAAGATGCTGGAACGCCGCAAAATAGAGAGTACGCTGTACATGGGAACTGCGCGCAGTAAGCAAGGACAAATGATGGCTCATGCCTGGCTGCGAAGTGGAAAAATTATCGTAACCGGGGCAGATACTATGGACCAATATACGGTTGTCGGCGTGTTTGGCAAGCGTTGTCCGGAGAAGGGAACTGGAGAAATTGTCTATGAATCCTGAATTTGATGACTATACAAAAGGGTTTCCACAGGAGCTCAAGCTCATTTTGACAATCATGAAAGATGAGCTGGACGGACTTGCTCCGGAAGCAGTCAAAGCTATAACCGAAGGAATAGACTGGAAGCTCTTTTTACGACTTGTCTATCATCACAGATTGTACTCGGTCCTATATATGAAACTCAAAACATTAGAATCTCCCTTCATTCCTGCGTCTGTTGTAGAGAGTTTAAGGCAGGAATATACGGCGAATACGTTTCGCATGCTTCATCTGACCGCGGCGATGGAACAGGTCTGCGGAGCTTTCAACGAACAGGGAATTCGGAGTATTACGTTAAAAGGACCGGCACTCGCCCACGATCTGTACGGAGATGTATCCTTAAGAACATCCAAGGATTTGGACATTCTCATTCCTTTTGATGATGTGGAGTCTGCGGAACAGATTTTGGAAACGCTCGGTTATGTATCTAAGGAAGGAAAACGGCGCCCAACCGTGCAGAGCTGGAAATGGCGCGAGCATCATATCTGTTACAAGCATCCTATTAAGAAGACTCAAGTGGAAATTCACTGGCGGCTTAATCCGGATTCCGGAAAAGAAACGGACTTTGAGTTGCTGTGGCAGCGCAGTCGGTTCAGTACGTACACGCAAACCCCGATCCGCATGCTGGAAAGAGAAGACTTATGGGCATATCTGGTAACTCACGGCGCCCGACATGGCTGGTTCAGACTGCGCTGGCTAATGGACATCGATCAGATGATTCGCAGCATGCCTGTAGATGTAAACCTGTTAACCAGACGCCTGAAAGCTGAAGGGCGGCTCGTTATTGGTGCCCAAGCGCTTCGCCTTGTATCCGTGCTGATGAACACACCACTGGATGCTGATTATCGCAGCTTAATGTCCTCTCAAGAACGAGCAGGAGAACGGCTGGCTAAACATGGTGTGTTATTTATGAATGATATGCTGGACACGCCGGCAAATTTACGTAGTTACCGCTCCTATCTGTTTGCACTGAGAAGTACCAGGCAGAAAATGTTTTTCTTCATTGAACGATTATATCCAAGTACCTGGGATGTGGAACAAATGCCGCTTCCGCGCTCTTTGCACTTTCTGTATTTTCCGTTACGTCCTTTCCTCTGGTTCTGGCGGCGAATGAAAAGGAACGCGATGACGGAAAGGGGGTAACGAATGATTTCAGAACTTCGATTTTATATGCGCAAGCTTCGTGATGTAACAGGACCCATTCTCTATTGGAACTTACTAGGCATGATCTGCATTAGTTTGATGGAGGGAATTGGCATCTATATGCTAGTCCCGATGTTAAGTTTGATCGGTATATTTGAGATGGGTACAACCGGTTTACAGTTATCTTGGCTGTCCGAATGGTTAGGTCGTCTTTCCGAGAACAGTCAATTAGTGTTGATATTGAGCATTTTCGTGGTTATCCTCTCCGGACAGGCCTGGCTTCAACGTATGCAGACGATTCGAAATACCCGAATTCAACAGCAATTTATAAGAACTTTGCGACAGGAAACGTACCGGGCCATTATTATGGCCAAATGGTCCTTTTTTCTCCAAAAACGAAAATCCGATTTCAACCATATATTAACGACAGAACTTGCACGAGTCAGTCAAGGCACGAATCTGATCCTGCAAATGGCTGCGTCCTTGATTTTTACAGCTATTCAGATTGGGCTCGCTTTTTGGCTATCTGCGAAGTTAACTGCGATTGTACTCGTCTTTGGACTTCTGTTGTTCTTCGTGCTCAAGAAGTTCGTGCAGCGGGCCAAGCAAATCGGTGATCAGACATCCGAGCTATCCCAGCACTATTATAATGGTATTACAGAGCATTTTAACGGTATCAAGGATATCAAGAGCAACATGCTTGAGGAGTCGCATATCGGATGGTTTGAAAAAATATGTAAACGCATCGAGCGAAATGTCATTCAATTCAGCCAGTTGAACAGTGGAACACAGCTCATTCACCGCGTATCCTCTGCTGTTATTATTGCTGCCTTCATCTACCTGTCACTGCGTGTTCTTGCTGTACCTCCGGCGAGTTTACTGCTGATCATTCTCATTTTCTCCAGGCTATGGCCTAGGTTTACATCCATTCAGTCCAATCTGGAGTATATTAGCTCCATGCTGCCCGCCTTTCAGCTCGTCAGAAAGCTGCAGGCTGAAACCAATTTAAGTCGTGAAATTAGTAGTTCTACCACAGATACAAGAGCTTCAAACCGGAATATCGAAAAAGAAATTCATCCGATTCAGCCGCTTGAACTTATGCGATCCATCGAATGTATAAATGTTAATTACCGTTATGAGGGCAGTTCAGCTTATTCGCTCGAAAATGTTAGTGCATCCATTCCTGCGAAAGGGATGACAGCCATTGTGGGTAAATCAGGTGCTGGAAAGAGTACCTTGATTGATCTCATTATGGGGCTGGTCCGTCCAGAAAGTGGGCAAATTCTCATCGATGGTGTTCCACTGTCTGAGGAGCAGTTATTGGCGTGGAGAAGTTCTATTGGATATGTGTCCCAGGATCCATTTCTGTTCCATACAAGCATTCGTGAGAACCTGCGACTGGTTGACCCTAACGCAAGTGAGGAACAGATGTGGCAAGCCTTGCAGTTTTCCTCCTCAGCAGCATTTGTCCGCAAACTTCCTCACGGATTGGATACGATGATTGGAGATCGTGGGATTCGGTTATCCGGAGGGGAACGCCAGCGTCTTGTCCTGGCAAGAGCGATGCTGCGCAATCCGTCTGTACTCATTTTGGATGAAGCCACAAGTGCGCTGGACAGTGAGAACGAGCAGCACATTCATGGGGCACTTGAACGACTCAAAGGACATGTTACCATAATCGTAATTGCCCATCGTTTGTCCACGATTCGCACAGCGGATCGGGTGATTGTACTGGAGGACGGCCGAGTAATTCAGCAGGGAGGGTACCAACAATTATCCACTGACCCTGTGGGAACCTTCAGCAAGTTGTTGAATATGCAGGCCGGTGTTGTAGGCCAGTAATCGATGGATAAAATCATACTCACGCACACTCCAAAAAGGCACAGGGTCGTCACTGTGCCTTTTGTCTATAATGGGTCCATAACCTGAATCCATACGTATGCGGATTAAATCTGACTGGTAGTAGGAGCGAGAGGAAGCTGAAGTGCTCCTGTTAATTCCAGGTACTGCACAATCTTGTGAATGGCTTCGTCCAAGGACAGTTGTTCCGTATCAATAATCAGTGAAGGATCCTCTGGAACATCATAAGGTGCTGAGATTCCTGTAAAATGGGGGATATTCCCGCTGCGAGCTTTTTTGTACAACCCTTTTGGATCGCGCCTTTCACATTCTTCGATGGAACACTGCACATAAATTTCAATAAAATCTTCAGGCTCAAATAATTGTCTGACCATTTCCCGATCCTGTGCATGAGGAGAAATAAAGGCTGAAAGAACGAGTAATCCGGCGTCCACCATCAATTTGGCCACTTCACCAATACGGCGTAAATTCTCTTGTCGATCTTCCGATGTAAAACCAAGATCGCGATTGAGCCCATGACGCACATTGTCTCCATCAAGTACATAACAGCGAACGCCTCGGCCATGCAGATGTTGTTCCAAGGCAAATGCAAGTGAGGATTTACCAGCACCGGATAATCCGGTAAACCACAACGCACGGCTGCGATGGCCGTTATGTAATTCCCGTGCATGCCTGCTTAAACTCGATTGCTGCCAAGTAATATTGCGCTCTTCCTTCGACATGGAAATCCGCCTCTCCAACTCATGATATGTAATATATTTTAACATATTTACAAGAATATAGCACGATCTTTAATGATCTGAGGTTTAGCGTGAACTTCATCATTTTCGGGTATAGAAGTAGTACACCCATAGCAGGAGGAAGAGCAATATGAACGAAAAAATACAGAAAATACAGGTTAGCTTTCAATGTGCGGACTGTGAGCATGACATTCTTGTGAGTTTTGCTGCACAACAGGTAAGTACCGTACGATGCTCCGGGTGTAATAGGGCTTACACCTTAATGAAACCCACGATTGGTGAAGAAATATTGCTCGATTGGGAGCAAGAGGCGTTATATCATAAGATGCGGGCAGATCGTTCAGAGATGGACTACGACAGCATGTCGGCACTTATTATTAAGGTGATCGAACTGCTGACCTGGCGTGATCGTGGTGACGGGCAAACGAAGGCGATCGAAACGGTCAGGGAATGGTTGTCCTCCAGCGGTAAGCCGCAAACATTAATTGAGTTGCTGCATCAACCCGAACAAAGCAACAAACGATTCTAATGCGGTCATGGCAAGTGTCATGGAAAAGGTACATACATTCGCTGTTCCGGTGGCATATTACCTGTAGGGGCTCGTGATAGGAAGCGACAACCCATTATTCAGGAACAGGAGCGGTTGAAAATGAAGCGACTGGTTTTATATATGCTGTTGACTGCCTTATCGGCGTTCAGCATTTTTCCGGTGCACACCGAAGCATCGCCCGTTACCGGAGCATATCACTTTGGCTTCAAGAGAAGCCAAAACGGGCAGCTGCCCTCTATTGACCAGGAGGGTTTTAAGTCGATCCTGGAAAACAATGAAGCGATCTTTTTGGGGGATACCAAACAAAAAGAATTGTATCTCACGTTTGATAACGGATATGAGAATGGATTTACACCTGCCATTCTGGATGTGCTGCGTGATAAGAAAGTTCCTGCCGCATTTTTCGTCACTGGTCATTATCTGAAGGATCAGCCGGAATTGGTAAAGCGCATGGCTGCTGAGGGACATATTGTTGGCAACCATTCCTGGAGCCATCCGGATATGACCCGGGTATCCAACGAAAAGCTGAAAACAGAGCTTGAACAGGTCAAGGCGGAAGTGAATCGTTTAACCGGCCAGCAAGCCACTTTTTTGCGTCCGCCGCGTGGTATTTTCAATAACCGTACGCTTGCGGAGAGCCATGCTCAGGGGTACATCAATGTATTCTGGTCACTGGCTTACAAGGACTGGGATGTCAATGTACAGCGCGGAGCTGACTATGCACGACAACAGGTGCTCAAACAATTACATCCTGGCGCTGTTATTCTCCTGCATTCAGTCTCCAAAGATAACACAGAGGCACTGGGTTCGATCATAGATGAAGCACGGAAACAAGGATATGCGTTCAAGAGCTTGAATGACTTGAAAACAAAAAGTTATTAATATAGGAGTAATGTAAAGGGCATCCTTGGCTGAGTACAGCCAGGATGCCCTTTATGCGCTGGTTATCGTCGTTTAACCAACGTCAACGTTTATTGCTTTTTTTACAGAACCGTGTTATAGATGATACCTATTGTTTTGGGTCCGCAATGGCTGCAGATTACACATCCTGCTGTAGTTAATTCAACTCGTCCACCAGTTTGATCCTGCAGGGATTTCTGCAGCTCAAGTGCATCCTCTTCAGCCATGGTATGTACAACAATGATGAGGTCTGTGTCGATCCGCTGCTTTTCGCTGAGTGTATTTTGCAGCATTTGGTCCAGCGCCTTTTCCCTTTTTCCACGGACTTTGTAGGCTGGTGACATCTTGCCATCTGTTACCCGAATGACCGGGCGAATCTTGAGAAGGCTTCCGATCAGGTTTTGCATGCCTGAACAGCGTCCACCCTTGTGCAGATATTCCAAAGTATCAATCACAAATTCAGTCCGTACATTGGGCTTCACTGCTTCAACCAAATGAGTGATTTCTTTCAGGCTCTGACCTTTCTGCGCAGCATGCACTGCCTTCATGACAAGCAGTCCAATTCCGGAGGAAAGATTGAGTGAGTCCACAACAGAGATGCGGCCTTCGGGAAACTCTGAACTTGCCAGCAGTGCATTTTGATAAGTGGATGATAGCTCAGAAGACAAACTAATATACAGGATGTCGTCCCCTTGTTCTATGTATGGTTGAAAAGCCTTTATGAAATCAGCGGGGGATGGAGCAGCCGTTTTGGGCAGTCGTCCGTCTTTACTTACGCGCTCATACAGCTGTTCAGGTGTGATTTCAACACCATCCTTCAGCGATTCATCACCGAACACAACGTACAACGGAATAATCCCGATATCGTGAGTCTTAATCCAGTTTGGATTCAGATCACTCGTGCTATCTGCAAAAATCTTGATTCTTGACATGTCAATCTCCTTTGGATACGAGAATTTGGCTAAATGGTGTGGTCTGGTTGTTTTACGTCATATAAATGCCTGCCAGAATGAGTCCTGCAAATGTAAGGATCATGATACCGTTAAGGATTGTACCGATAATGGGAAATACCTTTTTACGATTTTTAAGCACAAGACCGATGACTCCGAGAATAAGACCGGCCAGATTTAGAACAAGGCAAACCAGGATAAACAAGGATGCCATCAATACAGCTGGATGCAAAGCAATTTCCTCAACCTGCACAGGCTGTGTTATCGTCCCAAGGGCACTGCTAAGTGCTATGGTAGCGAGGAAGAAGGTCAAAATAAAACCCAAGAGGGCTACCAGTCCAATGACAAAACTTGCGATACCCGGACCTGAATGTTTCGTTTTGTTCAGTACGGGATCTGTTGGATCTGCCGGATTGGTCGTAAAAGGATCATTACTGCCGGCTTGTTCATACGTATTTTGATGTTCCATTAATATCATTTCCCTCCCTACTCGTTATTGATTGTTATTAACCTCATTTAAGCATGGTGATTCTCCTGATGGTTACAGGAGTACAGACCCTTTTACTTTTCCACAACTACCGATAAAAATCAAGGTTTCTCTTTACTTTATGCCCATCAGACCAACCTTTCGATCCACATCTCAACGCCATATGTATGGAAGCTCATAACATCCCACTGAACTGGTAAACAGCTCAGAGATTCGCTAAAATAAACATTAGTGTGACATGACATAAGGGGAGAGAAGTGAAATGCAACGAGTATGGATGACAGTTGGAGCCGTGATGACAATGCTGTCTGTAGCGATTGGTGCGTTCGGTGCCCATATGCTTAAGGAAAAAATCGGCGCAGATGCGATTGCCGTATATGAAACCGGAGTGCAGTATCACATGATTCATGCCCTGGCCCTGTTGATTGTTGGGTTAACAGCTGGTCAACTTGGGATGTCCTCCAAGCTAAAATGGGCAGCGCGTCTGTTGTTTATCGGTATTATTGTGTTCTCCGGCAGCTTGTATGTACTTAGTATTACGGGCATCAAAGTTTTAGGTGCCATTACACCTATTGGTGGAGTTGCTTTTATTGCTGGATGGCTGTTATTTGCCTTAGATGTGTGGCAACGAGGGAAAGAGCGCTCCTAACTAGGGTGTGACTACCCAACTGGTCAATTGTCCGTGAGAAGTCAGGAATCAGCTTACATGAGAATGGAAAAAGCAACTTACGGGAATAATGTGAAATTTCCACGTAAGCTGCTTTTTTGGTTTGCGTTCGTAATGGATCTACAAAAACTCATCAATTTCATTCGTACGGAAGGTGTAGACCTGTTTTTCATCCACATGGTAGACACTTACAATGCTGTTATCCCGATCAAAATTCAAAATGCGGCATGGAATACTCTGATGTTTGCCGTTCTTGTTGTTGACCACAATTCGTGTAAGCCGGTTTTCCTTAATGAGGGTATCAATCCATTCATCAAAGGAATTTCCCAGAGAAGAATTGGCCGACTCTGGTGCAGCTGCATTCTGAGAAGAAACCGTTTCCTTTTGGTCTTGTGGTTTTGCCGAGTTTGATGAATTTGTTGATTGATTCGATGGAGCTGTTTTCAGTCCGCTCAATTGAGATTTTTTCCGTTCGTGGTGAAGGGAGGTGATCGAATCTTTCCTGGACTGGATCGTTGCTTCAATAATCTTGCCAAGCTCTAAGCCAGATTGAATGCGAAAGTCCGCAATTTGTTCCTCTTTGTTCATGAGCTCCAACAGGGACTGTAGCGCCAAGGCATTCGAGCGGCTTTTGATAAGAATGTCGACATTAAATAAAAAGCCAACTTCTTCTCCGTTGGATAAGGTTTCCTTCATTCATCCCAGCCCCGTTTGTAGATATGTCAGTCGATAAATACGCTTCAATTCACTATATCATTAATGTGGCAATAATCATAGTACTAGAGACGCAGAAAATAACAAGCAGCACTACGGTGCTGATACAGTTTTTATTGGGCTAGATACATATCCTGCATCTCTTTAATTTTATGGGATGTGGAGAGAAATTTAGTATGAATCACAAAGGATCCAATTTTAATTTAAAGTGACCTTTTTAAGCCTTTTAGTTTGTTTTCCGCAGGTGTCCACACCGAGACTCGGAATGGGGCATACAATTATCCTGACCTGCGGGAATAGGAGGTGGATCGTGAGATTATGGTGAGCATGGAGCCGATTGTAGTTGGAGAGCATGTGCTGGTTGGGGTGGAAGTGAAGTTACCCAAAACGACGTTACTGACAATCAACACATCCAAAGGATATATCATGTGTGGAGCACTTGATGTCGGATTACTTAACGAAAAGCTTGGGGATCGCAAGATTATTGCAGCTCGAGCGGTTGGGGTGAGAACACTGGATCAGCTGCTGCACGCGCCGATGGAGTCCGTCACAACCGAAGCGGAAGCGATGGGCATAACGGTTGGTATGACAGGTGTAGAGGCATTGCTGAAGATGATCTGATTCGGGACAACGTACGATGAAATGAAGAGAGCAGCTGAGGTAGCTTCGGAACAGTGCTGATGCGACTGGACTGAGTTCTGCAATGGTTTTATAAGAAAAAGTAAAAGGGCCCCCTTACGGGCCCTTTTTTATGTGCAGCATCTAAGTCAGATGCTATTTTATACTTCTTCTTTGGCAAACAAGGCTGCTAGGTTTTCTTTGAACGGAGCACGAACGACACCTTTTTCCGTAATGATTGCAGTTACATACTCATTAGGCGTTACATCAAATGCAGGGTTAAATACTTTCACCCCTTGCGGTGCTGTACGTTTGCCAAAGCCTTCGGTTACTTCCTCGGCAGAACGCTCCTCGATCGGGATGAGATCTCCGGAAGGTGTGGACAAGTCAATGGTGGACAGCGGGCTGGCTACATAAAACGGAATATTATGCGCTTTGGCAAGCACCGCTACGCTGTATGTCCCGATTTTGTTCGCCACATCACCATTTGCCGCGACGCGGTCTGTACCAACGATAACGGCTTGTATCCATCCTTTGGACATCACCATACCTGCCATATTGTCACACAGAAGGGTAACATCGATCCCCGCCTGCTGCAGTTCAAATGCGGTAAGCCGCGCGCCTTGAAGAACAGGACGAGTTTCGTCTGCAAATACTTTAAGTTGAATGCCACGTTCCTGAGCGAGATACATTGGCGCGGTTGCCGTGCCGTATTTGGCTGTGGCAAGTCCACCAGCGTTGCAGTGCGTAAGCACACCCATACCATCTTCGAAGAGTGGAAGGGCATGTTCTCCGATCATCCGGCAAACCTCTTCATCCTCTTTTTGAATCAGGAGAGCTTCTGCTTCGAGTGCAGCATTGCTATCTTCAATGCTTGTTCCAGCTTCAGCCAGATCACTTGCCTTTTGCATCATTCGATCGAGTGCCCAGAACAGATTCACCGCTGTTGGGCGTGAAGTGGCCAGATGGGCACAAGTGGACTTTACATGATCAAGCCAGCCTTGAATGAAAAGTCCATCGTAAGCTTTAGCCCCCAATACGACACCGAATGCAGCAGCGATTCCAATAGCTGGAGCACCGCGGACTTTCATGGAGTGAATGGCTTCCCACACTTCTTCAGGCGTGTACAGCTTAAGCATCAGAATGGTTTCGGGCAGAAGGCGTTGATCAAGCATTTCAAGCTTGTCCTGTTTCCAATTGAGGGAGGACAGAGGCTGATGTTCAGGGGTTGTCATGGATGTTCCTCCGTTCCTAAGTTTAAACTTTAATTGAGGAGATGGCTGTGGACACAAGGTCCAGCACTTCACCAATGGTATTCAGTCGGCGATTGTTCTTGATTAACGTTTTACCAATAGCAAGTGCTTTGCGCTGAGCATGTTCACGTTCTGTAGCATCCTGAATTGTATCAATATCTGCCACGTGGGCAAGGCCGACAATGCGGCGTACCATTTTCGCACCCGCGAAGCCAATGGAATCTCTGAACAATTGTTGTACATAAAGGTCTCGATATCCCGGGGCTTTCGCCATTGGATCAACGAGATCAGATTCCCATAATGCACGGAAGCGGGTCTCAAATTCATTCCATACATCACGAACCATATCAAGCAACAGCGTTTCGCGGTCACGCAGTGCATTTTCATCCTGAATCCAGCCTGGCAGAGAAGCATAGTTCAAAAGCAGGTTGGCGAGTACAGCACCCACGTCGAATCCCATCGGACCATAGTAGGCAAACTCGGGATCAATAACTTTGGTCGATTCTGGTGTGACAAAAATACTTCCCGTATGAAGGTCACCATGAAGCAGAGCTTGTCCATGTGTGAGGAATTTTTCCCGAAGCAAGGCCACTTCCAGATGCAATGCTCCGTCTGTGCGAAGGGCTTCAGCCTCGTCCTCGATGGAAGGTTCATAATTGTTTTTCTCAGCGATCCGGTATGGTTCGTCAAAGATCAGATCTTCCGTGATTTTACACTGATCGGGATTCACGAATCGACCCTGCTTTTCCTTCTTCAACTGTTGATTCATACCGAGATCGGATGTGAAGAAAAGCGTTCTTGCCATGAATTCTCCAATATGCTGTGCGAAGAGAGGGTATGTGACACCTTCAATGAGGCCTTTGCGCATAATTACATGATCACTGAGATCTTCCATAACCGTCAACGCGAGATCATCATCATAGTGGTACACTTCTGGTACCATCCCCGGGCAGAGACGATACTCTTCCTGGAGAATTTCGCGTTCAATCCGGGCACGAACCAGGGACAGAGGCCAAGATTCGCCAACGACTTTCGCATAAGGAAGGGCCTGTTTGATAATGATACTTTTATCGGAGTTCTGATCCGTGATATGGAAAACCAAATTCAGATTACCGTCTCCGATCTCACGGCATTCCAGATTTGCATCTGCCGTAAATGGACCCGGTAAGGTTTTGGCCAGTTCGATTGCTTCTTGGGGGGTTAACGGGTGATATTGAGACAAGGATGCCACCTCCATATATATGAAGAAACAGGAAAACCCACTTCTTTGCTTGGTATAAGTCAGTATATCGGAATTAACCCGTTTTTTGTACCCTTTTTTTAAGGCCAGCCCTATTGGACTTGTTTCGAAGCCAGTGTGCCAGGGTAAAAACAAATAGGCCGGACGGTTCACAAATTACCGCCTACAAGGCCAGCCGCTATGCAGCGGTGACGAATTGTTTAACTCTCTGTTATGTAAGGCAGATTCATCTGTCAACTCTACATAATAGACTAATTTTATAATAAAGGATGGGATTCACATGGCTACAAAAAACAAAACAGATCAAGCAAAATCAGTTGAACAAGTACTTAATCGTCAGGTTGCTAACCTGAACGTCCTGTATGTCAAAATTCATAACTATCACTGGTATGTAAAAGGACCAAACTTTTTCACGCTGCATGTGAAATTTGAAGAGTTCTATAATGAAGTTACTGTACAAATGGATGAAATCGCTGAGCGTATTCTTACCCTTAAAGGCAGCCCTGCAGCTACCATGAAAGAGTACCTGGAGCTCTCTTCCATCCAGGAAGCTGCAGGTGGCGAAGATGCAAAAACAATGGTGCAAAACCTGATCGAGGACTTTGCTACGCTGTCCAATGAGTACCAGGAAGGTATCGAAGTAGCAGAAGCTGCAGAAGACCAACCGACATCCGACATGCTGACCGGTTTCAAAGCCGATCTGGAGAAACACATGTGGATGCTGCGTTCCTTCTTGGGTTAAGCCACAACATAGAGCCGTGTAATAAAGTTAATGTCTTCTATAAAGGAGCACTTCCCAAACCCTTGATCTTAAGCTGTTGTCAGGAACAGACAAAGCGTCTATACTGCTGACAAGACAGATTTCGGGAGGAGATCCGCATGTTAGGCACAACGATACCGGCATTAAAAGAGTGGGCTTCCGCAATTAAAGCGCTGGAAAACGGTCACCAGATTCTGGTGATGCGCAAAGGCGGTATTGTGGAGGAAACCAGACATTTTGAGCTGAAAAGTCCAGCATTTTATCTGTATCCGACTTATGAACATCAGCGTAAAGAACTGATTAAGTCCTCAGATCATTCGTATGTTGAAGAATCATTGGCCGAATGGGTGCCCGAAGCTTCGACAATCCGCATCACTGCATATGCCGAAGTGATACAGGATTTGGAGATCAGAGATCAGGAGATGCTGGATCGACTTCATGACTTTCATATATGGACATCGGATTTTGCCGAAGACCGCTTGAAGTGGAAACGGAAAGATCCGTTACATGTATTGATACTCCGTGTGTACCGTTTGAATGAACCGATGGAAATACCGGTGCTGCCCGAATATAATGGGTGCCGTTCCTGGATTTCCATTCCGAATGGTCCGGTGCCGCGCGAAATGACGCCGGTAGTGGATGTTGCGGATTTTGCCGAACAGGTACAGAAGATTAACGATATGCTCAAAATATAAAATGAAATAAGGAAGGGCTTGTCCAGATTATGGATAAGCCCTTTTTGGCTGACTAACACGGAATGAAATAATGAATTACAGTGATTTTTCTCACTGTGAGTTGGAAGAAATAACGGTTTCTCATTTGATTCAAACCCGCTTTTATTATAGAATCAGGTAGAATCATGTTTCCTGAGATGACAAGTGTTCTCGGAAATGACTTGATAATCAATGAGAATCAGTTTAGAATTATTCTAAAGTGATTATTGCTTTGGAAATTGCGGTACTTGTAGAAATTCAGGGGAAGCCCTGTTCAGATATTTAATAGGCGCTTTTTCGTTTTCGACAGCAAACATCAATTTAATCAATGGAGGGAAACAATACACATGGCTACGAATTTCGTCATTGAAGGTCTGAAAGCGACGATCGAAGGTAAAGAAATCCTGAAAGGCATTAACCTGGAAATGAAAGGTGGAGAAATCCACGCAATCATGGGTCCGAACGGAACAGGTAAATCCACATTGGCATCGGCTCTGATGGGTCACCCTAAATATGAAGTAACTGACGGTACAGTAACCCTTGATGGTGAAGATGTACTGGACATGGCAGTAGATGAGCGTGCGCGTGCAGGTCTATTCCTGGCTATGCAATATCCGAGTGAAATCGCAGGCGTAACGAACTCCGACTTCCTGCGCAGTGCAATTAACGCACGCCGCGGCGAAGGTAACGAGATCTCCTTGATCAAGTTCATTCGTCAAATGGAAGGAAAAATGAAAGAACTCGACATGAATCCAGAGTTTGCACACCGTTACCTGAACGAAGGTTTCTCCGGTGGTGAGAAAAAACGTAACGAGATTCTGCAAATGATGCTGCTTGATCCAAAAATCGTAGTTCTTGATGAGATCGACTCCGGTCTGGATATCGACGCTCTGAAAATTGTAGCAAATGGTGTAAATGCAATGAAGAGCGAAGAGCGTGGATTCCTTATCATCACTCACTATCAGCGTTTGTTGAACTACATCACACCTGATTATGTGCACGTTATGATGCAAGGTCGTATCGTGAAATCCGGCGGACCTGAACTGGCTCACCGTCTGGAAGCAGAAGGATATGACTGGGTTAAGGAAGAGCTGGGAATCACGGATGAAACTGTAGGCCAAGAAGCGTAAAGACAAAACGGAGGAGGATAATCAATGACTACACAAACAATTCTTCCGGTTGAATCTGAAGCGCTTCGCGCCCTGTCGGAAAGTAACAACGAACCCGGCTGGTTGACCGAGCAGCGGCTTGAAGCCCTTAAGCTTGCAAGTGGTCTTGCGCTTCCGAAACTGGAAAAACAAAAAATCGAACGCTGGAATGTCAGCGAATATGGCACATATAAAGCAAGTGAAGCTATTTCTTCTCTGGAAGAAGTACCTGCTTCAATTAAAGATCTCGTTCAGGATCAAGCTGAAGGCAGTCTGGTTATCCAGCGCAATTCCGGTACAGTATACTCTAAGGTATCTGCTGATCTGGCAGCCAAAGGCGTTATTTTCACGGATCTGGCTACTGCGGTTCGCGAACATGCTGATCTGGTAAAACCTTACCTAAACACAGCTGTGAAGGCAGATGAGCATTCCCTTGCTGCTCTGCATGCGGCTCTCTGGAACGGTGGAGTATTCCTGTATGTTCCTAAAAATGTGGAAATTGAAGTACCGCTTCAAGCTGTTTTGCTCACAGATGATGCAACTGCTACATTTGCACCTCATGTCCTCGTTGTTGCTGAAGCGAACAGCTCTGTAACTTACGTTGACAACTATGTTTCCGGCGAACTGTCCGCACCTGTTTTCCATAACGGTGTCGTGGAAGTCTTCGTAAAATCCGGTGCAAAAGTACGTTTCGCGTCTGTTCATCAGCTGTCTACGAATGTTACTGATGTTTCCTTCCGCCGTGCAGTGGTCGAGAACGATGGAACAATCGAGTGGATCGTTGGTGAAATGAACAACGGCGATACAGCCAGCAACACGATGTCCGTGCTGAAAGGCAATGGCTCCAGCTCGGATTCAAAAGTCATCGCTGTTGGTTCCGGATCCCAAAAAATCAACTACACTACAGAAGCTCGTCACTTCGGTAAAAACACGCCGAGCCAGATGATTACTCGCGCAGTTATGCGTGAAGAAGCTTCTGCCATCATCAACGGAATCACGAAGATTGAGAAAGGTGCAACCAAAGCGGACGGTCAGCAAACAGAGAAAGTACTGATGCTGAGCCCGAAAGCACGCGGAGATGCCAACCCAATCCTTCTGATCGACGAGGACGATGTTACAGCAGGTCACGCGGCTTCCGTAGGTCAAGTCAATGCTGAACAGATCCATTACTTGATGTCTCGCGGGATTAACCGTACGGATGCTGAACGTCTGATTATCTACGGCTTCCTGGCTCCGGTGGTGGCGGATATTCCTCTGGAAGCACTGCGTACCCAATTGCAGTCTCTTATTGAACGGAAATTGGGACAATGAACCCGTCCATCCGCGAGCAGTTCCCGATCCTCCACCAGGAAATTAACGGACACCCGCTCGTATATTTAGATAACGCAGCGACTTCCCAGAAGCCGCTGTCCGTTATCAATGCGATTAAGCATTATTATGAATTTGAGAACTCCAATGTGCATCGCGGTGTGCATACACTTGGAAGCCGGGCTACGGATGCCTATGAAGGTGCACGCGAGAAGGTTGCCAAGTTTATCAATGCACGGCGTACACAGGAGATCATTTTCACCCGTGGGACCACAACAGCACTCAATTTGGTGGCTTCGTCCTACGGTCGGTCTGTCTGCAAAGAAGGCGACGAGATCGTTATCACACCGATGGAACATCACAGTAACCTGATTCCTTGGCAGCAGGTTGCCAAGGAGACAGGTGCAACATTGAAATACATTCCGCTTCAGCCGGATGGCAATATCGATTTGGCAGATGTGGAAAAGACGATTACGAACAAAACAAAAATTGTAGCAATCGCATATGTATCCAATGTCATGGGTGTCATTCATCCGGTAAAACAAATTGCTGAAATTGCACACCGCAATGGCGCTGTCATCGTTGTTGATGGCGCACAGAGCACTCCGCATATGAAGGTGGACGTACAGGATCTCGACTGTGATTTCTATGCACTGTCTGGTCACAAAATGTGCGGACCAACCGGAATCGGTGCACTTTACGGCAAAAAGGCGCTGCTGGAGTCCATGGAACCGGTTGAGTTCGGCGGTGAAATGATTGATGATGTTGGTCTCTACGAATCCAATTGGAAAGAGCTTCCGTGGAAATTCGAAGGCGGAACCCCTATTATCGCAGGTGCGGTAGGTTTGGGTGCAGCCATCGATTTTCTGGAGCAGATTGGCATGGATGAGATTGCCCATCATGAAAGTGTATTGGCAGCTTATGCAACAGAGCGTATGGCAGAGATTGAAGGGCTGACCATCTATGGCCCAGCGAAGCGTCATGTTGGTGTGGTCACCTTCAACCTGGGGGATGTACATCCACATGATGTGGCAACTGTACTGGATGCGAGTGGTGTAGCTATTCGTGCTGGACACCACTGCTGCCAGCCGCTTATGCGCTGGCTGCAAGTCAGCTCAACAGCTCGTGCCAGCTTCTATCTATATAACAATGAACAAGATGTGGACCGGCTTGTCAGCGCCTTAATTCAGACAAAGGAGTATTTTGGCGATGCAACTTGATGATCTGTACCGGCGTGTCATAATGGACCACTACAAAAACCCGCGTAATCGCGGAACATTTGATAATGACGCTGTCACGGTGAATTTGAACAATCCTACGTGCGGCGACCGGATTTCATTGCAGCTTTTACTGAAAGACGGAATCGTCCAGGAAGCCAAGTATACGGGAGAAGGCTGTTCCATCAGCATGTCGTCGGCATCCATGATGACCGATGCTGTCAAAGGCAAATCGATGGAACAGGCACTCGATCTGGCTGACCGTTTTTCCTCACTGATGAAAGGGGAAGAAGTCGATTTCGACGATTATGAAGATCTCGAAGCCCTATCCGGTGTGAACAAGTTCCCTGCACGCATCAAATGTGCCACTCTGGCCTGGAATGCATTACGCAAAGGGATTGACGAAGAGGACAATGTACAATAACGATAGGGAGGTAGAGCAAGATGGCTAAAAAAGCACCAGAAATGGAAGAGTATAAATATGGTTTTCGCGATGAGCACAAATCCATCTTTCAAACCGGTAAAGGTCTGACTGCAGAAGTCGTTACCGAAATTTCCCGGATTAAAAACGAACCGGAGTGGATGCTCGAGTTCCGCTTGAAAGCTCTGAAACAGTTCGAGAAAATGCCAATGCCAAAATGGGGCGGAGATCTCGATGAGCTGGATTTCAACGATATCCAGTACTATGTTCGTCCTTCTGAAAAACAAGGTAAAACATGGGAAGAGGTTCCTTCCGAAATCAAGGAAACCTTTGATAAACTGGGTATTCCTGAAGCAGAACAAAAGTTCCTTGCAGGTGTATCCGCTCAGTACGAATCTGAGGTTGTATACCACAACATGCAAAAAGAACTAGAAGACCAAGGCGTAATCTTCATGGATACCGATACGGCTCTTAGAGAGCACCCGGAAATCCTTCGTGAATACTTCGCTACAGTAATTCCGCCAGCGGACAACAAATTTGCAGCGCTGAACAGTGCCGTATGGTCTGGAGGAAGCTTCATCTACGTGCCTAAGGGCGTTAAATGTGAAGTGCCTCTGCAAGCTTATTTCCGGATTAACTCTGAGAATATGGGACAATTCGAGCGTACGCTTATCATTGCTGACGAAGACAGCTTCGTTCACTATGTTGAAGGCTGTACAGCTCCAATTTACAGCACGAACTCACTCCACAGTGCCGTGGTTGAGATCATCTGTAAGAAAAATGCCCGTGTTCGTTACACTACGATTCAAAACTGGGCACCAAACATCTACAACCTGGTAACCAAACGTGCAGTTGCTGAAGAGAACGCAACAATGGAATGGGTTGATGGTAACATCGGATCCAAACTGACAATGAAATATCCAGCCGTTGTACTGAAAGGCCGTGGAGCAAAAGGTTCCGTACTTTCCATCGCTGTAGCTGGAAAAAATCAGCATCAGGATGCAGGTGCGAAAATGATCCACTTGGCTCCGGACACGACTTCTACAATTGTATCCAAGTCCATCAGTAAGCATGGTGGTAAAGTAACATACCGTGGTCTGGCTTCCTTTGGTCGTCAAGCAGAAGGTGCCAAGTCCAATATCAAATGTGATACGCTCATCCTGGATAATGAGTCCACATCGGATACAATTCCTTACAATGAAATCATGAATGACAACATTATGCTGGAGCATGAAGCTACGGTATCGAAAGTATCTGAGGACCAACTCTTCTATCTGATGAGCCGTGGTCTGACCGAAGCTGAAGCAACACAAATGATCATCATGGGCTTCATTGAGCCGTTTACTAAGGAATTGCCAATGGAATATGCGGTAGAAATGAACAGATTGATCAAATTCGAAATGGAAGGCAGCATTGGTTAATTGCTGCATGCATAAGGACCGGGGGATTTCCTCCGGTCCTTATTTTTTTATACATGAAAATAATCCGATTGATATGAAAAAACGACTTGTATGGCAGAAAACCGGATGGTGAATTGCTGTTATTCGCATAAAATAGGTTCAACAGCACAAGCGATTTCATAGATTGCTGCATCTATTGATAGAAAAGGATGGTGAATCTATGAGCTTCAATCCTTTTGTAGGATATCGCATTACAAGTTCGTTTGGTTATCGCATCCATCCAATTCATGGTGGACAGACCTTCCATCGGGGAATTGACCTCGTCACAGAACCTTGGAATGGCCCTGTATACGCCTTTATGGAAGGGACCGTACGGTTTGCTGCTGAAGGAGCTACGGGCTCCGGATTCGGCGGTTATGGGCTTACCGTTGCTGTACAGGATCATCGTGGGTGTCTGCATTGTTACGCCCATCTGTCGCAAATTGCGGTTAGCGTAGGTCAGCGGGTGAAGCGTGGTCAACTCTTGGGCAACCAAGGGAGTACGGGTCAGAGTACAGGACCCCATGTCCATTACGAAATTCGTAAAACAAGTACCCCTTCTTACGGGTATACAGCCAGTGTGGATGGAGTGGTTGAGCCGGAAACATATCTGCAATCGGAATTCGGTTCCACATCTGAAGAGCAGGAGGCTCTGTCGATGACAAGTGAAGAGAAGAAAGCTTTTGAAGCGATGGAAAAGACACTGGAAGCTCAGGCGTCCTGGATCGCGCAGCAGAAGAATCTATCCAATATGCCCTGTCCGCCTTGGGCAGCTGACGCGTATCATTACTATCGTTCTTATATCCTGACGGATACAGGCAGTTACGACTTCTGGAGACTGCTGGTTATTATGTATCGCAAGGAAAAAGGAATTCAGGTCTCCTCCGATTCGGGAAAACAATAAGGGCCAGCGTGCTGAATACGATGATTCGTATTGAAGCAGGCGAAAAACCATTTATCGAATATTGCCATTTCGCCCGGTTCGCTTACCCTGCAAGATCATATGTTAGGGTATACCTGATAAAGAGGAGGCAATCACATGAGCGAAGTAGGATATGGTTGTGGTGGCAATGTTGGCGGCGTAGGTGGATACAACCCATTCACATCGGTAGGCGCAATCTTGGTATTGTTCATTCTGTTGGTTATCATCACTAAAGCATTCTGCGTGTAATATGCGTATCAAACCTGAATAAAGCAAAAGGGAAACCGAAAATTCGGTTTCCCTTTTTACTTTTTATAAAATAAGTTCCTGTAGTGTAATTCTTCGTAATCATTCATTTTTCTAGGTGATGCTACGAAACCATAGAGCTATTGAATATAAATTTCGACGATGGCGATATCTCTTTCTTTCGCTAAATCAATAAAGGCTGTGGATGTCTGAACAAGCGGACGGAAATAGTCTGCAGGGTTATTCATGACGATGATGCCCGTTTCCCCCGAGGTGAGCAGTACCCTTTTGCCTATAAAATTAGGCAGCATATGTTTGATAAGCTCCTGGGTAGCTTCTCCATTTAGTTGGCCAAAGCTCAGGCTGTACAGCTCGCACAGCACGGAGATTAACTCCTGCTTGGTCTGATATACCCGGTTGGTCGTCATGGCGCTGTACACGTCAGCTACGGCCGTAATACGGGCATACGGATGAATATCGTTCCCTTTCAGTCCATGAGGATAGCCGCTTCCGTCTTCCCGCTCATGATGCTGAAGGGCGACCGTAGCCAAAATCTCATCCTGCGTGGACTCTTTAACAATCTCATATCCGTATAACGTATGTTTCTTCATTTCTTCGAATTCTTCCGGGGTTAGTTTTCCCGGTTTATGTAGCATTTCAGGAGAAATTTTGGATTTTCCAATATCATGCAGATAACCTGCTTTTGCTACTGTCAGGCATTCTTCAGGATTGTAGCCCATCCAGCCAGCAATATAAAACGCGAGCATTCCCACTTGCAATGAATGGTTGTAGGTATAATCATTATCGCCGTCAAGCATAAGTAGAAGGGAAACGACATCCTTCTGTTTCTCCAGTTGAGTTGTCAGGTTAATCAGAATTTCATCGACCTGAGCTTCGTCAATAAACCCTTTCTCCATCGCTTGCTGAAACAGAGATTCGGTACCTTTGATCGTATCGTCAAACAAGGTAGTTAACAGACGGGTCTGATCGGAAGGCATGGTTTGCGTATCAGAGTGTAGGTTGGATGTTGTATGTTCTACATCTGCGTAATCGATTCCATGTTGCAGCAATTTGGTAATATCGTCTTCGCTGAGTAAGGAACCTTTCATCAGCATGTGGAGACCTGAACTGTTGTATACATCATTTTTTAACAGATCACCAGGTTTAAGATCAGTAACATGCACTCTCACGTATAAACCACCTTTTCCTCGACTTATATCGACATATATGCTTATAATAACAAGAAAAAAATGGGTTGACAACGACTTATTTACTAATTTAATTAGCCTTGCAAGAGGTGGGATGACTATTTATAAATTGTCCAAGGGGTTCCAGGGTCCCAGTTGATGCCCCTTCCACTCGGAACCATCGTCCCATATTTCCTTTTTCCAGATCGGGACCGTTTGTTTCAGTCTCTCGATAGCGTAGCGACTGGCGTCATAACAATCACTGCGGTGAGGCGAGGAGACGGCAATAATGACACTAATCTCGGCAACGTCAACCTGACCGATCCGGTGGCTGATTGCACATCTGACACCTGGCCAGCGCTCGGAGATTTCACTTCCGATGTTAGCCATCTGAGAAAGCGCCATCGGTACATAAGCTTCATATTCCAGATGGACCGTTCGTTGTTCCCCGGTCATTTCACGAGTAGTACCCACAAAAGTCAGTGCTGCCCCGTGGTTTGCGGTAATAACCAGAGCTGTTGTTGCTTCCACAGACAAGGGGGACTTCGTAATCATAAACATACCGTCCGGAGTACGATGTTCGGAGAGTGAAGACCTATGATCATCCTCGGACCCTTCAGTACCGTCACCTCCTGAAACGGGGGGAATTAAGGCAAGTTCATCTTCGGGCTTAATCATTGTATTGGCTGGAGCGTACTGCTGGTTTACCGCCAGAAAGGACGTTCGAATCTGTGATGCGGCCTCTGGATAGGCGAGTGCCAGGCTTTCTTTGAGAAGAGCTGCAGTCAAAGGACTTTCCGTATATTCATATTCAAGCAGGGACGTGCCCAGACGTTCAGCAATACCTGCAAACAGTTGTATGGTTAATATCATGCTTATGCGTCACCTCTTTTTTATCTCTAAACCCTTTCAATATATCATAACGACGCGGAAAATGTTATGCTTATCTATTAGAGGAATGTACGTTAGGCAAGGACTGAGAGGAGGCGGTGTGATGAGCACCAAGGAAAAACAAACGTTAACCATTCTGCACACCAATGACATCCATAGTCATTTTGGTTCCATGAGCTCTATCGCCGCCATGATTGAACAAGAGAGAGAACGGAGCGAAAATGTTCTAGTTCTGGATATCGGAGATCATATGGATCGTATGGCCGTAGAGACAGAGGGGACACTTGGGGGAGCCAACGTCGATGTGATTAATTTGACGGGGTATGATGCCATAACGATTGGCAATAACGAGGGACTGACGTTTACACCGGAGCAGCTGGCACAGTCCTATTCGGGGTTATTATGTCCTGTCGTGTGCGGAAATGTTGTGGAAGAGGCCAGCGGTCTGCCTCCAGTATGGATGAACTCATCCCTTATTGTGGACAAAGGTCCATTTCGGATAGGTTTGCTCGGAGCTACTGCACCGTTTACTGCTTTTTACGACTTGCTGGGATGGAAGCTGCTTGACCCGGTGGAAACACTACGTGAGCAAGTTGAAGCGTTGCGCCCTAATGTGGATATCGTCATCATACTCTCCCATCTGGGTCTATCAACAGATCGAAAACTCGCGGAGCAGATTGAGGGCATTGACGTTATTCTTGGCGGACACACACACCATGTGCTCGAGGAACCTCTGGTCATTGGGAATGCGGTGCTGGGAGCAGCCGGAAAATTCGGTCAGTGGCTTGGTAAAGTCGTACTTGAACGGGATAGCGGTGCGAACAAGCCTAGACTGATTAGTAGTGGCTGTTTTCCATTGAAGGATCAGATGCTGGATGAGAAGGTTGCACTAGCTATCGCCGCACATCGCGCGGAGGCAGAGAGAGCTCTTGGACAGACAGCTGTAATGATTGACCGAACTCTTCCGATAAAATATGAGAAGGAATCACCATTCGCTTCGCTGCTTGCGCAGGCAGTAAGGCATTTCACGGGAGCGGAGCTGTCACTGGTTAACGCTGGCCAACTCCTGGGTGAACTTCCACAAGGGGACATCAGCAAGGGAATGCTGCATTCACTATGTCCTTCTCCGATCAATGCTTGTACAATAAGGCTGAAAGGCAGAGAGATTCGTGAAGCGCTGGAGCAGTCTTTGCTTCAGGAGTATGCGGACAAGCCCATCATCGGATTTGGATTTCGCGGGAAGATACTTGGTACGCTGTGTGTGGATGGTATTGAGGTGGAGTATGATCCTGCGGGTCCCCCATTTCAAAGGATCAATGCATTATATGTCGATGGTAAGCCTATGGGTGATGAACAGGAATATGTGGTCGGAACACTAGACATGTTTACATTCAATGTGGGATATCCTTCGTTAGCCCGGGGTACCGAGATCGCATATCGACTTCCAGAATTTATACGGGATCTGCTGGAGATCGAATTAAAAAGACCAGGGGCGTTGGATGATAGCCTGCGATCCCGCTGGCATGAAAGAAATTAACGAGTACTTGCCTTCTGCTGAAGCGGCGGCTAGTGGAAATTACATCTACGGAGCGGGAGAGGATAGGCTGTGCGTTTAGTACATATAAACCTATTGCAGCCTGGCATGAAGCTGGGGAAACGGATTTATAGCGAAGAGGGTTTGGTTCTGCTTAGTGAAGATGTGGAACTGACCGAGCGGTTGATTGGACGTCTAAAAGACCTCGGCGTAGGTTACGTATATATTAAGGAAGCAGCGACAGAGGATATCATCGTTCCCGATATGCTTCAGGAGGAAACGAGGCGCAGGGCACTGGTAGAAATCAAGCAGCAGTTTCAGAGTATGTCAGGTTTGAAGACCAAAAGCCGGATTCCGCATTTTGGCAAAGCGCTGAGTGGTCTGATGAATACCATTTTGGAGGACATCGGCGGTCAAAAGGAAGCAATGATCATGCTGATGGATATGAACTCCAGTGATCTTGATCTGTACAACCACTCCTTGAACGTATGTGTGTACACACTGGTTTTGGGTGTCGCCTCAGGGTATTCCAGACAGAAGCTGATGGAAATTGGACTGGGTGCCTTGCTGCATGATATAGGAAAGACACAGATTGATCCAGATGTTTTGCATAAACCGGCGAAATTGACGGATGAGGAATTTAAAATCATTCAGCAGCATACTACATATGGACATCGTATTTTAAAAGATGAACCTGGCATACCGCTGCTGGCAGCACATTGTGCCCTGCAGCATCATGAGCGAATCGACGGTAGTGGCTATCCGTTTGGCCTCAAGGGTCCTGAAATTCATGAGTATGCCAAGTGGATTGCACTGGCTGACTCGTATGACGCGATGACGAGTAATCGCGTATACCGTAAGGCATTGCTCCCTCATCAGGCAGTGGAGGTATTATATACTGGATCTGGCTCGTTGTATGAACAGCGTATGCTGGAGAAATTCCGTGACTGTGTGGCCATTTATCCCGTAGGTCTATCTGTGACGCTGAGTACGGGGGAAGTCGGAGTCGTTGCATCCATCGATTCACGTATCCCGCAGCGGCCCCGGATTCGGGTGTTGAAGAATGCGGATGGACAGACGTTAAAGGCGCCTTACGAAATAGATCTGTCCACAGCCCTATCGGTTATGATTACTGGTGTTGAAGGCGATGAGGGCGTGCCTCCGACTCCTTCCTGTGATGAATTTTCTTGATCGCTGTTAAGTTATTGCCAGCAGGGAGACTGCGCTCATAGCAATATCCGGGCCGGGTTGGCCCTGGAGTTGTATGGGCGTTTTTGTCATGTAATGGACAGAGCACTTCATGCCGAAGCGTTCAAAATTGTGCTATGATAAAAGATAGCTCCAAAAAGATCATGCCGAAGTATGATGTAAATAAAACTTTTTAGGTTAATAAAAGGAATAAGGTGAAGAACAATGACCATGCTAAACTCAGGATCGGTTGAACCGATGCCTTTATCGCCGACTAATGATCCATGGGATCCGATCGGCTCTTTGCGTACATATGGACGCCACGTGTTAACCAGTGTTGAAATGACCGTGACTCATCTGTGCAATATGCGATGCGAGCACTGTGCTGTAGGGGATATGCTCACGATGCGTGAAGCTCCCGCACTGCCACTGCCTCTTATGCTGAAGCGGCTGGACGAAGTGGAGCATCTGCAGACTATCAGTTTGACAGGTGGTGAGCCAAGTTTCAGTCAAAAGACAGTGGATGAAATGATCATCCCGCTGCTGAAATACGCCAAGGAGCGCGGCATAAGATCACAGATCAACTCCAACCTGACGCTTGATCTCAGTCGTTACGAGAAACTGCTGCCATACCTTGATGTGATGCATATCTCATTCAACTACCTGAATGCCGATGATTTCCATCAAGTTGGTTTTGCTAACAGCGGCAGACCTGTCAAGCGTGAAGTAGCGGTGAAAATGTATGAGAAAATGATAGAAAATTCGCGCAAACTGAGTGAAGCAGGCATGTTTATCTCTGCTGAATCCATGATTAATTTCCGTACTCATGACAAGTTGGAGGGAATCCATCAACTGATTCGGGAGATGGGCTGTGTACGTCATGAAGTACATCCGATGTATAACTCGAATTTTGCTTCCACATTGCCTGTCCTGTCTCTGGACCATATGCGTGCAGCCATCCATCGCTTGCTGGATGTGCGCGACAAAGACATGTGGATGTTGTTCGGAACACTTCCATTCTTTGCTTGCAGTGCGGCCGACCAGGATCGGGAATTGATCAATCGCCTGTACAGTGAGCCTAATGTGACCGTACGCAATGATCCGGATGGTCGAAATCGCGTTAACGTCAACATGTTTACAGGCAATGTGTACGTTACAGATTTTGCCGACATCCCTGCCTTTGGCAACATTCGGGATCGGAAGCTGGATGATGTGTTCCATGAATGGTCTGCGGAGCATCCGCTTAATCAGACCGTTAACTGTCACTGTGATGCTGCGTCCTGCTGCGGCCCTAACCTGCTGGTGGCGGACATGTATTATAAAGGTGTGGATTTCAAATCCAGAAAAGCAATTACGCGCTGATTTAGGCGCTGATATTCCAGGTATATTCCTGAAATAGATAGAAAAAGGGGAGTGTCGACTTGGATATTCATACCGAATTTCATCTCGGGCAGTTGGTGTTCAATTTGGTTTGCGTTTTTCTGCTCGTATTCTTGAATGGCGTATTTGTTGCAGCCGAATTTTCTCTGGTTAAAGTCAGGCAGACCCGGTTGACTCAATTGCAGAGCGAGGGAAATCGGATGGCTGGGTATGCATTAAAGGTGAATGGAAAACTGGATGCTTACTTGTCGGCAACCCAGTTCGGCATTACCCTGACATCCCTGGGGCTTGGCTGGCTCGGTGAACCCGCCATTTCCGAATTACTGGTAGAGCCGCTTATGTTCAAACTGGGCGTGGCGGATACAGGACTGATCTCTACCGTTTCCGTTATCGTCGGTTTCTGTATTATTACGTTTCTGCATATTGTACTTGGAGAACTTGCGCCGAAGTCGCTTGCTATTCAAAAAACAGATGGCGTGGCTCTGCTATTGTCCGCACCACTTCTGCTGTTCTACAAAATCTTTTTTCCATTCATCTGGATTCTCAATGCATCGGCCAATGCGCTGCTGCGACTGGCAGGGATAGAGCCTGCGAGTGAAGGAGAAGCCCATTCTGAAGATGAACTTCGAATTTTGATGAAGCAGAGTGCGAAGAGTGGCGTCATTGACAAGGATGAAATCAAACTGATGGATAACATCTTTGATTTCTCTGATATGCTTGCTCGTGAAGTCATGCTGCCACGTACAGATATGGATTGTCTGTATACCCATCTGTCCCTGGAAGAGAACCTGAAGATTATTAATGCAACGAAGCATTCCCGTTATCCTGTTGCCGTTGAGGATAAAGACGAAATTATCGGATTTATCCATATTACAGATCTACTATTGGCAGCCCCGGAACAGCAGCAGGATATGGCTTCACTTGTGCGGCCCATCTTGAACGTTCCGGAATCCATGGAAATCAGCCATGTGCTTCAACTGATGCAGAAGAAGCATTCCCAGATGACCCTTGTTGTTGACGAATACGGCGGCACCGCCGGATTATTGACGGCGGAGGAAATTCTGGAGGAGATTGTAGGGGATCTATACGATGAGTTCGAGGATGAGCGACCTCATATGGAACGCAGCGGCGATTCCTTCTCCATTGATGGACGATCTCTCATTGAAGAGGTTCATGAATGGACCGGAGCCATCATTGATGACGAAGAGGTGGATACCATTGGCGGTTGGTTGTTCAAAGAGCTTGAAGGTAGCCCAGCCAAAGGTAAAACACGGGAGCAGAACGGCTATGTCTTTGAGGTGGAGGAATCCACCCGGTTACGAATTACCCGAGTCAAGGTGTATAAGAGCCCAGTCTCTGAAGAAGAGGCTGCTGCTTTGGATGAGGCTCGGGACGATGCCGAATCGGACAAGTAGTGACGTATGAGGAACTACCATATTGAAATGAATGGACCTTTGGAACACTTCCCGTGGGGAGTGACCAAAGGTCTTTTTTTGTGAAGAAGTAGGCGTGAGAAATTCCAAGAGTTGTTTCGGCTGAATTGGGATTAACTTAAGAACGATGACATATGGATAATAGACGGGAAAAGCAAGGATTTTGGTCGCCTACCGACGAGTGACCAAATTTTAGTGAAGGGAGGCGTTTGAAAATGATTGATCCACAGCTTCGCGCATATGCCCCTTTTGTGGGGCCGTTTGATCCATGTAAACCGATTGAAATTAAAACCTACCTTGTTCCTCCGCAGTTATTTATTCCTTTCCAGCCGATGGGCTGGCCCCAATACAGTCCAGCAGAAGCACTGAGACTCGGAACATTGTGGCCTGCGCTATACAGTCCTTATACATCCAAAAAAACAAAAGGGAGGGAGGTAGGAGCAGATGGAGCCTGAAGCAGCAAAAGCGTGTGACGCCAGATATTATGAGTTGTTGGAGGAACTGCAAGCCTTGGATTTTGTGCTGGTGGAGCTGAATCTGTATCTGGATACTCACCCAGGGGACTATCAAAGTATTGAACAATATAACAAGTTTAGCCAGGAGCGGATGAGGGTTGCCCATGAATTTCAACAGCTATATGGACCGCTCATGAACTTTGGGCATGCGTTCTCCAAGTATCCTTGGCAGTGGTCAGAGGCACCCTGGCCTTGGCAGGTGTAATGAACGTTTGAGTTGAAAGCAAAAGTATACTGCACCCGGGTTTTCCGGAAACGCAGAATCGGGATACCCGGGAAGTGCAAGTATGAACGATCCGAATCGGATGACATTCATTTCGTATTTTTGAAGGGGGAATCGTGCAACATGTGGGTATACGAGAAAAAGCTGCAATATCCTGTTAGGGTAAGTAAATGTGATCCTCATATGGCCAAATTGCTGATGGAACAGTATGGTGGAGCAGACGGGGAACTGGCTGCAGCCCTTCGGTATATGAATCAGCGCTATACGATTCCGGATAAAATTATCGGTCTGTTGAATGACATCGCTACTGAAGAATTTGCCCATCTTGAGATGATCGCAACAATGATCTACAAACTTACCAAGGATGCCACCATTGAACAGCTGGAGAAGGCAGGCTTGGATGCTCACTATGTGAACCATGACAAGGCAATCTTTTACAGTAATGCCGCAGGTGTACCTTTCACTGCAACCTACATTCAGGCAAAGGGTGACCCTATTGCAGATCTGTATGAAGATATTGCTGCGGAAGAGAAGGCTAGGGCTACATATCAATGGCTAATTGATCTGACGGATGATGTGGACCTGCAGGACAGCCTGAAGTTCCTGCGGGAGCGGGAGATTGTGCATTCGCTTCGTTTCCGTGAGGCGGTCGAGATCCTGAAGGATGATCGGGAAACCAAGAAGATCTTCTAATCGTGCAACCTTCCTTACACATATATAAAAGAAGGATGTCCCTTGAAGTAAAAAAGGACATCCTTCTTTTTGCTGGAGGATCTGCTTAGTATTCGACCACCATGGCAACATTTTGCCACCCTGCTCCGACCGTCCAGAACAACACTTTATCACCACGCTCGATCTGACCTGAGGTTATGGCCCGATGCAGAGCGATAAAGGGACTGCTGGTTGACGTATAGCCGAATTCGTCTCCAATGTAGACGGCAACATCATTAGCGATCCCAATGTTCTCCGATACCGCACGAATATTACCGATGGATAACTGGGAGAAACAGGCTGCTTTGATCTGATCTGCTGCAATCTCGTTGCGTCCTAACAGTGTACGAATAGATTCAGAAGCAGCATCGACGCAGATCGAATCATCGAACGGTGTGAATTTGACATGAAAAGCTCCTGCATCCACCCCGGTCTGACCCAGTTTCGCCAGACCTTCTGCAGGAAAGAGGGAATTACCGTACACACAGGTATCCGTTTGATAGATGGAATCAACGAATCCGGTAGCCTGTTCGTCGCGTTCTATGATGACAGCCGCTGCTGCATCGCCAAAATTGGCATAGTAGACAGGATCATCTGGACTCGCGTGTGGGGCTACATAATCTGAACCGATAATCAATGCTCTTCGAATTCGGGGATTCCCCAGCATCTGCCGGCTCACCTGTTCAAAGGCTGCCGTCATTCCGGCACAGTTAGCGTTGCTGTCGATACAGATGGTATGGGATGCTCCATTAATTAAACGATGAATCATTAAGGAATTCGTAGGGAAAATGTATTCCGGCGTTTGACTTGCATAGGCAATCAGGTCGATATCCGCCCCGGTCAGTCCGGTCTTTTCCAAAAGGTTACTGGCTGCCTCATAAGCCATGCTTAGTGAGTTCTCGTCATCGTTGTTAATTTTGTAACGCTTATCACGCCCAAGCGCTTTTAACAATCCCCGAATATCTACCCCTCTCGCATCAAAATGTTCAATGTAAAAGTCATTGTCCACCTGGTGCGCTGGATGATAAATATCTATATCCACAATACGAATTCCGGCCATCTTCATTCTCCTCTTGAGCGGATGGGTGGATCCACAACTTGTCCGCCTGATTTATTAGGTGGTAACGGTAGATATAATTTCGAGGTTGTCCAGTCCGACAGCACGTCCAAGCCTGGACAACTGCATTTTCAAAATGGCATTATTTTCGAGTGTGAGTACAACCTTTTTGAAGCCGTCCTTTTTGAATAGAGCCAGGCAGCCTTCGAGCAGAGGTACAATTTCCGGAGCGGTGACATTCAGCTTTTTGCAGTCGATACGCAGTTCATATTCCGTTGGGTCAATAGGAGCAATCGTATCCTGATAAGCTGAGATGGAACGCAATCCATCTTCTTGAGAGAAAGATCCCTCCAGTTCAATGTTAAGCACCTTGTTTGGAACGTCAGTCTTGAGTATAAAGCTTCCCATAATTGTCTCTCTCCTTTAAATGAGTTAAGGCTATCCTGCTACCAGGGACAAGGTGTTATCGCCACCGTTACTGGCTTCTAAGATGTAAGCTGAGATCGAGGATAATTTACCCATATTATAAAGGCGTAGATGTAATGAGATCAAGAATAAAGTCGAATCGTGTATAAAAATGTAGAATAGTTAATTATTGGATTTCATTTAGCGTGGCAAGTAGGACGTTAAATGCACTAATAATACGCGGCGCCCCTACACAAGGTGCCAGATGCAGCAGAATTCCTTTGAGCTCCTCCACAGTTACTCCAACACGCAGTGCCATAACATAATGAACGCCCAGTTGTTCAAACTGCCCTTGTGTAATCAGTGAGGAAATAACAGCAACTTCTTTCCATTGATCCGAGATGCTGGTACGTTGGAAAATGTCTCCGTAAGCTGTACCTATAATGAATTCTGCCAGCTCGGGAAAGTGTTCCTTAATAGGGGCCAAGGCTTTGGCTCCGTACTCTCCAGAAAGATTCGCGAAACGCTCCAGCCCCTGAACAACCTGCTCGCTCATTTTTGCTCCTCCTAGTTCAAATTCACGGTACGATGGGCCGTAGGCGGAATCTCATCCCGATCCGTCAATAGCTCGATTACAGCCACTTGTTTCAGTTCTTGTGCTGCTTTGAGTGCAGCGGCGAACTCGTCATGTGTTTCTGCCCGAAATGCGGCTGCACCGAGAGCTTCAGCAAACTTCGACGCATCCATAGGCACCTCAAACAAGGTACCGTCGATCCGGCCTGTTGTTTTTTGCATGCCTTTGAGCGCCATATCCAGCTGTTTATTATTCACTACGATGAAGATGACCGGCAGATTGTGGCATACAGCGGTATTGATCTCGGCTCCGAGCATCATGAAGCATCCGTCGCCTGTAATACAGACGATCGTCTCGTCTGGTGCTGCTGCCTTGGCTCCGATCGCCATACCAATGGCATTGCCCATACAGGCGAAGTATGCGTCAAATACAAAACTGCCAGGTTTTTTTACTTTATAACGCTGAACAGCATGGAAGCCATGACTTCCGTCATCAACGAATAAAGTATGATCATACGGCAGCATATCGCTCAGTTCATCCAAAATCGATGCAAGGGAGAGGTTAGGCAGCGTTGGCAGGGGGACCGTATAGTCTACTGCCGTGGACTCTTTCTTAGGAGCTTCATATTCGGTCAGGGTACCCAGCAGAAACTGCAGATTGTCTTTTAGATCGCCAGTAATATGTAAGGTTTGTGAGTGGAGTATTTTACCGACAAAGGCAGGATCCGAATCGAACTGAATGAGATGTGCAGGATGATTCTCCGGTTTGAGATTGCAGATCGTCATGTCACTCAGCCGCGACCCGAGCACGATATAGAGGTCACTCTGGTTGAGCAATTCATCGGCATGGGGGAAGCCCCCGACACCACAAGGTCCATGATATAACGGATGGTTCCAGGGGATAGCACCTTTCCCACCGGGAGTCGTGATGACAGGAATTTGGAATTGTTCTGCAAACTGCAATAGCTCGTCATGGGCCCTGGATCGATTGACGCCTTTGCCTGCGATAATTAATGGATGACTGGACTTGTGAAGAAGGGGAAGAATTCGATTAAGGTTAGTGATGCTAATTAGAGGCTCGGGTTCAGGCATGACAATTCGGCATTCAGCAAGCAGCTCGGTCTGAACGTCAAAGGGTAGACAAAGATGAACCGGGCCTTTGTTCGGGCCAAGTGCAATGGAGAGGGCATGATTGAGCAATGTGCCGAAGTGGTCGCCACGCTCCACCAGTTTGCTGAATAACGTAGCGGGTTTGAACATCTCTGCGAGATCGGCCAGATAGGAGGAAGAGTCCTGGCACTGTGGAATGCCTAATTCCTGAATGGATTGATGCCCGGTAATAAATAACACCGGAAGGTTATTGGCTTTGGCATGAGCTGCAGCGGTTAAAAGATTGGTTCCACCCGGACCTGAAGTGGCGAATGCTACACCCAGCCTTCCGGTTTGGAGAGCGTAACCAGCTGCTGCAAATCCTGAACTGGATTCGTGGCGACCTGGAATGAACTCAAGGCCGTGGTCCACCATCTTCAGAACAGCAGGGCATATCGATTTTCCAATAATACCAAAGACGTGAGTAACACCAAGCTTGTGCAGCGTTTCTGCCAAATAGTCCGCAACGGTTTTCATGCGGGACACCTCGCTTCATAAAATAGGTTTTAAGACCCATAGGGTATAATCCAAATTTTTTCGAATGCAAGTGGTTGTCTAAGGTTGTAAAAGGAAATATATCCTTGTTAATACGAAGGTTATCTTTTTATGTGGTTTTTTGTCAACTTATTTTTATAAGTAAAACTACCTGATTCTTAAGTTGGTAACGCTTAACATCTTAAAGGATATAGGAAAATGAAATAGTTATATATTCCTGCAACCAATGTCCTAATGATTATTTTTTTACATTATATGTAAAATAGAGACATCAGATATAGACGTAACCTTTAATTGATCATAAGCATGAAGCTATATGCTTTTCTTTGCATGTTAACGCAAGAAAACGGAGCCTATTTAACTTCTGTTATAATGGAATTCAGATTGGAGGAGACATAATGACACGATTGAAACTGGCTGTGATCGGGTTAGGAAAGATGGGTTTACATATGATTCAACAGGCGAAGCAAGCAGAGCTGAATGGAAGTATTAAGCTTGTAGCCGTATGTGAGGCACACGAAGAATCGCTTAGGAATTTTGCTGAATCCCATGCAGAAATTAGCGCATACAGCGATTACATGCAGCTGCTGGATGAACATGAAATTGATCTATTGTACATTGCTGTACCGCCTAAATTTCATTATCCTGTTGTCATGGAGGCCTTAAAGCGGAAGATCCATGTGTTTTGCGAGAAACCGCTGGCGAACAGTACAGAAGAGGCGAGAGAGATGCTTAAGGCCGCAGAGCAGGCAGGGGTAGTCCATGCCATTCATTTCTCCATGCCTCATGAACCTTCTGTATTGAAGTTGCAGGAACTGGTGGAGCAGCGCAGCATAGGTATGATTCGCAAAATAGAGCTGATTCTGCAATTCCCTCAGTGGCCGCGTGCATGGCAGCAAAATTCATGGATTTCAAGCCGTGAGCAGGGGGGCTTTATCCTTGAGGTGGGCATTCACTGGATCCATATGATACAGCATGTGTTTGGACCAATTACAGAGGTAAGCAGTGAGGTCCAGTACCCCGATAATGCGGAAGAATGTGAACATGAGGTACAGGCTGTAATGAAGCTGGAAGACGGAACCCGTATTCAGCTTGATGGAATTGCTCATTTTGCAGGTAAGGAACGAGTATCCATGGTCGTTTACGGAACTGAAGGCACAATCGCTCTGGAAAACTGGGAAGAACTAATGATGGGGCCAGTTGGCCAGCCGCTTGCAACCGTAGAGGTAGATGAATCGATGGGAGAGCTGCCAGTTCTCAAGCATGTCATTGCCCGTATTCAGGGACAGCCGGCGAAAATCTATGATTTTAACGACGGATACCGTGCCCAATTGGTGTTGGAAGCTCTGCGTAATCCGGAGGGGAACACGATCCAGATCAGCCGCTAATCGGTAGTGTTGCCGTCTTGGATCAAATGCTGAAAGGAACAATAAGCTTAACTAATTTATACTCTTTCAGAAATAAAATATAAAAAAGAAGCGGCTTCCTTAAGTGGAAGCTGCTCTTTTTGTTTTAGCTGTTGTAATCACAAGGTTAAGCCAGCTTGAATCGTTTTACCAGTTCGTCGAGTGCATCGGACATTTGATTCAGCTGTTTGGAAGTGTCACTCATTTCCTGCAGGGAGGCAAGCTGTTCTTCAGTCATGGCGGATACTTCCTCCGTAGCGGATGCAGTATCTTCCACAACGATCGATACTTCGTTAATGGAATTCATAACAGCCTCACTGCCCGAAGTGAGCTCTTCAACCACCGCAGATACATCCATCATTTGACCGCTGAGGTCATGTATATGTTGTGTAATATTGGCAAAGGCATGCCCTGCGTCCTCAATGGTCCGCAGTCCCTCGTTAACATGAACCGTGCTCTCATCCACAACATCCACTGTACTATGAACACCTGCGACCACGGTTTCCAATATGCTCGTAATTTCCTTGGCTGATGTAGCGCTTTGGTCCGCAAGATTGCGAATCTCTGCTGCGACAACTGCGAATCCACGTCCGTTATCTCCTGCCCGTGCAGCCTCAATTCCGGCATTCAATGCGAGCAGATTGGTTTGTCTCGCGATCCCTGACATGGCGTCCGCAATGTTAATGACTTGATCGGACATCTTGGAAATATCATTAATGGCTTCCTGTACAGAGAGGAAGGATTGCTCAATAACTCCCATTTTGCCAACTGCATTGTCAATACGCTGCTGCCCATCGATGGCTATGGATTCAGTACGTACTGCCCGTTCAGCCACGTCTGCAGCAGATGCAGCCACCCGGCTGAGTCCGGTCTGGGATTGTTGCATTGCAGCGACCATCGTTTGGGTAAGAGCAACCTGCTCATCTGCCCCTTCAGCTACTCGTTCCATGGCTGTGGCTACTTCTTTACTGGCCAGGTGGCTGTCCGCCACACCTTTATCCATACGATCCGATGCGGTGCTGAGAACAGTGGCATTGCGCTGGATGTCCAGCATCATCTGCTGCAAACCAAACAGCATCGTATTCGCAGACTCGGCGAGTTCTCTCGTTTCATCCCTCATCGGGGTGGCGATGCGCAGGGTCAGGTCACCATTGGAGGAACCGATGTCATTCAGCGCTTGGGTAACAGTACGAATGTTTTTGACAATGGCACGGGACAAAATTAATGCCGCAAAGATGGATATAAGGGCAACAAGAATTAAAGCTCCGTAGAGTTCCCAGTTCAGGATCGTGTTTTTCTGTTTTAATGCTTCTGTACGTGATTCTGTCAGAGCCAGTTCATTGTTTCGGAAAGTAATCAGGGAACTGCGGATCTCGTCCATATCTGCTTTGCCTGGATCTGTTGCAAAAAACTGACGGACGGCTTCCAGATCATTAGCCTGACGCAGGGAGACAACCGGCTCTCCGGCCACTTGAATCCAGTCATTCATGGAGTTATGTATATCTTGCAATAATGTCAATTGAGCCGGGTTATCGGAGATAAGGCCTGCTAGCTGCTCCTTGAGCTCGACTAGCTTTTCTTTTCCCTCTATATATGGCTCAAGGTAACTTTCCTGTCCAGTGATCACGTAACCACGCTGTCCGGTCTCCATATCCACCATGTTTTTCTCCAATTCATACGTCAAGGCATGCACTTTCATGTCGTGATCGACGAGATAATCTAACTCTTCCTGCAGCTGACCAATACTGTTCTGAATCAGTAGGATGCTTCCAGCCAGTACCGCCAATACAAACAGGTAACCCAGCCCGATTTTATAAAAAATTTTGAATATTCTCTGTTTCTTCATGATTCCTTTTCCTCTCTTTTGGTTATATGTATTTGTCGAAAAAACTTGAAAAAAGCAACTTACAGGACTTATGGATCAGGAGTCTTAAGAACTATTTTTCAGTATTATACGTTATGAAAGTAAGTTTGTACATAGTTTGTTTACATTTTGTATATAGTTTGTATCGATACATGAGACATGACCGAGTAAACCTTTTACAGTGTTCGGTTTACACTGCCAAACGTTTTTGTTTATCATGGAAAGGGTATGATGCCGATTACATATTTCAATCCGAAAGGAACGAATCCTGGAAATGAGTAAAGAGACTGTATTGCGAAAACCGGAAGCGATGATTTTTGATATGGACGGAACGTTGTTCCAGACAGAAACCTTGCTGTTGCCTGCTTACCAAAAGCTTTTTGATACACTGCGTGCCGAAGGTCATTTCGAAGGGGAGACACCTCCCGAGGAACGGATGCTGGGAAGCTTGGGTATGCTGCTCGAGGATATATGGAAAGTGGTCATGCCGGAAGCCTCTGAAGCGGCACATCGTCGTGCAGATGAATTGCTGCTTCAATTGGAAATTGAGGGACTTGATCAGGGAAGTTCCCAACTTTACCCGCATGTAAAAGAGACGCTTCAAGCCCTCAAGGAACAAGGTGTTCGTTTGTTTGTTGCGAGTAATGGACTGGAGGACTATGTCAAAGGGGTTGCATTTGCACACGAGATTATGCCTTTATTCGAAGGCGTATACAGTGCAGGGCAATACAAGACACCTTCCAAGGTAAACCTGGTACAAATACTGCTTGAAAAACACCGGATTCAGGATGCCTGGATGGTAGGTGACCGCTCGTCCGACGTTGAAGCAGGAAAAATGAATGGGCAAACTGTCATTGGCTGTGCATATGCCGGCTTCGGGCGTGATGAGGAACTTGCAGGATCAGATGTATTAATCTCTGACTTTACCGAGCTTACTCGTCTATACAGAGAAGCTGAATAGCAAGCACCACATCTTGAACTGATCTGGATCAGTGTTCAAAACCGGAAGAGCCTTTATCTCCGAAGCCTGTTTAACGGGCGAGGCGGAGATAAAGGCTCTTTGAGATGCAATGAGTATCGATATTAAGATGCTTGGAGGTCAAATCCAAAGTAAAGCTGCTATTTTAATCTTGATTTCCGGGACCTCCGGGCTACGGTGGTCTTACCGGTTACAGGTTTGGTTACTTTAACTTTGTTCGGAGTACTAACCGTCCGGTTGCGGTACACCCAGAGAGCATACTCCAGCGGCTGAGTAATTGCTTTGTAATAGATGCTCCGCTCACCAATCCGTGCAAATACCTCTCGTGCCGGTTTGGGATTCACTTCAAGCAGGAAGATGCGGCCATCCTTGTCAATCGCCAAGTCCAGAGCAAGCTCACACAGATCACCGTACGTATCTTCCAGGAATGTGGCCACTGAAATGCCGAGTTTCTCGGCTGTGGAATTAATTTCATTCCTCAGTTCCTCATCGGTGATCCATTGTTTCATCAATCGGTGCATGGGAACAGCCTGACCGCCGCCATGCAGATTCGATGTTACACTTTTCTCAGCTCCCATGCGCCCAGCACAGCCGGTCAGTTCCCAATCGCCCTCGCCATTCTTCTGTACGAGCATGCGATAATCATGTACACGACCATTAGGGAGCTGGAGCTGGATCCCTTCCTGAACCAGATATTTATCTTTCATGTTCCAGTGCTGGAGCAGAGAACCGAGCCGCGATAAATGGACTTTGCGCGGGGTAATGATACGTCGTTTCTGATCACGACCTTGGACCAGAACCATGTTGGCTTCGCTACTGATGCGCTCAATTCGCAGGATTCCACGTCCGCCTGTTCCGTTTATGGGCTTCAAATAGATCAGCGAAGAAGCTTTAAGCATTCGATTGACATCAGACATATCTTGGAACAGAACGGTCTCTGGCAAATGTTCACGAAAGGCGGATTTTGCCGAGAGGGTCTGATGTATGGTCCATTTATTGCGAAGCGGCCGGTTTAGGAAAAGCATGTGCCCGTATTTCTCGCGAAAGGCGAGCAGCTGCTGAAATCTGCGATTTCGCTGTATGCGACAGCGGTCGAAGATCATGTCCGGAAATGGACGCCATTCCCTGGACCACCCCTTTTCCGAATGGAAGACCATCGCCTCGATCTTTTTACCCCCTGGATGTACATCCGCAGGTGTGAACACGTAAATGTCGAGTCCCCGCTTGCGTCCTTCAAGGATCATTCTGCGGTAGATGCTCCGTTCTTCCAAGGCGCGATGTTCGTTTAAGTACAACGTCATAATGCCTAGAACAGGTGAGGACACAAACAATCACCTTCTTTAGCTGTTATTCCTTTCCATTATCGTTTGGACTGGCGGGCCAGATAGGCGCTATATTGGAAAATGCGCTCTAATGATTTTTTACGAATCTGGGGTTCGTCGAATTTCATTGGTTTCGCATTGGCTTCGAAGAACCAGATTTCTCCGAGATCATCGATACCCAAATCCATAGACATCTCCCCAAGCGTATGGCCAGAGCCTCGTTCAACCTGCCGTGCAATGGTTAATGATGTCGATCTGACCTTTTTCAATAGTGTAGTGGTTGTTTCTTCCCCGAACAGATCGGTAAGAAGCTTCTCGGGATCCTCGACGCTGCCTCCACGTGGAACGTGGGTTGTAATGCTTCGCGAACCAGCTAGTCTGGCACCAACCCCTGTTACACTCCACTGTCCTTTACCATTCTTCTGTACCAGAACGCGCAGATCGAAGGGGCGTTTGCGGGAGGAGGCAAGTTCAATTCCTTGCTGCATGATATAAGGCGTATGTCCGGTTTCCCTGCGAATGCGAGACCATAACTTCGCAAGCGTTGCTGCCTTATACGTGGTGCTCTTACGGGAACTTTGTATTCTGAGCCGGAACGGCAGACGTTCCTTCTCCTGAAACTTTAGCATCATAATGCCTTTTCCCGCTTTCCCGCTCTCCGGCTTCAGATATAGATAGGGAAATGCACGCAGCACCGTACCCAGCGTAGTAGCACTTCGCATCCGGCGTGTATGAGGGATCAGATGCTGGGTGGATTTGGACTTCTTCAGCCATTCGAACAGATCCCATTTATTGAAGAAAAACGGATTATACAGCTCGATCCCCGCTTGCATGCATTCCTCAATTTTCCGCTGAACGGAGGGCTTTCGCTCATCTTCCCGATAGGGAATGCGATTGTACAGCACATGAGGGAGAGGGAAGGACTGTGAAGTCCACTTTCCGCTCCCTTTGTTATACGTATAGCCCTTAACCGTAGGACCACTCACGTTCAGATCTCTTACAGTTACGATATATACCTGATAACCCATGTTTTCGCCTGTCTGTATAATGTCCAGAAAATTTTGATGGTTTCCCCTGAATCCCCGGTGGTCGTCGTGCATGGTCAACACGGCAATGACAGGTTTGAAATCATCATGAAGGCTCATCAAATGCCGTCCCTCTTCCGGAATTTGCTCAAATACAGGCAGTGTTCCAAAATGTGCTCCACCGATGATTTTCCCTCCACCCGGAGTGAAGGGTGACGGAAGATGGAGCGCCCGGGTTTGGCGTTCGCTTCGAACATCCATACATGTTCCTCCTGATCAATGCCCAGATCAAAGCCAATCTCACCAATCAGATGCTGGTGCTGGGTTTCAATCGCCTGGGCCAGTGTAATAGCGACGGATTTGGCCTGCTGCAGCACTTCTCCCGCACGTTCGCCGAAGTTACGGCTAAGCGCCTGTTCAGGGGTCATCAGGGAGCCGCCATTTTTGATGTGGGTAGTCACGCTGCCCCGACCAGCCTTTTTAGCACCGATACCGACGACGACCCATTGATTGCTCCCGTTTTTGTGCATATGGAAGCGAAAATCAATCGGACACTCATCGATCTCAATGAGCCGGATTCCCTGCTGTACGACATAGCCTCGCAACTGTTTTCCATGTCTGCCCTGAAGCATGCGCATTAAGCCATTGAAGGAGCCAAAGCGAAGCAGGGCATTGCCGCCTTTTTTGCGATAACGTGCGAAATATCCGCGTTTGGGCGAATAGGTCAAGCGGTAGATTCCGTTACCGAGACTTCCAGCTGTGGGCTTATAGTATACAAACTGGTGTCGCTCCAGCATTTCTCTCATTTGTTCGACAGTCGGATTGGTGATTGATTCTGGAATGTACCTACCTGCTTCAGGATCATTCTCCAGCAGCTTGTAGATGTCCGATTTATTGAAAAAGCTCCAGTTGAAAAATGGGATTTTACGGCGGACAAACCGTTCCCTCAATTGATTGATGGCAGGCGAGAAATCGGAACGACGGCTGGGTAACCTGTTGTACACGACGTCTGGCAAAGGGACCGTTTTCCGTACAAAACTTCCGTTTTCGTTCAGAAAAAAACCGGATACCGTTTCATTCTGCCAGTTAATATCCCTTGGAGTAAACGCATAGATATAGGATTTACGGCTGCCTTCCCGGAGCAATTGCTTGATGAACCCGGTACGGGAGCCAAACGGATTCGAGCTCGTTGCAGGTCCATCGGACAATACTCCAATCAGTGGACCAAGCTGGACTTCATCATTTTGCAGGTTGCGCAGATAGATGCTGCCCCGCTTGGGAACGTTCATCAGATTGCGTATGCCCGAGGCGAGATAGAGGTGTTTCCCTGCCTTCTTGATCGGTTTGATGGTTGCAGGCACCCGGTCTCGCCCAAACCGCAGATGTATCGTTTTTTTGCCGGATAGATTCAGACTTTTCATTAATGCGTTGGATACATAAACCACTTTATCCGGTTGCTGCGTAAAATGCAGATTGCAAAAGGTCAAACTCATGATTTATCCTCCTATCCTGAAAAAAATCCTTCGGCTCCATGGCAAGCGGGCGCTGCGGGCCTAGCCGCCTTGAATCGGGATGGGTTTCAGGCCAGCTGTGCTGGATGTATTCGGCATTTTCATTGGACGAACGACGTCCGTGAGAACATGTTGTTGCAGCAAATAACGAGCGTAGGCAAGCGGCTGGGTGTAAGTCAGTGTCTGCATGTGTCGGTCGCCTGCCTCTGCGAATGAAGAGCGCCCTGGCTTCGAATTGACCTCCAGAAGCCAGAGACGACCTGTCGAATCTGCTCCAAAATCCAGTCCCAATTCAGCAAGTCTGCCGAATTGACCCTCCAGCAAGGGAGGGATTAGGGCAGCAGCATGGTGGATCCCTTCTAAAATGGTGTTGGCACGCATACTTCCGTATCGATCCATAAGATAAGAGCGAGCTGGATAGGCCTTCCCTCCGCCATGCAAATTGGAGGTAAGGGAGCCCTCGGCACCCTCGCGAACCATGCACCCAGTCAGGGTCCAACGTCCGTGTTTGTTCTTTTGGACCAGGGCACGGATATCGAATGGATGCCCATCATGACTCAGGTCCAGATATGGCTGCATGATCATCCGGCGACTGGAAATCTTGGATTCAAGCCAGGTTGAGAGCGCATGACGTGTATAAAATCTACGCTGATAACGTTCATTGTCCTGATCTCTGCCTTCAATGACCCATGTGGGGGTATCATTTTCCTGGGTGAGACGAAATGTTTCCTTGCCATGGGTTCCTGAAACAGGCTTGAAGAAAAGTCCCTTGGGCCACCGTTTTAGCCACTGCTCCCATGGAGCATGAGGTTGAAAGAGTACGGTAGGGACGAGAAGTCTGCTCAGCTGTTTTTCCAGAGACAGTGCCCGGTGGACTTTCCATTTACCCGGGAGGGAAACAGACCAGTAGGGTCTGATGTGCCCGCTGCCCGATAAAGCAAGTTCATGAAGCTGCTGTCTCCATCGTCTTGGAAGTGGCAGCAGGCAACGATCCATCAGCATCTGCACCCCGTGAACAGGAGCTGTTTTCCATTGTCCGTTACGGTAAATGTATCCTTTTTCTGGTAGAGGGTTATCTCTATCAGCGGATATGGGCAGCACAATGATATTCAAGTTATAGCGATGACTCTCCAAGCTGAGACGACGGCAAAAGAGTTCATCCGAGAACGGCGGTGATCCCTCTGCACCACGGACCAGGATGGCTATGGTTGATGTTTGCGGCGATGATGGCATCGGAATGCACCTCCTGTAATGGATCACTCTTCAGAATCCAGCCAGATATGTGGAGTATTCCAGCATGGCTTTGACAGAGGGCCGGATTTTACTCTCGCTCAGTGGCGTATTGTCATTCTTGGACGGTTTCGAATTAACCTCGAGCAGCCAGACACGACCAGTGGTATCCATCGCAAGATCAATACCAAGTTCACCGAAATGGGCCGGAATCGCTTGCTCAATTCCTTTGGCAATGTCGAGCGCTGCCGTATGAAGATTGGCAAAAGCTGAGGCTTTGGCTGATGCGGGAAGCTGGGTTTTGGCCACGGCCTCCTTAACGGTACTGAGGCTTCCGCCGCGGGCTAGATTAGATACATAGTGGCTGCCTCCGGCAATGCGGGCCACGATGGAGGTGACACTCCATTTGCCTGATCTGTTTTTTTGTACGAGGGCACGGAAGTCGACAGGTCGGCCGCTGTTATCAATGAGAGACAGGCCTTGCTGGATCTGGTATCGCGTTGTCTTCATTTTTCCGGACAGACTGGCATAGAGTTTATCCAGGGAAGTATACGTTTGTTTGCGGGTACCCCCAACACTGGTTGCGAGTGTAAGGAAACTGCCGTCAATTTGACGGGAGACCCGGATGATTCCTTTGCCAAGCGAACCTCGCACAGGCTTGAGAAATACAACCGGATACCGGGTGCACATCGTTTTGAGCGTCGCAGAGGACTTCAGCAGATAAGACTCCGGCAGGACCCTTTTGAGCGTTGTAATGGACTTCAAGGCATCAAACACTTCATTTTTGTCCAGAAACTTTTCATTAAAGGTTTGTGTGCCGTAGAGAGATTTTACTTCTTTCATGAAATGCTGTACGCTAGGTTTGTTCTCAAGCTTACGGGATGTCAGCCTGTTATTGACGACGTCTGCAATGGGCAGAACCGTCTTTTTCCAGCCGTCATCATACACCCAGCCCTGAATATGACCCGTTACCGCTCCGATATCCTCTGGTGTGAAAAAGGATACATAGGCGCCCTGCTTACGGCAGGCCTTCACCAGCTCATGGCAGAACATCGTGATGGAGCCAAAGGGCCGATCGGGCTGATCGGGATAATCCTGGCTTACCAGCACACTGATGAAGGGTCCAAGGCGCAGCGTACGGCTGGCTGAACGATAGGATACACTCAGGACCGAACGGGGAACCAGGCCGGTCTTGCTGGCTACCGTCTGATTGATGCGAAGGCCGTCGTATCTGGGAACCGGAATAACGGTGACTTCACGGCGGTAGGAGCCGAATTGAAGCTGAAGCGGCCTTCCCGAAGGGATTTTAAGGGCCTTGAGCACCCCTTCGCCCAGCATGATGACGTCGTCCTGCAGGATGCCCGAGCCGGTAACCTGAATCGTTACTTTTTTAGTGGACATCACGGATCTCCTTCCGGGCGGCAACTTGATGTCTGATCTCGAAGTTGAACGGCATCTGAACATGGCATGTGCTTCATCATATGAGGACATATACCCCTTGGTGATTGACCCATTTGGATTAAATGCAATTGATTTGACATCGGAATCGATGACCTGTCTGGGTCAGCCATTGTTTGAGAGAAGAGAAATGCGTGTATAAACACGGGTGAACGTTGCGACGAGAAAAATGAGGGAATGATTGAATAGCAGCAGAACAATCCAAATTGAGGAGGAATAATAGTGAATATTTATGACAAAGCCAATGATCTGGCCAAAGCACTGAGAGAAAGCAGCGAGGTGGAAGAAATTACTTCCGCAATGAAGCTGATCGAAGCTGATCCGGAGGCGAAACGCATGCTGGACAGCTTCCGTGATCAACAAATGGAACTGCAGCAGCGCATGATGAGCGGCGACATGCCGGCACCGGACGAGATGGAGAAAATGGAGAAGTTGTTTGAGGTACTGAGCCTGAATCTCAACATCCGTCGCCTATTTGATGCGGAGCGTCGTCTGAGCGTGATCATTGAAGATGTGAACAAAATTATTGCTGACAGCCTGGGCCATCTGTATGGCGGTGCTGAGGCGTAAGTCGTTTTACAGGTTATTTGTCTGAATCTTTCATATTGCACTGTTCCCGTTCATAGACTAGACATATAGAGTCGATCAAGAACGAAGGAGCTGTGTATGGTGAAAAGGTTGAAAAAGGCAAAACATGTGATCTATCTGCTTATCGCTCTGTCAATGCTGGTTATCGCGCTGCCGCGAATTTCCTTCGCTGGTGGAATGGACTGGGTTAATATTTTTGGCATCGTATGGGTGCTGTTCTCCCTATTAATCATTGGTGCGCACCTTCATTTCATTCTCGGTGTAGATGAAGAGAAGAAGCGTGCACTGGAAGCTATTCGCCGGGCCAAGCTGCGGCAGTGGGAGATGAAGCTGGTGGACAAGCAGGAGCAGAGCAAGTCTGTATAAGCCTTGCATCAAGGCGTCAGGACAGAATCCGAAGACCGGTCATCCTTCAATCCGAAGGGTAATCGGTCTTTTTGCGTTGATAAACGAAGAGCGGGAGGATGGGGTTATTTTCCTCGGAGCGTGTTATAATAGATACAGAATAGTACAGATGCATCTTCGGGGGTGGTACAGATGGACGGACAGGAAGAGAATGTGACGAAGCACGAACAGCTGCTGCAGCATATCGAGCAGTTAAAAGTCGGCAGTAAAATATCGGTCCGTGGCCTGGCAAGAGAGCTAGGGGTAAGTGAAGGGACAGCTTATCGGGCAGTCAAGGAAGCAGAGAACTTTGGGATGGTGGTAACCAAGGAACGGATCGGAACGGTACGGATCGAAAAGAGACCGCGCGGCATGTCAGAACAGCTGACCTTTGCTGATGTGGTCACCATTGTAGAAGGTCATGTGCTCGGAGGCAGTGATGGCTTGGCCAAACCGCTGCATAAGTATGTAATTGGTGCGATGAAAGAGCAGGCCATGGCCCGCTATATAGATGCCGGAAGTCTCCTTATTGTAGGTAACCGGGATAATGCCCATTCGCTTGCGCTTGAGCAGGGAGCGGGTGTACTCATCACCGGTGGATTCGGCACAAGTCGTGAAGTCAGATTGCTGGCTGATGAACTGGGACTGCCGATTATTTCTTCCAGACATGATACATTCACCGTGGCTTCCATGATTAACCGAGCAATCTTTGACCGATTGATCAAGAAAAAAATCATGCTTGTAGAGGATATTATCGGTCAGAAGCCCCGTCTCCAAGTGCTTAAGGTCACCAGCTCTGCCGCTGATTTTCACAAGCTGGTTGCCGAAACGGGAGATCATCGCTTCCCGGTAGTTGACGAATGGAATCGTGTTATCGGCATTGTCAGCCTGAAGGATGTGAGCGAACTTCTGGAAGACCAGAGCATTGAGAAATGCGTCGTGCGCCGCCCGGTTACGGCCTCGCTGCAAACCTCACTGGCTTCTGCCGCGCAGATCATGACTTGGGAAGGCATTGATTTTCTGCCCATTGTGGATCGCAATCGGAAGTTGATTGCCTCCATTACGCGGAAGGAAGTACTGCAGGCCATGCGCGACGCGCAGAAGCAGCCGCAGCTCGGCGAGACCTTTGATCATCTGATCTGGAACGGGTTTGCCGAGGAACGTGGAGAACAGAATGAGTTGATGTTTCATGGTTTCATTATTCCGCAGATGGCGACAGACTTGGGCACGATCTCTGAAGGGGTGCTGCTGAACGTCATGACGCAGGCAGGACGGCGGGCTGCCTGGGATGTTACGGGCAACGATTATGTTGTGGATAATGTAACGACGTATTTTGTCCATCCGGTGCAGATAGAGGATCAGATTTTGGTTCGACCCGTTATTCTGGAGACGAGCCGCCGAACCTGCAAAATGGACATTGTCATTACCCGTGAAGGAAATGTTGTATGCAAAGCGGTCATGACGCTGCAATCCATTGATCACGGCTAGTTCAGGTGATTAGTGAATCACTGCTCCCATATATAACAAAGAGGATATCCTCCACTATTTTCATGTCGAACTGCTGTTCACAACCGGCATTCAGACATGTATCCATGGGTGGAATATCCTCTTTTCGCTGCAGATAAGTTTTAGCTGCGTACATTAAACAGACTGCCTGGACGCGCTGCCTGACTGATTTCCGCTGTGCTCCCGTAGACGGGCAAAGTAGCTGCGGTTGCGCAAACCGGCGAACAGATTGTAGGCACCGATAATCAAAAAGAGCGCTTCCACAACAATAGACAGGCTCGATCCGGTGAAGACAAACATGAGGATTATGGACAATACAATCAGCATACCACCCATCCAGATATTAGTCCATGAACGGTAAAGGCCAGCGTCAGCGGCATTCGCGGCCCGGTACGAGCGAATGCTGTTCAGCGCCGAACAGACCATGGCTAGAGCGAAAATGGCAATCAGGACATACTTGAGAACATCAATCAACACGAATGAGCAGCTCCTTTTCTGGAAAGCATTTACTGCCCTTATTGTACCACGCGAGCCAGGGACAAGGGCAGTTTTTTCTAGCGGCTTTCCAGTGGTTAAGCCGGAACATGCATCCTAATTTGTACCCAAACCTGAAGTACGCCTTCCATAACAAGCATGGTTTTGACCTGAACGGTATATTGTTTTTCTCTTACCGTGTATACTTTCTGGTTCAACATGATACGGGTCATTTTGCTGTACTCATCGATATTAAATACATCACGACCGCGAAGAACCTCAAGCTCGTCCCCCAGCTTCTGCAGCATGATTTTAAGAGAAGCTTCGTCCGGACCTTTGTCAGACTCTTCAGCGCGCACCTTAATTTCCTTAATGACGGTTTGCCGTTTACTGTATTTTTTCAGCGTTTTGATATCCTCCTCATTCTGATGCAGCTGGAGCTGCAACTCCTGATTGGTTAGCCAAAGTTTGTTATAACTCAGGTGAAATACACCGTTGTATACAGCGCTTCCCGCGATCATTCCCAGGACAAACACGGCTGTCATGCGCATAAGCGGACGGTAGCGTGAAAAAGGCGGAATCCTCATGGGCTCAGTCCCGGTGCCATATTATCCCCGCCCTCCGCCGCATACCCATTTTACGAGTTCGGTTCCCATATGAGCGCCCATAAAGGCCGAGATCAGGTACAAAATTTGCTTGACCGCTGGCGACAGATTGCCGTCGAGAACGTTGCTCTCAATAACACGCATCGGATCGATGGTGCCCCCAACTGCGGCTGCAAGCGCCCATATCTTGATTTTGCCGGAAATATCAAGCATCGTCTGAGTCGGAGGCTGGAGAGAGATAACAGCACCAATTCCTCCGATCATCGCGCCGCCCAGCACAATACCAAACGCAATAAAGAAATCAAGAATGGCTTTGGATAAAAATGTGCTCACCCGCTAACACCCCTTTCAGACCCAGCAGCGCACCTCCTGTCAGTGGCCCGAAACAGGGGGAGCGGCTTGTACTCTTATTGTATGGGCGTGCCCCCGGACGATATGATAAAATAGAATAATAAAGTACGGTTGTACGTGCTGAAATTGTATTCAGTTATTGTATTCATATAGAAGAAAGATAGGCAGCAGCTGGGCTCTGAAGACAGATGCTGCAGCTATCCGCGGCGAAAGGAAGTAACGAACATGAGTTCTTTTGTGCATTTGCACGTTCATAGTGAATATAGTTTGCTGGACGGCGCTGCGCGTATTCCGGATCTCGTGAACCAGGCCGCAGATCTTGGGATGACCACACTCGCATTGACCGATCACGGCGTCATGTACGGCGCTGTTCCCTTTTATAAAGCCTGTATCGAACGAGGCATCAAGCCGATTATCGGTTGTGAGGCATACATGACCGCAGGGTCCCGCAAGGAGCGGGGTAGCCGCAAGGATCAGCCCATTCACCACTTGATTTTGCTGGCGAAGAACATGACAGGTTACCGCAACCTGATGAAATTATGCTCTATTGGGCATTTGGAAGGTTTCCATTACAAGCCACGTATTGATATGGAGAGTTTGGCTGCCCATCACGAGGGCATTATCTGTCTGAGTGCTTGTCTGGGAGGAGAAGTGCCTCAGCATTTGCTGCATGGACGGGAAGAAGAGGCCCGGCGGGCTGCGCTTCGTTATAAACATATTTTTGGTCCTGATTTCTATCTGGAGCTTCAGGATCACGGCCTCGCTGAGCAGAAAAGAGTCAATCCCCAATTGATTCGTCTAGCCGAGGAACTGGATATTCCGCTTGTAGCTACCAATGATGTGCATTACCTGTCCGAAGCGGACGCTGAACTTCAGGATGTGCTCATTTGTATCGGAACCGGGAAAACCGTTGATGATGAGAGTCGTCTTCGGATTGGTACCAATCAGCTGTATTTGAAAAGTGAGCAGGAGATGGCTCGCTTGTTCCCTCATGTGGAAGAAGCGCTGAAGAATACGGTTCGTATTGCCGAATCCTGTGAACTGCAGCTGGAATTTGGCAAGTCCATCTTGCCTGAATACAGACCGCTGCCTGAGGGACAGAGTCCTTCTCAGTACCTGAGAGAGCTATGTGAAAAAGGCATGGAGGAACGATATTCGGGCTCAGAACGCTGGACGGATTCGGCTCTTCGTTCCGAGCTGGAGCAGCGATTGAACTATGAACTTCAGGTCATCGACAGTATGGGATTCTCGGATTACTTCCTGATCGTATGGGATTTTATCGCTTATGCCCATAGACAAGGGATCGTTACCGGCCCAGGGCGGGGTTCTTCGGCGGGAAGCCTTGTTGCTTATACACTGCATATTACCGATGTTGATCCGATGAAATATAACCTGCTCTTTGAACGTTTCCTGAATCCTGAACGTATTTCCATGCCCGATATCGATATCGATTTCAGCGATGAGCGGCGGGATGAGGTTATTGATTATGTCGCAGACAAATACGGAAAAGCACATGTGGCACAGATTATTACCTTTGGTACCATGGCTGCACGTGCAGCAGTAAGGGACGTTGGACGGGCGTTAAATGTACCTTATGGCGAGGTGGATAAGGCGGCGAAGCTTATTCCTGCCCAACTCGGGATCAACATCCGTCGTGCCATGGAAGCAACGCCTGAACTGAAGGCTTTATATGAAACGAAGCCGAAAACCCGTGAACTTCTGGATATGGCCATGAAGGTGGAAGGCATGCCGCGCCATGCGTCCACGCATGCTGCCGGGGTCGTTATATCACGCGATCCTCTGACCGATGCCGTTCCGCTTCAGGAAGGAAGCGAGGGCACTGCGCTAACCCAATACTCGATGGAAAATCTGGAGTCAATCGGGTTGCTCAAGATGGACTTTCTCGGACTGCGAACCCTTTCCATTATTGAACGCTGCCTGCGTTGGATCGGGGAAGAAGGCCAAGTTCCGGATTTCCGCTATATCGCTGATGATGATGCAAAGACGTATGAGATGCTTGGCCGTGGCGACACGATGGGCATATTCCAGCTGGAATCAGCGGGCATGCGTCGTGTGCTGAAGGATCTGAAGCCGACAGTATTCGAAGACATCATCTCCGTTCTCGCTTTGTATCGTCCGGGTCCAATGGAGTTCATCTCCAAGTATATTCAGGGCAAGCATGGAGAGATTGAGGTCGATTATCCCCATGCCGATCTGGAATCTATTCTTAAGGATACGTATGGTATTATCGTCTATCAGGAACAGATCATGCAGATTGCTTCACGCATGGCGGGTTTCTCCCTGGGGGAAGCAGACTTGCTGCGCCGAGCCGTATCCAAAAAGAAACGGGAAGTGCTCGATCTGGAACGTGGACATTTCGTTCAGGGCAGTCTCAAACAAGGTTATAGCGAGGAAGAAGCGGACCTGGTCTATGACATGATCGTGAAGTTTGCCAACTACGGTTTCCCGCGTGCCCACGCCGCGGCATATGGTGTACTGGCGTTCCAGACCGCATATCTGAAGGCTCATTACCCGGTTCATTTCATGGCTTCCATGCTGACCGCTGTTATGGGCAGTCACCGCAAGGTTGCGGAATACGTCGTGGAATGTCGGCGTATGGGGATTGAGGTCCTGCCACCTGACGTCAACGAGAGCGGCATTCTGTTTACTCCAGTTTTTGCAGTACCCGGCAAACCGGCGAACAATCTGACTCACAGGTCCGACATGGACAATGGGAACAACACCGAAAATCATATGTATGATCATCCCGGTCAGGAAGAATATGGCGATGCACCATTGCCGGATGACCCGGGCCCTATGCCCGAAGAAGGTGATGATTCATATGGCTGGCAAGCTTCGACCGTGATGCCTGAAGACTTGAAACAAGAGGGGTTATCTGGAAACGGTAGGGAAGCGTCGGCGATAAAACATGTAGATCAGGATGGAACAGGTTTATCCGGCGGAGTGGACCAGAATCAAGCTGAGGTATTTGCATCAGGCTCTATCCGTTTTGGACTGGCTGCTGTGAAGAATGTCGGAACCCAAGCCATGGAGAGTATCATGCTCGTCCGCAAGGAGCGCCCGTTCGACAGTTTGCTCGATTTTTGTCGCCGCGTTGATCTGCGAGTCTGCAACAAACGTGTCATTGAATCGTTGATTCAGGCGGGAGCTTTTGACACTTTGCCCGGACACCGGGCTCAACTGCTCGCGATGCTGGACGAGACGGTGGAAGCTGCTCTGAAGTGGCGCAAGGAGCGCGAGGATCTGCAGATTCAGCTGTTTGATTTTGTTGAGACGCCCAACTGGGAGATTGAATATCCACAGATTCCTGCGTATTCCGCCACTCAGCAGCTGGAGCTTGAGCGGGAATTGTTGGGTCTATATCTCTCCGGTCATCCGCTTGATGATTATGAAGATGTGCTCGAATCGAGCGGGGCGGACCGGATTATGGAGCTGACCGAAGCAGCCGACGATACGATGGTCGTCGCTGCCGGGATGGTGGTGTCCGTGAAGTCGATCACGACGAAACAGGGTAAGGCCATGGCGTTCATGGAGCTGGAAGACCAGATTGAACGATGCGAAGTGGTTCTCTTTCCCGAAGTATGGCGGCGGAGCCAGCAGCATGTCGGGAAAGGCGAACTGCTCGTCGTGCGTGCCAAAGTACAGCAGCAGGACGAAGGGTTTAAGCTGCTGGCTGAGGAAGTGGCGCCGCTCACACAGGCGGCACTGGAACAGCAGCTGCGCAGCCGCGAACGGCGCGGGAAGCCCGGCAGCGGCAGTCCTTCGCGCCCGGCGGCTCCGGCGGCAAGGCAGCCAGCCGGTGCGGGGGCTGGAGCAGCAGCTGGAGCTGTACGCAGCAGCACAGGCGGAGTGCCTTCAGCAGCGCACCGAGAAGAAGGCGCAGGCAAGGCTGAGGTGACGTCTGCATCGTCGCCAGGCAGTGCCGTTTCTGCCAGTGGATCCGAGCAGATTCGCCGATCTCAGGCCGCACAGCAGCGGGTGTTCGTGAAGATCACACCGCAGTCCGAGAAACCGGAACTGTTGACACGTTTGAAGCAGCTGCTCCAGCAGCATCCGGGTCCGGTTGCAACGGTACTTTTCTATGAGCAGCAGCAGAAGCTGCTCGCTTTAAGCGATGCTTACCGGATTAAACCGTCTCCTACACTGTTCTCCGAGATGGAGCAGATGCTGGGCGAGGGTACAGTTAAAATCAAGTAATGGCCTTGGCAGCGCCCATCGCCAAAGGAGGAACCTGTCTGGTTATGCCGGACGGGTTCTTTTGTTTGGCCAAACCAAGTGAGACTACTGCCTGGAAAGCCTCCTTTAACCCCGGACAGAAGTCCATTTGTGTTTTTTTATGAACGTTTTGCTGGGTAGCCGCATACACTTGAGAACACCGAAGGACCTCGCGGTCCTCGGGGGAGCGATGCGGGAGGTCGAGATATGTCATATGAAATCGTAGAAGCTATGCTGGCCCGGCGGGGTGTACAGATTGATGCAATCGCTGAAATTGTATATCGTCTGCAAAAAGGGTACCACCCGGAACTGACTATGGATGATTGTGTAACCAGTGTGAAGTCGGTACTACAAAAAAGAGAGGTTCAGTATACGCTGTATACTGGCATTGCTCTGGATGAACTGGCTGAAAAACGTCTCTTGCCCCAGCCGCTGCAGGCTATTATGGAAGCGGATGAATCCCTGTATGGAGTGGACGAGACTCTGGCCCTTGGCATTACCCATGTGTATGGCATGATTGGTTTAACCAGTTTTGGTTACCTGGATAAAGAAAAAATAGGCGTCATTCACGATCTGAATGAAGATGGATCAGGCATTCATGTCTTCCTGGATGATCTGGTCGCCGGTCTGGCTGCCGCGGCTTCCGCACGTATTGCCCACAAAAATCTCAATGCTAAAAAATACCCTACCGATTACTAATTTCCTCCCTAGCTGCAGGACATCCAGGGCGGCAGGTGCTGCCCTGGAGTACCTGAATGTCTTATCTCCCTTGCCTAAATATCGGACGAAGTGTTAAGCGTATTGGTTATCCTAGTGGGACAAATGTCCCCCAAGATCCCGTTTTCTCCCCTAAGGTCCTGAACCCTTCCTTGCAGAAAAAAACGGAGGTATGGTATCATTAGTCCAATATACGGGCTCTGAACATTAGCTTAGGGGGCGGACATGGCATGTGGACGGTGATTTACATTGCACCGACAGCAAAGGTTGCGGACAAGATTAAGACCAAGCTTTCGGAAGAAGGTTTTCTGGTACAGACCCGTCCCATCAGTTTATCCAAACAGCAATTTGAGATTCGCGTCCCTTCTGGGGAATTGGAAGAAGTCCAGGAAGTGCTGAATTCAATTCTGCATTCCTGATTTGATTCAACATCAGAGGTGCCTTGGCGAAGAAGAAAGTACCATCGGTACATAAGGGGCTGACCGCGCAAGCGGAGAGAGGAATCGACTTGCATGTATTGTATGCTGCTGTCCTTCCTTCTTTTTTTGTTAGGCTATGGACTGACCAGGCTGCTCCCGGAGACCCTACCGAGACAAGTTCAAGTATTTCGCGCAACAATCTTTCGGTATTACAGGTAACATCAATCATGCTGATAGAAGCCACTGATTCTTGCCTTATGCCGGCAGATTTTTTTGTTGTGAATGCCTGGACAAGGCCCATTGCAGCGTGTGGGTCGTAAACGGTTCACCGCAGTACCTCTGTAGAAGTCGCTTTTCGCGATGTACTGCAGGGTGCGGCTATCAAATCAACGGCTGGAGAGGTGTAGTTGTGTTCAAAGATATATTCCAAAAAAAACGGAAGTACGCTACCATACCTTCCGAGCGTGCGGTTCGTGGCGAAGGCCAGGAAGTCGTAGAACGTCCAAAGCGTGAAATCCCTGAAGGACTTATGAACAAGTGCAGCAAATGCGGCACGATTCAATATAGCAAGGAATTGGAGAAAAATCTGAAAGTATGCCCTGCTTGCGGCTATCACATGCGCCTGAATGCCATGGAGCGTATTGCCATGGTTTTGGACGAGCAAGGCTTTGTTGAGCTGGATGCCGACATGGTTTCGGTGGATCCGCTTGGTTTTCCGGGATACAGCAGCAAGCTGGAGCAGCAGCGTCTGAAGTCAGGACTGAAGGAAGCTGTAATTACAGGAGAAGGAACAATTGAAGGTTTACCTGTAGTTGTTGCTGTTATGAGTTTTGATTTCTTCACAGGCAGCATGGGTTCTGTTGTAGGGGAGAAAATTACTCGTGCAGTAGAGCACGCGACGGAGAAAAAATTGCCCCTGATTATTTTCTCGACCTCTGGTGGAGCGCGGATGCAGGAGAGTATCCTCAGCTTGATGCAGATGGCCAAAACAAGTGCGGCACTGGCTCGTTTGGATGAACAGGGAGGACTTTATATTTCGGTCATCACGGACCCGACCACAGGTGGGGTATCAGCGAGTTTCGCCAGTCTGGGTGATATCAACATCGCTGAACCAGGTGCCGTATTTGGCTTTGCCGGCCGAATTGTTATCGAGCAAACCATTCGTCAGAAGCTGCCAGAGGATTTCCAGACGGCAGAATTTAATATGCAGCATGGTCAGTTGGACTTGGTGATTCATCGGAAGGAACTTCGTACGACCCTTGCCAAGCTTCTGGATATGCACAGCGAAAAAGGAGGGGTCTAAATGGCGGGTGAGTTGCCATATGAAGCGCCTCTGGTTGAGATGCGCAAAAAGATTGAGGAGCTTGTACAGTTTGGCCAGGAGAAGGGCATTGATTTCACCGATGAAATCGCCCGCCTGGAGGAACGTTATCATAGACTTGAAGAAGAGATTTATTCCGGCATAACGGCAGCTCAGAAAATGCATCTGGCGCGTCATCAACAGCGTCCAACTGCACTTGACCTGATCCAGCTGATTTTTACCGATTTTATCGAACTTCATGGTGATCGGATGTTTGGCGACGATTTGGCCGTCGTTGGCGGCCTTGCGAAACTGAATGGAAGAACGGTAACCGTCATCGGACAACAGCGGGGGAAAGATACGAAGGATAATATCGCCCGCTTTTTCGGGAGCGCGCATCCGGAAGGTTTCCGCAAAGGACTGCGGCTGATGAAGCAGGCGAACAAATTTGGCCGTCCAATTATTACATTTGTTGATACTAAAGGAGCCTATCCGGGTAATACTGCAGAAGAGAGAGGTCAATCGGAAGCCATCGCCCGTAACCTGATTGAAATGGCGAAGCTCACGGTGCCTGTAATTGTTGTGGTTATCGGTGAGGGTGGAAGCGGCGGCGCACTCGCCTTGGCTGTAGGCAATCGTGTACTCATGCTGGAGCATGCCATTTATTCAGCGATCTCTCCGAATGGTGCAGCGTCCATCCTGTGGAAAGATGCGTCCAAGGCAGATCAGGCAGCGGAAGCGATGAAGATAACTGCCAAGGATCTGCTGGAGATGGAAGTTATCGAGGAAATTGTCCCTGAACCACGTGGTGGTGCGCATCGGGATTATGAAGGTGCTGCAGCAGCGATCAGCCAAGCTCTGGTTCGTCATCTGGAAGAGATGAAAGGCTGGAGCGGGGATCAGCTGAAGCAGGATCGGTACGAGAAATTCCGGAAAATCGGATCTGTTACGTTCGAAACTCCAACGCCACCGGCCCCAGTTGAAGCTCCCGAGGAGCCTGTTCGAGTGGATGTAGTGAATAATTTGTCGGGAAATGCAGAATGATGTGACGAATTTCCTATACAAAAGAACGAAAGTATAGTAAATTTAATAGTTGGAAAAAGAAAAAAGACATATACAGAGAGACCTTTTAAAATCGGAGGAAACCCAAAATGCGCAAAACGAAAATTGTATGTACAATCGGTCCATCCAGTGAATCACTGGAGAACACCAAAAAACTGATTATGGCCGGTATGAACGTGGCCCGTCTGAACTTCTCCCACGGTGATTTCGATGAGCACGGCGGACGGATCAAAGCGATTCGCCAAGCATGCGAAGAGTTGAACAAAACCGTAGCAATCCTGCTGGACACCAAAGGACCGGAAATTCGGACAGGTAAACTCGAAGTTGAACCGATTGAACTGGTTCAGGACGAGTACATCACTTTGACAACAGAAGAAATTCTGGGCACCAAAGAACGTCTTTCCATTACGTATGCAGATCTTCCAAATGATGTTGAGCCGGGATCTACAATTCTGATCGACGACGGTCTGATCGGACTGACTGTGGTGGAAGTGCAAGGCACCGAGATCAAATGCCGTATCGTGAACGGCGGAACGATCAAAAGCAAAAAAGGTGTTAACGTTCCGGGCGTTGCCATTTCTCTGCCGGGTATCACTGAAAAAGATGCGAACGATATCGTATTTGGTATCGAGCAAGGTATCGATTTCATCGCGGCTTCTTTTGTTCGTAAAGCAAGTGACGTGCTTGAGATTCGTGAACTGCTTGAGAAACACAATGCTGGACATATCCAAATCATCTCCAAAATTGAGAACCAACAAGGCGTAGACAACCTGGATGAGATCCTTGAAGTGTCTGATGGCTTGATGGTAGCTCGTGGTGACCTCGGCGTGGAAATTCCTGCGGAAGAAGTACCATTGGTACAAAAACGCATGATCGAAAAATGTAATGTTGCAGGCAAACCGGTTATTACAGCTACACAAATGCTGGATTCCATGCAGCGCAACCCACGTCCAACTCGTGCGGAAGCAAGTGACGTTGCGAATGCGATCTTCGACGGAACAGATGCAATCATGTTGTCTGGTGAGACAGCTGCGGGTAAATACCCGGTTGAATCCGTTCTGACAATGTCCCGTATCGCTGAAAAAGCAGAGTCCGCTCTGCCTTATCAAGAGCTGTATCTGAAACAACGCGTTGCACAACAAACAACTGTTACAGAGGCAATCAGCCAATCCGTTGCGCTGTCCGCTCAAGATCTGAACGCAAAAGCGATCATCACTTCGACTGAATCTGGCCATACGGCTCGTATGGTTTCCAAATACCGTCCGGAAGCTCCAATCATTGCTGTGACTACGGAAGATAGAACTTCCCGTCGTCTTGCACTGGCTTGGGGGGTTACACCGGTGAAAGGCAGACGTTGTGACTCAACGGATTCCTTGTTTGAGAATGCAATCGAAGGCGGTTTGAAATCCGGAATCGTCAAAGAAGGTGATCTGGTTGTCATCACTGCGGGTGTACCTCTGGGTCGCTCCGGTTCCACCAACCTGATCAAGGTAAGCCAAATTCCAAACAACGCTTAATTGAACAATTAAGTTTTAGATGGATCAAAACAGGAATGAAGCAATGGGGCAATTGTCCCGTTGCTTTTTTCCATCTTTATGAGACTTTTCACTGAATAAATACGTATAAAGGGTAGACCCAAGGAGGCGGGTAACATGCAAGAACAGCACCATGGAAACTGGTATGCGGCACGTTTGCGTGTGCGCTATCAAGAGAGTGATCAGATGGGTGTGGTCTATCACGCCAACTATTTGAATTGGTTTGAAATCGGTCGAACCGAGATGATTCGCCAAATGGGGTATACATATCGTAAAATGGAGGAACAGGGGCTACTGCTTCCCGTAACTGGACTGGATGTGAAGTATCATAAGCCTGCAAAGTATGATGATGAGATTATGATATTCACCCGAATTGTTGCTTTTAGTGGTCTGCGATTAAATTATGAGTACGACGTAAGACGCATGACCGAAGACCTTGCTGTACAATTCGGCATTGGAGAGCAGATATGGGCTTCTGATGAATCGCTTCCGGGAGAACGACTGGTTACAGGCTCTACCCAGCATGTATGGGTGAATGGAGATTGGAAGCCGGTAAGACTGGATAAAGCCGCCCCTGAGCTCTATAGCGCACTGGAGAAAGTGTGGCTCTCAGGAAAGGAGTAATTTGTAATGCGAAAATGGATGTGGGCTATATTATTATTCGTTCCGGTTATGGAATTGTTTGGATTCATTCTGATGAGTGACTGGATCGGAGCCGGGAAGACCTTGCTTCTCATGATTCTCACGTCCTTGATTGGTATAGCGATGCTGCAGTTTGAAGGGCGAAAAGTACTCGTCGATGCCAAAACCGAGATGGAACGCGGTAAAGTGCCTGGACGGAAAATGGTAGACGGACTTTTTATTTTTGTGGGTGGTTTCTTGCTGTTGATTCCGGGGTTTGTTACGGATATCATCGGATTTACCCTTGTATTTCCGTTAACACGTGCTGTGTACCGCTTATTTTTCCTAGGTTGGCTTGAGAAAAAAATGAAAAACGGCAGCATCACATTCTACCGCCGTCGCTAATATGGTGTTGATTCATTATTAAAGGCTCCTTCGCGCAGATCTTGTTCTGCAGAAGGAGCCTTTTTGATGTATTAAAAAAATGTACAAATGCTATCGGACCCGGCCATTGATAATGTACGTTCTCAGGTCACGCAGCACATTCGCACGATTGAAGGCATCAAGAATGACCAAGCTGACAGGACCGATGATCAGGCCGAGTACGCCAAAGAGCTTCAGTCCAACAAACATGCCCACCAGTGTCGCAAGTGGATCCAGACCTACACTGCTTGCCAGTACCTTTGGCTCAATGATCTGTCTCGCAATCAGTACGATGAGATAAACGACCGAAATACCAATCCCTAGATAGAGGTCTCCGTTCATAAACAGGTATGCTGCCCATGGAACCATGACCAGCCCGACGCCAAGATAAGGAAGAAGATCAACCAGGCCGATTAGCAATGCAATAGTGAAAGCAGACTTCACCTGTAAAATGAGCAATCCAATCATGACAAATACCGCAGTTATTGAAATCATGATCAGTTGAGCACGGGCGTAGCCGAACAATGCTTTCTTTAAGTCGTTCCATATATCCGTAATCGGTTTGCGGATTGAAGAAGGCACCCATCCCGAGACTGTAATGCCGTGGCGCGTCCAGCTTTTGCTAATAAAGAACGTGGAGAGCAGAACGACAATTAATACCGCTCCCATGTTGGGAAGAGAGGTCAGCAGGCCCAAAATCATATTGAAAAATCCGGTAACCAGATCGCTGACAGCCGTACCTACCGTTTCGGTTGTTTTGCTGATATTGCTGTTGATCGTTTCCTGGTAGTTAGGATTTTCCTTATAAAATTCATTAATCTGTCCGATCAGGTTCTGGATCGTATCGTTTTGGGTCCAGCGGACAAAGGTTTCTTTAATCTCGTCCACATGCAGGTCAAAACTCGTGGTGAGTGATATCACTTCTTTTACCATCCGGGTTACTGCTGCGGAAAGTATCACAACGATTGCCCCGAAATAGACAATCAATGAAAGGGTTACGGCTAACCAGCGTGGAAAGCGGGCTTTGTCTTGAAGCAGCTTCACCAGCGGATTCATCGCATAAGCGATAATCCATGCGATGACAAAGGGGTATAAAAGCGGGAACAGCACGTATATGGCAAAGGCGATCAGAACGGTCGCAATAATGACCCACAAGCCGCGCAGCAGGCGTTTCATAATAATTCTGTCCAAACGTCACGTCTCCTTCTAACAATTTCGATCAGCATAGAAGCTATCTAGTTAATATAGAGCAATTGTAGCGTTTTGAAACGTTTGTTTGGCTTGCCAAGGAGCATTTATTTTCTTTTGCCTAGAGTATGCCAGAACACACGGATATATAGCAATATTCATCGCGCAGGTGCACAGAATTATATAAATAGGATAAAATGTCAACCTTGTTTTTGTAAAGGTTTTCAAAAATGATTTATAGGCGTGATAAAGAAGTTTGATGTGCGAATGGCCTTTGGTGATGTTCACATAACCGACAAAATCCAGTATGATGTTATAAGGAAATACCGATTGACAGATAAGAAACCCGAATTTTGACGGTTTTACTATTTAATGAATTGTAAATGTTTTCAACACCAATTATTATGCTTTTCTAAGAGCTTCATCATGCTTTGTGGTTTCTTGATTTCGTTTATTAAAGGAGAGATGTAATATGACAGCTACCAAAGGTCTGGAAGGCATCGTTGCAACAACCTCTTCGATCAGTTCCATTGTAGACGGTGTACTTACATACCGTGGCTACAATATTGACGATTTGGCTGAACATGCAAGCTTTGAAGAAGTTGCTTATTTGCTGTGGTTCGGCAAATTGCCCAATACGGATGAATTGAAATCCCTTCGTAAAAGCCTGAGCGATTACGCGCCGATTCCGAGCGAGTTGATTGCACAAATCCAATTGTATCCGAAAAACATGAGTACCATGGCAGCACTGCGTTCTGCAGTATCCGCTCTGGGACTGTATGATGAGCAGGCTGACGAGATGACAGCTGAAGCTAATGAAAATAAAGCGGTCAAGTTGCAAGCTCAATTGCCAACGATTGTGGCAGCCATCGCCCGCATCCGTCAGGGAAAAGAGCCTGTGGCTCCTAAAGAAGGCGCTTCCATCGCTGAGAATTTCCTGTACATGATGACAGGTGAAGAACCTTCCGATACGGCAGTTAAAGCGCTAGATCAGGCTCTGGTTCTGCACGCGGATCATGAACTGAATGCTTCGACGTTTGCAGCACGGGTAACCGTAGCTACGCTCTCCGACATTTATTCAGGCGTAACTTCCGCTATTGGCGCACTGAAGGGACCCCTGCATGGTGGTGCGAACGAAGCCGTCATGAAGATGCTGAATGAGATTGGCACGCCGGATCGTCTGGAAGCAGCGATTCAGGAGAAGCTGAACAATCGTGAGAAAATCATGGGCTTCGGACACCGTGTATACAAAAATGGTGATCCACGTGCCAAACACCTGCAGAAGATGTCCAAAGAGCTGGGCACCATGAACAATGACACCCGCCTTTATGAGATGTCTGTGAAGATTGAAGAACTGGTTACCGGGCAAAAAGGGTTGAAGCCGAACGTGGATTTCTATTCCGCTTCCGTGTATACCCAGCTGGGTATCGAACAGGAACTGTTCACGCCGATCTTTGCCATCAGCCGGGTATCCGGATGGACAGCACATATTCTGGAGCAGCTTGCGGATAACCGCATTATTCGTCCGCGTGCAGAATATACAGGTCCAACGGATCAGCGTTACATTTCAGTTGAGCTTCGCTAATAGACGGAAAACCAGTATAATAAACTGGATGGGGTGAAGGGTCCCGAAAACTGGCAGCAAGCCTGGCCAGACATCAAGACCCTTCCTTCGATAAGACAAGCGGTATCATGATACCGGAAATATACCAACACTCAAGGAGGAATTATGATTATGAAATTAGAAAAATTCGCTCATCCAACTGAAGGGGAAAAAATTCAGATTGATAACGGAACACTGCAAGTGCCTAATAACCCGATCATTCCTTTTATCGAAGGTGACGGTACAGGCCGCGACATCTGGAAAGCTTCCAAGCGTGTATTGGATGCAGCTGTTGAAAAAGCATATGATGGCAGCAAAAAAATTGCATGGTATGAAGTGTTTGCTGGTGAGAAAGCATTCAATACATACGGTGAGTGGTTGCCGAATGATACGCTTGAAGCAATTCGTGAGTATATCGTAGCCATCAAAGGACCTCTGACGACGCCAATCGGTGGCGGAATTCGTTCCCTGAACGTAGCATTGCGTCAAGAGCTTGACCTGTACACTTGCCTGCGTCCTGTGCGTTATTTCGACGGAGTGCCTTCCCCGGTTAAACGTCCTGAACTGGTAGACATGGTCATTTTCCGTGAGAATACAGAAGATATCTACGCTGGTATCGAGTATGCTGAAGGTTCCGATGAAGTGAAAAAAATGATTCAGTTCCTGCAACAGGAAATGGGCGTTAACAAAATCCGTTTCCCTGAAACTTCGGGTATCGGTATCAAGCCAGTATCTTCCGAAGGTTCCAAACGTCTGGTACGTGCAGCAGTTCAATACGCCATCGATCACAACCGTAAGAGCGTGACATTGGTACACAAAGGCAACATCATGAAATTTACTGAAGGTGCCTTCAAAAACTGGGGTTATGAAGTCGCTGAGGAAGAGTTCGGCGATAAAGTGTTCACTTGGGCACAATACGACATCATCAAAGAAAAAGAAGGTACGGATGCAGCGAATGCAGCTCAAAAAGCAGCTGAAGATGCAGGTAAAATCATCGTTAAAGATGCGATTGCCGACATTGCTCTGCAACAAGTATTGACTCGTCCAGGCGAATTCGATGTTATTGCTACATTGAACCTGAACGGTGACTACCTGTCCGACGCACTTGCTGCACAAGTTGGTGGTATCGGTATCGCTCCTGGAGCGAACATCAACTATGTAACAGGCCATGCGATCTTCGAAGCTACTCACGGTACTGCACCTAAATATGCGGACAAAGACGTCGTGAACCCTGGTTCCGTTATCTTGTCTGGCGTTATGTTGCTTGAGCACCTGGGATGGCAAGAAGCAGCAAACCTGATCTACAAAGGTATGGAAACTTCCATCAACAACAAAACCGTAACGTATGACTTCGCACGTTTGATGGATGGTGCTACTGAAGTTAAATGCTCTGAATTCGCTGATCAAATCATTAAAAACCTGTAAGGGGAGTTGAGAGGCATGACTATTCAGCGCAAAAAAATCACAGTAGTCGGTGCCGGATTTACCGGAGCAACAACCGCTCTAATGCTTGCCCAAAAGGAGCTTGGAGATGTTGTGCTGGTTGATATTCCTCAATTGGAAAACCCGACTAAAGGTAAAGCACTCGATATGCTGGAGGCGAGCCCTGTTCAAGGCTTTGACAGCAATATCGTCGGAACTTCAAACTACGAAGATGCGGCTGGTTCAGACATTGTGATTATCACTGCAGGCATTGCCCGCAAGCCGGGAATGAGCCGGGATGATCTGGTCAATACCAACGCTGGAATCGTGAAGTCCGTGTGTGAAAACGTGAAAAAATATTGCCCTGATTCCATCGTCATTATTCTGAGTAACCCGGTAGATGCGATGACGTATGCTGCATATAAAACACTAGGATTTCCTAAAAACCGAGTTATCGGCCAATCCGGTGTCCTGGATACAGCGCGTTATTGCACATTCATTGCGCAGGAGCTAAATGTATCCGTTGAGGATGTTCGTGGTTTCGTTCTTGGTGGCCACGGAGACGACATGGTACCACTTGTTCGTTATTCAAGTGTTGGTGGTATTCCAATCGATACATTGATTCCGGCAGATCGCATTGAATCCATCGTACAACGCACACGTGTTGGCGGCGGCGAAATTGTCAATCTGCTGGGTAACGGAAGTGCCTATTATGCCCCAGCAGCTTCACTGGTTCAGATGACCGAAGCCATTTTGAAGGACAAAAAACGGATCATCCCAGTGATTGCTTACTTGGAAGGCGAGTATGGTTATAACGACTTGTTCCTCGGTGTGCCAACCATTCTGGGTGGTAATGGGATTGAGAAAGTATTTGAACTCGAGCTCACACCTGAAGAAAAGGCGGGGCTGGACAAATCTGCGGATTCTGTTCGAAACGTCATTTCAGTCGTGACCATATAAGTTTGAAAACTTCTTGAACATAAAAAGTGAGAAAACCTCCGGAAATCCGGAGGTTTTCTTTTCTTTGGATAAGTTCCCCAGTATAATGGGATGTGATGTATAGCACACTGAAAATGTTGAGGAGGATGGAAATTTTGACAATGATTATGTATTTGCTCCATATCGTCGGAGCGCTATCCATGGGGTTCTATCTGATCTTGCCGTTCGTGGTTGGTAAGATCCGCACACTGAATGCTGCGGCACAGGAAGGGGCATTTACATCGGTTCGTTCCTTGAACCGCATCGCCCAGTATGGGTTGGTTATCCAGCTTCTCACAGGGGGATACCTGATGACGAAGGGTGAGTATTCCCACCTGTGGATGGGTGTCGTTGTTGTTTTATTGCTTGCCATTGCTGCCATTGGCGGTATTATGGGTAAACCGCTGCGTCTCGCCGCAGAAGGTGTGAAAAGCAACCGTGATGTGAGCCCGGAACAGGGCAAGATTCGTACGTTCAGTACAATACTGGCTGTCCTCTTGCTCATTATGGTTTATCTTATGGTTGATCGCACGATAATCTAACTAGTTATCTGCAAGACTATTGCTCGATACAGCCTGTTAACCAAAATCTAAAACGCTTGCATAAAATGCTGGTAGACAAGCCTTGCAGGGTAATCATGTTAGTATCAAAAATAGACAACCCATGGGGCTGTCTATTTTTATTTGTTTAACATATTGGACTAGGCAAGGCTGACTGTATGAGTAAATACAGCGTTGCGCCCATTTCGTTTGGACTCGTATAATGCGCTATCGGCATCCCGAAGCAAGGATTCCAGTGAATCCGTTTCACGGCTATACTGGGCCACCCCAAAGCTTGAAGTAATAGGCACAAGACTTCCCTCCACATGAAGAGGGTCATTCAACAAAGCCACACGTAACTGCTCGGCTAGCTGCTTTCCATCCTGAAGAGCTGCATTCGGCAGGGCAATGACAAATTCCTCTCCGCCATACCGGGCGAACACCATTTCAGGTTTCAAATAACGATTACATACTGAGACGACATGAATAAGGGCCTGATCCCCAACTTCGTGTCCATAAGTGTCATTGATCCGTTTGAAATGATCGATATCAAATAGAATAAAAGATGCAGGCTGATGGCTAAGCTGTGCCTCGTTCAGTATTTCACGGCCTTTATGCAGAAACTGCGTTCGATTGTATATTTTGGTCAAACCGTCGAAATATGCGAGCTGCTTCAATTGTTCTTGTAGAAACCGCTGCTCCGTAATATCGATTAGCATGATCAGACTTCCAACGGGCTCTCCGTTTTTGTTATACACATAAGATGTTCTGACCTGATAACAAACCGTCTGCCCATGCAGCTGCCAATAGAGATCCGTCTGCAGGCCTTCTCTTCCGTATTCCACGGGAAAATTCTCGCCGGCCAGTGAAAGCCAAATATCATTCAGCGGCTGTCCAACCATGCTTGTCTCCAGTTCAGGCAGCATATCGCGCAACGCTTTGTTGTAATCGACCAGACGATTCGAACCATCCAGAACAATAACGCCCTCGCGCATGCTCTCAAAGATACTGTCTTTGGCTATAGGAACGATGGTCAACAGACGAGAAGACAGGATTGCCCAGATGTACATGGATGAAGTGACACACATGAGTACCGGCACAGGATCCATTCCTCCTGGCGTCAGTCCCATTAAGTAAAGAAAGGCACCCGTCATCGGTATCAGTTGGGATGTAATCAATGTAAGCAGCTGACGGCGATACATTTTCTTGGTGTGTTTCCATTGCGCAATAAGGATCAGACACGCACATAACAGACATGAAAACGTAAATGCTCCATGAACAACATACCATTGGCCAGCGGCAATATCCATCAAAGGAACAGAACTATCTGTTCGAAGCCATACTTTTTTGTAGAATAAATGGTGGTAGTCATTGGTTGCAACCATGAAGAGCGTAATCGTCGGAATGACGAACAGCGCTGCTGTTGCCTTTTTCGATAGTGACTTGCCCGTATACCGGATCATCAGGATCAAGCCGAGGGAGGCGGAGAAAGGCATGCCCATGTACTCCACTACCGTCCAGAATTTCATTTGTTCCAGTGTATTGCTGGCGAGCTCAATGGCATAACCAAAGGTATAAACGGATAAGGCAGCCGTATAGAGCATAAATACGTTGGCTCTTGAAACTTCTGCTCTTCTAAAATAGGTGTATACACACAAAAAAACATTCAGGACGGCTGAAGTGGTTACAAGGGATATATAAGCGTTAATGTGCGATTCCATTGTTTGGCTCCATGTCAGATTGAGAATCTGTTATTTGAGATGCTTGATCGAACGCAGAATATATACCGGGTATAAGGTACTAAAATCACAATTGTATACTGTACATTGTACCTCAGCCCAAGCGGCATAGGAATACAATTTGTGTCATGAAACAGGTCATTTTCGAAAAATAATCGAAATTTGGTGCAATCTATAATTCATCCTATTTTCTGTTTGACCTTCAAAAGAGAGTGGTAAGTAAGTATCGAGACAGCAGAAGTGAGTTTTGGATGATGTCAGCTGCAGCAGGAATAATCTGCACTGTTCATGCCATCCTACAGAATGAGAAGTTTACAGCCATTCATTTTGAGAGGAGAATGTGAAATGTCAACCAATACACAAACGCAAAAAACGATGCCAGCACAACATCAGGACCAGCGTCCCGGAATTGAATCGGAGATGCACCCTAAGCCGGAGTTTGAAAAACCGCAGTATAAGGCGGCTGACAAATTATTGGACAAAGTTGCCCTTATTACCGGAGGTGACAGTGGAATCGGACGTGCCGTTGCCGTTACGTATGCCAAAGAGGGCGCGGATGTAGCCATTGTATACCTCAGCGAGCACCAGGATGCAGAAGAAACCAAACGTCAAGTGGAGCAGGAAGGACGCAAGTGTATCCTGATTGCCGGAGATATTGGTGATGATTCATTTGCCAAGCAAGCTGTTCAACAGACGGTGGAGCAGCTGGGCAAGCTGGATATTGTGGTTAACAATGCGGCCGAGCAGCACCCACAGCAGCAGCTCGAGGATATTACGCCTGAACAGCTGGAGCGGACGTTCCGCACCAACATCTTCGGGATGTTTTATATCACGCAGGCCGCCCTGCCACATCTGAAGCAAGGCAGCACAATTATCAACACGACGTCCATCACAGCCTATCGAGGTAGTCCGACTCTGCTCGACTATTCGTCCACCAAAGGAGCGATTACATCGTTCACGCGTTCCCTGTCCATGAATGTTATTGAGAAAGGCATTCGTGTAAATGCGGTAGCTCCAGGCCCAATCTGGACACCACTGATTCCATCGACATTTGATGAGAAAAAGGTGAGCGAGTTCGGCGCTACGCAGCCGATGAAACGTCCTGGTCAACCGGATGAGCTGGCTCCTGCATATGTATATCTCGCTTCGGATGATTCCTCCTATGTGAGTGGACAAGTCATTCACATCAACGGTGGCGAAGTCGTTAATGGATAATCTAAAGCTCCGTTCGAGTTAGTATTTTCAATCACATATCTAAGACGTATCGTTCAGCTGCTGCTGGCGGTACGTCTTTTTAGTTTTGACAATGATCCCAAATTTCTGTGCTATGTTTACAAAAGTCAGGATCAGAGATGATAGTTACATGATATTCTTGATACATGTTCTCTTGAACCTCGTACCGTAAAAAGTACTTCATGTCGTAATCTGGTTTCAATTAGAAACGAATCTGTCCCAAAGGCAACTGTGATATGATAGACGGAACATACCTATCGGGAGGATACAACATGAAGATTAGCAAACAAAACGCAGCACATTACATATGGGGTGCACAATGTGATGGATGGCATCTCGTGCAGAACGAGGGTTTAAGCATTATTCATGAGCGCATGCCTGCAGGAACAGCTGAAGTACGTCATTACCATAACGTAAGCCGCCAATTCTTTTTTATCCTGAGCGGAGTGGGGTGTATGGAGCTTGATGGCGTGGAGTACACACTTGAGCCACATGAAGGACTGGAGATTCCACCGGGAGTCCCTCATCAGATGCAAAATACAAGTGCAAATGAAGTAGAGTTTCTGGTTGTTTCACTGCCAGGTACACGTGGCGATCGGATAGAGTGAACTGACCTATAATTGAGATTAACTAAAAAGGAAGAGATTAATGAGACCGTTTCGAGTTCGCCTTTCCATCATCATGATGATATTGATTGGTGTATCCGTCATTGTGGCTGGATATACGATGGGCAGAGTATTTAAAACAACACACACCACGGCACTGGAGCAAACGATGGTGCGTGAAATCAATTTGCTTAAGGCAACGTTTCCTTTCCACGATGCGACCGATCCAACCTCGGCAGAAACAAGAAAGTACTATTCGGATCGGGCAGGCGAGCTGGAGAAGCTCACCGATTCCAGGGTAACGTTTATTAATCGGGATGGAACGGTCATTGGTGATTCAGAGAGTGATCCTGCTACAATGGATAATCACTTAGACCGGGAAGAGATCAAGGGTGCAGTTGGTGATGGTTATGGCCAGTCGATCCGTTTCAGTGAGACGCTGGGAGAAGATATGTTATATGTCGCTCTGCCCGTGAACTCGGATCAAAGTGACATGGTAGAAGTGCCCGGAGGAGAATTCGATGGTTACATCCGATTATCCATGAGTTTGGCTGCTGTTGATCAGGGGTTACAACGTGGCTGGTTAATCATGTTTGTAGCCTTGGGGCTGTTGTTCCTGATTGTAGCTCTGGTCAGTTACAGGGTTGCTCGGGGATTAACCTCACCAATCGAACACATAACGAAGGTAGCTCATCGGATTACCAAACTGGAATATGATGCCAGGGTAAAGGTAACACGCAGAGACGAAATTGGACAGCTTGGACTGGCGATTAACGGAATGGCTGACAGTCTACAGACACAGCTTAAAACAATTCGTGATAATGAGGCATTACTGCAGAGTGTCCTGGCCAACATGGCAGGCGGCATTGTCATGATTGATGCGTCCCAATCCATTGCACTGGTAAACCGGGAAGCAGAGCGTATGCTGGGTATTCAATCCGAACGCGTGACAGGTAAACCCTATATTGAATTGAAGAAACATTATGAATTGACGCGGACGATTGAAGAAAGTGTAGCTGTTCAGGAACGGATGCATGAGGAGGTAAGTATCTTTAACCCGGAGGAACGTCTGATTCGTATTGATGGTGTTCCGATGACTGAAGATAATGGCGGATACCGCGGAATGCTTTTCCTTTTGCAGGATGTTACGGCGATACGCAGACTGGAGTCAATGCGCAGTGAGTTCGTTGCGAATGTTTCCCATGAATTGAAGACTCCTGTGGCCGCGGTCAAAGGGTTTGCTGAGACGCTGCTCAGCGGGGGAGTGCAGGACAAAGAGACGGAACGGTCATTCTTGCAGATCATCTATGACGAAGGCGATCGATTAAACCGGTTAATCGGGGATATTCTGGAGTTATCCAAGATCGAATCCAAGCGGGCACCGCTGCAATGTTCTCCCGTACATGTGCATTCGTTCTTCGAGATGGTTCTGGGTACACTATCCAAAGTGGCAGAGAAGAAGCAGATTCGACTGCAGATGTTTGTGCCAGAGGAGCTGTATATCGAGGCTGATGAGGATAAAATGAAACAAATTTTCATTAATCTGCTCTCGAACGGGATTAACTACACTCCTGAAGGGGGACGTGTCAAATTACAGGTGACGGTCGAACGTGGTGAAGCCGAGGAACAGGTGGTATTTGCAGTATCTGATACCGGAATTGGTATTCCGAAGAAGGACCTGCCGAGAATCTTTGAACGTTTCTACCGGGTAGACAAAGGAAGATCACGCAACTCTGGTGGTACGGGGCTTGGGTTATCCATTGTGAAACATCTGGTTGAGCTTCATCATGGCAAGTTATCGGTTGAGAGTGAACTTGGCATGGGTACAACGTTCAAGGTAATCCTTCCCCTAATACAGGATGAAGAAATCTAGGCCTGAAGAAGTGAATTGTAAAATCGAATAAATTGCTTTACACAGCGTTAACAAATAAGTGCTATGATATAAAAAGTGTTGTGGCAACAGACAACCTATAAGGAGAGAAGGGGTATCATGGCACAGCGTTTGCTAGTTATTGAAGATGAACCTACATTATCGAGATTACTTACGTACAACCTGACACAGGAAGGCTATGACGTTACCGCTGAGGATCATGGATCTTCAGGATATGACCGTGCAGTTTCTCAGGACTTTGATTTGATCCTGCTGGATCTGATGCTGCCCGGAATGAACGGTCTGGATATTCTGAACAAATTAAGAGTTCAGGGTGTAACTACACCCGTCATCATCCTTACGGCGAAGAACGGTGAAGCCGAGGTGGTACAGGGTCTGAAATCTGGAGCTGACGACTATATTACAAAGCCCTTTGGCGTTTCGGAACTGCTTGCCAGAGTGGACGCAGTATTAAGAAGATATTCCAATGGTGATGACCTGCCTCAGCCAGAGGACAAGGATGGTTCACGAATTGTACTTGGCGAACTTGAGATCTATCCACTGAAGTATGAAGTGACGCTGGGTGGACAATCCATAAGTCTGCGTCCTAAAGAATTCGAAGTTCTGCTCTATTTGGCCAAGAAGCCAGGCGTTGTACTTACACGTGATGACCTGATGAATGCGGTCTGGGGCTTCGATTATATCGGAGGCCAGCGCACCGTTGACGTCCATGTAAGTTCATTACGTAAAAAGCTGGAGCTGGACCCGGAATCCGTACACATTGATTCCATTCGAGGTGTAGGTTATAAACTGGTTGTAAAAAGAAAAACTCCCCATCATTCAAGTTCGTAATGATCGGGGAGTTTTATTTTACGTCCGATTTACATAAACCTTTATTTTCCTTTACATAGAGGGAGTAGCATGAACTTGTCCGAGTGATTCTTAGGACCTACATAACCCATCTCAGGACGGAGCTCATACGTAAAGGAGATTGCGCATTTATGCCCACGTTGCTCGAAGAGAAGCCTGATCTATCCGTAGAAGATACATATAAGCATGAGGATGACTCGATTCGTTTAACTCAGGATGATCTTACAGAATTAACCCTTAACAACCAGGTGTCCATCCGAGAATACTGCCGTCAGGTTCCCATGGTGGGGGTGAATACCACCTGTGGAGAGGCTGCCAGCATACTGAGTCAGGAACAGAAATATCCATGTGTAGTATTGGGTGATGATCAGAATCGCCCACTGGGGTTATTGATGCGGGAAACCTTGTATCGAATACTGAATGGACGTTTCGCCGCGGATTTGTTTTATCGCAAGTCCATATCACATGTTGCTGATTCATCTCCGGTAGTCGTGGATGTACTGGCTGCTGCGCCAGAAGTGATTGATGTAGCTTTGTCACGAAGTGAGGAGCATTTCTATGATTGCATCATTGTAACGGAGGAGAACAGGCTGCTTGGCGTATTAACCATGCGGGATCTCATGTCCCTTTCCAGAAGGATGCAGCACGAGGCTGGAAAAGAGCGCATTCACACCATTACCGAGAGCCAGAAAGAAATATCCCGGATCCATGAGTCGATTACGAAACTGGTTCAATCCGCTGGAAAGACAGGAGAAGATGCGAAACAAATTATTCAATTGTCTGAACAGGGTGCAAGCAGTCTTATGCAGGTTGAGGCTTCGTATAACCGCGTACATCAGCACATGGGAGGACAACGCCAGCACGCTAATGATATGCTGACCTCAATAGAAATCGGAGCGGGCATGGCACATTCCATTCGTTCTCTGGCCGATCAGAGTGCGTTGCTTGCCATGAATGCTTCCATTGAGGCAGCTCACGCTGGCGAGTATGGGCGAGGCTTCCAAGTGGTGGCTGGTGAAATTCGAGCCTTAGCCAAGCAAACCCGTGAGGTTGCTGGAGATATGTCCTCTTTGCTTGAGGGGATCGGTGAATTAACCAGACAAACCGTTGAACTGGTTCGCGCCAGTGCTGCTGAAATTGACGATAGCTCTGCACATGTTACCGAAGGAAGTGCAGCTTTCAATCGTTTAAACTCTGCCGTGGAAGGTATGCTGCATATTGCTGCCAATATCGCAGAGGAAGGCAAGCAGACTGGAGAAGTGGCGGATTATATCCGAAAAAAACTGGATTCTATGATTTCTGGGGGAGAATTGTAAACAAGATAGACATCATTTACCATCTATGATCGTAACGGGAAGGTCATGGCTTGTGAACGATGTCTTTTTTACATTCCGTTAACATGAAAGTGATACTCTTTTTACAATAAGAAGGTAGGATATTAAGGATGACCGAGAAGCTAAAATATTTATTGATCTGGCCTCGGCCTCAACGTAAAGGGAGCTTGGTCTGTCCCTCCAGCGAAGGAGAAGTGAACATCCATGAAGGAACTCATTCACATTGAAGGACTTAATCTGTACTATGATACGCATCATGCGCTTAAAAATATATCAATGGACCTGCCGGAACGAACTGTAACTGCATTCATCGGACCGTCAGGTTGTGGTAAATCCACATTGCTCCGTACATTAAACCGGATGAATGACATGATTCCGGGAGTACGTGTCGAGGGACAAGTTCTGCTCGATGGATCGGATATCTACAGTAATGAAATCGAAGTTGAAACGCTGCGCAAACGAATAGGCATGGTGTTTCAGCAGCCCAATCCTTTTCCAAAATCAATCTATGATAATGTCGCATACGGCCCACGTTTGCACGGCGTTACCCAGAAGGCGGAGCTGGATCAGTTGGTTGAGCAAAGTCTTGTACACGCTGCATTGTGGGATGAAGTCAAGGATGTACTTAAAAAATCGGCGCTTAGTCTGTCGGGCGGTCAGCAGCAGCGTCTCTGTATTGCACGAGCCCTCGCGGTACAGCCTGATGTATTGCTGATGGATGAAGCCACTTCGGCCCTGGATCCCATCTCGACATTAAAGATCGAGGAACTGGTCAAGGAACTGCACAACAAGTACACCATCGTCATGGTAACCCATAACATGCATCAGGCTGCCCGCGTATCGGGTAAGACTGTGTTTTTCCTGAATGGTGAGGTTGTGGAGGCCGCTGATACAGAAACGCTGTTCTCCACGCCCCAGGATTCCCGGACCGAGGATTATATATCCGGACGGTTCGGTTAAGCAAGCTGAATTCGAACGAACCCGGCGTATCCGGAGATGATGGACAAGGGGGACATGGAAACCTATGATTCGCAGAAAAGAATTTGATCAGGAGCTTGAAGAGCTTCGCATTTTGCTTCGGCAAATGGGTGAGCATGTAGGAACGGCATTGGATGGTGCTATTGAGAGTTTACGGACATTGGATGCTGAGAAAGCTCAGGTCATCATCAAGAATGATGCGAATCTGAATGCGCTGGAAGACAAAATCATGGAACTTGGCTCCAAGCTGATTATTACCCAGCAGCCAGTCGCGAAGGATTTGCGCCGTATTATTGTGGCGTTCAAAATCTCAAGTGATCTCGAGCGTATGGGCGATCTCGCCTTGGACGTTGCCAAAGTTACGCTTCGTATGGAAGGCCAGGAGCTGATTAAACCACTTGTGGATATCCCGCGTATGGCGGAAATCGTCAAAGAGATGATTGATGAATCCATCGAGTCATTCCTGAAGGAAAATACGGATCTGGCTTACAAAATGGCACAAACGGATGACCAGGTTGACCAGCTGTACAGTCATATGATTGGCGATCTATACAGTTTCATGACCTCTCATCCAACTCAGGCCTCTCAGGCCATGCTGCTCATGTTGGTAGGACGGTATATTGAACGCATAGGTGATCATGCAACCAACATTGGGGAGAGCACGGTTTATCTGGTAACAGGTAAACGTCCGGATTTGAACCAATAATCATTAACGGCAAATCATTGGAATTGGGGACGATTTGCTGCAAAAACAAGGGACTTTCTCCCGGCGGCCTGCAAGCGACAGGCTGTCTGTGGAGAGAGTTCTTTTTTTGCTGGATAGAATGTGTAAAAAGATGAGCAATCTTTTTTGTAGTAACAGGTGTGTATGTTATCATGAGAGTAGATGTACTTGAGGGTTTGACCATACGATACGTGAGGTGCTGGAATGGAAAAGTTTATTCTCATAGATGGAAATAGCATTATTTACCGGGCATTTTTTGCAATGCCTCCTCTGACGAATTCAAAAGGATTGCATACCAATGCGGTGTATGGCTTCACCACCATGCTGCTCCGATTGCTGGAAGAGCATAAGCCGACTCATGTTATGGTGGCATTTGATGCCGGCAAAGTCACTTTCCGTCACGAAGGTTATCAGGAGTATAAAGGTGGCCGGGAAAAAACACCACCCGAGCTGTCGGAACAGTTTCCATTACTCAAAGAATTGCTACAAGGATTGGGTATTGCCCAGTTTGAGCTGGCCGGGTTTGAAGCGGACGATATCATCGGAACGTTAACCAAACGCGCAGACGAGGCTGGAAGACAGGTATTGGTTGTATCGGGTGACAAGGATATGCTGCAGCTTGCCTCCGAACATGTACATATCGGTCTCACGCGCAAAGGGGTAACGGATATCGAACTGTATGACCCTGCTCAAATTAAGGAACGGTATGGTCTGACGCCACTCCAAATTATCGATCTCAAAGGCCTGATGGGCGATGCGTCGGATAATATTCCGGGTATTCCGGGAGTTGGAGAGAAAACAGCGTTGAAGCTGCTGCATCAGTTCGGATCGGTAGAAGATGTGTTGAACGGGACAAGTGAACTGAAAGGCAAGATGAAAGAAAAGATTGAGGCCCACGCCGAAGATGCTCGGATGAGCAAACAACTGGCGACCATTCACCGCGAAGTGCCACTGGAGCAAACCTGGGATGACATGCAGTTCGCTGGATTAAAAGAAGAACAGGCTGGTCCTGCACTGGCCAAGCTGGAATTCAAATCCTTGCTCGAACGCCTGTCGTTCAGTGGCAGCATTGCTTCTGAACAGGAAGCGGTCCCTGCTGCCGAGGTAGAGTCCTCTATTGCAACAGAGGAGAACATAAGTGAGCTGTTCAGTTCCCTGGGTTCCATTGATGTACTGCACGTGGAGACACATGGGGATAACCCGCACCAAGCAAAATTGATTGGACTTGCTGTAGGTTCCGCTGGAACCTATACGTTCATATCTCCCGAAGTGCTTCATTCCGAGGCAGCGGCTCCAGTGCGGGAATGGCTCGGTAATTCAGAACAACCGAAACGCGGGTATGATCTTCATCGTGTAGACCTGGCCCTTCATGCACATGGTATTGAATTCGCTGGCGCATCTTTCGATGTACAGCTGGCAGCGTATTTGCTTGATCCAACGGAATCCAACCAGACAATTAGTGGACTCACAACCAAGTATGGTCTGCCATCACTCGTGGAAGATGACACGGTTATGGGGAAAGGGGCCAAGTACAAGGTGCCGGAAGCAGAGATACTGGGCGATTTCCTGTGCCGCAAAGCTGCTGCAGTCGCAGCCATTATTCCACTTCAGGAGCAGGCACTGGCGGGCGATGAGATGAACTCGCTTTTCCACGAGCTTGAGATGCCATTGTCACGTATATTGGCGGACATGGAGAAGCAGGGCATCAAGGCCAATACAGCCGATCTGCAAGCACTGGGCAGTGAGTTTGAAGAACAGATCAGCAGATTGATGGCTGAGATCTACAAGTTGTCAGGAACGGAATTTAATCTGAATTCACCGAAGCAGCTGGGTGAGATTTTGTTTGATAGACTGGGTTTGCCAGTGGTGAAAAAAACAAAAACAGGCTATTCCACAGATGCGGAAGTCTTGGAGAAATTGGCTCCTTATAATGATGTGGTCAAGCATATTCTGCAATATCGTCAGCTTGCCAAACTGCAATCCACTTATGTGGAGGGCTTGCTTAAAGAGATTTCTGATCGGGATGGCAAGGTGCATACGTATTATCGTCAGACCATTGCTGCAACGGGACGACTTAGCAGCCAATTCCCTAACTTGCAGAACATTCCGATTCGGATGGAAGAAGGTCGCAAAATCCGGAAGGTATTTGTTCCTTCCGAGCCAGGATGGTCCATTCTGGCAGCAGACTATTCCCAGATTGAACTGCGTGTACTGGCCCATATTTCGGACGATGAGCGCTTGAAGGAAGCGTTTGTCAATGATATGGATATTCATACCAAGACCGCTTCGGATGTATTTGGTGTGAATCCTGAAGATGTGGATGGGGATATGCGTCGTTCCGCCAAGGCAGTTAACTTTGGTATCGTGTATGGAATAAGTGATTATGGATTGTCTCAGAATCTGCATATTACGCGTAAAGAGGCTGCACAGTTTATCGATCAGTATTTTGAAGTCTTCCAGGGTGTGCGGCGATATATGGATGACATTGTGAAGGAAGCTCGCCAGGATGGATACGTTAAAACGTTGTTGGAACGACGTCGCTACCTGCCAGAGATTAATGCCAGCAACTTCAATCTGCGTTCCTTCGCAGAACGTACGGCGATGAATACACCTATTCAGGGAACAGCGGCTGATATCATCAAGCTGGCCATGGTGCAGATGGATGAAGCGCTGCGTGAACGCCAATTGAAGAGCCGCATGCTGCTTCAGGTACATGACGAACTTGTATTTGAAGTACCTGCGGATGAGCTGGAGCTGATGAAGGAGCTGGTGCCATCCGTTATGGAAAAAGCATTGGAGCTCTCGGTACCACTCAAGGCAGAAGTCAGTTTCGGGGAAAATTGGTACGAAGCCAAATAACCAACCGGTATGTATTTCCGTTTATTTACAAACATTTCCTCACAACGATTCGACATAAGAAGGGGTCCCGCTGAAGCTCAACTTCCGTTATAATATAGGGGAGGTGAGAACATCATGCCGGAATTACCGGAAGTCGAAACAGTCAGAAGAACATTGAATCAACTTGTTGTAGGTAAGACCATTGAACGCGTAACCGTTAACTTGCCGCGCATCATTCAGCGGCCGGACGATATAGATGCATTTGCACTGGAACTCGCAGGACACACCATCATCGGAGTGGAGCGCAGAGGGAAGTTTTTACGGATTTTGTTGGACGGGCTGGTACTGGTCTCCCATCTGCGGATGGAAGGTAGATACGGCGTATACGAGCAGCACGAAGAAGTGGAGAAGCATACCCATGTTATCTTTCACTTCACAGATGGTACGGAATTGAGATACAAGGACGTACGACAGTTTGGAACCATGCATTTGTTTGCAGCGGGCGAAGAGCTCGTATCCAAACCTTTGTTGAAGCTCGGCCTTGAGCCGCTGGATCCGGCATTTACCGTGGCTGCATTTCGTGAAGCTGTTGGTAAACGGACAACCAAAATCAAGGCTGTGTTGTTAAATCAGGCATATGTCGTTGGCATCGGGAATATTTATGTGGACGAAGCCCTTTTTCGCGCAGGCATTCACCCCGAAACCATTGCCAAGACGCTGACTGAAGCCCAATTGACGGTGCTGCACGAGGCTATTGTAGCTACGCTGCAGGATGCCGTGAATGCAGGCGGATCCTCCATCAAATCGTATGTTAATGGACAAGGTGAGATGGGCATGTTTCAGCATCAACTGAAAATCTATGGTCGCAAATCCGAGCCTTGTACAACGTGTGGTACATTGATTGAGAAAAGCGTTGTTGGCGGTCGCGGGACGCATTACTGTCCGAAGTGCCAACCATTAAAATAACCCAAGGAAGATACAAATTGAAATTGTCTTTTACACGTTTACGGTTTTAATTTGTGCCGAAAGAACGAAATGATTAAAACGTAGCACCCATGGATTACTCCCTCCATATACTGATATGGCAGAAATAAGCGGGCGAATACCTACCTGTAACCGTAGGTGGAAACGAGTTCCCGCACAGGGGAGGAATCCAGGGTGCTGCATCATTTTATTTCATTGCTGGCGCTTGCTTTGGCGCTTAGTTTAGATGGTTTTGGTGTCGGGATTACATACGGGCTGCGCAGGACGAAGATCCCGCTGTTATCCATTGCTGTCATCTCCATTTGTTCGGGGTTGGTCATTGCGTTGTCCATGCAGGTGGGAGTACTCCTATCCCATGTGGTATCTCCTGATTTGGCTTCGTTCGTTGGTGCGGTTATTCTGATTGCCATCGGTGCGTGGTCATTAATTCAGTTGATTCGTAAGCAGGGGAAGGATCGCCTCGAATCGGAAGAGGGAACGGAAGCAGTCGGAGATGAAGAGCAAGCACTCAATGCAGCGCCGGTCAAAGGCAGAAATCAAGTGCTGGCACTTGATCTTGAACCATCTGCATCCGGCGGATCACTGGAACGCATGGTATTTACATTGGAACTGCGGAAATTAGGTGTTGTCATTCAAATATTACGCAGTCCTTCCAAAGCGGATATGGACAATTCGGGAAGCATATCTGCTCAGGAGGCAATGTGGCTTGGAATTGCTCTGTCACTGGATGCCTTTGGTGCAGGGCTCGGAGCTGCTTTGCTCGGTTTCCCCACATTGTGGACTGCGCTTGTCATCGCGCTGTTCAGTGGCGCATTTCTGTTAATAGGCATGAAAGTTGGATTGCGCTTTTCAGCTCTACGCTGGATGAGAAGACTGTCCGTACTGCCTGCTTTGTTACTGATGATTATGGGAATAATGAAGCTGTTATGAGGTGAAACGATGAATATTGGCTTAACCGGCGGGATCGCAACGGGAAAGAGCAGTGTTTCCGCCCTTCTTGCCAGTAAGGGAGCGCTGCTGATTGATGCAGACGTGATTGCCCGGGAGGTCATGATGCCCGGGCATCCTGTTTTGGCTGCCGCTGTTCAGCGGTTTGGACAAGCCATATTAAATAAAGACGGGACACTGGACCGGAAAAAGCTGGGCAGCATTGTGTTTCAAAATCCCGATGAGCGTAAAGCCCTCGAGGCAATCACACATCCGGCTATTCGCCAGGAGATGCGGGAACGTGCTGCTGCATATGAACAGACCTATCCGGACAAGCTTGTGGTATCGGATATTCCTTTATTGTTTGAATCCGGTCTGGAAAAAGAATTTGATGAGGTTATCGTTGTTTACGTCCCGAGATCTGTGCAGCGCGAGCGGCTGATGAGTCGGGATGGTATGACAGAGGAACAGGCTGACGCCCGTATTAATGCGCAGATGGATATTGAACATAAGAAGCAGCGTGCTGACGTGGTCATTGACAACAGCGGCTTATGGTCGGAGACGGAGCAGCAAGTTATTTCATTTTTGCATCATAAGGGTCTGATATGAAGTTACTGCGCAAGAAACGGGTACTGCTGTTGATGTTTGTTTCATTTGTATTGGTGCTGTTCCTGAATACAAACTGGATGGCGTGGTTTTATCCGATTCATTACAAGGAAGAGATTCGTGCGCAGTCTCAGAGCTATGAGGTGGACCCATTCCTTATCGCTTCCATCATCAAGGTGGAAACCAATTTCAAGACAAGCAAGGAATCCAGAAGAGGTGCCATCGGGCTGATGCAGCTGATGCCGGATACGGCCAACTGGATCATGGAGCAGGCCAAAATTCCCGGGACCTCGCTAGAGGAGCTGAAGCATGAACCCGGCAGGAACATTCAGCTTGGCACATGGTACCTGCGTAACCTCTCAGAACAGTTTGACGGCAATGAGACGGCCATGATTGCCGCTTACAATGCCGGACCAGGCAAAGTAAGTGGATGGATCAGAGATGGTGTCTGGGACGGCTCATTCGAGACAGTCAAAGATATTCCTTTTGGAGAAACCCGGCACTATGTACAACGAGTCATTTATTATTATAATCAGTATGTAAAGATCTATAATACGTTCTAATGCTAATTGCATGGATTATGCGGTAGTTTAGAGTACAATCGGTTTGATTTGAATTTTGATATCGTATGTCTTATCTAATAGTAGAAGCACAGAGCAGGCCGGTTATTCACCGGCCGCTCCATGCTCCTCTGTCTAAACGTATTACAATGCAGATATTATTGGTATTGACCTGCCAATTGCTGTTCTGCAATTGTTACCAGACGTTTCGTGATGTATCCACCGATCGAACCGTTCTCGTAAGAAGTCATGTTACCTTGGTATCCGTCTTGTGGGATGCTGATTCCGAGTTCTTGAGCAACTTCATATTTCAATTGCTCCAGTGCTGCGGAAGCGCGAGTTACTACCAAGTTGTTGGAGTTACCGTTGCTGTTTTGGGCCATTGCTGTTCACCTCCTCGCGGTTGGTAAAAGTATTATGTGTCTTCAATGCGATTTTCATAACTAGAAGTGACAGGGAATTTATGGTAAAAGAAAAACATGGGAAGTGATCTGAGTTGAAATGTCCTTATTGCGCCTATCTAGGTACAAAAGTGCTGGATTCTAGGCCTGCTAATGAATCAAAATCCATCCGCCGTCGTCGTGAGTGCGAGCAGTGCAGCCGCCGTTTTACAACATTTGAAATGGTCGAAGAGACCCCGTTGATCGTCATTAAGAAAGATGGCAGCCGTGAAGAGTTTAGTCGCGACAAAATTCTCCGTGGTCTTATCCGGGCTTGTGAGAAACGTCCTGTCTCTGTAGAGACGCTGGAGATGATGGTTTCCGAGGTGGAGAAGTCACTGCGCAACACTGCGGAAGCTGAAGTGGAAAGCCGCCAGATTGGCGAGCTGTTGATGGAGCAATTGTTCCCGGTTGATGAAGTTGCCTATGTGCGGTTCGCTTCCGTGTATCGCCAATTCAAAGACATCAATATGTTCATGAAAGAACTAAAATCGTTGTTGTCCAAAGAGGATCTCGACGATTAAAGAAGTGGGTTAAGGGAGAAGAGCAGTCTAGGCTTGTAATTATGAGTGTTCATGTCTGTACAGAGGTTGTTCTTCTCCAAACACTTTGCATTCTGAAAAAGTTATTGACAGCTAAAGCTGCATTTTATATGATATAGGAGTCGCCTGTGGAACATCGCTGAAGCGGACAAGTACATATATTAATGTGGGGCCTTAGCTCAGCTGGGAGAGCGCATCGCTGGCAGCGATGAGGTCAGGGGTTCGATCCCCCTAGGCTCCATACTCGAAAACCTCTTGGTATCCAAGAGGTTTTTTGCTTTTTATGAATTTCTTTTCCCATGTCTGTAGCCAAAATGCACATATTGTCTTACACCAAATTTTTATGTAAACGCTTAAATGATTGATGGACAAGAGCGAAAGGCTAATGTTATATTGTTTCTATAAGAAACAATATAATCTTCATAAGACACTAAATTTTATTGGATGAGTGGACATGACAATGCTTACTAAATGTGCTCAAGGTTCAATGTTGTGATCTCTTGAATGCTTTAGCACCATGAAAAGGATGGGATGAGTATGAACCACAGTGAGACAACGATTAAATCATTTGACGGAACACAGCTTTATTTCAGCAAGGATACAGCCGAAGATGCGAAGGCAGCGGTGATCATTGTCCATGGACTCTGCGAGCATGCCGGGCGTTATGATGAGTTAACGAAGCAATTAAACAAACGAGGCTGTAACGTATATCGATTCGACCATCGTGGTCATGCGAGATCTGAAGGAAAGCGTACATTCTACAGTGATTTTCATCAAATCATCGAGGATGTGAATGTCGTAGTTGAGAGGGCTTTGCAAGAGAGCAGTGACCTCCCAGTATTCGTCATTGGACATAGCATGGGTGGATTTGCAACCTCATCATTTGGCACGAAATATCCAGGCAAGGTCAAAGGCATTGTTTTATCAGGAGCACTTACCCGTTACAATACGAAGGTTGCTGGTGAACTGCCGCTTGATCTTCCTACAGGGACGTATTTCCCGAATGAGCTTGGCAGTGGCGTATGCAGTGACCCTGAGGTTGTATCCGCTTACGCGAGTGATCCGCTGGTAGAGAAACAAATTTCTGTGGATCTTTTTAATAGCCTAGGGAACGGCGTGGCGTGGCTAAAAGAACATGCCAAGCAGTTTGTGGACCCGGTGCTCGTTCTGCATGGAGCAAATGATGGGTTGGTGAGCGAGCAGGATTCACTTGAATTCTATGGAGACATTGCCTCGACTGACAAAACGTTGAAGATCTATGCACATCTCATGCATGAAATATTTAATGAACCGACTAGACATGAAGTCATAGAAGAAGCCATTACATGGATTGAAAAACACATCTAATTTCAGTAGAGTAAAAGAAAGAGAATCTGAAAATGAAAGGGATTACTCATGAAATTAGATTGGATGGGCGACCATCGGACCCTGATTGAGAAAATAATCAAATACGGCAATGCATACTCGAACACCTATAAGCTGCAGCGAAGCTATGGTACGGACGTGATGTTCTCCGCCTCTCAGATCCAGACCCTGGAATACATTCTGGAAGCAGAGGATAAGGAGGAGAAAATGTCAAAGATGGCCGCACGTTTGGGCGTTAGCCGCAGTACATTCTCCAAGAATGTGAAGAATCTGACGGAAAAAGGCTTGCTCGAAAAATATCATTTAAGCGGTAACCGCAAAGACATTTATGTCAAACCTTCGGCGAAAGGGCGCGAGGTATACGCAAAGTACACTGATTTTGTCCGTGAGCTTTGCTTTGACGATATCTTTAAGCATGCTGACCAAATTTCAACAGCCGACAAGGAGAGTTTTATTCGCATTATGGATCTGTTCGCAGATGTGCTGGTTTGGTATGGTGAGAAGGAACAGGAACCGCGCAAACTCATTAAAATTGATCCGGGCAGCGATTAAATTCTAGGGTTATCGATGTACATGTATCATTCAGTTTAGCTTGTATGGATTGAGCCTAACAAAAGGGGATTAACTTTCAAGGTATTAAACTTGAAGGGATATTAAGGGATATTCCCTTTTTTAAATTAACCAGCTTAGTATAGGAATAAGAAAAATGCCCTTGAACAAGGGCATTTTTCTGCGCAATAGTTTTTTCATCTTGGTTAAGGTTTGGTTACTATTTAGTGCTATTAAGTGGAATTCGTAATTCTCCATCCGGCTCTTTAGTTGTATAATTCCATACATATAGATCGATGTTCTTACCTTTAAAATCATGAAATACTTCCATATGTTTATTATCAGAGTCGTTGAAATACAGCGGCGTTAGGTATTGCTTTTCTCCCGCATCAAGGAAATACGTTTGGTTGATCCCGCCAAATGTAGACTCAGGGCTGGACGATCCAACGTACAGGTTCCCATCCTTGAGATAATAAGTCCAGTTGATAAGGAACCCTTCATAATCACTTGTTATCGTTTGTGGCTGAGTCGAAATATTCGCTAGACGAATAGAAGTCTGGTCACCAGCATGCTCATCAACGCGGTCCTTCGCGATTAAGGTTATGGGTTTGTTAGCCACAGAACTTACATCTATGACAGACGAGTCGGACTGTTCAAATCGCAATTCGGTCTGGTTAGGATTCAACGTGCCTTCGAGGGAAACGTATCCTTCCAACACTCTGCCGTCCACTTCCAACTGATAAGTCCGGTATGGCATTCTGTAGTAGTCTTTTTGGTGATCAATAGTTAAACGAACCTGGGTTGGTGTCACCACTACTCCACTGATTCTAGCCTCTCCATCTAATGAATTCAGTGGAATATCCATTTCTTTCTTGACTGCCCCTGTTTCCATCTGCTGTTTAGACAAGGAGAGATCGACGTTCCACGTTCCATCTGTTCGCTCTTTCTCATGTGTATAGGTGAAGGTGAAATGATCTGTTCTCTCTTTGAACTGCTGCTCGTTAAAAATTTGCGTGCTGGAGTATGCTCCGGTTGCACCTGCTATACCGTAGACTGGGCTTTCCGTTTCTTTAATCATGTTCCCGTTTGGATCATAAGCTGTAATTCGGGCCCAAGTCTGTTCCTTCAACTCCGCATCTGTGAAAGTCACGTTGGAACGAATCATGATTTGATCTTCCGTGTGCTGGAAGGACTGTACTTCTACCGTTTCGATTCCGTCCTTCTGTATATTAAATTTCTGAGTATTCGTGTCCTTGGGATCGAGTGTAATGTCCTCCTGAATGTCTTGCAAATATCGTACACCTGTAATGGAAAATTGTAGATGGGATAGGTTCTCTGACATCACCCAGTCCGTTTCGAAGTATCCCTGATACACACCTTGCTCTTCGTTCCATTGTTGATAATAGTGTCCTTCAATAGGTGTACCCTCACTGTCTTTCAAAACGATCTGATCATATCTGATTTCTGCTCCGTCTGTTTCCATGCCGGGTTTAATCGTATAGAGAAGGACTGTTCGGTTATCATCCACAAAAGCGTTATGCACCGTTAAGGTCACTCCGTGAGCTGTGACGCTTTGTTCAATAGACTGACCATATCCCGCTTGGAGAGCTGATTCAATTCCAGACTTATGGGATAGGACATCACTCCAATCATATTGAAAGGCTGCATATACCGGAGTTGCCATTACCGCTATAGAGACACCCAGGACAATAGCAACTTTCGTCTTACCGCGTTGCGATCTTTCCGTGAGCTGATCTGCTACCCGAAGCTCGTCCATCTGTATGCTGTTAAACATCTTATCAAAATCTGGATATTCAATGTGATCTGAATGTTTCATGTGATTCTTAATTTTGGATTCTACTGTATTCAAAACGGTTCTCTCCTCTCATGTTAACCTTCTCGTAGTACTCCAGTTTCTTTCGCATTAATTTAAGAGCCTTGTGCAATCTGGATCGAACGGTACCCTGACGTATATTGAGGATTTTCGAGATTTCCGCAACAGATAGATCACCAATGTACCGCAGGGTTACAACACTTCGCAGCTTGTCAGGCAATTGGCGCAATTGCTGTTCCAATTCAGCGAAGGATAACTTAGCTATAACCATCCCATCGACCAAATCTCTAGTAAGAGCCTCGTGTTCATGCTGCTTCTGTAGATGGTCTTGTTTGTCATTTTTGACTTTGTTTTTACGAATGACGTTGAGGCAATGATTCATGGCGATTCGCATAATCCAGGCCTTGAGGTGTGTAACATTTCTCCAGTCCTGCCGAAACACAGTTACAAACACATCATGGCATACATCCTCGGCATCCTGAATGTTTTTGAGCATATACAAGCAGGTACGATATACATCTTTGTTGTAAGAATAGAAGAGTTCGTGCTCGGTCACTTCCGCTGCTCCTTTCTTGTTGGGATATATAATAGACAAGTGAGCGCCGAAAATGATTCACTTTTTTTATCCTGTCTCTTGATAAAGAACATGTTAAGATAATCCATTATGGTTGATTCCTCGTGAGTTGAACAGATTAACAGTTACCATAAAAGACTCGGACCGGACAGATCAAAGCAAATAATGACAGGCCGCAAAACAAGTATTCCTCTATTATAGAAATCAAGGAGTGGTCAACCGTATGAACTGGATTGAATCGTTGCAGAAGGCTATACAGTATATCGAAGAGCATCTACTCGAAAATGTAACGATAGAGCAGATCGCAGCACAGGCTCATAGCTCGCCTTTTTATTTTCAACGTACGTTTACGCTCTTAACAGATGTTACCGTATTCGAATATATACGGCGGAGACGATTAACACTGGCAGCACATGAACTTGTACAGAGTGAACAGAAAATTATTGATCTAGCGTACAAATACGGGTATGACACTCCTGAATCTTTTTCCAAAGCTTTTCGCAGACAGCATGGGGTTGCACCAAGTGAGGTACGAAAAAGCAGCACCTCAGTTAAATCGTATAATCGCTTGGCTATTCAAGTAAGTTTAAAAGGAGCGGAACCGATGGATTATAAAATTGTTGAACAGGCTGAATTTTCGTTAGTTGGAATTAAGCAAGCTTACTCTTATGCAGATGGAGAGAATTTACGGGAAATCCCTAAAATGTGGGAAAAAGCCTATGCGAACGGAACAGAAGATCGTTTAATAGCATTGAATAATGGAGCTATTCAAGGATTACTTGGAGTCTGTGTAGATCAGACCGAGATCAAGGGGAAGCAAATGGAGTACTGGATTGGTACAGCTTATCATGGTGAAATACCAGAAGGTTTGTCTTCCCTCACCATCCCTGCTTCCAAATGGAGTGTATTTGAAGTAAAGGGGCCTCTGCCTGAGAGCTTGCAGAATCTATGGAAACAGATTGTTTCCGAATGGTTCCCATCTAATCCTTATGAGCATGCCGGGACACCCGAATTAGAGGTTTATGCAGGTCCTCATCATGCGCCACAAATCTGGATACCGATTAAATAAGGGGGTGAAGGTGATAACTTCGAAATTTCATCATCTGACAAGCGGAATTATAATCAGTCAGGATCAGGTTCTGCTCGCCCATGCCATTGGTCATCAAAATACGTTCTTGCCAGGAGGTCACATTGAATTTGGTGAGAGCGCACCGGATGCCCTAAAAAGAGAAATCGAAGAGGAGCTGGGGTTGTCATGTTACATCGATGGATATTTAGGATCAGTAGAGCATCGGTGGGAGAAAAATAAGGAGCTACATTGCGAAATGAACCAGGTTTTCAGAGTGAAAGTCCCTGAACTGGATGTGTTACAATCTCCTGTATCTCTCGAGTCTCATATTGAATTCTATTGGGCGTCTGTGTATGAGCTGGCTGGGCATCATTTGCAGCCTTATCCATTCCGTAAGCTAATTCCACAGCTTGTCAGAGGAGATACATCCATATGGTGGGAAAGTACGTTGAAGGATGGTATAACAACGGATAATATCGAATAAGGTTCTACTCTAGTTAGGGAAGCGTGAGGAGTTCACACCGTTCAATGTTGTTTTCTATATTATGAAGATGGAGGTGTTCCAAAGCCTTTCAATACCCTTCATCAACACCTTAGTTCAATATCTTAGTTCAACACCATTTTTTAAAACCATAGATTAACACCTTTAATTAATACCTTTTTACAAGCAACAAAAGTGCCTCAAAAGGCTTGATCCATAAGGGCTTCTGTATCTGGATAAATTTAGATATGGAAAGCCCTTATTTTTATGCAAAATGATAACGCTAAGGTACACATCAGGAAACGCCAAACCAACACTACATGAATTGAAATACACATTAATGATCTATGCATCCAAATGAACAAAATCAATATAAACATTACCTATATTACTAAAACACATGAGATAAAACGTTATCCACAGTTTTAGTGGCGAAATTGGGATTCACAGGAAGTTATGAGATCAATTTTATTCCGCTATTGAAAGTGCAAATCTAACTAAATCCAACTATAAGCTCGCATTAACGGTAGAGTAGAAAAAACAAATAGCAGTCATTCTACTAATTCGTAGAACCACTGCAACACAAGATAGACTGAAATGAATGATAAGGATGCACAAATAAATCTAATCCTATAGAAATTAGACGATGTGCGCTTGGGATCGAGTATTTTTTTGTCTATTCATATACTTCTCAATTTCCATCTTGATCTCCAGAATTGGAGCTGGAAGAGTTCTGATTCGGTAATAATGCTGGATAAACCATTCCGGATGTTGTCTGAAACGATTAAGCCAGCACGAATGGATGAGACGAAGTTTGTCCCACACTTTAACTTGTTGGCTATGCGCTGCTTCAATTAGTTCTTGATTCATCATGGAGATCTCATCATTCGCAGAGAGGTTGGTCTCCGCCATGTGTTTTTTCTGCTTGATCTGCTCAAGCTCCACAGATAGTTGTACCGCATAGTTTAACTCGGCTGATTCCATAACGGACCGAAAATAGGCACTGATCTCATTCAGTTCATTCTGTTCTTCATTCACAATATAGGACGAATCTTCCCTGTAGATCATGTTAAAGAAGGTCTGTGACCGTCTTTTATAATTTTGAATGCTAAAGAGGGCATGGTCGAAAATTTCAGTTGCATACTCATATCCAAATTTCGCATAGTAATCTTCCATGACTTTTGCTATTTGCCAAACCGCTTTCCGGGATATAAAGTCACAACAAAAACGATGCTTGATCAGCTGTTTGGTCACCCACAGCTCAGCACCTTCAGAATAGATTTCACCCATGTCAATCCATTTGGAGTGAACGTTCAGTACTTGGAAGTTTTCCGTATGTATTTTGATTTTCAGATATTTGGAAGCCTTCTTAAGAATCGTGATCGCTTCTTTTGGCGTACGTATATTAAGAAGTCCAGTTGGCCCATAAAGATCATTGATGTAACCCCAGCGGAAATTGCCTGGAATGTAGATAAGCTCTTTGCCAACGTAATGAAGCACAAAGCGTTGAACATTTCGGTCCTCAGACAAAAACTCATCGCATGTAAAGAAGGCAAAATTTTTGGCATAGAGCGTTTCCTGTGAAACTTCTGCTTGATCACGTACAAAGATATAACGGTCAAAGAACAATGTACCAGCGTTATTGTAGTGAATAATACCCTCGTGTTCTAACTTGTGGAGAAGAATTCGGATTCGATAAGTGGAGGTACCCATTCGTTTAGCGAGTTCGGTCTGAGAAAGAGGAACTTCTCCGCCATATGCGCAAACGGTACCCAGCAGGAGTTTAAGTTTGAAAAGCAAACGAGTATCATGATGTAAGGTCTGTGCATCGAATAGATCAGGATGGTGTTTCATCTGCGCCTCTCCTTAACTCCCAACTGTAAAAATGGGTATGGAAAATAAGGGTTTTGGCTTTTGTTTTTTTAGAAGACATGCTATAATGAACACATCAAAAAAGAAGCAAGACCAAGACCCCGACTTTTCGTGGTTTTAATAAGTGCCAGTCGCCAAACTATCCACTTATTAGAACGATATCGTTGGGTTCTTTTTTTTATTTTAACAGAGATTTTTATTAGCTTTCCATTTACTATAAATAGATTATAGCATCCGACTATTTAATTGGGAACACCATGAAAAGTACGAGAAATGCGTAATAAAAATAGAAATGAAGAATGAAACGTAATTTGACGACCATACATATAGTACGAGAAAAAAGTTAGAAAATTAAAAATAGGGCTACAAGCTTGCATTTAGGTTGTACTCGACACATCTAGAACTTTTTTTTGGTCTTTTTAGTACGTGGAATTCGTAATAAATTTATTAAGGTACGAGTTTTGAGTAATAATTATTAGAAAGTACGAAAAATAAGTGAGAATTACGTTAATATTTACGTCGGTACCCTATAGCGTAAAGCTTGAAACAGCGAATCGAAGTACGAGTTTTTCGTAATAAAAATGAGACCTTCTTTTCAGAGCATTGTATATTGTGAATAATCAATTAAAGTACGAATAAAAAGTAAGAAAATGAAATTAGGTACGTTGTTTTCGTAATAAAATAATGTGGGGGAATTGCACGAATGGCGTTGTAGTGGGATATTTATTTTTATTACGAAATGAAGTACGAAAAAAAAGTAATAATATAATGCCAGTACGAGAAATGAGTAATAAAAATTCAATCAAGCAGCACTACAAAAAGTTAACATTTCTAATCATCAGCGTAGATGGGCTGCTAGAAAACCTAAATAAGCAAAAAAAATTGGAGAATGAGGTTCATTCTCCAATAAGTTCAGTCTGTATAGGAAAGGTAAGCTGAATAGGCGGCTCGGCTTGATCGAAAAAGTCATGCATTTCCGTATGTGTCAATGGAATAAACGAGATCTCAAAAGAGGAATGAAGTCTTTTATAATCGGCAATCAGGAAATTCAGGCTTTTGAACTCCTCAAGCGCGTCCTGGATCTTTTTCATGTTTTGTTCCGTTTTTCTTTTGTCCATTCGGACTTTACGCAAGAAATAGCTGAGCGGAAAGATATCGATGAATTGGTTCCCTTGTACATACCGCTCCAGACGCTCCTTCTGTAATGCATGGACCAAAATCTTAGAGATGTTTCCTTCAATGGAGTTGAGGCTGTCTCTATAGATTTTGACGGTCTGTTGATTAATGTATTGCTGGTGGAAGTACGTACCGATAACAATTTCGGCATAACGTCTGCCATTGGGATTGGAGTTGATGACAACCGAGTCAAATATGGACCAGTCGGCAGAACCAGATCTTGCTTTTTCAGACTTCTTCTTAATCACGGCCTGGAAGCCAAACGACCTGATTTTACGCAATCTTTTCTCAATTTCAACGTAGTTTTTAACCCCAGAAGAGTTATAAGCTTTGCTGACCAGCTTGGATATATCAACCGTGATCGTTCGATCGGTGTAAAAGGATTCATCCTTCTGGGAAAGGACATAGAAAATGATATCCCGATCAGTACCATCTAGTGATTTCGTAAGGCTCTTATCCGCGAGCAGGAAATCTCCATCCTCAACCTTGATAATGGTGCGCAGGAACTCATTGTCACTGATCTCATAATCATCAAAATAGGTTTGTTTGTTGGTGATTTCGTCTAATTCCATTCGAATCTTCAGGTTTGTTGATTTTTCGGCAAAAACGACATCTTCGATCAGGCCATGAGGCTGCACATCCACTGCATTGGTTAAATCGTGTTTATCAATAATATCAGCCACAATAAAGTGCAGATCGGTTTCGATGGCCTTTTTGATCTGATTGGTTTTTTTACTCGACAAGTAACGATAGTCCGTGAGGTAGGTGGAGCTGGTGGTTGCCCACTCACTAATTTGTTGCAAACGTAAAGCGGGTAAATCATTCAGGTCTTTTACGCCAATCAATCTTTCGGATTCCGCAACGATATCCAGCCCCGCATTCGATGCTTTCATTTGCTCCAGCGCAAGTTTCCAAGAGCTAATCTCAATCAGAACAGGATTGTTTGGCACCGAATCCAGTTCCTCTTTAAATTTCTTAAGCCAATATTTTTTGCTCTGTTGTCTTTTGCGATAATTTTTATCCCGAATCTCAACGTGATCTTCCAGATGAGGCGTATCAAATCCAAAATTCTGGATTAAGAGTTCCTTGATTAGCTCAAACAGCCACGTCTCTTTCGAGGTGCTGGTCGTTTCTTTGTATACGTACATGTATAGATGATCGACAATTCTTGGTGGTAAGCACTCAATTGTCTTGGTAATTGCAAAAAGCGAAAGTTTAACCATAACCATTCTCCCTTAAAAAAAACTTCTCCTTAAAAATATATCATAACTTCATATCCATTAGGGCAGGGATTATCATGGAAAAGGATTTAGTTTAGGAAAATAAACCATTTCCTATTCTATGAGGCTAGAGGACAACTGCCAGCTTCGTCGAACCATTAGTAGTAGTTGGACAAAAGGGGAGACTAATAAATGGATAGAACATTAGATGAGATTCTAATAGAGGCAGACATCACTTCTCTGCAGTCTGCGATGGAATCCGGATTGTTATCATCGGAAGTCTGCGTTCGTTGGTATTTGGAGCGAATTGCGAGACTCGACCCCAAGTTGAATTCGGTACTCGAAGTCAATCCGCATGTAATAGAGGAAGCTATCTCGCTTGACGCGGAGCGGAGGGAACAGGGAGTGCGAGGACCGCTTCATGGTATCCCCATCCTGCTCAAGGATAATATCGATACAGGAGATCACATGCATACCAGTGCGGGTTCGGTCGCGCTAGCAGAACATATTGCACAGTCAGATTCAATGGTGGCTGCACAGTTAAGAGCGGCTGGAGCCGTATTTCTGGGAAAGGCAAACATGACAGAATGGGCGAACTTCATGTCGAGCACCATGTGGTCCGGATACAGCTCAAGGGGCGGACAGACGTTGAATCCTTACGGTCCTGGAGAGCTGTTCGTTGGGGGATCGAGTTCGGGCTCCGCAGCAGCCGTGGCCGCCAATCTGTGTACCGCCGCCATAGGGACAGAAACATCAGGTTCAATTATAAGTCCAGCCTCGCAAAACAGCCTTGTTGGCCTTAAGCCGACGATCGGTCTGGTCAGTCGTACAGGGATTATCCCCATCACCTATAGCCAGGATTCAGCTGGCCCCATGACACGTACGGTCAGAGATGCAGCCCTTTTGCTCGGTGCAATGACTGCAGTGGATCCGGATGATGCGGCGATGCACGAGAAAGGACGGAAAGCCTACACAAATTATACGCCCTTTCTGGATGCGAACGGACTGCAAGGAGCAAGAATCGGCGTTCCGCGGTTCTACTATGAGGATCTGGATGAAGCACGAGCAGAAGTTATCGAACGAGCCATCCGTGTATGCAGAGAACAGGGAGCGATCATGATTGACCCGGTGTCATTGCCTTGTGAGAGTGCGAAGTGGGACTGGGACGTGATGCGATATGAATTTAAAAAAGGGATAAATGACTATCTCGTCAAAGCGGGTCCGGGTGCTTACGTTAAAACGTTAGATGAACTTATCACCTATAATGAGGAAAATGCTGATGCTGCGCTTAAATATGGACAGGATACGCTGATCTGGTCGAATGAAACAAGTGGTACCTTGTCTGAACCGGAGTACGCCAAGAGTTTGCAGCTTAATCGTCAGCTTTCACGGGACCAAGGAATCGATCACGCGATCCGTGAGAATCAATTAGATGCATTGATCTTCCTGGGCAATGAGGAAGGGCTCGATTTGTCTGCACGCGCTGGGTATCCTGTAATTACTGTTCCCGGCGAGTACGTCGACACAGGTATTATTGGTGAAGATGGTTATACGACCAAAGGGCCACAGGGAATTACATTTGTCGGAACCGCCTACAGTGAGCCGATCCTTTTCAGGATAGCTTACGCCTATGAACAAGCGACTAAATATCGTTTTGCGCCTAACGAGGAGCTCTAATCCGTTTGAACAATCAATCAAAATATCTGAAATTTACATTACAGCTAAAAACCAATACACGGTAACCACAACAGGTTTGTCATGCAAAGGTTAAGAAAGTTACAGTTATCGGAATCCCTCTCCCCAGTGAAGTTTAGGGCGATCATTCACCTACGTGGATGATCGCCCTTTCTGTGTTCAGAATATGTTCAACTCTGCCCTGTATAATCGACGTTAGAATTTTTGGGATATGAGGTGGTTCGTTGTTAATCGGTGTATATTGCAAAAACGACCCTCTGCAGATGCTGCCCGAGAGACGTATCAGCGCGATCGTTGGGGAGGGCTGGAGACAGGGCGTGGACGTATTTTTCTTTGACGCGAGCAGCATTGATATGGAGCAGGAAAGCATCAAGGGGAAATTTCAGGTAGGAGATTTCTGGATGGAGAAAAAGGTGTCTCTCCCGGATGTTATTTTGAATGAAGCACCTGATCCGGTTGAGAGCAGACCTGAGAGTGAGAACTGGCTGCGCCGCAGAGTTCCTTTTACGACATTTCTGATCCACGGCAAGTACGAGATTCAGCAGAAACTGGAGACTCACTTCCAAGAACATATGGTGCCAACCGAGCGGCTGCTTGATCTAAACGAGCTGCTGGCATTTTTGGATGAATATAACGAGATTATAGTGAAGCCTAATCAGGGCCATAGAGGTAATTCCATTTTTACTGTGAAGAAAGAGGATCAGAATTACATATGCCGTCAGCATGCTACAGAGCGTCAGCTGAACTATTCTGCTCTGGAGAAGCATGTGCAGGATGTTCTGGCGCAAGGTCCAAGTATTATGCAACCTTATGTTCCTTTAATGAATGAAATGCAGGAGGTTGTGGACTTCCGAGTACATATTCAGCGCAATGGTACAGGAGGGTGGGTGCCAACCAAGGTGTACCCAAGAATTGGGGCTCCGAATTCCGTCATTAGTAATTTAAGCAAAGGCGGCCGTACCGGTGATACAAGAAATGTGCTGCAGCAGCTGCTCTTGGACGAGGCTGATCTGAAGATTCGGGAAATGGAACAGCTGTCGATTCGAATGGCAGAGCAAATCAATTGTTCGTATCCCTTTCTGATTGATGAGCTTGGCATGGATTTTATCGTGAAACCTGATGGTAAGTTATTGTTTTTGGAAGCGAATATAAGTCCTCAAACGAGGTTTCATGAACGAGAGCGCGCTGCAAATATGATTGAATATGCTCAATATGTGGCCAGCGCAGGACGCATGGTGCCGAGTCCCGTTGTGGCCATGCTGACAGCTGACCCTGCCGACAAACCGCTCGCAGCTGCCTGTGCTTACGCTGCGAAGTGGAATGATGCAGAGTTCTATTATTTTGGTCCAACAGCCGTGCACGCGGAATGGCGGTTTATTAAAGGATACGTCTACCAGAATGGAGAGTGGGAAGCAAGGTACTGTCCTTTTCCGAATGTGGTTTACGACCGGCTGAAGGAGCGTGGGGATGCGAATTTTGGTAACGTCTATGCTGCCTTGAGACATGTACCTTTCACGGATGAACGAAAAGGAGGATCCTTTAGCAAGAAAAACATATATGAAATGATACAAATGGATCCGGAGCTATTGGAGCATCTTACTCCTTATCAAGCGGTGAAACATAGCGACGAAGTTTTGGATTTTATAGACAGGCACGGTACCTCTGTCATCAAGCCCTCTTTAGGCTCGTTTGGCGAAGACATACTCATTGTTCAGAGGGAAGAAGGTGGTTACACCGTTAAGGATCACGTGCATAACCGCCTAATGAGTGAGAAGGACTTTACCGAATTGATCACGATGATCGCAGCTAAGAACAGTCATCTTATTCAAAAGTTTATCCGAAGTGAAACGCAGAATGGCCTGCCTTTCCATCTAAGGCTTCATCTTGTTCGTAACGGAGAAGGAGCATGGTCATTCCTATCCGCAAGTCCCTTTTTGTCCACGCAAAGTGATCATAAGGTGGTCAATCATCCGGGATCACTGCGTGCGTTTACGACCTGGGACTGGCTCTCTAGGCATGAGTATCCCGATAAGCAAGAAGCGATGTTTGCCACACTCCAACAGCTCGGATTGAGAATCGCCAATTCTATTTCCGCCAATATATCGGAACGAATATGTGAATTAGGAATCGATGTAGGTATCGACCCGTTATGCAAAGTATGGTTATTTGAAGCGAATATGAACAAAATTGGATCAACACATAGAGAGTTTGAAGTTGCGCAGAATATAGTACCATTTGCCCTTTCTTTGCAATGAATTCCAATCTGAATCCAGTTCAATACGTACCCGACAACCTTAGGAGCATGATCAATACATTTGTCTTCTCCAAGACAAAAAGCCGTCCCCCAAATCAAATGACTTTGGAGACGGCTTCTTATTGTTTGTTAGGCCACAAGGGAGCTTAAGCTTATAAACTCAACTAATGACCCGATGCGAATCTTATCTTAGTGTTTAACTGCTTCGCCAGCAAACACTTCAACGTTCATCGGTGCAGCCATGAATGCTGCTGCTTGTTGAACAAATCCTTGGAAATGAGCGCTTGTGTTGTGAGCTGCTGTAGCGGCTTCGTCTTTCCACAATTCGATCATGACATACTGATGTTCTTGCTCAGTACTTTTGTTCAGAGTGTAGCTGATGTTGCCTTCTTCATTGCGAGTTGCTGCAACGAGTTCTTTGGCTGCTGCGAGGAATGCTTGCTCTTGATCCGGTTTAATGGACAGGTGTGCGTGAATGATAATCATGTGTGTTTACCTCCGTAATGTATATAAATTGTTTGATTGTTGCCAATAGTTAATGGTGACGCAGTTCAATGAAAAGTGTGATACATCAATTATGCCCAAGTTGTAATCGTATCAACTGGCAGACGGTAGGATGGATGACCCTCTTTGGCTGATTTACCCATGGAGATCAGCATAACCGGTTGATAGCGTTCTTTGTCCATACCGAACGCTTCAGCGATTTGATCTTTTTCGTAACCGCCAATAGGGTTTGTATCATAACCGTGAGCACGGGCAACCAGCATCAATTGCATGGAAACCAGACCTGCATCAATCAGGTTGACATCGCGAAGAGCGGATTCTGGCATAACCTTGTAATAAGGCATTACTTTAGCCAACTGCATATCTTTTACTTCTTGTGGCATATAACCAAGCTCTACCGCTTTGCCGAAGATTTCTTCCATATATTCGATGTTGTTCATGTCAACAAATACACCGATAACTGCAGAAGAAGTCAACACCTGATTTTGATTGAATCTGGCAAGAGGAGCAAGCTTCTCTTTACCTTCAGCGGTGTCCACAACCAGGAAGCGCCAAGGCTGCAGGTTGATGGAGGATGGGGCACGAGAAGCTTCTGCCAGAATTTCGGTCATCTCTTCACGGCTGATTTTTACCTCTGGATCATAAAGTTTAACGGAACGACGGCCGTAAGTGATCTCGTTAAAATCGTTCGTTTTTTGAAATGTACTTTGAAAGCTACTCATTCAGTGGATCTCTCCTCTATATAAGGTATCAAAAATTGTTCTGCATGCGTTCCAGATAACTTGCAAGATCCTGGATTTCATCTTCACTGAAATCATGTAGAATCTGATGAATAAAATTTTTCTTCTCTACTTTGTAACCCTCAATATGTTTCCGGCCATCATCGGTCAGACGAACAAAGGTAACCCGGTTGTCTTCCGGATTTTTGCGTCTGGTCACCATGCCGTCCGCTTCGAGCTGTTTCAAATGGCGGGTGATGGCAGCACTGTCGATATTGATGATTTTTTGCAGCATCGATTGGTTAATCTCGTCGACCTGATCCAATTCATACAGAATCTCAAAGCGAGATGAACTGATTCCTGTGCACCGCTCGAACTTCGGGCTAACTTTGTTGCCAAGGGCATTAAGCAGATTGATAATCTGCTCTTCCTTTGAAACGATACGTGTCATGACTAGACCTCCCGGGTGAATCTGGACATGAACAACGGCTTATGTTCACACAATCCGATTGCGGCCTTTTAAGTGCGAAGCCAGTGTTGATGAAAATAGTGGATGCCTCAACAATTGACATGTCAATCATTGACCGCTCAATTAATATATCATGCCTCTTTTTGTTTTGCAACCCAAAATAATATGAAAAAATATGCACATCAATCGGATCCTTCGTAATCACGCTATGCAGTAGGATGTCCTGTTATAGCCATAAATATTGAGATTATATTTAAGTCAAAATGGCTATCAACTATAAAATGAAGTAGAAAAGGGCTATATTTTACAAAGACAGCTGTTATCCTATATACTTCAAGCTATTGATCAATTAATTACTACAGTTAGAGGTGAACAACATGGCCAAAGATACAACGGCTTCAGTTAATCGGCGGAACGACATTATTTCAGCGGCAATTGATGTATTTGCAGAAATCGGATACTACCGTTCAACGACAGCACAAGTTGCTGAGAGAGCGCAGATTTCGCAGCCTTATATTTTTCGTTTTTTCAAAACGAAGGAAGCCCTGCTGCTATCTGCACTGGAAGTATCATGGACGCGAGTCATTGATTCATTTCGACAGGTTGTAGAGACAGCAGCATCGGATCAACTGGAGCGCGAATTGATAGACGCATACGAGAAAATTCTGGAATCGCACCAAAGTGAAATCCTGCTTCAGATGCAAGCTCAGACCATTCAGGAGGATGTGATTCGTCAGGCGATGCAGAAAGGGTTTAGTGAAGTGAGAACCATGGTTCTGAATGCTTTTAGCCATGCCGGCATTGCCGAAGCGAAGCAAAGAACGTTGGTTTTCCTGGCGATTGGCATGTTATGCAATGTCTCGATAGCACTGGATATGCCTGAGCTCAAAGAAAGATAGGAAGGGTAAATGCCCTTTTTCAAAATTAGTTATTGATCAATCACTAAGTATGCGTTATATTGTGTTCAGGAGTTGTAAGTAATTGATCAATAACTAAATGAAATGAGAGGATGTATGGAGATGAAAAAGGCAATTGTTATTGGTGCAACAGGCGGAACGGGTGCTGCCATTACACAGGAATTGATTAAGCGGGGGATCGCAACGGTTGCCTATGGACGTTCACGGCACAAATTGGAACAGCTTGCTGCTAAGCTGGGTTTCCCGGGTCATCTTCAGCTCGCTGTGGGTGATGCATTTAACCCGAATGAAATAGTCGCTGCTTCCCAGAATGCAGATGTGATGTTCCACTGTGCCAACGTGCCTTACCATGAGATGGAGAGCAGACTCCTACCACTGGGTGAATCCGTTATGAAGGCAGCTGAACAGCTGAGTCTGAAAGTGGTGGTCATTGATGGGATCTACCCCTACGGGAGAAGGCAAATGAACGAAGTAACGGAAGAACATCCGAAGCAGCCGCATACCCGCAAAGGGAAAACAAGACTTGCCTACGAGCAGATGTTATTCAGCAGCAGGTGGTCCAGAGCGCAGGTCATGATTGTACGTTTGCCTGATTATTATGGTCCGACCGCGAATGAAGCCTCTTATCTGGGTTCAACACTTGAATCCATCGCCAAGGGAAAAATGGCTTTTTTCATCGGTAATATGGAAACACCACGGGAATACATCTACCTGCCTGATGCAGCGGTAATGGTAGTGGAACTGGCAAGCAGGGAGAACACATACAATCAGAACTGGAATATACCCGGTGCTGGCATTATTGCAGGCAAAGAGATCGTTAGGATCGCACAGAGGGCGGCGGGTGTAACGAAACCAGTCATGGCACTTGGGAAAATAGGACTGTCCCTGATTGGGCTGGGGGTGCCGGTCATGAAGGAAGTCGTAGAGATGTTATACTTAACCAAGGAGCCTCTCGTTTTCAGCAGGCAGAAGTATGAACGCAGCATTGGTCCTGTGCAGGCGACGCCTTTCGCAGAAGGAATTGCTGAAACCATTGCACAGCTTCAGAAAATGTAAATTATATTTTCGATGTTTAGTTATTGATTAATCACTAACAAATCAAATAAATGAATACTGCTTATGAATGACAGACAGATCCGGAAGCATTACCCGGGTCTTTTTTATATTTGTACGCCTTGGTCATAACGATGACATCCAACTTTCAGTAACGGACAACATTTATCTGAGGGCGCATTTCGTAACGGTCAACAAGCATGTTAGCTATTTTTAGATTGGGTGACAATAAAGCTTCCGTCATATTCAAAAAAGTAAAGGCAACCCATATACTAACGCTAATATAATGTCGTAGATGCAGTGATGTAACTGAAAAAAGAGTTAAATATGACATAAACTTAACGTTAGGCTGAGAGTGTATCGAAATCGATTAATGTACCTTGAAAGGGTTGGGATCATGAGCCTGGAAGCTTTGAATCAACGAGTAAAAGAAGATCTCGCATATTTGGCCTATGGCGGTGCAAACTGGGTGCGTTCAACGGAACATGCGGAGGGTCATGTATATGACGTGATTATTGTAGGAGGAGGACAGAGCGGCCTTGGAGCAGCTTTTGGCCTGCTGCGTGAGCGGATTTCTAACATTTTGGTTATTGATGAAAATAAAGCCGGACTGGAAGGCCCGTGGGAAACATATGCCCGTATGACAACTCTACGTACCCCTAAACATCTGACGTCCATTGATCTTGGTATTCCATCGCTAACCTTTCGTTCCTGGTGGGAGGCTCAGTTTGGACTGGAAGGCTGGGAAGCGGTGGACAAGATTCCACGCGGGGATTGGATGAATTATTTGCGGTGGTATCGGGACGTGCTGAATCTGCCTGTGATCAATGAAGTAAAGCTAAAATTGATCGAACCCGCATCTGAGGGGCTTCACCGACTTCATGTGGAGGGTTCCAGTATCGATTGCGGCACGCTGCTGGCGCGAAAGGTCGTGCTGGCTACCGGCATACAGGGAGGGGGAGAATGGCACGTACCTCCCTTGATTGCAGAACGACTGCCGAGAGAACTGTATGCTCATACATCTGAGGCTATTGATTTTGAACGGTTGCGCGGCAAAAGAATTGCCGTATTAGGGGGAGGAGCTTCCGCTTTTGATAATGCAAGTTTTGCGCTTGCTGCAGGAGTTGCTGAAGCACATGTGTTTGTGCGGCGAGCACAACTTCCAAGTGTCAATCCCATACGCCAGATGGAGCAATCCGGGATGATTGAACGTTTTCATGCATTAGGGGCAGCTGATAAATACGCGGTAATTTCACACTTTTTTCAATATAATCAACCTCCAACCAATGATACCTTCAACCGGGCAGCAGCCTGGCCGGGCTTTGAACTGCATTTGAATTCACCTTGGCTCGGTGTGGAAGCAAACGAGGATGGAGCCGTAGTGACGACAGCCAAGGGGAAATTTGCTTTTGATTTTCTGGTGATTAGTACGGGGCTGCTAAGTGATCCCGCATTGCGGCCGGAACTTAAACTGGTGGAAAGTCATATTGCTCGTTGGGCGGATTGTTATGAAGCGCCGGCTGAGCAGCGCAATGAGCTGCTGGATGCACATCCCTTCCTTACTTCCGGATTTGCGATGACGAGCCGAAGTGAAGCAGGCGAGTCACAACTGCACGGGCTGTTTGTCTTCAATTACTCTGCCCTTGCAAGCTGTGGTCTGTCCGCTTCTGCCATCTCGGGTACCAAAAGCGCAGTTCCCAAACTGGTGTCAGCCATAGCGGACCAGCTGTTTTTGGATGATCGGGAGACGATTTTACAGCAATTTTTTGATTACGATGAGCGGGAGTTCACAGCATCCTGGGTAAAAAGCAGCGTTCCCAGCTGAACCAACCTTATTGTAGCCACATTACCAACCGCACAGTGAGTTTCTGCTGTGCGGTTTGTTTATTTTACTGGAGAACTTACACTCTGCATGGTTTTGTTGTAAAATGTCGAATGGAACATGTAAAGGGCAGGTGTACGTTGATGAAAGAAATGACCTACGAACAGTTTAGAGCTCATGTGAAGAAAGCTTCACGTAAGCGGGGTGTACCCATAATCAAGATAGTTGCGTTTCAGGAGAAATACATGAAGATCGAAGATATTCAGTTCTTCGATGTCGAGCAAAATTATATGAGTGTACAGGCTTGTAATACACTTTGGATGAATCTGGAGAACAAGTCTTTTCGAAATATGGTATCTCATCCTCTGCAGTTTTATAAGGATATGGAGGATCTGGGAAGACAATCGTTTGAGAATATGATTAAGGAATTGTATGATACGGCAGTTCCACTCTGGTTGGAATATGACCCCAATGACTATTATACCTCTGAACAGCTCGCTGAGATTCTGGCTACCGATGAGCAGAAGCTGATTGAACAGCTCGAAATGGGGCGTTTCAAGGGTGCGTTTATAAATGAAGAAGGGAAATGGCTTAAACCCAAACCGGGAATAAACCAGTAATGCCTGAGATGATCCTGCATGCGATGAACGGCTTTGCAGGATTTTTTGAATGTAAATAGGCAAGGGATAGACCTGCTGAGATACAGGGACACAGATATAGGATTTTAGTATTGGATGATTGTGAACGTTTTAGTTAATATTATGGGAGATAATGGAGTGCAAAAGTCGAAAGATGCAAGTTTCTGAAGGTTTATAAATCATTTTGAACGAAAATGATTGTTTTTTGCGGAATTTATGTTACTATAGAAGCAGTTGGAGGAATGAAGATGCTGACTGAAGAACGATATGCTGCAATTATAGAGCGCTTACATCAACAAGGGATAGTTAAATTACAGGAACTTGTCGACGTGCTTGGTGCTTCCGAATCAACGATAAGACGCGATTTAATTGACTTGGAGAGCCGTCAGATGCTGAAACGCATCCATGGCGGGGCAGCACTGATGAATGAAAAGACGCTCGAGCCAGGCATGGAAGAGAAAACATCCAAAAACATTCAACAAAAAGTGTCGATTGCTCGTTTGGCTGCACTGGAGATCGAAAATGGCGATTGTATCTATCTGGATGCAGGTACGACGACGCTGGCCATGATTCCCTATATTGAAGCCAAGGACGTAACCGTGGTGACCAACGGTCTATCCCATGTGGAAGCACTCGTTAGCAAGCGGATTCGAAGTTATTTGCTTGGTGGCATGATGAAAATCCATACCAAAGCCGTCATCGGAAGTATTGCATTACAAAATATGGACAACTTTCGTTTTGATAAATGTTTTCTTGGAACCAACGGTGTGGATCCCGAGATGGGGTATACGACTCCGGACCCGGAGGAAGCCTTGATTAAGAGAAGGGCGCATCAATTGTCCGGGAAATCTTACGTGCTGGCAGATTCCAGCAAGATCGGTGAAATTACGTTTGCCAAGTTGTTTGAGCTGGAGGAGGCAGATCTGATTACCGAGCAGATGCCAGATCACTGGCGAGCCGTAATAGAGCAGAAAACTAAAATAATTGAGGGATAACAATGATATATACGATAACACTTAATCCTTCCATTGATTACATCGTGGAAGTGGATGACCTGAAGCTCGGCGGATTGAATCGCATGAATCGGGATTTGAAGCTTCCAGGTGGTAAAGGCATCAATGTATCACGTGTGCTGAATCAGCTGGGAGCAGGTAACACGGCGATTGGATTCCTTGGTGGATTCACAGGTCGTTTCATTAATGACAAGTTGCAGGAAGATCAGATACAGACTGATTTTGTTATGATTGCGGATGATACGCGGATCAATATCAAGTTGAAGCATGGAGACGAGACAGAGATTAACGGTCTTGGCCCAGCCATTTGTGAAGAAGAAGCAGCACAACTGCTGCAGAAACTATCCTCGCTGCAAACGGGAGATATCGTCGTTCTATCGGGAAGCATTCCGCCATCCCTGGGAACTGATTTTTATGATCGTCTCATTCAGGTCTGCAAGCAGACGGGTGCAGAGTTTGTCATTGATACCACTGGACCGGCATTAATGGAAGCACTGGTGCATAAGCCATTGCTGGTGAAGCCGAATCATCACGAGCTCGCTGAACTTTTCGGGGTTAATATTGAAACTCGGGAAGAGCTGGTCTTGTACGGTCGCAAGCTTCTGGAAGCAGGGGCCAAGCAAGTATTAATCTCCATGGCCGGAGATGGAGCCCTGTTGATTACGGGATCAGATGTGTACCACGCAAGTGTGCCAAAAGGAATGGTGAAAAATTCGGTTGGGGCTGGAGATTCCATGATCGGAGGATTCGTAGGCACTTATGTATTAAATGGTGACATCCTTGAAGCCTTCCGTACGGGAGTCGCTTCCGGTAGTGCAACGGCTTTCTCGGATGATCTTGCTACACGCGAATTCATTGAAGAGCTTCGAGGCGAGGTTACCATCACCAAATTGTAGATCGACATTTCAAAGCCAAGCCAATTGTAATTTATAAATTCGGCCTGACAAGCGCAGGCCGACTGAACTCAAGGGGAGTGTAACAGATGAGAATAACAGACCTGATGATCCAGGAAACGATGATCATGGACCTGCAAGCCACAACCAAAGATGAAGCAATTGATGAACTCATTGCAAGTCTGAACAAAAGTGGACGCATTAATGATCCAGTTCTGTTTAAGGAAATGATCTATAAAAGGGAAGCAGAATCCAGCACAGGAATTGGCGGCGGTATTGCCATGCCCCATGCGAAGACATCTGCAGTGAATGAACCAACCGTAGTATTTGCAAAAAGCAAAAATGGATTGGATTTTGCAGCGCTTGATGACGAGCCGGCTCATATCTTTTTCATGATTGCTGCTCCTGAAGGTGCAGGTAATACCCATCTTCGCACACTCGCGGCTCTTTCCAGGTTGCTGATTGATAGCGATTTCATTGCTCAGCTGATGAGTACGAATACGCCTGCAGAAGTAAGTGCATTATTTGATGCGAAGCAGGAGGAAGCAGCGGAGAAAGAAGCTGCCAAGGAAAAAGCGAAAGCCGAAAAGGCTGCAAAAGCCGCAAGCGAAGCGGGTTCTGCACCGCAGCAAACTCCTGGCATCATTGTAGGTAATGAGAATTCCGAAGATTTCGTCGTAGCTGTTACAGCATGTCCAACGGGAATTGCACATACCTTCATGGCTGAGGATGCACTCAAGAAGAAAGCTCAGGAAATGGGCATTAATATCCGTGTAGAAACCAATGGTTCCGAGGGAGCCCAGAACGTTTTGACCGCAGATGAGATTGCTCGTGCCAAAGGGGTTATCGTCGCGGCAGATAAAAATGTGGAGATGGCCCGATTTGACGGCAAGCCGGTACTGCAAAGACCGGTAAGCGACGGAATTCGTAAGTCTGAAGAGCTGATTCGCAAAGCGGTGAATGGAGATGCTCCGATCTATCGCAGCGAAGGCGGCAGCAATGTGAAGGAAGACGGAGCGAGTGCGAACAAAATGAGCGTAGGTAGCAAGATCTACAAGGATCTGATGAACGGGATCTCACACATGCTTCCGTTTGTCGTGGGTGGAGGAATCCTCCTTGCTATTTCGTTCCTGATCGAACAGCTTGCGGGCGAGGATAATCCTCTCTTCCAGCTGCTGCAGACGATCGGCGGCGGAACGGGTGCATTCCACTTCCTCATTCCGGTACTGGCCGGATTTATCGCAATGAGTATTGGTGACCGTCCAGCCCTGATGCCGGGTATGGTTGGTGGATTGATGGCCGTGAACTCCAATGCCGGTTTCCTTGGCGGACTTGCAGCCGGTTTCCTTGCTGGTTATGTTGTTATCGGTTTGCGTAAGCTGCTCAGAGGCTTACCTAAAGCCATTGACGGTCTGAAACCCATTCTGCTGTATCCTGTACTCGGACTGCTCATTGTTGGTGCAATCAGTTACTATGTCTTCGATCCGATCTTTGGCTCGCTTAACACATGGCTTGTAGATGCACTTGGAAATCTCGGAACAGGAAATGCGGTATTGCTTGGATTGCTTCTTGGCGGTATGATGTCCATTGATATGGGTGGACCGTTCAACAAAGCAGCTTATACATTTGCCATTGGTGTATTCACATCAAGCGGCAACACGGACGGTGCCTGGATGGCCGCCGTAATGGCAGGCGGGATGGTGCCACCTCTGGCCATCGCTCTGGCTTCCACGTTCTTTAAGTCCAAATTCACGGAACAAGAACGCAAATCCGGCTTAACGAACTATGTACTCGGATTATCCTTCATTACGGAAGGTGCCATTCCATTCGCTGCGGCAGATCCGCTGCGTGTACTGACATCCTGTATTATTGGTTCGGCCGTTGCAGGCGGACTGACACAGCTCTGGAGCATTAACGTACCGGCTCCGCACGGAGGGATTTTCGTAGCAGCACTGGCTAACCATGCTCTGCTGTTCCTGCTCGCCGTTGCGATTGGTGCAGTAATCTCGGGTCTGATATTGGGATTGTGGAAAAAGTCACCAACGGTTGTAAAATAAGCAGTGTTCTAATGTAACAATACCAAGGCATTTCCTGAGTGGCTTCATTCAGGGAATGCTTTTTATTTTCGCTTGGCCCTGATCTGTGCTAAAATAGTTACAATAATTTAACTTTTGAAACGATGTTTCATCTATCGGAACATTAGGCAAGGAGGAAGCAGTATGACTCATGACGGAATGAAAGGACAAGTGCAGCAGCAATTCGGCAAAAATGCCGAGAAGTATGTGACCAGTCCCCTGCATGCCAAGGGCAAGGATCTTGATGTGCTGGTGGCTTCATCTGGGGCAAGTCCTGATATGCATGTACTTGATATAGCAACGGGAGGAGGGCATGTTGCGTGTGCGCTGGCCCCTCTTGTTAAGCAGGTAACAGCTTTGGATTTGACAGAGCAGATGCTCCAGGTGGCTGAACGCTTTATTAGGGAGAGCGGTCATCAGAACGTGAATTTTGTACCGGGAGATGCTGAGCATTTACCCTTCGAAGATGATGTCTTCGATATCGTCACCTGCCGGATCGCTGCGCACCATTTTCCCGATGTTTTTTCTTTTCTAACGGAGGCGTTCCGGGTAACGAAACCAGGCGGAAGACTGCTGCTGATAGACAACGTGGCACCGGAGCGTGATGAATATGATCAATTCTACAATGAAGTAGAGAAGCGTCGCGATCCCAGTCATGTTCGTGCATGGCGCAAGTCGGAGTGGATTCGAATGATGGAAGTGGCGGAATATCGCGTGGAAGCGATGGTTTCCTTCGAGAAAACCTTCCTCTTTGAAGATTGGTGCAAGCGTGCCGGACTGCCGGAAGCAGATGGACGGGAACTTGAAGCAAGCATGCTATGTGCACCTTCGGTCATTAAAAAGTTCTTCCGGTTCGAAGAGGCAGTACCGAATAAGCTGTCAAGCTTCGGGGGAGAGAGTGTACTTATTCAGGCTTCAAAAGCGAGATAGTTCAAGAGATGCAACAAGGGTACCCATTTTCATCCAGTCTGGCCTATGAATAACAACACAAAAGGCAGATGACCTGTACAAGGGCATCTGCCTTATTACTGTGCCATTCTCCTACATTAAGGTTTCAGCACAACTTTGGTACATTCGTCTTCATGATCGTTGAAGATCCGATACGCCTCACTGGCATTTTCCAGCGCAATGCGATGGGAGACAATCTCGGTCGGATCGAATTCACCTGCTGTAATCTTGCGGAACAATTCCGGCATATAGTGGATGACAGGAGCCTGTCCCATTTTAAGATTGATGTTGCGTTCAAACATACTGCCCAGTGGGAACATGTTGTAGGACGAACCGTACACACCTGTAAGTTGGAATGTACCGAATTTGCGTACGGCTTTCATACCAATTTCAATGGCACTCAGCGCACCACCGTGTAGTTTCAGCTTCTGTCCGATTTCCTCCAACGTGGATTTTTTGCCGTCCATGCCCACACAGTCGATGACCACGTCGGTACCGCCACCCGTGATCTCGCGGATATGTGCGCCCATATCATCATAATTTTCAAAATTGAAGGTTTCCACATCATTCATGCGCTTAGCTTTGTCAAGGCGATACGGAAGGCGGTCAACAGCGATAACCCGCTTCGCGCCTTTCATCCAGGCGAACTTCTGGGTCATCAGGCCAATGGGCCCACTGCCCAGTACGGTTACCGTATCTCCAGGTTTAACACCGGCATTTTCGACACTCCAGTAGGCGGTAGGAAGAACATCGGATAGAAACAGCAAGGCTTCGTCTTCCAGTTCACAGGATTCCGGAATCACAAACGGCATGAAATTTCCGTAAGGCACACGCAGGAATTCCGCCTGACCACCAGGGTGATTGCCATACCGTTCCGTAAATCCGAAATAACCACCGGTGTGAATATCCGGATTACCGTTGGAATTGTCACATTGGCTTTCCATGTCGTGATTGCAATAGAAGCATTCGCCACAAGAAATGTTAAAAGGCAGGACCACACGGTCCCCCTTTTTTACGCGTGTCACTTCAGGACCGACTTCCTCCACGATCCCCATCGGTTCATGACCGATGACATAATCCTTTTCAGCGGGTAATGCTCCCTGATAAATATGAAGATCTGATCCACATATGGCAGTAGAAGTAATACGAACGATAATGTCATCCTTTTGTTGCAGTCTTGGATCTTCAACCTGCTTTACCTGAATATCCTTGGTCCCTTGAAAAGTAACGGCTCTCATCATCATATTCCTCCTATCGTATAGTAGTTCTCTGAGAATTACCCCGTTTGAGACCATTTGATAGAGGTACATATGAAATTAAACGACAGGCCATTTTACTTTGCGCAGGGCATCCAGCAGCTCCGTTGGCGCGTTCAGATTGTCGCGGACAAGCTCACGAGGTGTAAGTGCCATCCATTGGTTCAATGAGATATCTTCGAAACGGTCACTTCGGAAGATCTCCAAAAACCATAAGGTATCGCTGCCCGTGTTTTGAACATAGTGTCCCATGGCCACAGGAACATACCCTACATCTCCGGCTCTGTAATTGAATGTGCGTGCCGTACCATTGCCGCCGAACACCGTCATTCTTCCTTGTCCCGTGAGATAATACTGCCATTCATCCGCATTCGGATGCCAGTGTAATTCACGCATGCCACCAGGCTTAATCTCGACCAGCGCAGCAGCAACGGTTGTAGAGATAGGGAAGTTGGTGGAATCCACGATGCGTACACTTCCTCCCGGCGTTATAAGCGGCTCCTGAGCCAGCAAGCGGTGTTTGAATGAAAAGGGGACTGTACCATAGGGGGAAGGAATCTCCTGACTCGCGAGTGAACCTGGAACCTGATCCTGAAAAATATAAACCTGATCTGTCGGCCTGGACTGAAATGCAGATTCGGGTACTCCGAAATTGACAGACAATACCTCTGCAGGGGTGTGCGCGAACCAGTCTGAAATGGATAACGTATTGAGATCGGAGAAGGAACCGTCATCAAAAACAAGCAGAAATTCACAGCCCTCTTCGAGTCCTTGAATGGAATGGGGCAGACCTTTGGGAAAGAACCACAGATCTCCTGGTCCGACATCAGCGATAAAATTCCGGCCCACCTGATCCACGGATGTGATTCTTGCCGTTCCCCAGATCATATAAGCCCACTCGGATTGCTGGTGCCAGTGGAGTTCCCGTACACCGCCTGGAGTCAAACTCATGTTGACCCCAGCCAGAGTCGTGGCAATGGGCAGATCGCGTACTGTAATCTCGCGTGACCATCCGCCATGGTTTAACTGCATATGTGTATCGGAAAAGGACATTTTCAGATTGGGGAGCAGCCCTGCATCCGTTGCAGGTGGAACCAGCATATCCGGATTTTCAAGGTCTCTCATGACATCACGTGGACCCAAATCAGGCCCGCCTGCCCCATCTCTTCGGATTGGTTGTGGAACAATGGTTGGTTTACCATTAGTTTGTGATCCTTTTGTCATTCGTTTATCCCTCCAGTTTAGATCATGCCGATGCAGACCTGGTCGTCATTCATACATGTATGAACCAGGGCCTGGATATTATGAAAGACAGGGGGATAGACGGGATCCATGGCTTGACTGTGCAATAGACTCTTGAGACATGAAGGAGGACGCTTCTGGCATGTGCTCGTTTGTGGTTTGAAACATATGGATTGACGTTGGTCGCATTTCATAGTACCCTGATATTGTTTCGTACGAAACAAAATATATACAAGCGGTATACATACTTATTCGGAAATGAGGAAGTTCATATGACAATAGCCGATACGATTCGTTCTCGACGAAGTATCCGCAGCTTTAATACACAACCGGTGTCCACGGACTTAATTGTTGAACTGCTTAATGATGCGGTCTGGGCACCTAATCATGGCATGCGAGAACCATGGCGTTTTATTCTCGCTGAGCGTGCAGAAGCAAAAGAACATGTGGCCAGTCTGATGCTGGAATCGGTGCAAAACATGAAATTGATGAAGTTGATGCCCGGCAAACTGCAGCAGGCGCTGAAAAATAAGATCAGCCGCATGCCTGCGCACCTTATTGTGGTAATGAAGAATGAAAAGGATCACCATAAGCAGGAGGAAGACTATGCGGCTGTAAGCTGCGTTATTCAGAATTTTCAACTACTTGCCTGGGAACAGGGCCTAGGTATGATTTGGTCCACGATGGAATACATTCATTCTCCCATTTTTTGCGAGGGTTTGAGCGTGAAGTCTGATGAGCGAATAGTCGGTGTGCTGCATATGGGATACTTCGACAAAACACCGAAACCCAAGTCGCGCACTTCAGCTGAGCAAAAGCTTACCCTGCTGTAGTCCCGGAACAGGAATTTACTATATATCAAATTAATTTTGATTATATTGTTTCTATTGAAACAAACTTCGGTGTATAATACATGTTATTCAAGCCTAGCTTGCATAATAGACCGAGACTAGAAAAGGTTGGGGAAACTATGGATCAGGAACAGACGGATCTGCGTTACATTTATGGATTGTTTATTAAGCTTTTGCATCAAAAAGAACAAAAGGATGATCAGGAAAATCTATTTTTCATGAATATTATTCGCAACACTCTGTCATCAGACGCAGCTATGAACATGACGGATGTGCATGTGATTGCGTGTATTGGGGAACACGAACCCATTAATCTGACTTCCATAGCTGAACGTATGGAGCTCAGCAAGGGGAACACCTCCAAAGTGGCCCATAAACTGCTGAAGCAAGGATGGCTTCGAAAAACACAGTTAAATGACAACAAAAAAGAGATTTATTTCCGGCTAACATCACCAGGCAAAAAGCTGTTTCATGTTCATGCCGATCTGCACGAAAAGATTGAAAATCAATTCCTCCGTTTTCTGGGCGAATATAACAAAATGGAGCTTGAGTTTTTAAAAAGATTTGTGCTGGATCTGACACGTTTCTATGAGCAGTTGGACACTCGAAGTTTAATGGACGGCCTGGAGGAAGAGTGATTTGACAGGGAACAAAACTGGAATAGAAAGAACCCCGTGGTGACACGGGGAGAATTGTTATTTGCCAAAATACAGTCTTTCCAGTTGTTACTCGCTTTTTTGATTTCCACTTCCTGCAGGGATTGAACATAGAAACTCTTGCTCATAAATTTCATGTACCCGCTTCAAAATGAAGGGACCTTGCTCTTTGAAACGAAGTTCAGTCGGTTTATTTTTAATCAGGAACGTACCTGATTCGTGATTGGTCTGTGAGAATGCAGCTCTATAGAGTAACGAAGCACCGTGACTTGGAGGAGGGAAGAACAGTTTCATGACAGGCTTGATGTAAAAGGGCAAACCGGATTTTTTGCTGCCGCGTAAAGTATTGTTGCCTCCAGGATCTACGCTCAGAAGACGAATGCCATCGGACTTCGCCGCCTCAGCCGCCTCGCGTGTCCATAAGGAGAGGCCAAGCTTCGAGGTGGCATATGGACCAAACAGCTTCTTGAATTCCGTTGGACGTTCCAGAATGTCCAGGTTGAACTGTCGGACCATACTGAATGCACTCGTTGAAGTATTAACAACGGTCTTGAAGGTGCTCCTGCGTATAAGATCATATAACTCCATATAAATGATATAAGGAACGATGGTTTGAAGTTCAAAGTGCATTTCATGCCCTTGGTCAGAATAACGAAGCTCTGCCGCACTGCCCCCTGCGTTATTAAACAGGACATCAATCGTATCCAATTGGAGTTTAATCTGATCGAGCGCGATTTTCAGACTTTCGTAGTTGGTCAGGTTAGCCTGAACCCAATGAAGCTGCCCTGAACGTAATGCACGTTGAATATCGCCGTGCTCTGCCGGAAAAGGGGAACGGTTGAGGCCGATGACCTGCCATCCTTCGGCCAATAACGAGCGGGTCAGTTCGAGGCCAATTCCTGAGGTTGAGCCCGTTATCAGCGCGGTGTGTAGTTTGTTTGGTTTATTCATAGTTACCTCCAGTATGTTGGGAATTACAGAACGAATCTGTATGCTGCGCTCATTCTATAATTTGGAGTCGACTCCAAGTCAAGCGGTTGGATCGAATGAATTTTGAACGTTCATGTTGATTGGTTGTAGGGCTGAATTTGGCTTGACTTGGAGCTGACTCCAAGTTGTAAGATGAAGGTAGGTATGAGGATGAGGGAGGCTGAGACGGATGAGTAATGAGGCACTATATTCCATTAAGGAAACAGCGGAGAAGGCAGGGTTATCGGAAGATACCATTCGATATTATGAGAAGATTCAGCTTCTGCCGCGGGCAGATCGGAAGGCGAACAGGCACCGTGTATACCGCCAAGAGGATATTCGAACCATGAAACTCATTTCTTGTCTGAAGAAGACAGGTATGTCTCTGGAGGATATGAAGCCTTACCTGCACATGTCGATGGATTCGAATCTGGACGAATTCCCGGAAGAGCGTGAGATGCTGGTGAGCCATCGAATGAAAATAGAAGCGCAGATAGCCTCGCTGCAGCAGGTCGTTGATTTTATCGATGAGAAGCTGAACAAGCAGAGCTTGTTTCCTGATGAATGTCCTATAACTGGAGAGAATCAGATGTCGGTTTTTGAAAAAAAGAACATATTCTCCTGATGGGCACCATCCCAATAACATTCATTAAAGCCGAGAACCCACGTCTGGACGACGCGGGTTCTTTTTGTTTGCGATTAGTACTCCATTTGAAGTGTATGACGAAGACGTTGGATATCACTTTTTGGTGGAAGGCCATACATTCGTGCATATTCCCTGCTGAATTGGGAAGGGCTCTCGTATCCAACCTGAAATGCAGCATCGGCGGCATCAGTTGAACCAGCGATGAGCATACTTCTGGCTTCCTGCAGCCGGATTTGTTTTTGAAATTGAATAGGGCTCATGGCGGTGATGGCTTTGAAATGGTAGTGAAGTGAGGATGAACTCATATTAACCATGGCGGCAAGCTGGTCCACGCGCAGCGGTTTGTCATATTCGGATTGGATGACTTCGATCACCTTGGCGATGTGCTGGGCGTGGCTGTTTTGAACGGCAAATTGTTTGATCGAGTGTCCATGTTCATCCTGAATAATTCGATATAAGATTTCACGGATAAACATGGGAGCGAGTATAGGAATATCTTCAGGTGTGTCGAGCAATCGAACCAGTCGGATGATGGCTTCAAGAAGCGGGACCTTGATAGAACTGACAAATAACCCACGCTGGGTGGAGTTGTCCGGTTTGGATGGCATCGTAGCTGGACTCTGTATCAGATCAAAAATCTGGTTAGAGTCAAAATCAAGTCGCACACATAGATACGGCTTCTCTGCAGTAGCCTGAACAACTTGTCCTGAAATAGGCAAGTTTACTGAAGCGACTAAATATTGTGTGCGGTCGTAGGTGTAACTCTCTCGTCCGAGTACAACTAACTTGGATCCTTGAGCGACAATGCAGAGAGCAGGTTGATGAACAGAATAGATGGGTTGCGATATTTCCGAAGCACGAATCAAAGAAAGCGAAGGGATAGCCGTAGCATGAATTCCGTCATTTAGGGCAAAACGCCCGATAAGATGAGCCATTTCCTGCATCTGACGAGTGACATCGTTATCCATATGTAGTGATGAAACCATGGTTTCATCCTCCTTTAATCGAATCGGTTTATTTTATTCTAGAATGTTCTGGAGGAATAGGCAAGATTGTTGGGGGAATCTTCTATCTGGTGTAAGATGATCTCCTCCATAATAAGGATAAGCAATTGAAGCTTTTGAAAAACAGCAAGGAGGTTGGGAAATGGAATACAATCCATCAGATAACAGAGAGGAACATGGACACCCTTATGTTGGCATGTGGGTGACAAAGGATGGTTATATCCGGCATGAACTGCTCTCGAATGGTCGATATGATGAAGCCAGAGGTCAAAGGGAAAGTGCATATCAAGGACGTTATGTCGTGGAAGGAAATCATATTGAATATGTGGATGATACGGGTTTTACAGCGGATGGAGACTTTGTAGAAGGTATCTTATATCACGCAGGCATGGTTTTGTACAGAGAAACAAACATCAATAACCAATAATAAAGGGAGTGGATTTCATATGTTTAATGTAAAAGGAAAAGTCGTTGTCATTACAGGTGCTAGCAGCGGAATTGGAGAAGCGACGGCTCGATTGCTGGCACAGCAAGGGGCTCACGTGGTTATTGGGGCTAGACGCGTCGAACGTTTGCATGCACTCGCATCTTCCATCCGTTCTGAGGGTGGATCCGTGGAGGTTCAGGCACTCGATGTCACCCGGCTGGAAGAAATGCAGAGCATTGTGGATCTTGCGCTTACCCGCTACGGTCGTCTGGATGTCGTTATCAACAATGCGGGTTTGATGCCTTTGTCTCCTCTTGAAGCCTTAAAAGTGGATGAATGGAATCGAATGATTGATGTCAATATTCGTGGAGTTTTACACGGGATTGCCGCTGGGTTACCTGTTATGAGAAAGCAGGGTGCTGGCCAATTTATCAACATCGCTTCCATAGGTGCCTATGCCGTAACACCGACAGCATCTGTCTATTGTGCAACCAAATACGCAGTCCGTGCGATCACGGAGGGTTTACGTCTGGAAGTGGGTGGAGATATTCGGGTAACGCTTGTTTCTCCAGGGGTAACCGAATCGGAGCTTGCCGAGACGATCACGGATGTCGGAGCGCGTGAGTTCATGAAGGATTATCGGCGAGTGTCCATCCCAGCATCGGCCATTGCACAGAGCATCTTGTATGCAATTAGCCAACCTGCTGAAGTGGATGTCAATGAAATTGTCGTCAGACCAACAGCAAGTCTCGTTTAAGGCGAATACTCTTTTGGTATATAATAGAACCAACTATACGAAAAGAGGAATAACACGTTGACTCTGCAACAATTAAAATATGTGATTGAAGTTGCCACGCGCGGCTCCATGAATGAAGCGGCCAAACGGCTATTTATTTCTCAGCCGAGCCTTTCGAACGCGATTCGCGATTTGGAACAAGAGATGCGCATTACCATTTTTGAACGTACAAACAAGGGAATCTCGCTGTCCAAAGAAGGCGTGGAATTTCTGAGTTATGCCCGGCAGGTCGTGGAGCAGGCAGAATTGCTGGAGAATCGTTATTTGAATGCCAAGCCTTCTCCACAGCATTTCTCGGTATCCACCCAGCATTATGCGTTTGCCGTGAATGCCTTTGTACGTCTGGTACAGCAGTATGGTCAAGATGAATATGAGCTCGCACTGCGGGAAACAAAGACATATGAAATTATCCAGGATGTAAAGAGCCTGCGAAGTGAAATTGGGATTCTGTATTTGAACGAGTTCAATGCCAAGGTGATTAACAAATTGTTAAAGGATGCCGGTCTGGTATTCACAAGCCTCTTTATAGCCAAACCGCACATCTTCATCAGCGTGAAGAATCCTCTGGCTAAGCAAGCATCCGTGGCGATTGAGCAGCTGAAGGACTATCCTTACCTGTCGTTTGACCAAGGGGAGTACAACTCTTTTCATTTTTCCGAAGAGATTCTGAGTACGTTATCCCATCCCAAGAGCATCCAGGTCAATGACCGGGCAACGTTGTTTAACCTGCTGATTGGTCTGAATGGGTATACGATTTCAACAGGTGTACTCAGCGCTGATTTGAACGGAAATGAGATCATTCCTGTTCCGCTGGAGTGCGAGGAATCGATCAATGTGGGCTGGATCAGCCACAAAAGCACCTCTCTTTCCAATCTGGGTGTGGAATATGTCAAAGCTTTGCATGAGGCCATAGGGCCCTGACTGTACGGACAAGTTGGTATTTTTCTAAAAAATGTGCACACTTATTCCAATCCCGTATTGGGGTTTGGTCACTATTAAAATTTGTGAACTTATCTCAAGCCATTCAAAACCGTTTCCGGGTAACCGTGAACGGTTTTTTTCTCATTTTTATGGAGTACGGCGATAGAGAATTGTTATAATGAAAAATAGTTTATTTGCATGAAATGGATGGAACTTGAGAGGAGTACAGCTCGTGAGAGTTTTATATCGGAATATAAGTGAGCAGCATGCGTTAACCGTATATGATACATCCAGGCTTTATGGGGAAAAGGGGCATTTCCGGGTTTTGGAGTTTTCGAACGAGGCTGTTCAGGGAGCCATGGACCTCGATGAGCCTTCACGAATGCTGCTTGAATACCCAAGGGCAATGGTTCATCTAATGGAGCGCAATACGCCTGAATACGAAAAGGTTTTTGTTGTAGGGCACGGAATTGGTACGCTCTCGACTTATCTGTCAAACCGCCAGGTGAAGATCGCCGAGCTGGACGAGGAAGTGGTTGAATTAAGCAAGACGCTATTTGGATATGAGGGCAGTGCAGTCATGGTGGGAGATGGCCGGAAGCTGCTGCAGCAGGAACTGCCTGGGACATATGATTATATTATTATCGATGCATTTACCGCAGAAGGAACACCGAAGCAGTTTACCTCCAGATCTTTCTTTACGATGGCTCAAAGCAAGCTGCGTTCTGGTGGAAGCATACTGTTGAATGTATTCGGGCGTGCGGGCAATGACAGACTTGTAAACGCGATATATGCAACGATGGCTGACCAGTTTGATTACACACGTTCATTTGCTCTACCTACGGAAACGCAGGATGAGATACAGAATCGAATTCTGGTGGGCAGCGATGCTCCTATTGAGTTCCAATCGCGCTATATGGCTGGGTTTGTGGAGCAGGAGCCTGGGGAAGGATACATCATCGAGGACGAGCTTTGATCCTGGAGAAAAAGACAGACGCCTGATTTATGAGGTTTGTCATGGAGTTGTCAATTTTAATTGAAGAAACTGTAAAATATTCATACAAAATTAATACATTCATAACAACTTTCGTATAGAATAGTGAGAATATGCCTTTTCATGAAAATCCGGGGGAAAGCACTAATGATCGCAAAGAACAAAGCATCCAGATGGCGAAGAAAAGCGAGAACCTATAAAAAAATCAGCCTTCCCGCATTGCTCAGTGGGCTGGTCACCATTTCGGTGCTGATGACCTTAACTATCATGTTTATTTCGTCTTACACAACGCAGAAGCAGTCTCTCATTGATAATACCTTGTCTCTTAATTATTCAAGCGCAGCTCAAATGAGTCAGACACTGGATTCGCTATTTCAGTCCATGCAGAGCAGCTTGAAATATGCTGCAGACTATTTTCCGCAGATGGACTATTCAGATACGGAAAAGTTGGATTCGACGCTGGAATTAATCCAACGCAGCAGCAATTATTTTAACTCTGTAGCCCTTGTGGACGATCAGGGTATAGTACGCAGCATATCGCCATATTCGGGTTTATCCGCCGGGGTGCAGGTTTCATCTGATGCAGCCAAAAAAGCGATGGAGCTTAAGGCGCCCTATATTTCCGAAGCCTATCAGACCCCAAGGACGAAGCGCAGAAATGTTTTTGTCAGTGAACCGATCTTCGATGCAGCTGGACAATTTAAGGGGACCATTGGCGGTAACATTTATCTGCAGGAAAATAATATCCTGAACCTCTCTTTTGGAAGTCAGCTGAGGACAAGCAATGGTTCTTATTTTTTTATTGTCGATTCCAAGGGTACGCTTCTATTTCATCCAGATACCAAAAGAATTGGTGAGGACATCAGTAAAAATGAAATTGTACAAAAGCTTCTGGATGATCAAACCGGTAAGGAGCAGTACAAAAATCTGGCTGGCATAGATTCGCTTGCCGGGTATCAGAAGGTGCCTGCTACCGATTGGGGGGTCGTGGTCGTATCTCCAACCCAGACCGTGTACGATCAGTTGAATGAGCATATTCGCATGTTATTGCTGTATACTTCGGTACCGTTTCTTATCCTGACCCTGATTGTCATTCGGGTAGCGCGGAAATTGGCGAGTCCGTTTGTCTATTTGGCCGATCTGGTTAATCAGGTGGATCAGGGCAAAGTGGACCTGCCAACGATGAAACCGCATTGGAACAGGGAGGCCGATTTGTTAACCCGCACGGTTTTGGGTGCATTGGTGAATTTTCGCAAGCAAACGGATCAGCTTACCTATGATGCCAGAACGGATGTGCTGACAGGCATGACGAATCGCAGGACATTTGAAGAAGTCATTCAGCAATGGATTGATGAACAGACGCCATTCTCGATTATTGTTCTGGATATCGACCGCTTCAAATCCATTAACGATACTTACGGGCATCATGCTGGAGACGAGGTTCTGAAGCATATTGCAGGTCTGATCAGGTTGGCCGTTCGGCCGCAGGATGTGAGTTCCCGTTTCGGAGGGGAGGAGTTTGTCGTGCTGCTCCGCCATACCGGAGCTGAAACCGCCTATCAGATTGCCGAATTTATCCGTGTATCGGTTGAGGAAAGTATCATGCCGATCGATCGCTCCGTGACGATCTCGGCAGGGATTGCCGAATATCCGCTGCATTCATCTTCAGCGACGGAGCTGTTCCATCTCGCGGACACAGCTCTGTACCAGGCGAAGGAAGAAGGGCGCAATCGTACCGTGACCATTCAGACCGTAGAAAGGTTATAAACTGGCCGGGAAGATCGCCTATGAAATAACTATAAAAAAGCTGATCCCTTATGAGAAGGAATCAGCTTTTTTTGCGTTCACTATACTTCCTGTGATTTGGCTTGGACAACTTCATTCGTATAGGTTTCTCCCCAGTCCCGCATGCTGAATATGATCGGACGGAGCGTTTCCCCAAATGGCGTAAGTGAGTATTCCACTTTGGGTGGCACTTGAGGATAGATTTCCCGGTGTACAATCCCGCTGCTCTCCAATTCTCTTAATTGCAAGGTGAGCATTCGCTGCGTAATGTCGGGAAATAACTTTCGGAGTTCATTGAATCGCAAGGAACCCGAAAACAAGTGATACAGAATGGCACCTTTCCATTTGCCTCCAATAACGCTAAGTGTAACTTCTACGGCGCAGCCATAAGGTTTGGGGCATGTCTCGGTTGAGATTTTTTTCATCTATCTGCACCTCCGTCAGCTATGTGTATAGTATCAATTTAAGTACTACGTACCCAAAATGTGTGTATATTCTCTTCAAAGCATACCATGTCTGATTCGGATTATAAACCCTGGATATCGGATTAATGAAAAGGTGCAATGTATAGTAAAGAACCCGGTTTCGTTATACGAAACAACGGGTTGATGTAAGATTGAGGGTATACAGTAACATTTAGTTGTTAGACCAGTGAAGACAAGATGGTATCACACAGGGCCATCGTTCCGACATTATCCTTGCCGCTTGAAAGCGGAAGCGAATTATTGTGGCAGCATGACATAAAATGCGCCATCTCGCCTACAAATCCACGAAGGTAGAGATCGCGGTATGCGCCTGACATGGGAGAGCTGGAAGGAGTATAGACCGTATCCTGCTCTTCAAGAGCCTTCCAGGGAAGGCTGTCCGAGGTGCGAGAGTGATGGACGGTAAGTGTATCCATTTCATCTGCTGACGCAAAACCGTGATCGAATGTAACCAGTACGCTTTCGCTTTCACGTGACCATGCACTCATGCCTGCAAAGTAGGCACTGCCCACAATACCATTATCAAATTTTAGAGAGATGCTCTGATTAATATGTTCCCCATCCTTGAATGTGGTACCCGTCACGTGCTGTACTTCGCCGAAGAGGAAACGCATCAGGTCGACCATGTGAATGGCAGCGAGCTTCATAAACTGTTCTTCATTCTTGCAAAATGGAGTACTGTCAACCGCAAATTTTATCTGAAACGAACGCGTTCTACCCATTGAACCACCATCAATCAGTTCCTTTAATTTCATATATATAGGCGCATAGCGTTTCATAAATCCTACCATTAGTACAACGCCAGCCTTTTCGGCTGCATCTGCAATTTCTGCAGCTTCTCTGGCAGTCCAGCCAAGGGGTTTGTCAACATAGACATTCTTGCCTGCCTTGATGCATTCCAAGGCGAGAGATGTTTGATCCTGAGGTTGAGCTACTACAACAACGTTGCTGCAGTCTTCGTTTTGCAGCATGAGAGCTGCGTTATCATATGCTGACCCTGTGCTGCCGTATCGCAGCAAGGCGGCTTGAGAGCGTTCGATACTGCGAGTGGAGATGGCCTGGATGGTAGCCCCTGCTTCTACAGCAGAAGGGTAGATATTGGTCGTTGCATGAAATCCGGCACCGATAAAACAAAGATTCGTTTGAGTCATAACCATTCTCCTTCATTGTTGATCGAACTATTTTTGTCAATCTAAACAGGATTCTCGCTCAAGTGGTACAGCATCTGGCTTGCAATCTCTGAATTGACGATATGAGGAACAGGCTGTGGTCCGTTCACCAGATGCTGACGCTGCTGAACAAGATAGAGCAAGGAAGCAGCTTGGAGGGACAAGCCCAGATCCATCGTCTCGGCAGGATTTCCGCTTCCACCTGCAAGATTAAGCATCTCACCTTGGGTAAGCAGCATGAGCCGTCGGCCATTCGCAAGGGTGAATTGTTCGATATCTGTTGTAAGACGTTCGGTATCTGCAGCTTCCTGCCGAAGTCCGTCCAGGTCCAATTCCCAGGAGAAATGTCCAGCGTTGGCAAGAATCGTACCATCGTTCATCTGATTGAAATGTTCCATTGAGATGGCATTGGGGCGACCTGTAACCGTGATGTAAACCTGGGCAAAAGCGAACGTTTCTTCCAGTTTCGCTACGCGAAATCCATCCAAAGCAGCTTCGAGTCCAGCGATAGGATCGGTCTCAACCACAATAACCTGGCTGCCTAGATTACGCAGATATCGGGCAATCCCGCGTCCACAGGAACCATATCCTACGATAACGAAGCGTCTTGTAGGCAGAATCAGATTCGTGGTGCGCATGAATCCTTCAATAATGGTCTGACCCACGCCATGTTCATTTTCCATGATGCGCTTGAGGGGACTATCATTAATGACAATAATCGGGAAGGTCACTTCCGCCCCTGTTTCCTCACGCAGCAGATTGGCTCCTGTCGTGGTTTCTTCTGTTCCGCCAATGAGTGCACTACGGTCATAGTGCTGAATGAGAGTGCGAGCAAGATCGGCACCATTATCCATGAGAAGGTGCGGCTGGTGTTCAAGCACGCGATGAATATTGTGAATATGCTGATGGCGTTCATCTGAACGTTGTCCATACACGGGAATGCCTTCGGCGATAAGTGCAGCAGCAACGGCATCCTTGGTTGTGCCTGGGCTTCCTGTTAGTACAACGTTGGCTCCACCAGCCTGTAGGGTTCGGCATAGAACGGCCGTCTTAGGCTCTACGTGAATACAGATTCCAATAGTAAGGCCAGCAAAGGGGCGTTCTTTGGTAAATCGGGATTTTAGTGCAGCGAGGAGGGGCATATGCATTTCTGTCCAATGAATATGTCGTCTTCCTTCTTCAATAATTTCAGGTGTCATGTTCATAGGTTTGCTCATATTCCTCTCTATCCATGGGTTGTCTGTCCTTGAGGACAGTTGCTGATGCTTAGGATAGGAGGTTTTGAATTTCTATAAAAGGACATATGTCCTATCAATTTCAGATCATAAAAAAAGTATTGCATTCTTCTTCCAGAGCCTGTATACTCTTAATTACGGTGAAACGAGAAATGGATTAACCGGGTGCTTTTCATCAACGATGAGAAGATACATATTATGCGGTCGTGGCGGAATTGGCAGACGCGCACGGTTCAGGTCCGTGTGGGCTAACCCCCCGTGGAGGTTCGAGTCCTCTCGACCGCATCCAAGAGAAAAAGGTTCGAAGATTGCTTTTGCAATCTCTCGAACCTTTTTTTATTTTTCTACGAATTGAAATGTTCTGAAACAGGCTTTGGTAATGTGTCCTCTTGGTTTAGTTGTTAGTGTTGACGCTGGCGCTGGCGTAAGAAAATCGCTGTCCATAATCCGGACAAGGCACCAATGATGCCGAAAAAGGAAACGCTGCCGACCACTTCATACGCCTGAAATTGGAACAAGAATGCAATCCCGCTGCCCAGGGTCGTTCCTGCAAGAAAACCGAGAGATAGGCCTGTATCTTTGCCGAGCTGCATTGGATCACCTGCTTCAAATAGTTTGTCAAAACATTTGCAAAATGCGGGTACAAGAAGTAAAGTGTGAACAGGAAAATCATTGAAATTTTTCCTATACTCATTGTTTGGCTTTTCCAGTGCAAATATGCATGAACTTAGAAACGGGAGGTTACGAACACATGAATATGAACGAACGCATTGCAGCTTGGAATGCGGAAGCGCAGCAGTGTACCTGTGGACATGATCATCGGCTGGTGCAAATGCAGGTCTTTTTGGAACATGGTGCAATTCGTAGATTACCGGGGTACCTGTTGGAACAGGGCTATAACCAGGTTACTGTGGTATATGATGGCCAGACAGGTCCGGCTGCGGGATATGAGGTGGTAAAAAGCCTACAGGATGCGGGGCTCGTAGCAGATGAATTCCAGATGCCGGAGAACAGTGCGGGGGATATCATTGCCGATGAGGCTGCGATTGTGCAGGTACTGCTTGGTGTAAAACAAATGACTCAGGCCATCATCGCAGTGGGATCGGGGACCATACATGATCTGGTGCGATTTGTGTGTGCCAAAATGAACAAGCCATTTCTGTCTGTCCCAACAGCGGCATCGGTTGATGGGTTCACTTCAGCGGGAGCGCCGCTCATTGTAAGCGGCATCAAGCAGACGTTTCAGGCTGTTCCGCCCGAAGCCATCTTTGCGGATATTGACATTACCCAGCAGGCTCCCCAAGCAATGACGGCCGCGGGATTCGGTGATATGTTAGGCAAATATACGTCTCTGGCAGATTGGATTGTGTCGCGTGATCTGGGCGGGGAGCCATTCTGTCCGGTTGCTTATCGGATGACGGAAGAAGCGCTGAAGGCCTGCATCGAAAATGTGCAAGCCATCGCCGAAGGAAGAGCTGAGGGTATAACCGCATTGATGGATGCGCTAATCATTTCCGGTGCCTCCATGCTAATTATTGATCATTCCCGTCCGGCATCCGGCGGTGAGCATCACATTTCTCATCGTTGGGAGATGGAATTGATGGTAGCGGGCCGGAAACCTGTTCTGCATGGGGCCAAAGTCGGCGTAGCTTGCGTGCTTCTTACAGAGCGATACAAGGAACTTGCGAGTCTGTCCCGAGAACCTGTTTTTGATGTGTATGCTACTTTACCTGATGCTTCACAGCTTACGGCATGGCTTGAGCAGGTTGGGGGTCCGACCACAACAGATCAGCTTGGGGTTACACCGGATATGGTGGAACATGCATTTGCAACGGCACATACACTTAGAGAGCGATATACCGGACTCAAATATATTAATGAATCTCTGAATGTAGTTTAAAATAAAACCAACTTGTACATTGGATAAAATTATCGGAATGGATCTGTGTTTTACTCTGATTTGTACGTACAAATCATACATTTTTTATCATAAGTTCGAACAAGTTGCTGGAGCAAATTGAAGAGGATGCACGTCACAGGTGTATCCAGAGGTATGTTTCATTTAAAAAGGCTCTGTCTTCCCGTGTGGGAAGAACAGAGCCTTTTGTCTGTTCGCTTATTTAGTTGTTGCGACGGTCTTTCAGGATGACATCTGCGAACAAGATGGTTTTCGGGATGCGGAAAAATTGTTCCGCTTGTTCCTGAAACGCGGCAGAAGGCAGCGTTCCCTGATGCAGCCATTTGCGGAAAGTGCCGGGATGAACCCCGATCCAGTGGCTGACATCTGTCACCGACAAATCATGGACCATACACAAGCCTGTCAGAATACGGTTGCTAACCGGAGATCGGGTCACCGTACGCTTCATGAAACGGGAAGGCTCGGGCTGACAAATGACCGGGCTTTTGCGTACAACTTCTTCATTGAAGAGGATGTGACGCGGGTAGCCTAGCAATTGGCACGCTTTGTCCAAATTGGTACTGCCGGGTATCCGCCCCTCATACACCCACGCGCTCACGCTGCGTGATGAGATGGATAGATCTTCGGCAAGCTGGGACAACTTGATATCATTGGCCATCAGCACGGCTAGAAGAACGCGGTTTCGGATTTGACAGCGTGTCGGTTTACGGAATCGTTTAACACGGACGCCTTTTCCCAAGTATTTACGGTTGATCAGAGACCACGCCTGGATGGAATGTTGTTCTGGTTGATTAGGCATATTTCCTCCGATTTTTTTAACCAAATACTACAATAAGAACCGGGGTACTTTCAAGTGCCAGGTGCACTGGTTTGGATTGGGCTCAATCCTGTGAGAATGTTAAAGGAGGGAATTATGGACTAGGGTATGTGCAATTCATTTCCTAGTATATTCCTAGATTACAATGTTTCACTAAATTTCAGGGATCAAAGAGAACATGAAAACCAATAAAATAGGTCTTAAATACTATTTATAGGACTTTTATACTTTTCTCTGATTTTAGTTGATATGATGCGGATTATTACCTAAAATCCACCAAAAAATTGGGGCGGTACTAATTCTTATCCCGGAATGATGTGCACAAATCCGAAAATAAAATCCGCAAGTTGAACCAGGCGATTGGTCTGTCAAAATCTCTAACTCTTACATATTTTGTATAATGATCAATTCAGAGAGAGGGGTGAAAACGTGAGTCCAGCCGTAAATACCTTTGCTGCAATTTCCGGAGCGTTCGTAACGTTTGCTTTTGGCGTTTGGGATGAACTGCTGAGTCTGCTTGTCATTGCGATGGCTGTGGATTATGTTACAGGTCTCGCTGCAGCGGTGAGGTCGGGAACAGGTTTAAATAGCAACATCGGGTTCTGGGGACTTGCCCGCAAGGGGCTAATGCTGACCGTTATCCTTCTTGCTCACCGTATTGATCTGCTTATGGGAACAGACATTATCAAGGGAGGAGCCATCTACTTCTACTTGGTTAACGAGTTAATTTCCATTACAGAAAACTATGCCAGGATTGGTCTTCCGCTGCCTGATAAGCTCAGACAAGCCATTGCCGTGCTGAAGAAACAGGAAGACCTTTCGGATCGGGAGTGGTCCAAACCGCAAGTAAAAGCACCTGAAGCTGATTCGAAACCCCCTTCAGAAGAGACATCTCCAGCTCAGGAAGATGATAATACAAAAAAGAACAGTTCAGCATAGCATTCTTTAATCGTTTAGAGAACGTTTACAAGTATCCTTTCGCAATAACTAACGTTATGATATATTTTGGTTACACGAAAATTCATTCATTTCCACTAATATATGCAAACGGGGTGCTTGTTCAATGATTAAACATATTGTTCTTTTCAAAATGAAAGATCGTTCTCCAGAAACCATTGAGGCTGCTGCAAACGTTCTTCGCAACTTGCAAGGCAAAATTGATGTCCTGATCTCATTGGAAGTTGGCGTGGATGTGCTTCGCTCTGACAGATCTTTCGACATCTCATTGACAGCTGAATTTGCATCACTGGAAGATCTGCAGGCCTACCAGGTCCACCCGCTTCATCAGGAAGTCATCAAGTACATGAACGAGGTCAGAGAACAGTCTGTCGCAGTGGATTACGAGATCTAATTTAATCATTTCATTCTGCAGTTGTTAAAGGAGACTGGGCATGAGCGATTTAAGAGACGTTATGGAATTTTTATATATTTTTATCGTGTTTTTGATCGCTTGTCCGGTGATGCTTTTCTGGCTTAAGCGAAGAGGAAAACGGAATCGATAATTCACTGAACGGGAAGTGACTGCATTGTATTACGTAAACAGAGAACAGATTGCCCGCAGACTTGCTGCCGTGCCGGAAGTAGCCGAAGGGCTCCGCCGGGCAGCGCAGGCTTGGGATGGCAGTCTTATGCTTGGTCTGGTCCAGGAGCGCTGTCTTCATCTGGCTATTGAGATTGTAACAGATGTGGGAAGCTATCTTATTGATGGTTTCATTATGCGGGATGCCAGCAGTTATGATGACATCATTCAAATCAATCACGAAGAGAAGGTATTTGACGTTTCGACTTATGAGGTGCTGAAGCGTCTCGTGTCGCTGCGCAAGCCGCTGGTACAGGATTACTTCAGCTGGGAGCGGGGAGTGTTGCACCCGTTAACTGTAGAGGTACCATCTATTCTGGAACAGTTTGCTGAGCAGGTTAGTATCTATGTGGAAAAAGAACTTGGTCCATTTCAGCAAGGTCAGACCGAGGGACAGAGTAAGGAATGAGGGGAACCAGCATGACAAATGAAAGGCAAGATGAAATAGAGAAAAATGAAGCGAATGATATTCCTTCCGGCTTTCACCCTGTTTATATGGTGGAGCTGTTATTTCGAGAGCAACCTATAATAGATCGGATGCGGTTGCAGAATGCACTTACCCGTTATACCGGACAAGTGCGTCTGGCTGTGAAGCAGGTCAATGATCAACGCTCCTCACAGAATAAGACGGATGAAACCGAGACGGAGATCGGGAAAAGTGAACCTTCAGAGAATAACCTGGACATGCTTGTTTTCTATCATATGGATCATCCGGTTTCATTTGAGGAAGGGAATATACCTGCACAGACCTGCATGCTTCCTGTGAACGAGATCAAGGATCGTTCCCGATTCGGTGGGGCGGTTCAGCAAGCCTGGCACTGGCCGGAAGCAGGAGATGCCGTCAAGTCAGCGCAGTATTCGATCCGTCTTCATGATATGTTCTCTGCAGCCATGTCTCGCAAACAGCGTCTGGAATTGTTCCAGAATACGCTCCAGGCAGTCATGGAAGTTCTGCCTTGTGATGGAATGTATTGGTACGGCAGCGACAAGCTGGTCGAGCCGGAGGCTTACATTCAGTCACAGAAGCGGGAAGAACATCTCTATGGAGCAATGAATGTCCGCATGTATCAGGCAGGTGGAACCGAAGAACAGCGTGAACTGGTTATGGATACCGTTGGGTTGTCTGCACTTGGTGTTCCCGATGTGCAGTGTCACTTTACGGGACTGGATCCGGATACGGTAGCTCAGACATTGCTTGGGGCGGCCTATTACATATTCGATCAGGGTGATGTTCTGCAGGACGGACAAACACTGGGCTCTTCTGGAGGAAGACGCTGGCGCTGTGAGCATCAGACTGCGCTGATTGCGCCTGGCCGTTATGTCATTGATCTTGACCCGGGAGATGCACATGCTGCACAGCCGCTCGAATCATCTCGGCATCATTAATGCTGACATTCTAATGCCCAATACGGGATTTAAAAAGTTTTTGCTATCTGGAGTGTCAGGTCAAGCCCTTGCTGCTTATACTGCATCAACAGAGTAGGCATTCGCCCGGATCAATAAGCATCAAGATGTCTTGTTGCTTGGTGGTATCCGGTACTTCATTAAGGTAAAGGGAGAGATGCAACGTGAAGGATTCAAACAAAAGTTTGTTGTGGGGAGCATTGATCGGTTCGGTAGTGGGTTCTGTTACAGCACTGCTGTTGGCGCCAAAATCTGGACGTGAGCTGCGTCAGGATATTTCAGAAGGTGCGCGTCAGGTCACCGAGAAAGGTCAGGAACTGGCCGTTAAGGTCGGCGAACAAAGCTCACAGATCGTATCCAAAGTGAAAGAAACGGCAGACGTTGTCATTCAGGATATCCAATCCTGGCGGAATTGCGCTGAAGGGAAGGAATTACGCGTATCTGCAGTCATTACCGACTCGGATACGTCTGCAGACTCTGCTGTGAATAATGATGATAATGAGTCTGGCATTAACGTTGTTGCGAAGCTGCCTGTAGATGATTCGAAAGATAATAGCTGAAACATTGCTGGGCAATAAGCAGGCTTTCCTCGAAGAATGAGGGGAGCCTGCTTGTTTGTGTGCGACAATGATGTGGAAGCCGCAGCGTGCGTTGTTTTATTTGAACCCTAAGATGAAATCGGGTAAGATGTAGGTACCTTTTTGCCGGAATAATCATACGGTAGGAAGAAAGCTCTGGAACCCAAATCGTTATCAGAACCAATTCAATGAAGAAGGAAGCGGTGTGTTCGTGCAGCAAGCAATCGCTATATTAGACTCCGGTGTAGGGGGATTGACCGTCGCCAAGGAAGTGATGCGTCAGCTCCCGCGGGAAAAGATCATTTATTTTGGAGATACTGCCCGGACACCGTACGGACCCCGTTCGTCCGAACAAGTTAAACAATTTACGGAACAAATCGTTGATTTCTTGATCCAGTTCGATCCGAAGGTTATCGTTATCGCCTGTAACACAGCCACGGCTGCAGCCCTTGACTATATCCGGGCGAAGGTGAATGTGCCTGTCATTGGGGTCATCCATCCCGGGGCGCGTGCTGCCATTACGGCTACTCGAACAGGACGCATTGGCGTAATCGGTACAGTGGGAACGATAGGAAGTGGTGCATATACTTCAGCACTTAAGCAGTTATCCCCCTATATTGATGTCGTCAGTCAGGCTTGCCCTGCATTGGTGCCCCTGGTAGAGCAGGGTGAATTTCGTTCCGAACAAACAACACTTGCGGTGGAGCAGTCGTTGGGTCAGATCAAACAACAGCCAATTGACTGTCTCATTTTGGGTTGTACCCACTATCCATTTCTCATGGAAACAATCCAGGAAGTCATGGGACAGGAAGTGAAATTGATCAGTTCGGCAGATGAGACGGCGAGGGAAATCAGTACGATTTTGTATGATAAACGAAAGCTGGCAAGTGGGGATGAGACACCGGTGCATCAATTTTTCTGTACGGGAGACCCGCGCATGTTCCAGAATATTACCCGCCAGTGGTTGGGAGAACAGATCTCGAAAACACCTGTCGTGTGGCAGGTCACCCGTTTAACGTAACTTAGCAGTATTACCCTTTCATATTTGGAGTTGAGGTTGAAGCTTAACCCACTGCACTCATCAGTCATCCGGAGCCCTGGCGCTCCGGTTTTTTATTTATACGGATAACAGCGCTTGGAAAAGGCTCGCGTGATTCATGTCACATGACGGACAACCGGGTTCGCATACATATTAGGGTAGCACAATAAGAGCATAGGACGGGGAGAACTGCATTCTCCTGCCGGGAAAGGAGACACCATGGAGCTTCAGTGGATTATTGTTCAGTCAGGGGATACCTTATCCCGTATTGCTTCTGCTCACCACATGACGAGGGCGTTGCTGGCTGCCCTGAACCCGGAGGCAGCGGCACAACCCTACTTGTTTGCCGGGCAGATGCTGCGAATCCTGCCGGGAACCGGTCGCAGATATGCTGTTCAGCCTGGGGAAAACGTGGGGTGGATCGCAAAACGTTTTGGCCTGAATGAAAAAGAGCTGCGTGACGCCAATCCCGAGTTTGCGAACGTTGAGGATTGGTGTGGGCGATGTATTCATATTCCGGATTCAAATGGCAAAACTATTGTCAGGTTACAGGGTGAATACGGTTACCGTGAATTGAGCCGGGATGTCGCTTTGCTTGAGAAGCGATATCCGTTCATCTCCACAGGTATAATCGGTGCAAGCGTCATGGGGAAGGCTATACCCTACGTAAGGATTGGTGAAGGACCGCGCCATATTCATGTTAATGCGTCCGTCCATGCCAATGAATGGCTTACGAGTGCGGTAATCATGCGCTTTATTGAAGAATATGCGAGGGCATACACTGACAGTGTGCCTTGGCAGCAATTCAGGACAGAGCGTTGGATGCAGGAAACGACGTTGTGGGTCGTGCCTATGGTCAATCCGGATGGCGTGGAGCTCGTCCAGGAGGGTGTAGTGAATAGACATCCACATGCCAAGCAGCTGCTTGCATGGAATGCCGGTCGTCCGCATTTTACCCATTGGAAAGCCAATATTAGAGGGGTTGATCTGAACGATCAATTTCCGGCTCACTGGGAGGAAGAGGCTGCGCGGAGAGGCATTACATCACCCGGTCCCCGAGATTATGCAGGCAAGGCACCGTTATCTGAGCCAGAAGCAAAGGCACTTGCAGAGTGGACAGAACAACACCGCTTCGCTGCTGTCGTTTCCCTGCACAGTCAGGGGCAAGAGATCTATTGGAATTACCGTGATTTAGAGCCCAGAGAGAGTGCGCCGTTATCGCGCAGGTTGGCACGGGCCTCGGGTTACAAAGCCGTTAAATTAGGTGGAAGCGATGCGGGATACAAGGACTGGTTTATTCAACAGTTTCGGAAGCCGGGCTTCACGGTGGAAGTCGGACTTGGCGTCAACCCACTACCTGTTGAACAGTTTGATGATATCTGTGTCGAGGTAGGTCTGCTGCTGGCTGAGCTGCTGTCGGATGGGGAGACCGGAAACGAAGCTCTGTCATGAAACTTCTAGCATCCCATTTCGTATAAAACATACGGGCGCTGTGACAGCGTCCCGTCTTTTTTGGGTTATCATACCATTCTTAAAAGGGTAATGAGAGGAATACGATCATGTGCCGTTATTGGCTCATGAAGAATATGGAGGGGTTCACATGAAGTGGAGAAGACTGCTGTCGTTCAAACGATGGACTGAAGTGTTCAAGAGACTGCCCCGCCTGTTGCGGGCTCCGCAGATCCCTTTGCATGAGAAACTGCTGTTCATCATCCCGGTCATACTGTATTGGGTTCTACCCGATGTCATGCCATTTATGCCTATTGATGATATTGGTGTTACTTTGCTGCTGATGAACTGGTTTGTCAGCCGTGCGGAGCGTAAATATCCGGTGCTGCCCTCCCGCGTCTAAAGGGGCACAAGGTGAATCGATACGGTTTACCTTTGATTTTGCATCAATGTTATTGCGAAGCGGAGTAACTTTCTTTACAATAGATGCTGGAGTTTAGAAATGCTGAAATTGTTGGAACCAGCAATTACAATATAGGAGATGAAGTCGAAATGAACTGCAAAATTACTCGTAATGCTGCCAAAGTATTGAAATTGGAGCTGGACAAGCCCGAAAACGAAGGGAAAAAACTTCGTGTAGTTATCACGCATGCTCACGGTGACCACGCTCACTACGGTCTTGATCTGGACACGCCGAAAGAAAACGATACCGTAGTATCTACGGACAAAGAGATCGATGTTATTCTAGAGAATGATCAACCGCTTCTGGATGGCGTTAAAATTGACTACCTGTACCTTCCTCAAGAAGGATTTGTCATCACGAACCCTTCCAAAGGCAACCACGGCGACCACTAAGGCCGCGAAGAAGGGGAACTCATGGCTAACGATATCCGCGTATGCGAAAAGTGTAATCATATCAGACTGAAGTCGATTGTACCCAAGCTGGAGAAAATGGCTCCGGATACGGAGATCAAGATTGGGTGCAAATCGTACTGTGGTCCGTGTGCGAAGCGTGCTTTTGTGTTTATCAACGGTCGGTACATTAGTGCGCCGACAGAAGAAGAAGTGCTGGCAAAAGTTGCGAAATTCGTGAAGTAAGAGAGGCTGATGCCTCTCTTTTTTTGTGCGCAGTGATAACTTGGTAGTATTTCAATGTTCCAAGAACACTTAGGGAGGATTATAAGGGAGCGTCTTTTTCCATTTCATGAATTTCAAAGGTATCCTCACGTATTTCGATAGCGACTACCGTGTCGTTTTTTTTGAGGAAATGAACATGTCCCATTCGGTTCTCCTCCAACTCTACCCATCCTTCATCGTGTAATTTCTGAAAATAATCAGCAGGTGTATAAAGGCCTTGTTCACCTCCGATATGTTTCAATTCATACGTTTCACTTATTTTGATATTGGGGTTTGCTGAATCTGTCGTGACTTTTAATGGTTTGGCATTCGTTGGAACTGGAATATCATCAATAATGGGAGAACTTGTATAACCCGTTATTTCATACGTTGCAGAGGCACAGCCACTGGTTATCAATAACAAAGTCAACATGATGACCGGAATCCTCAGGTTTTTCAACCAACCACCTCTTTCTTCTAAAAAGTCATCTATAAGATAAACGCAGTGAGTTAGGAGAAGGTTACAACCATGGGATTATGAAGGTTTAAATGGAGTCACGACATGACATTCATAAATTGTTTATGCAAAAGAAGAATAAGGCAGGACCTCATCATCCATCCTAAAGGGGTAACAGGAACATGATCCCAAGGAGGAATACTCATGCCGAAGCGTTATGATTCCAGTTTGCAAGCGAATACGACCGTATCTCAGGCGCAGAATGCAGTGAACAAACTTCATTTTGCCGTATCTCAGGCCATGTCACATCCAACAGAGCAGACCATTGAACAGGCCGAGCGCCGATTGGCGCATACGGAGCAGGCGATGCTTCAGGCTGAACGTTCGCTTGGAGGACAGGGTGTTGAGCTGGCAGAAGAGATGTTCTCTGAGGAGAAGAGAAGATTGAACTCCATCCAGAGTCAGAACGGGCAAGGGAATCAATAGCTGATCCTGTCACACCAGAACCCGCATGCCATAGAGCCTTGCGGGTTCTTTTTCTCATGCTGCCTTTTCAAGAATCTTCCGGAAATAGGTCGCCTGTACAGGAAGATAAGGAAACGCTTAAATTTCTGTCAGAAGGTTAATAAACCTTGAGCAGCCAAATTCCATACGGGAGGTACAGGATGACCAAACATATTACAGATTGCACGATTCTGAATAATGGGGTAACGATGCCTTGGCTAGGATTTGGAACATATAGAGCAAAGGGTAAGGAAGTGCAGCAAGCAGTTGAGACTGCATTGGAAGTAGGATATCGCAGTATTGATACGGCATCGGTCTACGGGAATGAAGAAGAAGTGGGACAAGCCATAGCAAGCAGTGGAATTGCCCGCAATGAGCTGTTCGTGACAACTAAGCTCTGGAATGAAGATCAGGGTTTTGATTCAACACTCAAAGCATTTGAGGCCAGTCAGAAGGCACTGGGATTGAACGTCATTGATCTATACTTGATTCACTGGCCGGGAAGAGACCAGTACAAGGAGACGTGGAGAGCATTCGAACGTCTATATAGCGAAGGAAGCGTACGGGCGATTGGTGTGAGCAATTTCCAAATCCATCATTTGCGCGAAATTATAGATGAAGGTGGAACGGTACCTGCAGTCAATCAGGTGGAACTGCACCCGGGTCTGATTCAGCAGGAATTGCAGGATTTCTGCGGGGAACAGGGGATTCAGCTGGAAGCCTGGAGCCCCATCATGCGAGGGAAACTGAACAATGAATCCACGTTGAAGGCCCTTGCCCAAAAATATGGAAAGACACCGGCACAGATCATTTTGCGCTGGGATATTCAAAATCAGATTGTGACCATACCGAAGTCCGTTACACCCGAACGGATTCGAGAGAATGCAGACATTTTTGATTTTGAGTTAACGCCGGATGAGCTCAGATCGATTGATGCCTTGGATTCTGATAAGAGAACCGGGCCGCATCCGGATCAACTCTTTTGGGATTGAGTGAGGATATAAGGAATATCTAAATCATGCACCGTGCCATAGACTGAAAGGTCCTCTTCAAGAAGGAGAGGGCCTTTTCTATCTTTCATCATTGCTGCCTAACTTGGATTCGAGAGGGAAGCTGCCTATGTGAGGCTTTTGATAAAGAAAAACGTTTAACGCAGGTAACTGAAGATTCAGTCCTAATAACGAACAAAAATTTCCTATCACAACAATGTCAATTTGGTGTATAATCTAATATTATGTGAACGTCGTCACAAAGTGTTAAAGATTTAGCATCATAGGAGGCATATATACATCATGAGTAATTGGGCTTTATTTAAAAATATGACCCGACTGTATTCCGTAACGGTAATGGTTGTTCCAGTAATACTAGGTACCATCTCTGCCTACGCCATGCAGAAGGAATTTAGTATTCTTTTGTTTTTGCTAACGCTAGTAGGCGCGGTGTCAGCTCATATTTTTTCCAATATGGTAAACGATTTATGGGATTATCGAAACGGAACCGATACCCAAGCAACGGAGACTGAAGGCGCGATTTCGACGCACTCCGGGTTTCTGACTTCGGGAACCATGACCGAGAAGAAATTTGCGGCAATTACCTGGGGATTCCTTGTGCTGGCTGGGGCTTGTGGTCTCATTCTTACGATCGTCAGCGGTTGGCCGATTCTGGCTATTGCGCTGATCGGTGCTTTGATTGCTTATTTCTATGTTGCGCCGCCCATTAAATTCGGCTACCGCGGTAAAGGCTATAGTGAAATTGGGATATTTATTTCCTTCGGTATCCTGCCAGTTTTGGGTGCCTACTATGTACAGACAGGAGAGTTTGCGCTTTCGCCGCTGCTGCTGTCCTTGCCGGTCGGCATGCTGACCACCATGCTGCTATTTAACCATCATTTTCTGCACTGGCGTGCGGATCGTGAAATTGGCAAGAAGACGCTGGTTGTTATGTGGGGGGAAGAGCGGGCGCTTCGTCTATCCAAGCTGATGACAATTCTTGCTTATGTTCTTTTGATCATAAGTGTAGTGTTCCATGCTTTGCCCGTTTATGGTCTTGTCGCGATTATTTCCGTTATTCCAATGTATAAGGTTTATAAGTCACTGGGCAAAGTTAATCCGTCCGAGACGTATCTTCCCCTTATGGGAGCTTCCCAGCAATCATCTGTGCTCTGTGGTCTGATCATGTGCGTAGGGCTGCTGCTCTAAAAGAGGGAGTAAATAGGGTCCGGTTCTGCATTAGGCAGACCGGATTTTTTATACTATATGGATGAATTTTTCGTATGAATTAATCAGGTTTAAGTTGAAAAAAAGCAGCGGTTCAGGGGGAGTGCCCCTGTTCCTGCTGCTTTTGTGTTATTTGGATGGTTTATCGGATTGCGGGACTACGCATCCATCATCAGTGCACACACCGCCGGCATCAGCGTTAGCTGTGCTGGATTCAACCATGGTAAAAGGGGAACGCTCATCCCATGCCTTCTGAATGGCATCCCGGAACACGTCGTCCGGCTGCGCGCCTGATACCGCGAATTTGCGGTCGAATACGAAGAATGGCACGCCGCGAATGCCTAATTGCTCGCCTTCAGCCTGATCTGCACGAACCTGCTCCGCGAATTGATTGCTGGCCAACACCTCGGCAGCTGCGTGGCGATCCAGACCCACTTCCTCGGCCAGTTGAATCAGTACATCCGTGTCACCAGCATGTTTGCCTTCCATGAAAATGGCCTTGAACAAACGCTCGCTGAGTTCAAGCATTTTACCTTGTGTATCTGCCCAGTGGGTCAGGCGGTGTGCGGAGAACGAGTTGGTTGGAATCATCTCATCAATGTTATATTCCAATCCGGCCGTACGAGCATTGGCATTCATTTGAGCATTCATGCCTTTTGCCTGTTCCACGCTCATATTGTATTTGGCAGCCAGATATTCCGCGTTCGTTTTGCCGCTGTTCAGTTCAGCATTAGAATCCAGCTCGAAGCTTTTGAATTGCAGTTTCACTTCGTCACGGTGTGGGAACTGAGCCAATACATTTTCCAAACGGCGTTTGCCAATATAACAGAAAGGACACATAAAGTCGGACCATATTTCAATAATCATTTTTTTAAACCTCCATATAAATGAAACTATTTTAGTTACAATTATAAAGCGACTTTCTGAATAACGCAAGGCAGGTATCGGACCGGTCCCCAAAAAAGAAGTGTTAAACATGCGGTGGGCTGCACGCTTAACACTTTTGTGGTAAATAAAGGTGGAAGTCTGCGATTCGAAAGTGCCTGAATACTTGAATTACGTAAAGAAGCGGAATAATATCACTATTTATCCCGGTATGCCTGGGACCAGTGGTAAGGCTGGATTTCGTCCAGTCTTTTATAAATTAACCTTCCATCCGGGTCATATACAGCGGCTTTGACATCTTCACCCCAGAAAAACAAACGTTCCTGACACACCCCGCAAGGAGTGAGAACTTTGAATTCCGAATGTTCGTCATCTCGTGCCACGCAGATGGAGTGAGTAACTCTCTCGTTTAATTTATGTGCTTCGAGGTAGGCGCCCGTCTCCATGCACAGGTGTGTGGCATCATTGATCACTTCTGGAGCAATGCTGATTAACAGCGAACCCGTTGCGGTATAAACTGCTGCTGCACCACCCCAACCCTGAGGGTAACGATGCTTCACAAAGTTCGCTGCTTCATCATATAATTTTTGTTCAATGGACAAGGGTTCTGATTGAATTGTCATGATTCTATGTTTCTCCTTTTATCAAAAGCTGCTAAACGAAGACATTGGCAGTAGTTTCATCTAGGATGCAGGTTCTGCGCTGTTCTCTTCACGGAATCGCCGGATTAGGTCATACGTTATGACGGTATCGGACACATGCAATCTCTTCGAAGCTTCGTCATGTCCGGAATTGCACGCACTGATGTCTGTCTTGTTGCGGGTGGACAGATCATAACATGAACCGTTCTCGTAAATATAATCGTCTGAAGGGATATAAAATACGGAACCGTCAGTGAATGCACCACTTCGCAATACAACGGTTCGGGATGATCCGTCATAGATGTCGTTCCCCATGTGATAATATTCATCTGGGATGCCGAGCAAATGAAGCGCTGATGGAGTGATATCCAGTTGTCCGGCAGGTTGGTCTACGGTTCCTGCTTCGGCTCCGTCCGGCAGATGCACCAGCAGCGGGACCTCATTCATGATTTGCTCCATATCCAGTTCATTCAGGGACCGTCCAAGGAACTGTTCATACTGCGCTTGTTCTTTGATCGAATTATCGTGATCCCCATAGAACATGAAGATGGTTTTGTCCCATAATCCCCGGTTCTTCAGATCTTCCACCATACTGCCCAGCGCAGAATCCACATAATGAACGGATTGCAGGTAATCACCAAACATCGTGCCCTCGAACTCACCTACATCAAGCTGCTGTTTATCCTGCGGGAGTGCGTAAGGATGATGACTGCTGAGTGTGATGAGGAAGGAATAGAACGGCTCGGTAACCTCGCTGTCCATCTTCTGAACGGATTGCCTTAAAAAAGACTCATCGGACAGGGACCAGCCCAGTGGATCATCCTGTTCAAAATCATTTTTGCTGTAAAATTTGTCGTAGTTCATGTTCTGATACATCGTATAACGGTTCCAAAATCCACTCTCGTACGCATGAAAAACATTGGTGCTGTAACCATTGTCCTTCAGTATTGAAGGCAAAGAATCATACGCGTGGTCTGCGTAACGAACAAAAGCTGATCCAACAGGCAGTGGGTGGAGTGAGATATTGGCTCCAAAATCAGCATCCGATGTTCTGCCCTGACCTGTTTGGTGATAAAAATGACTGTAATATTGGCTTTCCTTCATTAGTTCGTTAAAATGCGGCGTGATTTCCTGACCACCGATACTTTGCCCGATCATGAAATTCATGAAGGCTTCTCCTTGAACGATGATGAGATTACTATCCTTGTACTTGCCAAACAGGGCATTTTCACTAGAAGCGTTATTCTGTCTGTCAGCAAAAAAGGATTTGGCTTGCTCGACATCTGCAGGATCGGCTTCGGGGCCGGAACCGATATGGTCTTTTGCATAGTTGTACAGATCATATCCATGAAAAGCGAGAAGTCCGGTCACGTTGTACATGGAGACGTTCCACCAATTATTGTCGAACAGCCCCTTGGCCCACGTTTTACTGTAAAAATAGATTGGCCCCACCGCAAGACACAGTCCAAGCACCAAGGCAATGCCGCCTGCAGTGAGTCTGCGTATGCCTTTTTTCTTGCCGTGGTCATTGGAGTAATTCCCCAACCCGTTACTGGTTGTAGACAAACGGGATATACGATTACGCCTGCTGAATAGCAGGATGGCCCCATACGGAATGATGGCAAGCCAGTCAGCGAAGAACCACAAGTCACTGGCGTGTATGAGCGTAGCAATGCTGTCGCCCAGAGCGTCAACTTGTCTGGCCTGCATTAACACAGGGATCGTTAGAAAGTCCTGAAAGTATCGATAATAAACCATATCGGCATAGATCAGCGCTGTGAGGAGCAGATTGAGCACGACAAGAGATAATATCATACCCCGTCTAGGCAGCCACCAGGTCCAGAAGGACAGGAGTAGCAAAGAGCCGATCGCAATGACTTTATCCAGAAGACCCATGGTGATGTTATAGGCATGCAGGTTGTGATGAAGCCACATGAGTTTCAGCAGCATCAGCACTAGAAAAATGAGATATAACGTAAGTGGATGATTAAGAAGCCTACGCGGCGTCATGCTGCGTGTAGGCTGTGAGATGACCATCTCGGTTCCCTCCCAGTTGCAGTGTTTTGTTCATCTAATGTTAACGGAGTGTAAAAACAGGGCTCCATTCATTATAGCTCTCCTTCATGGCATTTCAACTATACCCCTAGCGGAAGTGCTTCATGCAGATCGTTGGTTGCATAACCGTACAAAAAAACGCCCCAGCCTTGAAGGCAGGGGCGTTCTGTTTAAATCGTATCATTTTACTGTTTCGGTGATGAATTTCGCGGAGGCAACGGCCCCAAGTACTGGTAGTATTGGGTTTCAATGCGTCCGTTAAACAGTTTGCGGCGTTTGTCCGCTTTACGGCCAAAAGCTTCTTCGAAGGATTTGGTTGAAGTGATGGCGAAAAAGGACCAGGTCGGCATCTCGAGATAACTGCGGCCTAAGGAGCGGATCAGCTTCAAGACGTCCTTCTCTTCGCTCAGGCGTTCACCATATGGCGGATTGGTGATAATTACACCGTACTGCCCTTGAGGTCTGGCACGGTGCGCAGGCAGTACGCTGACTTCAATATCCTTGGCAAAACCGGCACTTTTGATCGCTGCCTGAGCTACCTCGATCGCTTCAGGGTCAATATCACTACCCGAAATCTGCAATGGAACGTCGTCACGAACCGCATCAAATGCCTCCTCACGAGCCTGTTCCCACAGTTCTTTAGGGATGACATCCCAATTCTCGGAGTTGAAGGAGCGGCGCAGTCCTGGTGCGATGTTCCACCCGATCATGGCTGCTTCAATCAGCATGGTGCCTGAACCGCAGCACGGATCATAGAAGGGGCGAGATACGTTCCAACGGCTGAGCTGAATAAGCGCTGCGGCAAGTGTTTCTTTCAGCGGAGCCTCAGTCACCAGTTTACGATAACCCCTTTTGTGAAGTCCTGGTCCGGTCGTGTCGAGCGTAAGCAGGGCGCGGTCATTCAGCAAAATCACTTCAATGACATAACGAGCCCCGTTCTCGGGGAACCATTCGGTGTTATGTGTCAGCTTCAGCTTCTCAACGATTGCTTTTTTCACGATACCTTGCGAGGCAGGGACGCTGCTCAGTTGGGATTTGTGGGAGCGGCCTTCAACAGGGAATTCACCGTTCGCTGGGATCCATTCTTCCCAAGGGAGTGCCTTGGTACCTTCAAACAATTCGTCAAATGTGGTTGCCGGGAATTCACCCATCTTGATAAGGACACGGTCAGAACTTCTCAGCCACAAGTTGCAGCGGCAAATATCAATATAGTCTCCAGTAAATACAACCCGGCCGTTCTCGACCGTAACATCCTCATACCCCAGCTGTTTCAATTCCCGAGCTACAACAGCCTCAAGTCCCATTGCTGAGGTCGCAATTAATTGCAATTGAGCCATGTGTTTCATTTCAACTCCATTTCAAGCGGAAGAGGACGATGCCTTCATCCAGCTGTATAGTAACGGTGCGGCCTTGCCGCATTCCGTGAAAAAACTTACAATGAGAAATGCGGTGAGCGCTATGCTCGCTAAGAAGCAGGTGATACTGTAGTCTAACCGCCTGTGTTGATAACAAACATTCATTATAGAACATTGGCATCCATAAGGAAAGCAGTCCAAGTGTCCAAGGAGGATATACGTGGTGAATCTTACCCCTGACGAATATGTAAATCAATTATTTCAAGAGGATGAGCTGTTATTAAAGGTAAAAGAGGCCATCCGTTCAAACAACATGCCGGAGGTGTCGGTTGCACCGGCTTATGGCCGTTTACTTACGTTTCTCGCCAAGACATCAAAGGCAGAGGCAGTGCTGGAAATTGGCGTATTGGGCGGTTACAGCGGAATTTGCCTTGCTCGCGGTATGAGGGAAGGAGGAACTCTGACGTCGCTGGAGTTGAAAGAAGAATACGCGGCGATGGCCCGTGGGCATCTGGAGGAAGGTGGCTTCGGCGAAAAAGTAGAGTATCGCATTGGCCCGGCGGCAGACAGCCTGAAGCAATTGGAACTGGAGGGTCGCACTTTCGATTTCTTCTTTATTGACGCAGATAAGGAGAATTATCCGGTGTATCTCGATTATGCCATCAAGCTGGCCCGTCCGGGGGCTGTCATTGTAGGCGATAATTGTTTCCTGCGTGGTCGTACGTTGAATCCGGACAAGCAAGGTCCCGCTGTGCTTGCTGTGCGTCGTTTCAATGAGCAGATGGCGAGTGACCCGCGCCTTGTCACCACCATGCTGCCGGATTATGATGGCTTGGCGCTGGCTTGGGTGAAGTAAAAGTAGAAATTTCCTAAAGATCAAACTCCGACGAATCATGATCTCACACTCTTGTGTTTGTGAGGAAATCTTGATTCAGTTCGGAGTTTTTTTAGTTTGAAATATATTGATCGTTAAGAATGAGTTTTTATTGAGGTTTTATATAAATATGAATTCCTTTTTAGCGAAGAAGGTATCAAAACTCCTTTCAGGAAATCTTATGGTAATATTGTATAAAAGGAGTTATGAATTTCTATCTATAGAGGTGTTAATTTGAGACCTTTATTCATTTTTCTTTCTTTGCTTCTGATCTCAGGTTTCGTATTTCATTTTCTTAACATATACACGCCATTTTTAATACTACCAGTTTATATTGTACTTATTGCGGTGTTGGTTTTTTTGATTTGTTATCTTTTTAAGTATTATTTTATTAAATAGAATGTATTTAAAATGAATCAGAGAAAGTAATACACACATTCTGGAAACACAAAAAAAGAGATGAACACATCCCTGATCACAGGGCCCGGGTTCATCTCTTTTTTTGCCATTTTATAAAATAAGGATAACGGTATGAGAGCTACTAAACTTCAGGTGTGCCGTATGTTTCAAACCATTTTTTGATGGTGTCAAAGTCATCACTGAATGACAGGCCGAGCATGAGCAAAATACGTGCCTGTTGAGGGCTGAGGTTGTCCCCGGCAATGACACCGTTGCCGCCGCCATATACGCTTCCTGAACCTGTACGGGTCGTGGTTACGAAGATGACGCCCTCTTCAATTGCTTTCGTACGGGCTTGTCCCATTGCTCTGGAGATGCCGCCTGCTCCGGTACCGGAGGTTACGATTCCTTTAGCTCCGCCGCGTACGAAACCTTCGATCGCTTCCCCGCCAGCTTCTTGATAGGAGATGGCAATTTCAACTTTCGCCAGATCGGCCTTCGTAATCTTGCTCAGATCGAATGCCGGCTTAGCTGTGCCTTCAGGCTTCAGTGCACGTGCCGGAGCACGGTAGATTCGGATATTCTCTTCATCGATGTAACCAACAGCACCGAGCATTGGCGTCTCAAATGTATCCGTACGATAGTCATTTGTTTTGGTTACACCACGTGCAAGTTGGATCGTATCGTTCAGCATCAATACCGTTCCGAACGAGGTAGTGCGTCCGCTGCCCGCAAGTTTGATGGCATTGTACAGGTTCGCTTGGGCATCTGAACCGATAACGGTCCATGGTCGCATGGAGCCGGTAATGACCACAGGCTTATCGCTCTGCACCGTCATGTCAAGGAAATAAGCGATCTCCTCCATGGTATCCGTACCTGTCGTAACCACGACACTGTCATACTGCGCAAGTGCCTTGTCTACAGTAAGGGATAGATCGTATAGATCTGCCATTGTATATGAACCCGAACCTGAGTTGCCGAATTGAAGTGTGCTAACATCTGCTATCTTCTGTTTGTCGGGTAGCGCATCAACCATTTCTTCAATGGGGAGTGTGCCTGCCTTGTAATTTTGGAAGCTGGTCGCATCCTCGGATTGACCTGCAATCGTTCCGCCTGTTCCAATGACAAGTACATTAGGTAATGCAGATTGTTTGGAAGATTGAGGCAAGGCCGGAATGGACGTATTCCGTGCTGGAGTTGTAGGTGAAGTGGACTGTACCGCACTTGTTGTTCCGCTTACTTCAACAGTAGCTGCTTGAGCGGCATAGGTTCCGACCGGGGACAAAGAGATGGTCAGAGCGGTTAAAGCAGCAGTACTCCATACAGCCCAGGGACGAAGATTTGAATGTTTACTCATAATTAGCACTCTCCTTCAGGTTAGTAACATGTGATGTTTGTTCAGAAGATTATGTAAATGAATTGAGATGATTGTATTTGATGTTAATTAATATGACAATAGTAGAAAAACGGAGATTATAAGACTATATCGATAGATATTCAGAGTAAAACTATTATTTATAAGGTTAAATGAATAAATATAAACCGCCAAAAGTAGAATTGAAAGGAGAGATATAGCTCAGTAGGGATTTGCATGTTATTTAAGATGACATTCGAAACGACGTATAAGACTTTTATCCTGATTGAAAAAAGAGGTTCGTGGGATTTAAATGGCATTCCCTAGGAGAAGAGGCTCAATTATTGCCAAATATTTGTATGAGTATACAGTAAAGTCTATAATATATGGTGTTTCTTATATGTAAATAAATATATATTAGCGATTGGAGGAATGACGATGAACCGAGCACCCAGAAAGTATGCCAATTATATTCCGATCCGGGAACTGGAAGCAGTAGAGCAGCAGCTATCTCCCTTCCAGGTGTACGCCGAACTTCGTGAGAATACTCCAGTCCGATACGATGAGCACCGTGAATGCTGGGATATCTTTCGTTATGAAGATGTGCAGTACGTACTGAAAAATCCCAAGTTGTTTTCTTCCGCACGTGATCGTGCAAACACCAGTATGCTTACAACGGATCCGCCCAAACACAAGCAGTTAAGGGACTTGGTGAATCAGGCATTCACACCGAGGGCCATAGAATCGCTTGCTCCGCGCATTCAGGAGATTGCCGATGAATTAATCACTCCCCGGTTGTCCCAAGGTCAAATGAACCTGGTCGATGATCTGGCGACTCCGCTGCCTGTTATCGTCATTGCGGAACTTCTGGGAGTCCCTGCAAAAGACCGGCAGAAGTTTAAAGTATGGTCGGACGCCTTGGTTAAGGGGGCGCGCGATGACAGTGATGAAGCTTTCCAGGAGCTTATGGAAGAGAAAAAACGAAATCAACAGGAACTGGCCATCTACTTTACAGCCATTATGGAAGAACGCAGGCAGCAACCGCAGGATGATTTAATCTCTTTGCTGCTGGCAGCAGAGATTGAAGGGAAGAAGCTGAGCGAGGAGGAACTGGTTGGTTTTTGCATCTTGCTGCTTGCAGCAGGTAATGAAACGACGACCAATCTGATTACCAATGCAGTTCGCATTCTTGCAGAACAACCCGAGCTGCAGCAGCGGCTGCGTGAACATCCTGAGCACGTTGCATCAACTGTTGAGGAGACGCTGCGTTACTACCCGCCGATTGTTGCGATTGGACGCGTAGCCAAAGAAACGGTTGAATTGAATGGGCAGACCATTCAAGAGGGGACTCAGGTTATTTCTTGGGTAGGTTCAGCCAATCGGGATAGCGAAGTCTTTGGCGATGCAGAACAATTTGTCGAGGATCGCAAACCCAACCGGCACATGGGTTTTGGATTTGGCATTCACTTTTGCCTTGGAGCCCCTCTAGCCCGTCTGGAGGCGAGGGTTGTACTCCACACCATGCTGCAGCAGATGCAGAATATCAAGCTGGTTCCGGGAACGACACTGCAGCCGATCCAGAGTGCTTTCGTATTTGGTGTGAAGGAGTACCCTATCCAATTTGAAAGCCTTAAGCAGTCTTAACAAAGTGATAACGAAAAAAGCCGCATTCTTTGTCCCTAGGGCAATGAATGCGGCTTTTGTGATGCGTTCCAAGTGAACGGTTGTCCTGCTCAGGATTCCCTGACGAGAGCAGGCTTTTTGTATAGTTTGAATCGGACCCATACCATATTGATTAACAGCAGCCCACCGGAGACAATGAACAATCCCTCAATGCCGATGAATCCTGCCATAAAACCTCCGATTACGGCTCCGAGCATATTCCCGAGAGCGAGCGTACTCGTATTGAAACTGAATGCACGGCTGATCATACCATCTGGCGTATAGTTTCGTATCAGGGCGTTGACGCTAGGCAGCAAACCACCCATGAACACACCCATGGCGAAACGCACCAAAATGAGCTGCCATACCGATTGTACGAAGGCTTGTGGTATTAGCAGCAGTCCCGTTCCTATAAGAGAGAAGGTCAGTACCTTATGTGCGCCAATACGATCACTGAGCTTGCCGAGAATTGGAGACATGGCCATGTTGGATAGTCCGGTGACAGCACCGACAAGACCGGCCCAGAATGCCACGTTTACATCCGATGCATGCAGCTTCTGTACATACAGCGGCAAGAGTGACATGGGACTAATCATCGCAAACTGCAGCAGGAACGTAACAGCAAACAATGCGGGAAGCTGTGGGGACTTGTTCAATTCCTTCAGCCCGGACAATACGGATTGTTCAGGTAGTTTGGCTGCTTCCTTGCGGTCGAATTTTTCTCGAACAAGGAACATGGCCAGCAATGATGCAGCGAAGATCAGGCCGCCTGTAATGTAGAATATGGGCCGGAAGCCTACGGCATCCGCAAGCAATCCGCCGATCAGCGGACCGAGAATCGTTCCGGCTACCTGTCCCGACTGACTTATACCCATGGCGAAACCCATGCGATCCTTGGGCGTTGTTCCCGAGATCAGGGCAACGGCTGCCGGATTAAAACCGGAGATGGTACCGTTGAGCAAACGCAACAAGAGGAGTTGCCACGGATTTTGAGCAAATCCCATGAGCGCGATTACAATCGCCATCCCGAATCCGGAGCGCAGCAGCATAATTTTACGTCCATACTTATCGGACAGTTTGCCCCACAAGGGCTGGAACAAAAATGAAGTGAGGAAATTGGCAGCAAATATAAATCCCGCCCATATGCCAATCTCGTGCTCACCGACAACGCCTAAATCCTTGGCAAGGTATAGGGATAAAAAAGGCGTAATCATGGTCATGCCCGAATTGACCAAGAACTGTCCAAACCAAAGCACAATGAGGTTTACTTTCCAAGTTTTCAAAGTGCTTTCACTTCCTTTCTGTAATTCGTGGAAAAAACACCATTCTTTCATTATACCATAATTGGCATATGGATGATTCGATGTAAGGAATGTCATAGTATTGTCATCGGAACAGAACGGCACGTGGTTGTTACAGCTCTTCAAAAAGGGCATAATGAGAGTTATGAGTCCAAAAACTATTGGAGGCTTCTTACATGAGCTATAATGATCGTTTGATTCGAGCCAGCTTCAAGCAGCAAGTAGACCGTGTTCCTGTATGGTACATGCGTCAGGCTGGGCGTTATGATCCTGAATATCGTAAAATTAAAGAAAAGTACTCTTTGCTCGAAATTTGCCGCAGGCCAGAGCTAGCAGCTGAAGTTACACTCATGCCGGTACGTAAACTCGGTGTGGATGCGGCTATTTTGTACTCCGATATTATGAATCCGGTTGCGTCTTTGGGCATTGATTTTGATATTGTAAAAAATATTGGTCCCGTTATTGATAACCCTATACGTTCGGCGGCAGATGTGGACCGTCTGCGTCCGATTGATGTCGAAGGGGACCTGTCGCATATTTTGGAAACCATTCGGATTCTGGACAAGGAATTGGATGTTCCCCTTATCACATTTGCGGGCGCACCGTTTACCATTGCCAGTTATCTGATCGAGGGTCGTCCTTCAAAGGGATATATTCGCACCAAAACCATGATGTACAGCGAGCCTGAAGTATGGCATAAGCTCATGCAAAAACTAGGCGATATGGTAATTACATATGTCCGTGCACACATTGCTAATGGAGGCAAGGCTTTTCAGCTATTCGACAGCTGGGTTGGAGCCCTTTCTCCAAATGATTTCAAAACGTATGTGTTGCCGACGATTACCCGTATCTTTACCGAATTATCGGATTTGAATGTACCGAAAATCTATTTCCCTGGTGTGGCCTCCGGTGAACTGCTTCCGACTCTGACGGATCTGCAAGCCAATGTGATCGGTCTGGACTGGAGAGTTTCCATCACAGAAGGCCGCAAGAGACTGGGTGGCAAATTTGCTGTACAAGGCAATCTGGATCCCTATGTGCTGACAGCACCGATGGACTTGATTAAGCAGCAGGCAAAAGTCATTCTTGATGAAGGTATCAAGGAGCCAGGTTATATTTTCAATCTGGGACATGGCTTGTTCCCGGAAGCTTCTCTTGAAAAATTGAGAGAACTTACGGCATATATTCATGAATATTCTGCAGAAGTTTTGAAGACGGGGGTGACGGTTAGCAATGACTAATACCGTAGGTGTACTGGTGATGTCTTATGGCACACCTGAAAATATGGAAAGTATTGAAGCGTACTACACACATATTCGTAGAGGACGGCCGCCTGAGCCGGAACAACTGAAGGAACTGACGGACCGGTATGAGGCTATCGTAGGGGGTGTTTTCCCGCTGCGTGAAAATACGGATAATCAGGTTAAGGCCCTGCAGGAGACGCTGAGCCAAGATGAGCGTACGAACGGAGTGGAGTTCCGTTGTTATCAAGGGCTGAAGCACGCTCATCCATTTATTGAAGATGGTGTGGAACAGATGGCGAAGGACGGAATTCAGAAAGCAGTCGGTATTGTACTTGCTCCTCACTATTCCACAATGAGTGTAGGCAGCTACATCAAGCGTGCTCGTGAAAAAGCAGAGGAACTGGGAATTCAAATGACATTTGTTGAGAGCTACCACCTGCATCCTAAGCTGATCCAGGCTCTCTCTTCCCGTGTCAGTGCCAAGCTGGATGAATTCGAAGAGGCTGGTGCGAAGCGCGGTGATGTACGAGTCCTGTTCAGTGCACACAGCTTGCCTGAGCGGATCGTAAGTCTGGGTGATCCTTATCCGCAGCAATTGCTCGAAACCTCCGAAGTCATTGCTTCACGTGAAGGTATTAGCAACTGGCAATTTACATGGCAAAGTGCTGGACGTACGGCTGAACCGTGGCTTGGTCCGGATATTTTGGACACACTTCAGGAACTGTCCCGCGAACAAGTTGAGGATGTGCTGGTCGCACCCATTGGGTTCGTCTCTGATCACCTTGAAGTACTCTATGATCTGGATATTGAGGCCAAAGCGATTGCCAAGGAGATCGACATGCGCTTAATGCGGATTGATTCGCTCAACAGTGATCCTCTCTATATGGAGACGTTAAGTGACGTCATCATTAGCCAGTGGCAGCAAGGGTCGGATGTGTAATGGAAGACCAGAAACGTCGTGTTGTTGTCGTTGGCGGAGGCCTGACAGGCCTCAGCGCGGCATTTTATATTCGCAAGCATTACCGGGAAGCCGGGATTGAACCGCAAATTACACTGATTGAGAAAAGTTCGTCCATGGGTGGAATGATTGAGACGCTGCACCGGGATGGATTTGTCATTGAAAAAGGACCCGATTCATTCCTGGCCCGCAAAACGGCCATGATTGATCTCGCCAAGGAATTGGAAATTGATCATGAACTGGTAAGCCAAAATCCGGAATCCAAAAAAACGTATATTATGCAGCGGGGTAAGCTTCACCCAATGCCTGCTGGACTTGTGCTGGGAATACCAACAGAGTTGAAGCCATTTCTGAGAAGTGGCCTGGTTTCTCCGGCAGGCAAGCTGCGCGCGTTGATGGATTTCTTTATTCCACCGCGCCGTACAGCGGAAGATGAATCCCTCGGTTACATGATCGAACGGCGTCTCGGTCCGGAGGTACTTGAAAACCTGACCGAGCCTCTGCTTGCCGGTATTTATGCCGGGGATATGCGTCGTCTGAGTCTTCAGGCGACATTTCCGCAATTCGGTGAAGTGGAACGGGATTATGGTAGTCTGATCCGCGGCATGATGACAGGTCGTAAACCTGCGGAGACACATACGGGAACGAAGAAAAGCGCGTTCCTGAATTTTCGCCAAGGACTTCAGAGTCTTGTTCACGCCTTGGTTCACGATATGCAGGATGTGGACCAACGCCTGAATACGTCTGTTCTATCATTGGATGTTCAGCAAGGTGGTCAAACGAGGTACAGTGTGCAGCTCAATAACGGGGAACGTATTGAAGCGGATGACGTGATTGTTACAGTCCCGACGTATGTGGCATCCGAACTGCTCAAACCGCATGTGGACACCTCTGCGCTGGATGCAATTAATTACGTATCTGTAGCCAATGTGGTCCTTGCTTTTGAGAAAAAGGATATTGAACATGTATTTGATGGTTCAGGCTTCCTCGTTCCACGCAAGGAAGGGCGGAATATTACAGCCTGTACCTGGACATCGACCAAATGGCTGCACACCAGTCCAGATGACAAAGTGCTGCTGCGTTGTTATGTCGGCCGCTCGGGAGACGAGCAAAATGTTGAACTTCCCGATGATGCACTGACAGCTCTGGTGCTCAAGGATCTGCGGGAAACCATGGGTGTAGAGGCCGTTCCGATCTTCTCGGAGATTACCCGCCTACGCAAATCCATGCCGCAGTATCCCGTAGGTCATCTTCAGCATATTGCCGCACTGCGTGAGGAACTTGGCAGTAAGCTGCCGGGTGTTTACATTGCAGGTGCTGGTTATGAAGGAGTAGGTTTGCCGGACTGTATCAAACAGGCAAAAGAAATGTCGCTTCAGGCAGTTCAAAAGCTGGCTGTGCACTAATGCAATCAATATAAGGCTGCCTCTCTCGCGGAATGAATTCATTCTGCAGGAGAGGCAGCTTTTTTCATGCAGGATATTTATTTACAAGTGAATTGAATGATGGAAATCCAAGATATGCCTGATATAATGATAAAGGATTGCTGTAGAAGAAGAGGAGCTGCCTATGTATCCCCCAAGATCAAATCGAAGTAATCAAAAGAAAAAAGAAAAACGTGCACGCAGACGTATTATCTGGATGATCAATCTGTTTCTGATTGCTGCAATCGGAGGGGTAGGCATATATTACGCAGTAGAGGTGCAGAAGCAGCAAGCGGAGCCGGCGACAAATGAAGCTGCAGTAAAAGAGCAACAACCTGCGGATCAGGAGGATGCCAAAGGTGGTGTTGAGTTGAATTCGCCTGAAGCGGAGTCAGATGCAGATTCGGATGCAGAACAAGATTCTATGGAAGCAACCAGTCCGGAGTCAGAAACTGCTGAAGATGAGAGCGTTTCAGCCGGCGGTGAAACAACGGAGTCAGGCAGTAAGGAGTCTCTTAAAGGGTCCGAAGAAGGACAAAAAGGGACGGGAACAGCCAAACCATCAAATCCGAAGGACAATGAAAGTTCCGGAGTCCAAACAACGGTTCCGCAGCCTACAGGATCAGGGAAGAACGTAACCATTAATTTTGTTGGTGATATTCAGTTCTCTGGCAAGGTGGCCGAATTGCTGGATAAGAATGGCTACGATTACCCTTATGCCAAGCTTGGCAGCCTGTTCAAGAATGATGATCTGACCGTAGGCAACCTGGAGACACCCGTCACCCTGGGCGGATCAGCGGCTGAGAACAAAACATATGTTTACAAATCTTCGCCAAAAGCATTGGCAGCGATGGCTGCTGCCGGATTTGACGCAGTAAATCTGGCCAACAATCACATTTTGGACCAGGGTGTTGAAGGGCTCGTCGACACGCTAACCTACCTTCAGGAGTATGGTATTGCGCATACTGGGGCCGGTATGAACAGGAACGAGGCTTATGCGCCTGCCTATCTGGAACGGAAAGGCATCAAGATCGCACTGCTTGGCTTCAGCCGGGTTGTGCCGGAATCGACCTGGAAAGCGGAAGGGAATCGGGCTGGTGTTGCAGAAACCTATGATTCTACAGGGGCGGTAAACGCGATTCAAGAAGCTCGTCAGAAGGCGGATCTTGTAATCGTGGTAGCACATTGGGGAGAAGAGCGAGTCAGTACACCCAATGATGATCAGACCAGGCTGGCACATGAATTTGTGGATGCTGGGGCTGATCTCGTCATTGGTGGGCATCCTCACGTGCTTCAAGGAGTAGAGTATTATAAGGGCAAGTGGATCGCATATAGCACAGGCAATTTTATTTTTTCGAAATCAACGACGGAAGAAACCTGGAAAACAGCTGTTTTTCAGGCAGAATGCAGCGCAGAAGCGAAGTGCAGCATGAAGGTTATTCCATATGAGGCGGGGCTTGGTCAGGCCATACCAATGTTAGGTGAAGCCAATAAGCTGTTATTGGAGCAGATGACCAAGCTCTCACCAGGCATTCGGTTTGATGCGAATGGAGTAGCCTCAACAAGCTGATACAAGAATGAATACGTCTAAGGAGTGGAAATACATGAGTAACCTATGTGTAGCACACCGTGGATTTTCTTCCACCGCACCTGAGAATACGATGGCAGCTTTTCAGCTGGCCATGGAGCAGCCTTATGTAACCTGGATCGAACTGGACGTGCAATTGTCCCGCGACGGCGTGCCTGTAGTCATCCATGACTTTTCGTTCAACCGGACGACGAATGGAGAAGGGCTTGTACGGGGAACCAATTGGTCTGATATTCAGAAGCTGGATGCAGGGAGCTGGAAGTCCAAGGCATATGCGGGGGAACGCGTACCGGCTCTGAGCGAAGTGTTGGACAGCTGCAAGGGCAAAGTACGTCTGAACATTGAGCTGAAAACACAGGGAGACATGTATCCGGGGTTGCCAGCAGCCGTTATTGAGGAAGTACGAAAAAGAAATATGCAAGACGAAGTCGTTTTCACTTCCTTTGAACCTGCTGCGCTGACTGAATCCAAAAAACTTGCGCCCGAAATCACTACAGGTCTCATCATTGATGCACGTCCAGGAGATCTATTAGCCAGACTTCGTCAGCTGCAATGTGGGTTCCTATCGATCGGTTATACGAATGTGGACAAATCACTGATGCGGGAAATGAAGAATTATGGCATTCAGGTGATGGCCTGGACTATAGATGACAAGATCATCATGAAGCGCCTCGCTGCGATTGATCCTGAGCTCATGTTGTGTACAAATCGTCCGGACGCTTGGTATCAGGCATTGCAAAAGTCGAGCAACCGGGCATAAATATTAGGGTTCATATTTGCTAATTAATCCAATAAAGGTGGTCGTATTCCGATGCTCTCAACGATTCGTAACGTATACTGTGTAGGACGCAATTATAAACTTCATGCGGAAGAGCTGGGTAACGCAGTTCCGGATGAACCGATGATCTTCATGAAGCCTTCGCATGCGGTTGTACCATTGAACGGAGAGGCGATTGAATTGCCTGCTTCCCGTGGCGAAGTTCACTATGAAGCTGAACTGGTCGTTCAAATCGGCCGGAGTTATGAACCAGGGGTTGCTGTAGAGGATTTGATCGAATCGTATGCATTTGGTATCGATTTTACGCTGCGCGATGTGCAGTCGGTTATCAAGAAGAAGGGACACCCGTGGACTGCGGCCAAAGGATTCAAAAATTCCGCACCTGTAAGTGGTTTTCAGGCTTTTTCCGGTACGGAAGCTTTGCTTGAAAAAGACTTTACGCTAACCCAAAATGGTGTTGAAGTGCAGCGAGGCAACATTGGCAACATGATTTTTGACCTTCAACACATTGTTGATTATGTAGGACATCACTATGGTCTTGGCGCAGGCGATATCATCTTCACCGGGACACCGGAGGGTGTGGGACCAACCGTAGAGGGAGATGTGCTTGAACTCGCCTGGGATGGTCAATCCGTTGGGAAATGTACCATTGCAGCAGCGAAATAATTCTGTAAGTTTCGTATGAATTATAATTATACACTCATCCATTCAGGGGCGGGAAACCGCTCCTTTTTGACGTGATCATAGAAGATAAATGAACACGCATCTATACGAGTTTATGCCCATTCATAAGAGGTGCGGGCACTTTCCAGAACAATTTGTTCGATTTCCGCATGTTGTGCCTCATATTGCTCTTGGGTGATACTTCCGCTTGCCAGACGATCACCCAGCTGCTGCCTGAGTTGGTTGACCTGCAAAGCCACGACCTGACTGAAATCTCCATCATTTTCGTCTGCAATGGTTTTGAGTGATTTGCCTGCATACAGATCTTGATACAGATCTTCCTCGGAGGAGTGGTTCAGTGCAGTCAGCAGCTCATCCTTGTTATCATCTTTGGTATTTATACTTACGATGGACCACTCCGTTAAGGGAATCGGCGAAATGGCTGATTTGCTCCAGGCAGTTCCCGCAAAAGACATGGTTACCATCATCGTACCCACAAACATTACACGTTTTATATTCATTCTTGTCATCCTCGCTTCTGTATTTAAGTACGAAGGGAATCATACCTTAATCTTGTTGTTTTGATCTGAGATTAGTTTAACCGGAGAAGCTGAAGTGAAACTTAAAATGACATAAATAAATCCTAACAGGCAAAAAAAGAATAAAAATTTTAAATCTTACTTGACAGCTTGGGTTAGTGGGTTATATGATGAACTCAATTATTTTAACACTCATTAAATGAACAGTGAAATAAATTTAAATACGGATGCGAGCTGATTGGACCACCAAAGGCTCCCGGGACTACTCCATATGGAATGTCTTCGGGAGCCTTTTTGCGTACTTGCTAACGTTTCGGTTGGATAGGAGGAAATGAAATGAACGAGAGAGATTGGAATGCGTTGGAGAAAACGGATTGGCTGTTTCGCAAGATGGTCAGACGATTCGTCAAGGAGCGGGATCGCATAACGGTGGAAGGCATTAGCCTGCCGGGTATGCTCATCCTGCACAAAATCATTCGTGAAGGAGAACAGCGGCTCGGCGACCTGGCCGATCAATTGGATTTCACTTCCGGTGCCATTACTGCACTGACTGACAAGCTGGAGAAAAAGGGATTAACGATCCGCAGACGCAAGGAAGACGATCGCCGTACCGTTCTGCTCGATATAACCGCCAAAGGTAGGGAGATGTATACCCGTAATAGCAATATCGGTGCCCGATGTATCACGCTTCTGTTTGAGGGATTTACCACTGCGGAACTGGAACAGCAAAGCCAATTGTATGAGCGGGTGATCGCGAATCTGGAAGGATTCTCAGATACACTGCTGGAGCTTGCCGAGAGCAACATGAGAGATGAGACAAATCCGTCCGTGGACAACGACCTTGAACAGAAGCGAATGGGGAATTCCGGAAAGAACAACTATCTCAGTTATTAATGCTTGAACTGTAGTGAATGAATTTAACAATCCAAGGGAGAGATGAGAACGATGGGACACTCAACAATTTATCCAACGGGAGCAACGCTGTATAATCCGGAAAAGGCTTGGGGTGGTTACACCGTGTACCAGGCAGGTGAAGAAGGCGTTGTCTTAATTGATATGAACGGGAAGGAAGTCCACTTGTGGAAAGGACTGCTCGGATTTCCGGCCAAGATTTTCCCCGGTGGTTATGTGCTGGGAAGCACGGGCAGAAGAGATCCAAAGTTCGGTATTCAGGATAATGTGGACCTGGTGCAGGTGGACTGGGATGGCAACATCGTGTGGAAATACAATAGCTACGAACATATTGAAGATCCGGGATACGAACCATTGTGGTATGCCCGCCAGCACCATGATTTTCAGCGTGAGGGCAATCCGGTAGGGTATTATGCTCCTGGTCTTGCTCCGAAAACGCAGGGTGGCAAGACACTGATCCTGGCTCACAAAAACGTAAGCAATCCGCAAATCTCGGATAAACCTTTGCTCGATGACGCCATTATTGAAGTGGATTGGGAAGGTAATGTGTTGTGGGAATGGCTTCCGAACGAGCATTTTGAAGAACTGGGCTTTGACGAGGCAGCTCGCAATGTATTGTACCGTGACCCGAACACACGATCATTTGGTCACCTTGGTGGAGGTGTAGGTGATTGGCTGCATATTAACTCGGCTTCCTATGTTGGCCCCAACCGGTTCTATGAAGCGGGAGACGAGCGCTTTAACCCGGATAACATCATATGGGATGCCAGAGAAGCCAACATTATTGCCATTACGGACAGACAGAGCGGCAAAATTGTTTGGAAGCTCGGCCCGGATTATTCCTCTCCTGAAGCGAAGCATATCGGCACCATTATCGGACAGCATCATGCGCATATCATTCCTCAAGGACTGCCGGGCGAGGGCAATCTGCTGGTGTTTGATAATGGAGGATGGGCAGGTTATGGTCTTCCGAATCCGGCTTCTCCATACGGCTTGAAACACGCTATTCGTGATCATTCGCGTGTGCTCGAGATTGACCCGTTGACATTGGAGATTGTGTGGCAGTATACCTCTGCCGAAGCAGGGTTTTCCGTACCAACCGATTCGTATAAATTCTACAGCCCATATATAAGCTCAGCCCAGCGCTTGCCTAACGGTAACACCTTGATTACCGAAGGGTCCAATGGCCGATTGTTTGAAGTTACAGCAGAGCACGAGCTGGTGTGGGAGTATATTTCTCCATACAAGGATGGGCGTAATACCAATATGGTTTACCGTTCGTATCGGGTTCCATATCAATGGGTTCCTCAACTGGAGAAGCCGGAAGAGGTGGCGATCGAAGCCATTGATGTATCGGTCTACAGAGTGCCGGGAGCAGCAGCCAAAGGCTCTGACTCGGTAGTCAGTGTAGAGACAACACTGCCGTTTGTTGAAGGAGCAGCTTGCGTAGCAACATCGGATGAGGGAAAACAAGGCAGTTAACGGTAGCCGAGGATAAATTGATTGAACGGGGTGCATGTTGTGAAAAAAACAGCCATTTTAAAGGGAGCATTCCTGCTGCTCCTTTCCATAACTTTTATCATCTCCGGATGTTCTTCAAACGGAACGGTGTCCGAAGCGAAGGGCGGCTCCGAAGGTAGTGCCATCAAGGTAAAGATCCGCATAGCGGATACGAGCACCAACCCGACGTTCAGGGTAGCCATTGCCAAAGGGTTCTTTGAAAGCCAAGGCATTGATGCAGAGAGCATCACGTTTGGTTCTCCGGCTGAAGGCGTGAATGCACTGTTTATCAAACAGGTGGACATTGCCTACGGTGCTGACTTCCCGGTGTTGAACGCTCTGGCCAAAGGGGATTATTCGATTATCGCTTCTGCGGGTCAGACAACGGATGAAGCAGCAGCAGCATGGAAGCTGTATGCCAAGGATGAGATCCAGACGGGTGCAGACTTGAAGGGCAAGAGCGTAAGCTTTATTCGCGGAACATTCATTCCTTATCTGTGGGATGAGTATTTGAAGGATCAGGGGCTTGCTCTTGGTGATGTGAAGCAGATTGGGCAAGGGGCCTTCGATGAGTCCTATATTGCATTGAAGCAAGGGGAACTGGATGCCACTTGGGTTATCGGATCTGCATTAACCGACAAGTTCGATACGCTCGAAGGCGTGCATCAGCTGACAGATATGTCCCAGACTCCAGTAAGGCTTGGCATGGGATTGGTTGCAAGCAATGAGTTCATTGAAGCGAATCCGGAAACGGTAAAGGGATTTCTTGTGGCGCTGGATCAAGCTTCAACATATGCCCAAGCTCATCCTGATGAGGTAGCGGATCTAATGTACAAGGAGACAAAACAACCCAAGGAAGCAACTTTGAAGGATCTTCCCATCAATCCGTGGGTCGTTGGATTTACCCAGGAAGCTTATGATAGTTTGGCGGGACAGAAGCAATACATGGTGGATAACGGAATCATTGAGCAGGATTTTGATCTCAAAGGCAAGTTACACCTGGAACTTCTGAAACAGGCATTGCCGGATAAAGTAACATATACCGAGTAACCCAAAACGTACTGGAGGTGTCCTTATGTCCTTACCCGCGGATCGTCACACGATTCATATTGAACAGCTTCGAAAAACCTACAACGCTCCAACCAATGGAGAAGTGCATTACATTATCAAGGATGTTGATCTGGTGATCAAGGGCGGCGAATTCTTCGTTCTGCTTGGTCCCAGCGGCTGCGGAAAATCAACGTTACTTAATATGATCGCGGGTTTTATCTCCAAGTCGGGTGGGCAGCTTAAAGTGAATAACAAGGAGATCGACAGACCTGGAAGGGATCGTGCAATGGTGTTCCAACAGGCAGATTCCTCACTCTTTCCGTGGCTTACCGTAAGGGAAAATGTTGAATTCGGGCTTCGGATGTCCAAGGTGCCCAAGTCTGAACGCCGTACGGTTTCGGACCGATACATTCAGCTTGTGGGGTTGGGAGGACACGAAGGGAAGTATCCAAAGGAGCTGTCGGGAGGCATGAAGCAGCGGGTACAACTGGCGCGGGTGCTCGCCAATGACTCGGCGATTCTGCTCATGGATGAACCCTTCGGTGCGCTGGATGCCATGACTCGAAGAGTCATGCAGAAGGAACTGGTGAATATCTGGAGGGAAACACATAAGACGGTTATTTTTGTCACCCATGACATCCAGGAGGCTCTATTGCTCGGTGAACGGATCGGAATCATGTCAGTGGGGCCTTCGTCGAATATAACGGATATTTACCATAACGTTCAGTCTTATCCGAGAAATATTGCTTCGGCTGAATTCAATAGCCTGTACGATCAGATTCAAAGCCATTTTGAAGAATAACTGAGGTGATCTGGACCATGAAATGGTTGGAGAAAAAGTGGGTGTCTGTACCGATATTGTGGATTACAGTCATTCTGATATGGCAGCTTGGTGCATTGCTCTACGGGCCGGACGTGATCCCTGGTCCATGGGATACTGTGCAGGGTGCTCGCGAATTAATTGCGGATGGCACGCTCATGCAGTATATCGGGATCAGCTTCACACGTGTACTGGCCGGTTGGGTGCTGGGAAGTGTCATTGCCATTCCGGTAGGGCTGCTTATCGGCAAGGTTCACATCATCCGTCTGTTTGCCGAACCCTTTCTTAATTTTATTCGATTTATACCGCCAATTGCTTTCATTACATTGTTCCTGGTCTGGTTCGGCATTGGGGAACAGTCCAAGATTGCACTGATCATGTATGCGACATTTTTCATTGTTGTACTGAATACACTGACGGGTGTCCTGTCCATTGAAGAGGATAAGATTCGTTCAGCCCGCAGTATGGGAGCGAATGAGTGGCAGATTTTGCTGCATGTGGTTGTCCCTGCTACGACCCCATACATTTTCACAGGTATTCGATTGGCGATGGGAACTTCCTATATGGCCATTATCGGCGCAGAGATGATTGCCTCTAATGAAGGCGTGGGTTATCTGATCTGGAATTCACGGCTGTTTTTCCGGACGGACTGGATTTTTGTTGGCCTCATTTCTTTGGGATTCATGGGTTTTCTCACGGATCGTTTGTTCAACTGGTTTGGTCGCCGTGTGTTGTATCGTTATGGCGTCATCGGCGGGGTTAAGAGAGGCTGACACTATACGGAGCCGACGATGCGATGATTGTTGTAATAGGGCAGTTTTGATCGATTATATTTCATCCAGCAGACCTGATTCGCAGCTTACTAAGCTGTCGGATCAGGTTTTTGTCATGCCTGCAACGGCAGTTTCGGCATTGGGCTCAAACCGTGGTATAATTGAATTTCAAAAATAACATTAACGTCATGTGGACCATAGATGCTGCCACATGCAGGAGAGATTATGGACTGGATTATCGGCGCCGTATGCGCTTTTATTGTGGCGGGTGCAGCCTACGCGAAGAAATCGCTAACCCTGTCCGGTTGCTTGGCAGCTGTGTTGATGGGAACGATCTATTACGGGGCAGGCAACCTGTTTTGGTTTGGCACACTGCTGTTGTTTTTCATAACTTCAACCTTGTTGTCCAAGTATCGTAAGGAACGCAAGCAGGAGCTGGAGAAATCGTATGCCAAGACAGGCAATCGGGATGCAGGGCAGGTGTTTGCCAACGGGGGAATGGGCATGCTTCTATGTTTGGGATACTGGATATTTCCACACCCGGCCTGGATCTATGCTTTCATTGGTGTAATGGCAACCGTAACATCCGATACCTGGGCTACCGAACTCGGAAGCCTGAGCCGCAAGCCGCCACGTTCTGTGGTGAGTTGGAGGGTGCTGACCCCGGGCGCTTCCGGTGGTGTGTCGTTACTTGGGACAACAGCGGCGGCAATAGGCGGAGCATTAATTGGAGCAGGGGCATTTATCTTTTCTTGGATCGCAGACTTTGAAACGCTCGGATTTCTAAGCTGGACGTGTGTTGGTCTTGTAGGTGGACTGGCTGGAGCATTTGCCGATTCCTACCTGGGAGCAACAGTCCAGTTGATGTATCGCTGTACTGAATGCGGACGTGAAGTTGAGGTCAGTGAACACTGTGGCCACAAGACCGTTCGCGCACGAGGCTGGACATGGATGAGCAACGATCTGGTCAACGTGCTGAGTTCGGTGATCGGCGGATGTGTGGCTATCGGTTTGGGTATTATTTTGGCGCTGTAGGGAGGGAGTGCAATTGAGCACTGTGCAGGGAGACAAATCGGAGGCTATTTTGGATGCGGCTTATGGTATTTTTGGATCGAAAGGATTTTATGAGACAAAAATGTCCGATATTGCTGAGGAAGCTGGCATTGCAAAAGGCACCATTTATTTATATTTTAAGAGCAAGGAACAACTATTTGTCGCGGTTTCCAAGCGGGACTGTAACAGTTTTATCAGCAGGCTTGATTATGCCTTGAAATCTCAGGAGAATACAGGTGAAAAGCTTGGCGCAATCGCCAAGACGCACCTGACTTATTATTACGAGCGGCGCAATCATACGAAGCTGTTTTTTATGGCACCTAATAACGATCCGGATCTAATGAAATTCATGAAGGCCTTTATGAATGAGTATATGAGCATGGTGTGTGAGGTGTTGAAAAGTGCAAGTGTACCTGAGCCTGTGCTTTTAGCAGAAGCCTATATCGGAATTTTGGATCGATTGAAGATGGATATTATGCTGAATCCGGAGTTCAATGAGGAAGATCTGAATAAACGGATTGCTTTTGCAGCGGCACTATTTCTGGACGGTTGTCGTTCTTTTTTACAAGTATAAGTATCATCATGAGCATGGAATCAAGAGAATCTTGAACCTCAATTTACAGAGAAGTGGGTAACGAGCAATGAACATAATGACGGTAGAGCAAATTTCAAAAAGCTATGGCGAAAAAATATTGTTCAAGGACGCCTCGTTTGGCATGGGCGATCAGGATAAGATCGGCGTCGTTGGCGTAAACGGAACGGGAAAGTCCACGTTTCTGCGTGTAATTGCAGGCATGGAACCGGCTGATGAGGGACAGATTGCCATCGGGAATGATGTCCGCATTCAGTTTCTGGCACAAAATCCCGATTTTAACCCTGACAATACCGTACTGCAGCAAGTTTTCGAGGGCGATAGCCCAGAGATGAAAACAGTGCGTGAATACACGGAGACGATGGAACTGTTGGAATTGAATCCATCCGATCCTGCCTTGCAAGAGCGGTTATTGCGTCTGAATCAACAGATGGAGCAGCTTCAGACCTGGCAGATGGAAAGTGAAGCCAAAAGCATTCTGTCCAAACTGGGTATCCGTCAATTTGACGCGCTAATGGGAACATTGTCCGGAGGACAACGTAAGAGGGTAGCTCTTGCGTCTGCGCTGATTCATCCCTGCGAGCTTCTTATTCTGGATGAGCCGACGAACCATATCGATAATGATTCCGTTGTTTGGCTGGAGCAATATCTGCAAAAACGTCGTGGTGCACTCCTCATGATTACGCATGATCGCTACTTCCTGGATCGTGTGGCGAATGTGATGCTGGAGCTGGATCATGGGCGTTTGTTCCGTTATGAAGCAAACTACACCCGCTTCCTTGAACTCAAGGCAGAGCGGGAAGAGCGCGAATCAGCCTCAGAGCAAAAACGGCAAAATCTGCTTCGTACAGAGCTTGCCTGGATCCGTCGCGGGGCCAAGGCGCGGACCACGAAACAAAAAGCAAGAATTGACCGTTTCGAACAGCTAAAGGATCAACAGGGGCCGAATCGCTCTGGCTCATTGGAGGTTTCAGTAGGCTCTACTCGTTTGGGCAAGAAGATTCTGGAGATTGAGCACTTATCCAAATCCGCAGGTGGACGCAAATTAATTGAGGAACTGAACTATATCGCCGTGCCTGGTGACCGGGTAGGTATCGTGGGTCCGAATGGCAGTGGTAAATCGACACTGCTGCAGCTGATCTCAGGTAAATTGGAACCGGATGCTGGAGAAGTCGTCCTTGGTCCAACCGTTAATCTGGGCTATTTTACGCAAGAGCATCAGGAGATGGATGAATCTCTGCGTGTCATTGAATATATCAAGGAAGTGGCCGAGAATGTGCGGACGGCGGATGGATCCCTGATCACGGCAGCCCAGATGCTGGAGCGGTTTCTCTTTACTCCTGCGTCGCAGTGGACGCCAATATCCCGTCTGTCAGGTGGGGAGAAACGTCGTCTATATCTGCTGCGTATATTGATGGCTGCGCCCAATGTATTGCTGCTGGATGAGCCTACGAACGATCTGGATATTCAGACGCTGGCGGTACTCGAAGATTACCTGGATGACTTCCCTGGTGTTGTTTTCGTTGTCTCCCATGATCGCTATTTCCTGGATCGTACAGTGGATAAAGTGCTGGCCTTCGAGGGCAATGGAGCCATTCGGGTACATGTTGGCGACTACAGTGAATATGCGGAATGGATGCTGAAGAATGCACCTGGAGCTTCTCAGGTGAGCGATACTGGATCAGCAGCGAAAAAAGTAAAAACAGATGAGGTTAAGCCTGCTGCATCTACGGCTAAGCCGAAGTTGAAGTTTAGCTTCAAGGAACAACGGGAGTATGATCAGATCGACGAGAATATTGAGAAAGCGGAGGCTAACCTTGCGCGGATCAACACGGCGATGGAGGAATCCTTCAGTGATTCATCCCGTTTGCAGGAACTCATGGCAGAGCAGGCTGAAGCAGAGCGTCATCTGGAAGAACTGATGGAACGTTGGACGTTCCTGAATGAGCTTGCAGAACAGATTGAGAAAAGCAAATCCTAATTGAAAAGTACAAATCGTCATCTTTTGAAATAAGGCTTAACGCCTTGTTTTGAAGGATGGCGATTTTTTTTATATGAAACGTTAGCCATATCCATTACGTTGTAAGTAGTAAGGCATTAATTCCAGCGAAAGGAGAGAACACCACATTTATGTATAAAGAATTGAATGAACAACTGGCTGTGCTCAAGGAAAAGGGGAGAATTTACGAGAAATGGAACAATCGCCTGGAGAAGTTGAACCAGGAAGAAGCTGAGTGGAAGGCAAAAGTACAGCGGCGCCTGGAGCATCTCCAGAAGGAGCAGAATGATGTGGACCGGCTGAATGGCATGACCTTATCTGCATTTTTCTATAACTTGATTGGCAAAAAGCAGGAGAAGCTGGAGAAGGAAGAACTGGAATTGATGGAGAGTAAGGCTGAGTATGATACAGCCTGCCAAATGTTACAAGACATTCACGAGCAGAGGAAAGAAGTGCAGCGCGAACTGGATGAGCAGAGTAAATATCGATTCTGGGAAAATGATTACAAGGTGCTGTGGGGCAAAAAGGAAAATCAACTACTGGCGAATCACGATGAACTTAGGCAATTGGCAGAGGATCTGGAGCATTTACGCGGAGAAATGAAGGAGCTTAAGGAGGCAGACCGCGAAGGGGAACGCCTGCTAAGTGCATTAGGCCGTGCAGGGGATGCGCTCAAGTCTGCAGGGAATTGGGGAGTATACGACATGATGGGCGGAGGTATGATATCCACTCATATCAAACGCGGTCGCATGGATGACGCTCAATCTGCCTTAACTGAAGCAGGAAGACATTTGAAGCGATTCCAGAAGGAGCTTGAAGATGTGAAAATGGCGGTACACGCTGACTTGGAGCTTGGGGGATTATTATCCTTTGCAGATTATTTCTTCGATAATCTCTTCGTGGACTGGATGGTGCAAGACAAAATCCGAAAAGCCGAATCCCAGGTGGAGGAGGGCCGTCTTACCGTCCGTCGTACATTACATGTGTTGAAAAACGAAATTCGTGATCATGAGAGGGAAGTAACACAAATCGAGCAGCAATATCGTCAGTATGTGGAGCAGGCTGACTAAGGTTGATGTCGAGTTAGGAGAACATGATAGGGTAAAAAAGATGCCAGGCAGCGATGTGAGCTGTTGCTGGCATCTTCCTATATACCTTAAGTATAAAAGGGTGATTACTTGGTTGTGATGTATGAAGCGAGCAGTCTGGCTGTATTCAAAACGGCATCCTTGTGCGTGCGCTCCATCGAATGGGAAGCATGCACACCAGGACCAATCAGTGCAGCGCGAATGTTGTTTCCACCTCGCAAGGCAGCACTGCCATCTGACCCGTATTGTGGATAAATATCAACAACATAATCAAGATTTGCTTGCTTGGCAAGTTCAATCAGGCGACTCGTCATGTCATAGTCATATGGACCTGAAGAGTCTTTGGCGCAGATGGATACATCCGTTTCTTTACAGCTGAGATCGTCACCCATTGCCCCCATATCTACGGCGATCAATTCACTGATCTCGGACGGGATATACGAGGCGCCATGTCCAACTTCTTCGTAATTCGAAATAAGCAGAGAGACGTTATGTAGAGGCTTCCAGCCTTCCCGATGAGCAGATTCCAAAATGCCGAAAAGGGCAGCTACACTAGCTTTGTCATCCAGATGACGTGACTTGATATAACCGCTTGGCGTAATAACCGCACGTGCATCGAATGAAATAAAGTCACCAACGCCGATACCGAGTTCAAGAACATCTTCCTTCGAAGAGACCAATTCATCAATACGAACTTCCATATGACTTTCCTTACGCTCAAAGGTGCGGGCATCAGGGTAGACATGAACGGAAGGATGCAGGGAGAGAATCGTACCGGTATATGTTTTGCCATCACGTGTGTGGATCGTGCAATACTCATTTTCAATACTGTGCATGGTGAATCCACCCACAGAGGTTAGCTTGAGCGTACCGTAAGACGTGATGGAACGTACCATCGCGCCTAGCGTATCCACATGTGCACTGAGTCCAATGGTCTTGGAGGCATCCTGCCCAGGCAAAGTGAGTACGGCTCCGCCTTTGTTATTTAATTCAAACGAAATATTCAATGATTGGGCTTCTTCCCGGATCATCTCGATAATGTGGTGTGTGTAGCCACTTGGACTCGGCGTATCCAGCAGCCTTTTCAGAAGGTCCAGGACGTAGGATTCATTAATTGTAAAATTCATATAGAGACTCCTCCTCATAATCAGTGTTCCCAAAACAAGAATACAGCCTGTCTGGTCGAATGGGACATCCATTCCTTATGCCAGCAGGCTGCTTGTTCTACTTACAACGAATCTGCAGAATTTCCTTTGCGCTGCTGACTCTGGATGGAATCCGTCTCAGCCATGCGATCCGTTTCAGTTGTTTCGAAGGCTCCCATTGTCGCGGTGGAACCCGGTGAAGAATAGCTCGAAGCCGTGTTCTCCAATTCGGTTACACGCAATTTCAATTGCTTGTTCTCACGCTGCAATCGATACTGACGGAAAATGCCATAGGATCCAACGATGATTCCGCCAATCAGAGTACAGCCCAGAATCAGCAAAATCAGGGGGATTTGAACCGTATTAAACAGCAGATTAACCTGCACGGAATCCACATTAATAACAGCGAAGATTCCGGTAAGAAGTGCAAAAACAAGACCTGCGATGAGGGTCCATTGCATTTTCATGGTGGTGCCTCCTTGTTGAACAATTCAGGAATACAAATGCATTACCCCATAGAAGGCGCTGTGCATCTGGCCTGATTATAAAATCCCTTGCCCGAAAATGGGCAAGGGATGCAGGTCGCATGTAACAGAGAGACAACCTTATTTAGTCAATTGTTCCATCTGTTCAATCAATTCTTTGAAGACACTCATGGCTTCGCGAATTGGCTGTGGAGAAGACATATCCACGCCTGCTTTTTTTAGAATATTGATGGAGTAGTCACTTCCACCACTCTTGAGGAAGCCAAGATAACGGTCTACCGCAGGCTGACCTTCTTCGAGAATCTGTTTGGAGAAGCTCGTTGCTGCAGAGAACCCGGTTGCGTATTTATAAACGTAGAAGCTGTTGTAGAAATGGGGGATACGTGCCCATTCCATCTCAATATCCTTATCCACAGCCATGCTGTTTCCATGGTATTGGACGTTGAGGTCGTAATAAATTTCAGACAGCAGCTGTGGTGTAAGGGCTTCGCCCTGTTCAGCACGCTCATGAATGATTTTCTCAAATTCGGCAAACATCGTTTGACGGAACACCGTTGTACGGAATTGATCTGCATAATAGGTCAACAGATACAGTTTTTCCTTCGGATCGGTGGATTTGTTAAGCAGGTAATCCATCAGCAATGCCTCATTGGTTGTGGAAGCAACCTCTGCCAGGAAGATGGTGTACTGTGCATCCCGATACGGAAGGGTAGTGTCCGAATAATAGGAATGCAGAGCATGACCCATTTCATGTGCCAGTGTAAACATGCTGTTCAGATTGTCTTTATGGTTAAGCAGGACGTATGGGTGTGTGCCGTATGCACCCCAGCTGTAAGCACCTGAACGTTTGTTTTCGTTCTCATATACGTCAATCCAGCGGTCATCATAACCAGCCTGCAATGTATTCGCATAATCCTCGCCCAGCGGTTTCAGGCCATCTTTGACGGTCTGTTTCGCTTCCTCATAAGTGATGTCCATTTTATACTCATCAACCAGAGGGGCGAACAAGTCATACATATGCAATTGATCCACACCGAGCAATTTTTTGCGCAGATCCATATAACGGTGCAGGAGCGGGAGGCTTTCATGAATGGTGTCCACCAGGTTGGTGTAAACCTCTGTTGGAATGTTGTCACCATACAGTGACATTTCCATTACGGAAGGGTACTTCCGCACATTCGCATAGAACATGTTTTTGGTGACATTGGCATTCAGGGCTGCGGCGATCGTATTCTTCTGTTTGGCGTACGTTTCATACACCGCTTTGAAGGCACGTTCGCGAACTTCGCGATTAGGGTTCTCCAGGAATTGGATGTAACTTCCGTGGGTAAGCTCCACATCGTTGCCGTGTTCATCCTTAATTTTCGGAAACTTGAGATCGGCATTATTCAGCATGCTGAATATGGTTTGCGGCGCTTGGGACAAGTTGCCCACCTGTGCAAGCAGGGCTTCTTCCGTTTTGCTCAAGACATGAGCCTTCTCGCGTTTCATCTCTTCCAGTGTGAACTTGAATGCAGACAGTTTCTCATCTGCAATGAATGCATCCAGCTGATCATCCGGCAGAGAGAGAATTTCTGGTGTGACAAAGGAAAGAGCTTCTCCGACACGCACGCTCAGCTTTTGCGCTTTTTGGGACAGGTTTTGGTATGTAGGATTAGCTGTGTCTTCATCTTGGTGCATGCGTGCATACACAAAAAGGCGTTCGATTTTGAGACTTACCTCATCTTCGAGTTCAAAACAGGCCTTAAGCGATTCCGGCTTGTTCAGCTTACCTTGAAATTCGGAGGCTTTCTTGGTCAGAGACGTTACTTCTTCGTATTCCTGATCCCAGGCTTTCTGATCGACGAACAAATCTTCGAGTTTCCACGTATGTTCAGTTGGCACCTCGGAACGTTTCAATAATTGACTCATGGGAATCCTCCTTTGATGAAGTTGATGTATAGACCAATCTGCTCCCGTCTCGCTCGCTTGTACGGAGAGAGACGAAGGAATCAGACTGAGTACTAGCATGACAAACAGTGATTTTCGATATTTCAACGGCCTTCCTCCTGACTATACGAGCAATTCGGTATAGTATGGCCTCGGGCCTGTTGAAATATTTGAGAACACTAGGCTCCCATGTTGGCCAGGAAATAGACAATCAGGAAAAAAGCAAAACAAATAAGCAGTGTGGCTATTAGGGCCATTCCCCGTCGCAGTCGATCCGGGATGGAACTTCGTCCCAGAATAAGCACAACTCCCAGCGAAAAGGCAAGGATAATGAAGATGACAACATTGCTTGAGTCAAGCGTCATTCATTACACCTCTTTGAAAGCAGCCATCAGCTGACGCCATTCATCCTCGCGGTTCTCGAAATCGGCTTTTGGAAAACGGCGCTCAGCCCAGTGCATCAAGGCAGGGCGGCTGAGGAACGTATGGCATTCTTCGCCCCATTCCTCTGAAATTTCACGGAGTACGAGGTATTTGCCTTGTACTTCTACCGTCATCATATTCCACTTGTCTCTTTTGTATATTTCATGTTTTTTAATCATAGATAGTCTCCAAACTTACGGTTTTGGTAAAATGATACCGTACCCTACGTTTCAAAGCAAATTTTTTCCGCATTTATTGAAAAGATAAATTGCAAAGTGGAAAGTCATACAGTATAATGAGGGTATTCGCCATAGATGGCGATATTTTTAGGAGGTTGTTCATTTGAAAGGTACAGTTAAATGGTTTAACGCAGAAAAAGGCTATGGCTTTATTTCAGTTGAAGGCGGCGAGGACGTATTCGTACATTTCTCCGCAATCCAAGGCGACGGCTTTAAAACATTGGAAGAAGGTCAAGCGGTAGAATTCGAAATCACTGATGGAAACCGTGGTCCTCAAGCAGCTAACGTAACTAAATTGTAAGATTTTTCCGTTCAACGGATTTCTTATAAATGATTGGCTTTTAGCTGAATATAAAGAACCCAAGCACAGTCCCCCTACGGAGACTGTGCTTTTTTGTGTTCATTTTTTATAAAAGAGAGCGAGGTGCGCTCATTGTGCACGTTTGGTCATGCTGGATAACAGCTTCAGGATGAAGCCAAGAAGTGCAGCGAGTGAGAAGGCCATGGCTGTAAGGTAGAAGACCTGTCTGCCTGCATGATCCAATATTAACCCGCCAAAGGTTCCGCTGAGCAGACCTGAGGCACTTGACCATACGATGGTGAACAGGGCCATACCTGTCGCACGATACGCATCTGGTACAAGGCGGGTAATATAGCGAACGGCGGTTACGTAGAAAATGCCAAAGGTGACGCTATGCATGGTTTGAATGGCAACAACAGCCGCTGGTGTATCCGATACAGACATCAGCAATAAACGAAGGGTATACATTAGTGCAGCAAAGGTGAGTAACGGAAGCTCCTTATACCGATTGCCATACTTGCTGAGCAGCAGGAATATAGGAATCTCACTCACGGAAGAGATGAGCAGCGACCAGCCGATCAGGCCTTCACTGGCACCGAGATCCTTCAGCGTGATGGTGAGAAAAGCTTCATTCATCCGATGCCCTAATGCGAGCAGGAAGACACACCCGAAAAAGCTCAACACATCTCTGCGTTTCAGGATTGCCCAGAGCCCGGAGAGTTCCATTTTACTGCTGCTTCCAGAGGGTTCATTTTGATCCTGCAACCGGAAACCGATCAGAAGGGTAATGGCCGCAAGTGTAACGCACACCCACATCGTCCACCCGGGTCCAAAAGAACCAAGAAAATAACCAATGCTTAATGCAAAAAATGCATAGCCAATGGAGCCGAAAACTCGAATGGACGTGAAATTTCGACCGTATTTGCTTGCGGTGGTAATCGCCATCGTATCGGCAAGCGGGTAGACCGGATAGTAGAAAAAGTAAAATAACGTCACCAGGATAAATACTTGGCCAAAGGACGTCGCATTGGCGAGCATGACACCTGTAATTAATTGTCCGCCGAGCAGAATGATCATGACTTTGCGAACGGTTTTGTAGCGGTCACTGGCCATACTCCAGAACATGTTGGAGAATACGGAGACAAGTGGACCGATACCGTACAAGTAGCCAATCTCGGCCCGGCTGAATCCCAGATGACTGAAGTAGAGCTGGAGATAGGATACCACCAGCACGGTCGAACCGAAGATTGTAAACATAAGTGCCCGCAGCCAGTTTTGATCCGGGCGGGCGTTGTGACTTAATTTCATGTTGAGAGACTCCATTCTTCATTACATTTCAGTATTTAGCCTTTAAGTGAAGATGACTTGCGGGACGGTGGGGCAGACATGGTAGGCTCCTTCTGCGTGCGCCGGATAACAAGCCATACAATGATCAGTTCTGCCAGCAGACCGAGGGACTGGGCGACCGCACCAATCATGCCGTTCCAAGCCGGGAAGATACTAACCAGAATGAGCAGTACGATCACGGTACAGATTGCATTGGCTGACTGGGAGCGGAACATCGTTTTGGTCTGTCCCCGCAGCAGGATTAGTCCATTGCTGAAATCAAGAAAAGGCGAAATCAGCGGAAATAGCACGAAGGCCCGCAGCGTCCACAAACTTTGCTGCAGCAGGTTTCCTTGAACACTCATTACATTTTCCAGTACCCATGGACCTAAAGGCGTATAGGCTATGGCAGCTGTCATGGCAAAAGGAATAAATCCGGTCACCAGTGCGAATTTTTTCACCAGTTTGGCATCCATCTCATAGAAATTAAGCACAATTTGATGGATGTAGGTGAAGAAGCTTAACATGAGCTGCATCAAACTGCTGGCTACGGCAAAAGAAGAGATAGCCAGCGCAATACCGGTTGTTTTGCCAAGGACGATATTAATGACAGGTCCGATGAACAAGGCGACAAAACTGGATAACAGCAGCGGTTTGTAGAAGCGGAAAACGTCTCCTTTGTTTTCGACAGGATGATCCTCCAGCTTGGCTGGCATGTTACGCTTGATGCTGTTTCCCTCAAGAAAACTGACGAGCGCTTCAATCATCATGCCTACCGCAAAAATGATAGCGCCTACACGACCACTGTTAATACTGTCTGTATAGATGAAATACAAAGATAGGCCATACATGCCTCCAAGACGGAATAACATGCCTATCGTCAGCCATTTGGTCCGATTATTCGTAATGATAATGCCTTGATAGATATTGCGAATGACCGAGAAGATACTGACGTACATCAGGATTTCGTAGACATCAATTACTTTGGTTAATAAATCGGGACTCACGCCGAACAGATATTTAAAAACCACTGTACCAATGGGAGAGTATACGATCAAGAATCCGATCAGAAGTACGCAGGCAAGAAATATTTTGGTGACGAAAGTGAGGGCTTGAAAGGACAGGCGGTCCCGAACCAGCGCGGAACAGGTTTGCCGCAGCAGAGTGGAGGGGCGTTCCGTAAGGGTCAGCAGGCTGCCTGCAATGGCGTAGCTGGCGATGACCGTCTCCGGATGGGCGGATCTGGCGAGTGTACTATTAATAATTACGTGAGAAATGGTAACCAAAGAGGCGGATATGCCGAGCGGTACAAAAAAAGCAAATAACCGTCTCCACGAGAGAGGCTCACTTGACATCATGTCAACGACTCCTTTGATGGATGAAATATGCTTAGTATATTTCATAAAAATGATAACGATCTGTGAAAAACCTTATATAATAAGCATTTATTGACTTTGTATTACTATTAGCTGAATAAAAAATCACGAAAAAAATCACGAATCCTGCAAATTAATTAAATCTGAACTATGTCTGCATAATGCATCTTTATTTTTTCAGTAGCGTTCTTTTTCATTTTTTTAGTGACGTGCGTATATATTTTCAGAGTCGTTTTTGCATCTTCGTGTCCGACTCTGTCCATAATCGTTTTCAGGTCGACCTCTGCCTCAGCAAGCATTGATACATGTGTATGACGAAAAATATGAGGAGTGGCCTTTTTCTTAATTGATGTTTTCTTTAATAATCTATGCATGCGAGTAATTATATTAGCAGGTAAGATCGGATACCCGTTTGAATGTGCAAAGACAAAAGTATTATTATGATAATCTGTTGTGCTTTTTTTATTGAACTCTCGAATCTCTACCAAACGATTAATATGATTCTGTAATGCAACCATCACGCTTTCAATAACATCAAACCTCCGAACTGAACCTGTAGTTTTAGGAGGAGTCAAAGTAGCTAAGCGCATATTGTTTTTTGGGTAGTAGAGAGTTTTGGTGACTCGTATCTCATTAGTATCAAAGAAAAAGTCACTATCTTTTAGAGCACATAGTTCGCCCGATCTTAATCCAGAAAAGGCTAACAGATGGAAGATTTCATTGTCCAAGTATAAACCATGCTCTTTTGCTGTCAACAAAAACTCAGCTAATTCATCTTTTTCTAAAAATTTCTCTTCAATTGGGTCGTTTTCAATTTCCTCTACAGTCAACAACTTTGCTGGAAGTTGAACTTCTTTGAAAGGATTCTCAGTTACCCACTTATTTTTAAGTGCATATTTCATTATCATGTTTGCAACAGAATGAGCTCCTTTGATTGTGCTTATCGAGTACCCTCTATCATGCATATTATTAACTAGGTCTTCATGGTTCTTATATGTCAATTTATTAATTAGTGTTTTAGCATAGTAGTGGAGTAGTACATTGATTGAGATTTGCCTAGTTTCTATAGTTTTCTTCTTAACCTTGGTTTTTGAGTAAGCTCTTAACCATTCATAGGCTGCTTCTTCAAAGGTGATTTTGTTTTGAACCGTTAGACCTTGTTGGCTCTTAATATACTCTTTAAGAGACTCTTGTGCCCGCGCTAATGCTTCCTTCTGAGTATCACCTCTTCGAGGTATTTGCTTTCTTTTCCCCGTCATTGGATCCGGAGGACCTTCCAAAGTACAAATCCACTTATAGCCCTGTTTATTATTTGCTTTAATTTTGGTGTAAGATGCCACGGAACTTCAACTCCTTAAAATTCACCAGTCTGACTTCTTAATTGCCGAAGGAGACGTCTTGACTCGTTTGAAGGTTGCTTGGGTTGTGATGAACGAAATAGAGAGACGGCCATCTGAATTTTACTTTTCATCATCTCAACATCTTCACGGTAGGTGTGATATTCTTCGTGTAACCTGGAGGCAATTTGTTCAGCACGGTCTGCAGCGAGCTCAAGGGGCACTCTGAACTCTTCTGCAAGAATTCCGATATATTCACCCCAAGTCATCTCTAACGGCGTAGGAAGAAGATAATAGGGCATAGAGGCGATCAATCTGAAGTTGGCTGCTTGGACCTCTTGGAGATCTACAAAGAGCTCTGGCATATCATCCTGGTGCCCTTCGTGCCGAACAATGTGTGCGAGCTCATGGAAAAAATCAGCTCGTTGCTGTATAACCGGCGCATCTTTGTTCAGGAAAATAACACTTCCCCAACCTTCCCAGTGAGATTTTGGCTTCCCATTGTAATAAATGATATCCGCTCCCCACAGGGAGGCTATTTGATCAATATCCAGTTCATGTGGATGATTGATTTCTAACACTTGGTATAAATCACATATCAACAGTTCTGTATCTGTTGGTTCATAATATGGAATCATAATGCCATTTCCCCTTATAAATCAGTACATATGTTCGGTCTGTAGTGTGAAAGAAAAGCCCAGAAGGGCTTGAGAGACTTACTTAGCAGCTGTGATACCAAAAGTAGAGATATTGTTGTCCTGTATCTTATATCGATATTTATAACCGTTCCTAACAGTCGCTCCATCAAAGTCATTAAGGTCTATATCACTATTAAGTAAACCCATATCTTTTATAACATCTTGAGCATCGTTATATGTGTATTCGCTATTGCTTGTCATGATAAGTGTGGCCATCGCTGTCATCAGTGTTGCACCAGTCTTCTCGCCGAAGCCACCAGTTCCGATGAGAATCATTTCTTGTATCTTTTTATCTGGACTTAGAACACCAACCATACTTAATTCATCAGTAAAATTATAATTGAAAGTACTGGTATCAGTCTCTTGTGACTCTGTTATATCGAGTTTGGTTATACCAAGATCATTCAATCTGTATTTACCCACGATTGTATTGAATGCAGTCTTGAACTCATCTGTTGTCATATTGAAGAGGGGCGGTTGGTTTTCTTGCTGATCAATAACAGTAGATTGTTCATTTCCGGCGTTGGTAGGACTCTCAACCGGTATTGGAATACCATAAAGGCCAACGCAACACATCACAAGAAATACCCCTGTGAGAATAGAACGTAGTTTTGCTTTTCCGTTCTTCTTTCTAACTGCTAAAACTGTAAGAATAAAAAATATGAAAAATGCAATAAAACCAACTAAGAATAAAATTGTGAATAGTTCCTGCAAAATCTCACCTCGTAACGATCTACAATAATTCTATTTATCTTGCTGCTCCTGTTGCTTTTTCTTCATTTCTCTCCAAGCTTGAATTGCTGCATTCGCTACTTCTTTTTCTTCATCCGTCCAACCTTTACCGCCATCCATGTATGCACTCCCACCAGAGGGGGCTTTTGAAACGGAACGACCCATTAGATAGTCAGCCGATACCTCGAAGAAATCAGCAAACTTGTCCACTGTTTCAAGATCCGGTTTACGTGTTTCATTTTCATATCCTGAAATAGTTGATTCTGCCAAACTAAATGTTTTTCCAAGGTCCTTCATTGTCAGACCTTTCTCTTTGCGTAAATTACGCAGTCTTTTTCCGTTGAACATAGCGCATCACCCACATTCATTATACTTTGCACTTTGCGTAATGAAAATAAATTATATAAAACTTTGCAATACGCGTTGACACTTTGCGAAATGCGATGTAATATAAATTTAACTTCACGTTATGCAAAGTTTTGAAAGGAGGCATTTTATGAAAAGTTCCGTAAAGATGGCTCGTCTAGATACCAAAATGAGCCTTGAAGATGCTGCTAAAAAGCTAGGTATTTCAGCTGGATATTTATCACAAATAGAAAATGGTTTACGACAAGTTAGTTCGAAACGTGCTGAACAAATAGCCCAACTTTATAAAAAAGAAAAAGAGGAAATTTTTTTAGCTAGTCGCTACGCGTTACGCGAAGTTTCGGACAAAAACTCTACAAAAAGAGCAGGTGCTTAAGTTAGTTGCTCAATAAGAAAGGAGACTCACAGCTATGTTCAAGATTGAAGTCAATCCGAGTGAACTGGAACAGATGATTATGTCGGCTGTACAAAAGGCAATTGAGCAATCACCGTTTGCTTCTTCCCAGACGCATCCAACCTTGATGGATAAGAAGCAGCTAATGGAGTTTCTAAAAATCGGCGCCACAAAAGCAGCTGAACTTCTTAACAGAGAAGACTTCCCAGTGATCAGAGAGTTTGGTCATCCGAGAGTACCGTTTCATTCACTCATGGCTTGGATCGACGATCACACAGAGTGGGTGAAAGCCAATGCCAAAGGATATTGGGAGCAGCGAGGAGGCGTGGCCTAATGTCGCTACATTGGTACAAGAAAACCTCACCTGCAGCATGCGCCGCAGGAGCAGCTATACGAGTCTTATTAAAAGGCATAGAACCGGATGAAGCGCTCCAGCAAACGTTATATAACGGTCGGCATACGGACAACCCGGAAGACATTACGTTTGACGAATTAAACACCTTAAAGGAAACAACCCACGCTCACCTTGAGCATATAAGAAAAACCGCCGTAGCTGTACCGGCTGCCGGCGGACGATGAAGGGGATTGGGGGAAGACCTTACAACACAATATTACATCAGCCCTCTGTCCAGATTCATCTAACTAAATCGGACAAAGGAGACATAACAAGTATGACAATTGGACATTTTCCCAGTGCGTTGGGCGAAGTTCTCAAACGTACTGGCGATACTCTGGCAAAAGCAGGAGAAGCAGTTCACATGGATGGCTCACAGATTGGAAAAGTGATTAAAGGCACTAGAAAGCCTTCAAAAGAGCTGATGCGTGGTGCAGTCGAACATTACGATGACGGCCAACTTTACATCGCAGCAGCGGGGGAAGTCACAGGCGGTGCTTTTGCTCCCTGGCTGGACAACGTGGATTTACATAGAGCATCAGTTTTGTTCAAGACGGTGGAAGAAGTAAAGGAAGTCCTGGCTTTATCATCCGAGGCACCTATAAACAAGACGGGCGACCAGCTCACTGAATCAGATCGATTGATCATGAAACGGCTGCTGATGGAAACGGTCGAAGCGATCACTGCACTAACGCATTTCGCTGCAGTGCTGTGCAAGGAGTATTCCTTCAGCTGGTTTGCTACCTGGAAAGAACATCGAGCCGATCTGAAGGCAAAAAAATATATGAAGTGAGGTTGATTGGATGTCTCGTGAACAGTTGGCAAAAGAGGTATTGCAGGCTGGCAGAAATTCAAAGCATAACCTGAAGCTAATCAAGAAACAGCCTGAAAGAATGTTACCTGGAAAGATGACGAACGCAGAAGAATATCTAAACCGAATGATTCGGTTCGCGGAAGCAGAAATGAAAAATGCCCGCCTGGCAGGGCGGACACTTACGTTGAGAACTTGGTTGAAGTCTCTTGTGTTACACATTTTATCGTCTCCCCATTCAAAACGCAAGGGGGAATCGGTATGAGCGAACAAACGGCAAAAATGATCATCGATAATTATGTAGCTTCCACCTTGGCTCTACGAGCAAACAGCCAGATACCTGCTGCAGTAGTGGTGGCCGACTTAGATGCTTATTGCATCGAGCGAACTTCCGTGTTCCTTCGTTGGCAGAATGCAGCTGAGAGTCTACAAGAGCTGCCGCTTGTTTACAAGGCCCAAGCAGTCAAAGCAATAGAGCAAATTACCGCCTGATGAGTCCACTGCGGTAGTGGACGAAACGCCGTGAGGCGTCGCGGGAAACCGCAGTACATATGAAGGGAGGACAATGTGTGCAAATCATTCATCGGTTAACTGTAGTAAGCAACCCTACTCGTGTTTTTGAAGTGGGTACTGAGATTGATGGCCGCGAGGTCATCGAGATCAAACAGGTCGGCGAGGAATACGAGGATCATATTCATTCGGAATATTATGTTTTGGATGAAAATAGCCATCTAATCACTAGCGTTGAGAACGCTCCGGTGATCGTCGATTACCGACAGATTGTGGTTCATGATTCGGAAGATGTGGATGTGGAGGAGTTGAAAGCCGCCACTGGAACGACGGCCCAACAAAGTTGTTGCTTATGTGAAGAAGCTGCTGAACTGGAACTCGAAAATGGTCGCTTCATCTGTTGTACCTGCGCTCAAATTCAAGGTGAATTGGCTGAAATGTAACAAGTTTAAAGACTATTCCAAATTTGAATGAAATGAGCTGCTTCACCCTGTAATGAAAGAAGACGGTCGCTGGTTACATCATTAGGCGTCGATTCAAACACCCTACACTTCATAACATTCAGCAATGATATCGATGCTTGTTGATCATTATGTGCTCGTTCAGAAGTTGTCATGAGAGTTAACGGGGAAGCTGCTTTTCGCTTATCTAATTTTTCGCTTCGCTCTTTAAAATACAACTTTAGCAAATGAGGTTTTCCGTCTATGAATAGACCGAGCTCAGGAGTGGAGCGAATGAATAAATCATTGAAGCTCCAATGAGCATCTCCTGGTTGAAACCATTCAATATGTTTGTTTTTAACGAACTTCTTATACTGTTCAACGGTGTCAGCATAATTAGCTTTTTTCTTATCATTGGCTTTCTGAACTATGTGATCTAAGTAATCTATTGAATAGTTTTTTTCATGAACTTCTCTTATTGCAAGCCTTAAATCTCTCCAGTAATCAGTTGCGGGAGAATACTCACTGTATTTGACTCTACGAACAGTTGAAACTTTAGCCGGACCAGATTGCTTTGTAGTGAACTCCATGAATTGTGTAAAACTGATTGGGATTTTGTCCATAGGCATTGCTTCCTCTCTACTAAGATACTGTGTGACAACTCCATTTTAGCAGAAGTTCGGAGGACAAGCATTGAGTACAAAAAAGAAAAATGGCCGCGTGCAGGCGGCCATCTAACATTGAAAATTAAATATAAGTACACGGTCATCTTATCATGGGTGGCTGTTCTGAACAAGGAGGATGCACATGTCTGAGTTTGATGAATCTCATTCGGATGAACGTGAAAGTCTTGAGGACTACGGTTCTGATTATCCCAGAATTAGCGATGAACTCGCTGATCGGGGCATGAGCATTCACGATTTTATCTGAGGGAGGAACGAACATGACAATGAATATTGCGGCTAGTACAAAGAACATGGCCCGTGATGAATGGCTGAAGATCCGCCGTAAAGGTATCGGCGGTTCGGATGCATCTGCAGTCGCTGGCCTAAATCGATATAAATCACCCGTTGGGGTGTTTCTGGACAAAACTGGACAGATTGAGCCAGATGAGGCTGGAGAGGCAGCGTATTGGGGCAACGTGCTTGAAGATGTTGTAGCCAGGGAATTCACCGTTCAGACCGGATTACGGGTTCAACGCAGTAACAAGCTTTATCAGCATCCGAATCACAAGTTCATGCTGGGTAACGTGGACCGGCTGATCTTGGATAAGGGTGGACGCGGACTCGGGATTCTGGAATGTAAGACAGCCAGTGCCTACAAGATGAGTGAGTGGGAGGATGAGCAGGTACCTGATGAATATGCTATTCAATTGCAGCATTATATGGCTGTTCTGGGTGTCGATTATGGGTATTTTGCAGTCCTTATTGGAGGCCAGAAGTTCCAATACAAGTTGGTCGAACGAAATGACCGGATTATTGATTCGCTCATACAGATCGAGGACGAGTTTTGGAACCGACATGTAGTGCCTGGCATACCGCCAATGATCGATGGCAGCGAAGCATCTGCAAATCTGCTGAATCAGCTTTACCCAGTATCCGCGCGGGCAAGCGAAGTCATCTTAGATGATCAACAAGCTGGACTTGTTCGCAAACTACTCGCGGCAAAAGAAGATGCTGCCGCTGCAGCAGAGCAAGTCAAAAGGTATGAGAACGAGCTGAAGTCGATTATGGGAGAGAATGAGCTGGCCATACACAACGGTGAAACGTTGTTGACCTGGAAGTCGAGCGAATCCACCAGAATAGACACCAAGCGGTTGAAGAAAGATCAACCGGACCTGTACGAAAAATACGCGAACACCACGTCTTCCAGACGGTTCTTGGTGAAATAAGGAGGCCCTATGGCACGGACACAAGGAAACGGAACATCACTGGAGAGTAAGATCCAGAGCAAGGCAGCGGGCAATAATACTCCCGCTGCGAATCCATCACAAACAATCGCTGCTTACCTGAAGAGGATGGAATCACAGATAGCCGAAGCCATGCCAAAGCATATGAACATCGAACGGCTAAGTCGAATCGCGCTTACCACGATCCGGACTAATCCGAAACTATTGGAATGTTCAATACCTTCTTTGATGGCAGCCGTTATGCAGTCCGCGCAATTGGGACTGGAGCCTGGACTGATCGGTCATTGTTACATCATCCCATACGGCAAAGAAGCAACGTTCATCATCGGTTACAAGGGCATGATAGATTTGGCCAGACGGTCAGGAAACATTCAATCCATCTCTGCGCACGAAGTCTATGAAAATGACTTCATAGAGTTGACATACGGTCTTGAAGAGAATCTGAAACACGTGCCGTGGTTCTTGCGGAAGGACTCCAAGCCAGTTGAATCTGGGAAAATCATTGGAGCTTATATGGTGGCCAAGTTCAATGACGGTGGTCATTTCATTCATTACATGCCGATCAGCGAGATTGAAGCCCATCGGAAACGTTCTAAGGCTTCCAACAATGGCCCATGGGTGACTGATTACACAGAAATGTGCAAGAAGACAGTCGTGCGTGCTGGCTGGAAGTGGTTGCCGATCAGTGTAGAGATTGCTTCTGCTGTGACGCAGGACGAAACAAGCCGGAAGGACATTACACCTTCTGACGATTCATTCATCGACATTACGCCTGGCGAACCAGATGAAAGTAGCTCATCTGAAAGTGTGGGAGAGAACACTGATTCAAAGCAAGTTGAATTTGAATGAGTAACCATGAACCGATCACCGGTCAACCGTTCTTACGCAGTATGATCGGTGATCGAATATGGAGGCTTATGGATTCGGATCCAACAAAGTTTAAGAGCGAGGTTCGCGATTACTTTGAACGGGCTTATCCCGGATTTACCGTTGTACGTGCTAAATACCCAACGATCTACTTAAGGGACGACAGGGGATGACTCACATGCCTCAACAAGGCAGTTACCCGTTTCCGATGTATTCCGGACTCTTGGAGCCAGACCACTACAAGAAAATAGGCAGCGCGATTTGGCTTTTCCTCTGGTGCATCAGCTCCACAACAATGGAGCAGGAGAAGGAGGGAACTGTCTGGGGCATTGTCCTGGGTGGCAAGCCAATGAAGCTGTCTGAGATTGCTGGATACTTCGGAGTCAATGACAAAACCGTTAGTCGCTGGATGGATGCACTTGAAACACATCAGTACATTGATGTGACACGCGCTCCCAGAGGATTGATATTGAAGGTCCGAAATTCGAAAAAGAGAACGGACAAAAATGTCCGATCAGTCGAAAGTGAACAGACAAAAGTGTCCGATCACGAATGCAGTGATAAGACATATTTGTCCGATCAGTCGCAAAGTGATCAGACAGAAATGTCCGATCACCCACCCATTTTGGATAGTGATCAGACAAATATGTCCGATCTAAAAGATATTAAAGATCTTACTACTACTACAACTACTAATGACGAATCGTGGGATGACATTTTGAATCCCGTTCCTTCCGGAGAGGATGGAATGGTCGGATTACTAGATGCCTATTGCAAGATGCACAACAAGCTTGAATTTCACGTCTCTTCAAACGAACGTTCAGCCATGGGTAAGATGGTCGCCGGAGGTACGCCTAACCCTTTTACCATCCGAACTATGGCAAGCCTACTTGAGGCAAAACGTATTCGTGAGGGAGACAGCTTCAAGCTCCCCAAGAGCTTTTTATACTACGTCGAGGGTATCGAGGAAGCCTGGGCAAACCATCTGGCAATGCAGCAGCAACCTAACAAGACCGTTGCTTTCCCACAAACACAATCAGCTGCTCGTCCTCGTGGATTAAACCGGCAGCAGCAAAATAAGAATCGTTTGCAACAAATGCTGAGAGAGGAGGAGGCACGTGGAAAGGGCTGAAGTGATTCGATTGTTCATGTTAATCAGCGATGAATACCCGAATTTTATCACCAGTGAAGAGAACATCGATCGGCACCTGAAGGAGCTGGAGGATTTCCCATTTGAAACGGCAGTTCAAAACGTTGAGCGGCATATCAAAATTAGCAGTTTTTATCCCAAGATCTCCGAGATCAGAGGATTTGCTGCAGATCAGGCAGCACGGAAACGGGAATTAGAAACGACTAGGACTTACCTGGAGCAACGAGAAGCGAACCGGGCAAAGGCGACACTGCCGCCACCGGGGTGGAAGGATGGTTTACTTGCAAAACTTCGGAATGGGAATTGATCTCCCACACAGCATGGAGTTCGAACAATCAGCGCTGGGAGCGATGCTCTTAAAGCCCGATGAGGTTATGCAGCAGGCAGAAGGACTATCGGACGATGCATTCTATGGCAAAGCTCATCGCCTAATCTACATTGCGATTGCGGAGCTGGCCGAGGCTAAGCAGCCAGTCGACCTTGTAACACTGAGTTCACGGTTGAAAGACAAAGGTGAACTGGAAGACATAGGCGGGGTCAGTTATCTCGCCAAGCTGGCTCAAGGCGTTCCGACGACAGCCAATGCCGGCTATTACTTTGAGCAGTTGCAAGACATGGCGATCCGCAGAGAATTCATCCAGACCAGCCTTCTGCAGGTTCAACAAGCTGCTTCCGGAACAGAGGTCCCACAGTTGCTGGCAAGCGCACAACAAGCGCAAGCCAAGATAGCTGATCGTGCTGCACCCAAGCATGATTTCAAGCCAATCAAGGATGTGCTGATGAGGTTTGTGGATGACGTGGAGACGCGGGCATACAACGTCAAGAACGGTATCGTCAACGGGTTGCACACTGGTTTTAAAGACTTGGACAGCATCACAGGCGGATTGCAGCGTAGTGATCTGATCATCGTAGCAGCCAGACCTTCTGTTGGGAAAACAGCGTTTGCCCTGAACATCACACAAAACGTGGCAAAGAAGACAGACGAAGCAGTTGCACTCTTTAGCTTAGAAATGTCCGACCGGCAGTTTGCTCAGCGTTTAGTCAGTTCCGAGGGAAACATTGATGCCAGTTCGATCCGGATGGGCGACATGCAAGATAAGGACTGGATCGATATGGCCAAAGCTGTCGGCATACTGGCTGAAACGAATATTTATGTGGACGACTCGGCAGGGATCACCATTCAAGACATTTGTTCCAAGTGCCGGAGACTCAAAAAGGAAAAAGGTTTAGCTCTGATCATGATTGATTACCTGCAGCTGATTGAAGTTGCTGGAGGACGTGGAAAGGCTGGCGAGAACCGCCAACAAGAAGTGTCCATGATCAGCCGGACGTTGAAGCATTTGGCCCGCGAATTAGATGTTCCTGTGGTTGCCCTTTCTCAACTCAGCCGAGCAGTAGAACAACGCCAGGACAAGCGTCCGATGATGTCCGACTTACGGGAGTCGGGTTCAATTGAGCAAGATGCGGATATCGTAGCGTTTTTGTACCGGGACGACTACTACAACCAAGAATCCGAAAAGAAGAACATCATCGAGATCATCATCGGAAAGCAGCGGAATGGCCCAGTTGGTACCGTGGAGCTGGTGTTCCTGAAGCAGTTTAATAAGTTTGTGAATTACGAACGGACTCATAACGATTCATTTGGGCCAACGCCACCACAGCAGCAGCCCCGAAAGATAGAGAAACGGAAGTATGCGTAAGGAGGAACGGCGATATGGGGAATTCAACGAGACCAAGTCCGTGCCCAATGGGAAGTCCATGGACCAGATGGTCAGTGTACGAATACATGAAGCATCGCTTCGTCCGGACGGGACAAGTTCCCGATCAAGACGAGCTGCAGACCGAATTTGCGGGAATTGATCAAACTGAGCTCCTGGAGGGGATTGCTGAGTTTGGTGCAATTGCAGGCAAATGGCCTGAGCTGGAGGCGCCTCATGCAAAAGCTAATTGATTCACATCACCAAACGCATTTAAGTTACGTTGTCCGGGGCGATGACGGGCGAAAGCTGGCCGAGGTGTTTGTCATCAAACGGGACATGTTGCCGGCACGACAACGGAGGAAGGAAAGAATGAAAGGACGGCGGCGCGCATGATCACTTTCACTGTGTACGGAGAGCCAGTTGCGCAGGGGCGACCTAGAGCATCAACGCAGGGAGGTTTCGTTCGGCTTTATGATCCAAAGAAGTCCAAGGATTACAAAGACTATGTACGGCTAGCGGCAGCTAAACATGCACCCGCTACATTGTTGGAAGGGCCGCTTGGAATGGTGCTTACCGTGTATCGCTCAATACCTAAGTCCTTCAGCAAGAAGAAAGCAGCATTGGCTGAGAACGGTGAGATCCGCCCAGTGAGTAAGCCGGACGTGGACAATTATCTGAAGGGCGTAAAGGACGCGCTCAAAGGCGTTATCTGGAAGGACGATAGCCAGGTGGTGGAGGTGTTTGCTCAAAAGAGATATAGCATCAGGCCACGCATCGAAGTGAAGATCAAGGACTATTCATAATCATAAAATTTGAGGGGATGAACAATCATGGCAAATGATTTCGCAAAATTTATGGCAACTACGGACAAGAAAATTGTATTCGGTGATAAAGATGTGGAACTGAAATTAACGATTCCTCACAAAGTGGCTCAGCAAAACCTTCAGTTCCTGACTGGATGCCTGAACAAAGAGATCCACGTTATTCTGGGAGATCCGCAGGCTGCGTTTGATTTTGATGAGGACGGTCGGGACGATATGTATCGCAAATGGGATGGAGGACGACGCGTAACAACAGATGCGTCTGGAGTAGTAACTCGAATTGAAGGAACTGGCGAAGAAGAACGGGATGAGAATCAAGCGGAACTGTTCAACGGAGAAGACAAGCAGCCAGAACAGCAGGAGGAGGACGAAAAGGGCGCTGAGCAAGCCGAAGGAGCTTCCCAGGAGCAAACGGAAGGTGAAGACCAAAAAACTGATGAAGACGGCGCAGAAGCGTCCGAACAACAGCCTTCTGAAGGTTACGTTACTGATCCGAACGATCCATACGGTGATGATATTCCAGAATGGATGAAAGATGACAGCCAAGGGCAATCAGAGCCGAAGGAAATGGACTTTACCTCTGAGGAAACAGAAGGAGGTCCAGAAGGGGCTTCGGGTGAAATCGACAAAGATGCTCTTGAACAATACATCATCACAGAGCGTCCTACATTCCCTGATATGCCACTTGATTTCCCTAATCTCTTTGAACAGAAGCGGGACCAAGGTGTTACATGGCGCGAAATCGCGAATAGCGTTGGTCTAACGTCTGGCCAGTTCAGCAGCAAGCTAACCAAGTATAAGGAACGTGTTAAGGAAGCAATGGCAGGCAGCGGGGTAGCGTAACCTCTCCGCATAACAAAATCCCCCGGCAATGTTGGCCGGGGTGATTAGTTTAGACGGAACTAATCCGAGTATGCAACAGCATTAAAACTCTCCATACCTATCCGAGTGGCATCAGCTGTGCAAAAAAGATATAAGGTGTAAACCAATTCATTTGATGGTGGTAATGGGACATCAAAATCAGATGCATTAATGGTGACGACTTGTACAGCGTTCGGGTTTGCTTCTGAGACACTGACCGAATACAAGGCGTAGGCAACAAGCGAATCAGTACCTCGTCCAATAGAAAATGCAATCACGGAGTCAAATGGTGGGGTCGTAGGGAACGCGAGCTCGGCTATACCAGATAATTGTACGCGTATGTTTCCATCTGCGTCAGTTGCATCTAGGCCAACCTCTCCGATAGCAACAGGAGTGTTGGCTGGTAAGGGGATTGAGATTGTATTACCATAGCTTGCATTTTGAGAGGTTCGAGCATCTAGCAGTCTCGCCATGAAACATACCCCCAATAAGTTTTGGTATATATTATGTGGCAATTCGATAGATTCTTCCGCAATGTGGTAATTCTTTAGAATTAATAGAAAAGTCTCTGAAAATTAAAAGTGAATTAAACAGAAAAGCAACGATCATCAACGCAATGCGGTTGCTTATACATTACTAACTGATCTGCAGGAAGGCATTGGAGGATCTAATGATGAATTACAGAAGCGTGAAGACGGAAACGTGGACCAAGGAACGGATAGAGCAACACCTGAAGGCAATAGGGGCTGAGCATCCACCTGAGCATCCAAGCAAGGGACCAAAAAGCGTAACGGCACCAAGGCAGTTAAATGGCAGCCAGAAGTACAGCAGGCGCGGAGGTGAGTGGTAGTTTTGCAACGAGATCATAGAGCTTTACTTCTGGAATATGGTTATCCGGAAGAACTGGTAAGTGGATGGAGTGCTGAAGACTGTGAAGCGGAGTGGGATCTGTTCTGCAGTAAAGTCATTCCGGAATAACAAATATCCCCCGCAAGCTTGGCGGCACGGCGGGGGACACATCGAAAATACCTCACCAAATTATACCACGGGTGAGGGGATCATAATGGGGAAAAGACGAAAAAACAACTTACAACTGACGTTTAACATACTGCCGATCGACGAAAAAGCTACTCGCCGCGCTGTGGAGGAATATTTGGAAACTGTTCGGCAGTACCGGCAGATCGGTTTCATCCGTCGCGAGGCACAGATCACGCAGGCATATGTATATAGAGAACACCAATCTACAAATGCAATTAGTAAACAGACCGAACGAATCGCAATTTATAATGTGGACAAGGAAGCTGAACTGAAGGAAAAAGACCGTCTCCTCAGTTTGGCAATGGAGAGACTATCATCAGTTCAACGAGAGGTCATTCAGCGGAGCTTTCTCGATAATGAAGGTGAGTTTGATTACATCAGCTGCGGAGAGATGGGAATTAGCGATAGTACATTCAGAAGATTAAAGAATGAGGCAATTAGTATTTTAGCGGCTGCATTAAAATTGGAAGTAGCGGAAGATACTCAGCTAAGCCAAGAATTCGTATGTTAACGTATCGAAAAAAAGGAGAGCTGTTTATCCAGCTCTCCTTTTTCGATGCTTACTTCTTTCGGGTAGGCATCTTTATTACAAAGAATAGTATCGACAAGAAGAATAGAGCTTGCGAGACGTTGACAAATATTCTGATACCTTCGCCCGATTCTTTTAAGCCGAATAAAATATCAATTATGGATACTAAACCTGTAATTATTAGTATGATCAATGGAAGTATGTACACGTTTAGTCCCCCTTAAATATTGGTGTTTTACAGTAGGAAGAATACAATAGCTCTAGCAGCTGGATCGCTTAACCATGCCGGAATACCAACCGATTGTAATGCGTTAGAGAGGCCATCCTCTGCAGTTCCTGTGAAGTCTACCATAATATCCAATGCCTGCATGAGTACCTGGTAACTAAGATATGTTTTAAGAGTAGTTTTTGCACCAGCTGTCAATGGCAATTTGTCTACGTATACTTTAATCTGTTCATTCCAAGCACGTGACCCAACGTTTTTGAGTTTTTTGATCAATTCTTGTGCTACTTCTTTTGCTAGTTTTGTCTTCCAACCTTGTGTAGTAACATCGCCTGAAGTTGATGTAATACCAAGCTCAGCGCCAACCGTTCTAAAGAGAGTATCGTAATCTACTTGTCTAAGTTCAAGTTCAATTCTTTTGTCTAGATTGATTGGGCCAGATGGTAATTCGATTTGTGTTCCCGAATTAGTAGAATTTCCATTCGCAACTTGAGCGCTAGCAAAAGCGGGTAGAGTAAATGAGGACAACAAGAGTGCAGATAATGATGCGATTCCCAGTTGCTTAACCTTTTTCATAGATTCATACCTCTTTTCATAGAATTTGGTTGTTACAGGAATATTATAGCATTAGAAATCTATGGTTGCAAAATTTAGGTAGATTCATATATAAATTTACATAGAATTTACATAAAGGAACTATTCGCTATTAAATCAGTGACTGATTAATAATCTATTTTTGAATGAAGAATGGCACTTCGTTGGACTTTTTAGGTGATATATTTGTATTGTGGAAATTAAGCGAGAATGAAACACACAGCCGCACGAGGCGGCATATGACTGGGGCGTTCCTCTTCTCGCTTTTTTCTATACAAGGCAGGAAATTAGTCCCAAGTGTCGAATTGTGTTCAGGACAATATACATACTTGGGGGAAGAAATGATGGCAAGAAGGAAGAGTAAGGCGAAGCAGGAAGAAGAATTGTTCCAAGGGTTAGCTGGTATGGCGATGTTGGGAGGAATTATTGGAACCTATTCGGTAACAAGATCATGGCAAGCATCATTGGTTGTCGGATTGCTGGGTGTCATTGGAGTTATTGTTATAATGGTCGTTATCCAACAGAAACGTGCTGAGCGACTGAAGCGGTCTGGCATAGCTGAGATCGATAAAATGGATGGGGTACAGTTTGAGCATTATCTTGGACATCTTTTTCGCTCCCAGGGCTACAAGGCTGAAGTTACAAAGGCAGCAGGTGACTTTGGAGCAGATCTGATTATGTCCAAAGATGGGAAACGGATTGTGGTTCAAGCCAAGCGTTATAAAAAGAATGTAGGGTTGAAAGCTGTTCAAGAAGTTCAGGGGGCTAAGGCACACTATAAAGCATCTGGTGCATGGGTTATTACCAACAGTAATTTTACTCAACAGGCTTATGAGCTTGCGAAGTCAAACGGAGTCAGACTTATTAGCCGGGATGAACTGGTAGAAATGCTTCTGGTTATGAAAGAGAAACTATCTGCTTCAAAGAAATCAGGAAGTGTAAAGACGAGTGCATAATCGAATTAATGAGCAATAAAGAGTAAAACATATATGGTATTTGTTTCTTCGCTGATGAAGGACAAATCAAAAATTGACCTTGATTTTGTGTCTTCGTTAAAATGGTCTTGTTCTTTCTCTATAGTTACAAAGTACGTATGCTTTTAAAGCAAAGAGCGCAGCGTTTTTGCGGCGACCGTTTCGGGCGCGTGCTTTTAGGACGCAACACCAACAACATACATATCACATTTAAAGTCGTTCCTTCACTGGATCGGCTTTTTTTATTGGAGGAATTGAAGTGATTAGCAGCAGAAGACGTAAAAGGAAACGAGCACGACCCAACAAGCAGCCAGAGAAATGCAAAGGTTGTGTATGGGGCAGATGGGATGGAGTTAAACAATTTTGCAGTAGACCAGTTTGTATTAGGGAGGTAAAATATTCCTCATAATAATACGAGGGGGATAAAGTCTACTTTGAAATTATTGAAATTAATCATTCTGATATTATTAATACCAGTAGTCATTAATTATGGTTTGCTTAGTTGGAAAGCACCGGGACTTAACGGTGATACAGGTGACTGGCTAGGCTTTTTGGCAAATTTCCTCGGTTTGATTGGAGCGGTGTTGATTGCTCTTTATCAATTTAAAAAACAAAGGGAGATTGATCAGGAAAAGAATATTGAACAAAACAGATCATACGTGGATATTCAGGATTTTAACGCAACTTTAATGTTAAAAGGTGTTACTACTCATGAGAATAGCAGAGTAATAAGAACAGAAGGTTATGATTTACTTCTGAAAGAAGCTGAAATTGATCAATACGGTGGGATAAAAGTAGGCTATTTAAAAATTGCTCACTTTGGTATTCCTGAATTAATTTTCAACTGTAGCATTTCTATAGATGCTTCTATTTGTAGGAGCGGAGTATACGATGAAGAAACTTTAAATGTAAACGTCGGGGTAATAGAGAAGGGCGTAGAGATATTTATACCCTTACAACCCTTAAGAGGAGACCAGGGGAAAGAAATTATATTAGAAAAAGTTATTTTCAACTATTCAACACTTATAGGTGAAAGGTTACAAATATTTAGAGATTATATAAACAGAAAGGAAGTTCTATATTCTATAAACAATGATTTAAAAACAGTATTATTTGAATATGATATGAAACAAGTAGGCTGGACTTATCCTAACAAAATTGATCATTCGAAATTAGCGCCTTAAAGGTGCTTTTCTCTTTTGCTCTCATACAACAGAATGTGAGCCATGCTAAGCCTGCCTAACCGAATACAGGAATCATTCCATAGACGAGCGGAGAACAGCAACTGAGTGAGCGTATGAACGAATCAGATGGTCACCCAAACGTTGAAACCAACTCAACACAAATAGACCGGCGGCCCAACCCGAAATCCTACACTAAACATACAATGGCCTATCATGAAAGTGGAGGTAGGTTATGGGTGATCTAATTAATAAGGGAACAGATTTTATACATCCTGAGTATAGGGTTATACGTGTTACGGTGCCTGTTGCACCAACGGAAGACCCTATGCCTGCAAGCATGACTTTTTATGTAGACACTCGATTTACTGATACCCAAGTAACGCGTTTAAGACAAATGATCGGTATTGTACTTCTCGCTTGGTTGGAGCATCAAGAGCAGATAAATGAAGGGGAGATTTCGAGTTATGCAAACTGCGTTAATAAGTATGCTCGTTTTAATTTATCCCCTGTATGGTTCCAAGACAGATTGTCTAACGGCCGTGCCGCAGCAGAGGTTCAGATGGCTGGTTTTACGACTCAGATTCAAGCAAATGGATTTAACAGAGTAGCCAAGGCTTATATAAAATATCAGGAACCTACTGGGCAGAACTTTACAATAAAAGGTCTAAATGCCTCTGATCCTGAAACAAACTCGCTATCGGTTATTGTAAATCCCAAGGCATTGAGTAATACCTCTGTAGGTACATTAACGCTTGCAGGCTCACTACATCATGCTTGGCTCCATCGAGAAGGATATCGACATCCTGCTGGTAAATACACTTCATATTTTGCTGGTGAGGCAAGTATGTGTATGATGCGTGCCTATAAAGATAAGCAACCCGGGATACCAGATAACACATATACAAGATGGCTTGACTAAATTTTTAACGTAACAGAGGTGATTCTCAAAAGAGTCACCTCTTTTTAAAGGAGTGCGAAGACATGAACATCAGAATCGTGCCGATCGATCAGATTAATGCAGCAGCGTATAACCCACGGGTTGACCTTCAGCCAGGCGATCCCGAGTATGAAAAGCTGAAGCGTAGCATCGAAGAATTCGGTTATGTGGAGCCGATCGTCTGGAATGAACGTACAGGAAACATGGTCGGTGGCCATCAACGTTATAAGATCATGGTTAATGAGCAGGGCCACACTGAGCTGCAGGTTTCCGTCGTGGATCTCGACGATCAACAGGAACGGCTCCTGAATATCGCGTTGAATAAAGTATCAGGACGCTGGGATGATGAGGCGTTGGGCAGGTTGTTGGACGAGCTGCAGGAGAGCGGGGCAGATTTGACACTGTCAGGCTTCGACCAGGAGGAGTTCGAGGACCTAATCGCAGAGTTTGGGACGATTTCGGATACAGAGATTGAGGATCCAGTGGTTGAGGATGACTTCGATGTTCAAGGTGCATTGGATAATATCCAGGTACCTGAGACGCAGCGGGGGGATATCTGGCAGCTTGGTCCACATAGATTGATGTGTGGAGATTCGACCAGTGTAGAGGATGTCGGCTGTTTGATGGATGGAGAGCTGGCGGCATTGGTTGTGACGGATCCACCTTATAACGTTGCTATCGAGAGTGACTCGGCGCGTTTGGCTGCCGACGGTCGCAGCAGCATACAAAATGACAATATGCCTGCAGAGGAATTTGTGGGCTTTTTGCATGCCGTTTTTGAACGTTATGCCAGTTTGATGGATCCCGCAGCAGGTATTTATGTTTTCCATCCTTCGTCCTATCAGAGAGAATTCGAAGATGCCATGAATGCTGCAGGTATTGTTGTGCGGAGTCAGTGTGTATGGGTTAAGAATGCGGCATCGTTCGGTTGGTCGCAGTATCGTTGGCAGCATGAACCTGTTTTCTATGCCCACTTGAAGAAGAAGGCCCCATCGTGGTACGGGGATCGCCGGCAAAGCACAGTTTGGCGAGCAGGTCTACCCGTTGAAGAAGCTGAACCATCAACGGTTTGGGAAGTATCCCGCGGGGATGTTGGCAAGTACGTTCATCCAACGCAGAAGCCGCTGGAACTATTGGCCATACCAATTAAGAACAGCAGCCGACCTGGGAATATCGTTGTGGATCTCTTCGGAGGCAGCGGGTCCACGCTGATGACTTGTGATCAGATGGACCGCCTTTGCAGAACGATGGAGATCGATCCGAAGTTCTGCGATGTCATAAAACAGCGGTACCAGGAAGTGACAGGCATTGAGCCTGCTTTGGTTAAGCGAAGAGAAAATGTAGTTATATAAGAAACTATGTCATTGCTGAAAGTAATCTTGTTAAGCTAAC
>NZ_NPBR01000007.1:0-73524 GCF_002276415.1 Paenibacillus sp. 7523-1 | reverse complement strand
TACGATAAGGACATCGAGGCTATTGGTATTTATGGTTCAATTGCTCTAGCAAAAGAGGGGCCTTATTCAGATATAGAATTGCACATCATTAGTAGAGATGGAGCGAATATACCTAACCGTGAATTAATTTTTCATCCTTACAAACTAGAGATTTCTACAAAACAGAAATCCGAATGGTTTCATCAGGCTAGCATGGTGGACGACGGATGGGCGATTAGAACAGGGAGCTTCGTACATATTACCTCCCTTTACGATCCAAATGGCATATTTTATAAGGCTAAGGAGATTGTGCTCTCAGTACCTGACGAAAAGTTTAGAGAAGTAATTGCAGAATTTATGATTTGGGAGCCATATGAAACGATGGGCAAGATCCGAAATGCCAAAGTTTCGAATAACCTCTCTTATCTTCCCCGTGCTGTGTTTGATTTCACATGGCAACTTGCTAAATTGATTGGATTGTTGAACAAACAATATTATACTAGTAGATCCGTAACTCTGGAAGAATCTATAGAACAACCTATCAAGCCAGAAGGATATGTTGAGTTAGCAACAAAAGTAATATGTGGTGAGCTGACTGATAAGGATGAGCTTTATCTATTGTGTGAGAACTTATGGTTTGGTTTGAATAAATTGCTTGAGGACTTAAGAATAGAATATCGTAGTGATATTCTAGAATTGTGAAAGTCTAATATACAAAAATTACTTAAAGCGTAGAAATACCGTGAGTTGACAGAGTAATAATGCAAAGAACGCAGCCAGCCGATCAACTTGATTGGCTGTTTTATTGAACTAACGGGAAACGTTAGGCCAGTAAAACCAAGGAGGCAGTCGACCATAGTGATCGGCTGCCTTTGTTCGAATAACAGCAGAAATTGTGATCACACAGAAAGGGAATTAAGAGTATTAAAGGGGGAAGGTATTCAATTGGAGAATGTATTTAACTAAGTGTATTACAGGAGGCGAACAATATGAGTGAAAGATTATTAAGGGTAGGAACTACTTATATTCCAGTATCAAATGTGGAAATTTCATCAGATTGGTATATACACAAATTAGGGGCAGAGTTAAGCTATATTGATGAGGACAAAGCCATTCTTAATTTGGCAAACCAAAGTATTTTCCTTGTCAAATCCAAAGAAAATCAAAGTTCGAATTTCTACGATATATACGGGGTTGAGCGTTTTTCATTAACTTTTGAAGTTGATGGAATACATGCTTTAGAAGCAATACATAGAGAGTTTAGTGATAAACAGATTAGAGTTAGTACAATTGAAAATAGAGGACATTCCGGAAGGAATTTTATTTTCTCTGATTTAGATGGTAATAAGTTTGATGTATGGAGTGAGTTAAGTCCAATTTTTAAAGATAAATACCTTAGTACAAGCTCGCAATAGAGAAATCTCCTCTTGTTCAACTAACGGGAAACGATAGTTCAGTATTAACCACCTACTAATTAGGTGGTTTTTCTTATGTCTATAACTCCCATTTAGATAACCATTGCGAATATAAAAAGGAGGACGCTGTAACGTCCCCCTGATCACCCAGGGTATCCCCCGGCTGAGATAGCGGCCCGCCGCGCGCGGCATTTATGCAGACATCCGCTATCTCGCATTCCATCATACAGGAAAGCCGAGGGAACCACATGAGAACAAAAGATGAAGATTTATTGCAGCATGAGCTCGCCGTGATGGAAGGGATCCTGGAATCCAAGGAGCAGTACCGCAAAATCGTTAAAGCTGCCATTGCCCAGTGGGTTAAGGACCTACAGGCTGGACATATAAAGATGCAGACCGTTCAGGATCTGGAACGACTAATCGAACTGGATATCAAGCTTCAGCAGGACGAATTATGAATTATTCATAGATTCTTTCTTTGGCTGCTTGCAAGGCTTCTTCTCTTGTAGGATAAGGTCTTGAAACAACGCCATGTGGCGGAAAGACAGATGGGGGCGTATGTATTTCCCACTCACCTTTAGAATTTTCTTGAATTGTTACTCCAAGTTCTAACATAGGGCTTCACCTCCTTCGTGCCCTGAATTTACACTGTTGGATAGAAAAAGGGAAGGGGAAATTTACAAGCTTCGGAAGCTTATAACGGGGGTGGTGGTAATGTAATGGCCAGAGAACGCAGTCCTGAACGGGACAAAGCTAAACAGATGTGGCTGGAGAGCGGCGGAACGATGAAGCTAAAAGACATCGCCGCCGCTCTTTCTATTCCCGAATCTAGGGTCCGCAAGTGGAAATCCATGGATCGTTGGGAAGATGAGCTGAATGGGAGCGTTTTGGGATCTTCCAAAGGGAGCGTTCCTAATGGAGCGAATGGGAACGCTCCGAAATCAAGGGGAGCGCCCAAGGGTAACAAGAATGCAGCCGGCAATCGTGGCGGTGCCCCTCCCGGGAATAAAAATGCGATCGGGAACAGCGGTGGCCCTGGTGGTCCATACAGAAACAAGAAGGCGCTGAAGACAGGGATGTATGAAACAATCTTCCTGGATGCGTTGGAGCCTGATGAACAAGATATGTTCGATCAGATCGACACATCACCAGTTGTGCAGCTTGAGGAACAACTTAAAATGCTAACTCTTCAGGAACGCCGGCACATGAAACGGGTCAAGCTGCTTGAAGAAGGTTTGACTGACGAGGAGCGCAAGACCAAGCAGGAACTTATGCAGCGCAAGGACAAGGTGCCTATCACAAGTCCCAAAACGGGGAAGGAGATAACGGTACCTGTCGTCACTGAAGGCATGAAAGTAACCGAGATTACGACTGTAGTTACGTCCAAGCTGGACAAGATCCTCAAACAAGAGGAAGCCCTGGTGAAAACGAGGGACAAGAAGCTGCGGGTTATCAATCTGATTGCCAGCCTTCAGCAAGAGGAAGAGAAATTGAGAATCGCACGTGAACGTCTTGAACTGGACAGATACAAGGTGCTGGGTGACGGCGGCGATAACGGGGGAGAAGGTGACGAAGATGAAGATGATGGGGATGATTTAGATTGGTAATTGCATTAGCAAAGGAACACCGTCTCCGGATTAAACGTAAGCTGCAGCAGCGTCCGGATAAGCTGGCCGAATTGAAAGCGATCGTGATGGACTTCGAACAGTTTTGCTTCCGCATGCTCAAGATCAAGAACAAATCCGGTGCAATGGTCCGTCTGGTTCTCAACGATGCCCAGCGGCGCTATGCTACCAAGGTATTTGAGGATTTAGAAGCAGGGAAGCCCGTTCGAATTATTATTCTGAAGGCGAGGCAGATGGGCTTTTCAACGGTGACAGAGGCGTTAATCTACTATTTTACGTCCCTGCAGGAGGCAAAGAATGCTTTCATCGTTGCTCAGTCTTCGGATGCTTCAAGCAACCTATTCGATATGTTTCAGCTTTACTATGAAAAGGTGCCTGCAGTTATCCAGCCGATGACTCGTAAGAACAATGCCAAGAAGCTGACCTTTGAGAACCCCGCGATCCGGACGGCAGACCGCCGAAGGAATCCCGGGCTGAAATCAAAGATTACTGTACAAACGGCAGAAAGCCGAGTTCTGGCCCGTTCGGACACGATTCACTATCTGCATGCTTCCGAAGTTGCGTTCTGGCCAGCGAAGAAAAAGAAGAAGCATCTTCTATCGCTCTTGGCTGCATTGTCCAAGGAAGCAGGAAGCATTGGAATTATCGAATCCACAGCGAACGGCATGGAAGAGTTCAAAGCAATATGGGATGCAGCGGTCAAGGGCGAGAATGATTTTTCTCCGCTCTTTTTTGCATGGTTTGAAATGCCTGATTACCGTAAACCTATTCCCCCTGGTTTTGAGCTCACTGAAGATGAACTGGAGCTGAAGGCCAAATACGGACTGGATGACGACCAGTTGCAGTGGCGACGCTACACCATTCGAAACGATTGCGGCGGAGACTCGCGACAGTTTGAACAGGAATACCCATCCGAGCCAGATGAAGCTTTCCTGCTGTCCGGTGAAGGTGTATTTGATAACAAGTTCATTAAACGGCTTCGGGATGCGATTACGCTTAAAGGCAGCCGATATGAAATCGATTATGTGAAGGATCGGGTTTATCCAACACCAACCGGAGAACTGGTGATCTATCGCCAGCCAGAGCAGGGGAAACGGTACATTCTGTCTGCGGATACAGCCAAGGGAACCGAGGATGGCGACTATGACGCGGCTTATGTGATTGATGCACGTACAGGCGAAATGTGCGCTGCTCTTCACGGCAAATGGGACACGGACTTGTACGGTAAAAAGCTTAACAGGCTCGGTTTGTACTACAACACAGCATTGTTGGCTGTTGAGAACAACAACACCGGTGAATCCGTGCTGAATACGTTGTTCAACACTTGTCATTACCCGCTGCTGTTCTTACACAAGAAAGGGCGGCTTGGCTGGGAAACCAACAAAGCAACCCGGCCTGTAATGATCAGTGATTTAAAAGAAGCGATCCGGGATCAGCTTTACGATATTTATTGTCCTGAGCTTTTCGGTGAGTGTATGACGTTTATCGATAAGAACGGTAAGGCAGAAGCGGATAGCGGCTGCCATGACGACCGTATCATGGCGTATTCCATTGCCCTGCAAGTGCGGCAAGTAGCTGATAAGTGGTTTGAATGGTTCAAGAAAAAACAACAGCAACAGGAGGAATCGAAGCATGAAGGAGACAATGGGGGAGCGGGGTGGATTTAATTGAGTGAGGGCAATGCAACATGGGTTCCTTTTGGAAAGGAAGAAGGCAAGCACATTCCGTCCAGTGCGCAGCTACCCGACGTATTCGACAGCTTATACGATCATCATGGCCTGTTACCGTTTGAACCTGGCAATGATCCAATCAGCTGCAGGCGGCTTGTGAAGAACAGCAACATTATTCCGCAGTGCATTGAGGCGTATAAGCGCAACATTGCTGGACATGGGATTGCATTGGAGTATTTGCCTGGGGAAAGTGATGAAACGGCCAAAGACGAATGGAACCTTGCTGAGCGCTTTTTGGAGACTTGTAACCTCGAAGACAATCCTGAAGAGATCATAGGCCAGCTTATCGAAGATTTGGAAAGCACGGGGATGGCCAACATGGAAGTGGCTTGGCCTTTCGGGAGTGAATTTCCGACGATCTTCCGGATGGACCCGAAGTATGTTCGCTATACCCGGGAAAGTTCCAAGGCAACTATTAAGAGGAGACGTCGAATCAGCTCCACTAAGCAGGTTGAAGAGTTTACACAAGAGATTTATGCCCGTCGGTATGCCATGAAGCGAGGAACGTCCGTGGTGTGGTTCCGGCTATTTGGTACTGAAGGTGAAGGTAACCAGGTTATTCCTTTGCGAATCGGTAACGACGGTGCATATGGTGAGCCGCGTTGGTTTGGTAATGCCCCGGGTGTGGTCGGATCCCGGGAGGCCGAAGAACTGAATGTGTCCTATTTCAGTAATGGCCGTATGCTCTCCATGATCTTGACGGTGACTAATGGCCGACTTACTCAGCAATCCATGGAGTTATTGAAAAACGTCAAAGGATCTCAGTCCCAAGGTGGCATTCTTTATCTTGAAGCCAAAGGGCAAGAAACAGGAGGTCCTTTGGACGAGAAGATCGAGAAAGTGTCAATCAAGATGGATAAGCTGAATGACCTTCTGCAGCAAGATGCCCTGTTCCTGGAATACGGCAAGGAGAAGAAGGCCGATATTCTTTCATCCTTCAGACTTCCTCCGATCCTTGTTGGCCAAAGCTCAGACTATAACCGGGCGACAGCTCAAGCAGCGTTGGCATTCGCTGAAGAGCAGGTCTTTGAACCTTACCGCAAGTGGATCATGAATGAGATCTTCAATAAGCGCCTATTCCCGGCCATGGGAATCTTCCGAGTGAAAGCAGTGCTCCGGGCACCGAGCATCATTGATCCTGAGGATCGCAAGGCAATGCTGGACTTCATTGCTGATCGTGGCATTATGCTCATCCGTGACCTGATTCCAATTGCAGAGGATGTCCTTGGCACGACGATCGATGAGAGCAAGTTCAGTCAGGAATACCTGGATACGCCGATTGCTCAGCTGGCTGGAAGCCAACCGTCTATTCTTGATCCGGAGGGAACGGGGGACGCCGACGACCTGCAGGAACGCGTTTCGATCATAGCCAAGCGTCTATTACGAAAGGGATCTGCTGAGGTGGGCATCCATGTGTAAATCTTGTTGGGAACTGATCGCCAAAGCTGATGACGATGAGTTTTTGGATAGCCTTAAGCTGACATATGTGGAGCGCAAGCTGCTTGAAGAGTTATACAAGCAGGGTGAAGACCGGATTATGGAAATCCTTGAGCTTCAAGGAAAAGCACTCCAGGATGCCATTGCTGAATTAAGCGAGGATGCATTGGGGGATATCGGTGAGCTGGGGAACGTTCTTCTTGCTTTGCACACATCCGATGTCTTCTCTGTCCTGTTCGAAGAGGCAGTCCAAGAAGCTTTTGAACCTCTATTTGACCTGGCCGGGGAGTCGGAGTTGCTGGAACTTGACGATGAGAAGATCTGGAACACAGGGAACGAGGCGGCAAAGGGATTTGTTAAGGAGATCCGCAGCCTGGTACCGGACATGAACCAATCTTCAACCGATATGCTCCTTCGTAGTTTTGAGAAGGCAATCGAGGAAGGGAATACACCATCAGAGCGTGCTTTGTTGGTCCAAGAGATCAGCGCCATAGCCGCTACAGGTGAAGACGGTCCTTTTTCTATGCAACGAGCACAGCGTATATCTCGGACCATGAGCACGGCAGCAGCCAATTGCGGCAAACTGGAAGGTTGGAAGCAATCCGCGATTGCCAAGGGCAAGAAATGGCGTTCTTCTGCTGGTACAAGAACGCGGAAAACCCATCGGAAAGCAAATGGCCAGGTCGTAGATCTGGACCAGCCATTTAAGGTTGGTAACAGCAAGCTGATGTATCCGGGAGACCCGGCTGGGGAAGCGAAAGAAATCATCCATTGCCGCTGTACGATGCAGCTGGTACTTGATTAAGCGAGGTGAATTGAATATGAGAAGCGTTGGTATGGTGCTGTTGTGGTCATGCCTATTAACCATGCAGTTATTCCTGGAAGGAGGTGAAAGAAAAAATGCCATTCAAAATGATAGACGCCAAAATTACGCATTTGTCGCTCGTGGATAAGGGTGCCAACGGTGTACCGTTTGCCATTATCAAGGCAGCAGGCAAAAACGCCATTCAGAAGCAGGTCCAGATCGCAAAGGTGGACGACACAAAGCACATCGTTATCGGTGTGGTGTATCAACCTGATGTTGAGGATGCCCATGGTGACATGATGGATGCTGTTGAGATTGAAAAGGCAGCGCATCTGTTCATGGAGAACCAACACACCTACAACATCGATAAGCAACATGACCTGGATGCTGACAAGGGATATGTGGTCGAATCCTATATTGCTCCATGTGATATGGAGATTGGTGATCAAGTGATTGCCAAGGGGTCATGGGTTGCCGGCGTGAAGGTCACAGATGACGACACGTGGGAAGACATCCAGAAGGGTGAAATCACCGGATTCAGTATGTGGGGCGTTGGTAAGCGTGAAGAAGTTGAGGGTGAAGAGGATGTCTCCAAAGGACTCCTGCAGAACATTAAAAAAACTATCAATGCAGCTCTATCGCCGATCGTCAAAGGTATTGTGGCTGACAAGTACAACAAGAATCGCAAGAAACGTGAGTTCTGGGCAGCCCAAGACGCTTTGAATGATGTCTTGTTTCGTTGGGACTCCTGGGAATCCGGGATGGAGACAGACCCCGATATCATTCGTGATGCGTTGCAGGATTTCGTTGATATTGCTCAGGAGGTTTTGGTCCAGGAAGACATCGTGAAGGCTATTGGAACCCCACCCGAGCAGATCGCCAAAGCTGGTAAGAAGATTTCGGCGGGCAATCTCAAGCACATTGATGATGCTATTGCTACATTGACTGAATTAAAAAATAAGACGGCTCCTGCAGATGATGAGGAGCAAGAGGAGGAAGAAGACTTGAAAGCAGATGACATTGTAAAAGCGGTACAGGCAGCTGTAGCGCCAATTACGAAGCAAGTTGAAACATTGTCGGCAGAGATCACGGAACTGAAAAAACAAGAGGACGACGGTGGTGCTGATCCTGGTGCAGGAACCACGGATGCGGGCAATGGTTCCGATCCGCAAGCTGATGCAGTTACTGATGCCATTGCCAAAGCGTTGGCCCCTTTAACTGAGCAAATGAACACGCTGGCTGCTGACGTACAGATTGTTAAAAACAGTCGCGGTGGTTCCCAACAGGGCGGTGCCCAGGATGAAGGTATTCAGAAGTCAGAAGGGGCTGTAAGCTTCAGCGGCTTACTCTAATTTTTTTAAAATCGAAGGGAGATTATTAAACATATGAGAACCAATGGACAGATCGTTAAATCGACTACCGTTTCAACCATGGATACACCGGCACTTAACTATCAGCAGGTGGATGCCTTCCTGAAAATGGCGTATGAATCCACCGAATTCTTGAAAGGAATTCGTACAGTTACCCGTACAAGTTCCAAAGGAACGATTGATAAAATCGGGGTCACTGGACGAAACCTTCGCGGCAAGGTGGAGAATAACGCAGCCAGTAAAATCACAGGGCCAACCTTTCCACAGGTGCCGTACGCTGTTGCACCTGTTGTCCTGGCATTTGAGATCACGGAAGAATTCATCCGTCAAACCAGCCGCGTACGTGGACAGAATGCTGAGGAAATCATCATGGCGGCAATGACGAAGAACTACGCGGATAACATGCAAGATTTGGGCTTTAACGGGGATACAGCAACGCCGAGCACTGACCCTGACTATGACTTCCTCAAAATCAACAACGGTTGGTTGAAGAAAGCGAAAGAAGAAGGGAATCTAATCGATTGGGCGACATTGCCTGATGAAAAGAAAATCGGGATCTTCTTTGAACTGGAGCGTGCTGTTCCGACGCGTCTGCGTGCTGCAGGTGAGTTCAAATACTTTATGCACCCTAACACGTTCTCTGAGCGTCTGCAAAAACTGGCTGAAAAGGATACGAGCGCATCGATCCAGCTGCAAATCACAGGGGGCGTAAAAAAGATCAACTCCTATGCAGTTGAAGAAGTAGCACATATGCCTGAAGGCGTCGTGATTTTCACTTATCACGATAACTTTGTACTGGTAAACACATATGAGATGCAGATCCGTAAGACGACGGAGGGTAAAGAGGCCATTTATGCAGATAAACGCTTCTATGCCATCCACTCTGACTTTGACTCTATCTTCGAAGAGCCAGGCGCTGTTTCGATTGCGGAAGGGGTGACGTTTTAATGCGTAAGGTTACTTTTAAGGGGAAGAACACGTCGGTATCTAAATATGGCCATCGTTTCGAACCAGGCAAGCCGCTCCTGGTTGCTGATGAGACTGCTGAAAAGTTGGGTCAGGAAAAAGACTTCACGGTTGAAGAAATCCAATCGGAACCTGCGCCGGCAGCTGACGATAATGGGAAAGACGATGGTCCAACCCTTCAGGAACTGAAGGATCAAGCCAAGGCTGCAGGCATCAAAGGATTTTCATCTCTTAATAAGCAAGAGCTGATCGATGCCCTGGCCGCTCAGACGCAGAAGGATGATCCTTATGCTAACGCCCCAACTTCTTAAGTCTCGTAGCCGCGTAGCTCCTATACAGGAAGCTGAAGCGGAGCTGCTAGATCAATACATTGATGACGCTCAAGTGCGTATCGAATTGTATTTGCCCATTCCCTTTCCGGAAGTTGTGGATCGGCAGCTCATGCTGGCCTGGGTGAAGCTGGCTGAAGGGCTTGCCCTGCAGGATAGTGAAGAATACCTGGCAGCTGTCGCTCGGAATTATGCTTCTGAGAGTGACGGGGCTTGGACATACACCCGGCAAGCCATTGCAGGCAAAACCACGGGTAACCCGGACGTGGATGGAGTCTTGTTTATGTGGGTCAAGAAACAGCAGGAAGGGCCGGAGGATGGCAACATCACGGCCTATTTGCTGTGAATCACCGATTTAAAACCCCGCTTGCTGTGTACCGGGTAGGCAGCAAGCGGGATGGTGATGATCTGTTCAACGACAGAAAGACGGGCAAGGTGACCGACCTAAAGTGTCATATCATCAAGACGGAAACAACCGACAAGGCAGATGCTAAACCGGTTATGTACATCGTCAAGAAGACGGTCGGTGTTCCAAAGAAGGCTGACGTGAAGATCAGCGACGAGGTTGTGCTGTTAGGTCGCCGATATTTGGTGATCGATGCGAATCCACGCGGGTACTGGATGGAATTGCTGCTGACATGTGAGGTGAAAGGCAATGATCGTTAACGACTTCGATGGGCTGGCCAGACGATTTAGAAAGCTGGCTGATCAAGGCATGAAGCAAGTCCTGACCAACGTTGCTGAAGCGATGGGCGAAAGCCTGCTGAATCACATCATCGATGAAATAAACCGTCAGGATCTGATTGATACGGGCTTGATGTGGAACTCGTTTACTCGAGGCGGTGACGGTAACGTGTGGGAATGGGACGTGGATCGTAATGCGATTACTTTGGAAGTCGGCTCAGATCTCGGCTCTGGTTCAAATGGACAAAATGATTGGGGCTATCCACGCCTAATCAATGAAGGATACACCATCCATAAGGCTCACTTTGTTCCGGGATACTGGAACAGCGGTGGGTCTTTTGTGTATGACCGAAACGCCAAAGGCGGATTCATGGCCAAGCCACGCAGCTTCATCGGTCGGAGGTACTTTGACATTGCTGTGACCCAGTTTGAAGGCGGGATGAACCAGCTCATCATACAACGCCTGGACAAAGAAATGGAAAGGGTGTTGCGTTAATGGATGCAGGTTTGAAAGCATGGGCCGAGATTATCCGGCATGTTTACCCAGTTCTAACTATCCTTCGGGATCGAACGCAGTGGCTGGCCGGGAACTTTGATACACCTTCCGTTTTTATTGAAACGGATCTCGTGTCGGATAAGGTTCACACGCCGAGGGCTGATCGGATCGTCGAGGATGTGGGCCTGGTCTTCCACTTTGATAAGGAGCGGGTGACAGAGGAAGACGAGGGGGAGCCAATCCCCTTTGATCTTACGCCGTTGTTCAACTACTTACGTCAACAACGATTTTGTTACGCATCGAAACGCTTTGGAGTGGCTTTAGTCATTGAACCACCTCGGACAAGGTCGGAAAAGGACCGGATCGAAGTCACCTTCAGGTATTCGTATCTTTTGGCAGTGCCAAAGGAGCCAGTACCGAAAATTAACAGTTTCTTTATTCAAACCTAATCAATACTTCAGGGTACCAGCTCCTTAGATTGAAACCTCTTAATAATATACTTCGTATGTACAATGATACATAGAAGGAAGAATAAGGATTTTCTCTAAGGGGGACAATAGTTTGAAAAAAAGTACAAAATGGGTATTGCTGATTTTATGTTTAATATTTGGTGCAATCGTTGTGAACTTCTATCTCAATTTCTATTCAATTGCCTATGCTCTAGTGGGTCTACTTTTTCTAGTCTTTTCAGGCTGGGGGGCTATTGTGCAAATGAAAAATGATGTTAATCAATTTCAGGACCAATACAAAAGGCAAACCTACATTGAAGATGATAGCGATCGATATACAAGATAATTTTTATAATAAGAAGCAAAAAGGAGCGCTGCATATTGGAGTCTTAGACAGCGTTCCTTATTAATTTGGAGGGGAAATCCGTCTATGAGTTCACGAAAGCAAGCTCGTATAGATATCGAAGATTTACAGAAACGAACCAAACAGGAATGGATTGAGGGTGCAGCTATCTTGAAGCATGAACGCTTTGAGGTAGCAGGCGCCCTTTTTAATTGTAAAGCTGAAGAGCTGCTATCTCAGCAAGACGTACAAAAACGACTAGATGCCTATTTGCGTCCAGCGGTACAGAAGGAGGAAACGTTGAATGTCGATACAGAGAGTTAGACCAGGAGCGCTTATTGAGCTGATCGCTTTGGCCAAGGCGAGAGTGGTGCCAGTGACAGGGCGTGTACTTATTCCGTATCAAGCGGAATGGGGTGCAGTTAACCAAGCCATGGATATGGCTGATACGTCCGAACGATTTAAAGAAAGCGGCCTGCAGGTGGATGAATTGGAACTGGCTTCGGAAACCGGGGCGACAGTGGTTGGGTACCGGGTGACCAATGGTTCTGAAAAAGCAGCTTTCGTGACTGTAACGGATAGCTACACAATCGAGGCCCGCTATCCTGGATTACGCGGTAATGATTTTGAGTACATGATCCGGACAAGCTTAGTGGATGCCACTAAAAAAGAGATCATTGTCCGAGATACAAAAGGTGTCTATGACACGGAGACATTCCTTGTTGCGGACAAGGCTGCTGCAGAGGAAGCGCTCAAGAAATCCAATATGGTCCGCTTCAAATCTACAGGGAATGTGGCATGGGCTGACGTGGCTTACACACCTCTGGCAGGCGCAGTATCTGGGACAGCATCAATCACTGCAGCTGACTGGAGTCGGATCTTTAACCGAGTGGATGGTCTGACCTTCGATGTGTTCTATTTACCTTCTACGGATGCTGCTGTTCAAGCCGCAGCTAAACAATGGCTGTTGGATCGCCGTACGAAGGCCCGGAGACTTGCTCAGTTGGTCGTTGCTGGCCCTCCACTTGATGACACCGACATTGACAAGCATAATACCCGAAGCCGCGCTATGAACGCCAGATTCATCGTGAACAACTCCCTTGCCGGCATTCATACCAATGGCAAGACTTACAACTCGGTTCAATGGGCAGCATGGCTTGCTGGTCTGATGGCGGGCACACCTGCGAATAAGTCCTTTACAGGGGTTAAGGTCCCAATGACACAGGCTGCCATTGACTGGAGCCACAGCGAAGTCATGAAAGGTTTGGCCGAGGGTACGATCATGGCTACGCGTGACGGTTACGACTATATTATTGAGTCGGCAGTGAACACACTGACCACATTGGGCGATGGAGAACGTGAGGACTTTGGTAAGATCCGGGTTTCCATGACGATCGACCAGGTATTGAACGATATTTATTCCACGGCGAAGAAGTGGAAGGCCAAACTCGACAACGATAAGGATGGCCGGGGAATGTTTGTTGCTGCAGTGCTGGAATATTTGGCGATCCGTGCCGGGCAGAAGGCTATTGCTACAGGCTATACATTCACGGAGGATCCGGACAAAATCAGTGACTTCGATTATGCCTATTTCAAGCTGTATGCCAAGCCGCTTGATGCCATCGAAGCATTCTATATTACATGGGAGGTGGCATAGTAGATGGAACGCGAACTAATTGGCCGGAATCTCTCGGTAGAAGACGATAACGGGGATAAAGTTCAGACTATCAAGGAAATTGAGGTCACACTTAATCCTGAAACATTGGATGTTGTCCGGGCTCGCCGAATGGCGAAGACAAAACAAATCGTAGGTTATGAAATCCCGGTTAAACTGGTCATGTCCAAACTGGAATCCAGGATGCGTTATCGTCTGTTGGAAGATTTTAAAGCAGGTAAAACCATGTTTTTGGACCGCATCACAGGTTCCCTTGAAGACATGCAGACAGGCAATACGGAACGGGTACTCCTGACAGGTATTCATATTCACGGGAATATGGATATCTTGGTAGCTCAAATTGACAGTAACACGGGTATCGATATCACACTGGAGGGTACGGCTACGGACTTCGACTTTGTAGAACAGTTCCCTGATTACATGGCCTAAATATTGTATCTATACTTAGATCTGGCTATATTACAAGTATGGAAAAATTAAGGGGTGAATCAATGAAGATATTGGATGGGCTCTAGCTTCCCTAAAGGAGGTTAGGGCTGATATGAGTAGAAGTTTTAAGAAATCACCTGTATGCAAAGATAAGGCTTCGCGATGGATAAAGCGACAGGCCAGTAAGGCTGTTCGTCGACATGTGGGAGGAATTTCATCGGGGAAATGGTATCGTAAGATTTTTTGTTCTTGGGATATCAGTGATTGGCGTTTTTATAAGCCGTACTCCGTTGAAAAACATGAATGGGAAACTGTTCAACAAAATTGGATTAATCGTGATAGCTTCGAAGTCATGCAAAGGAACTGGAATAGGTCTTATAAAAGAAAATAAGATTTGTAATGTAGGAAAGAGATCGCTGGTAGGGAAGCACTGGCGGTCTCTTTCCTATTCCCAACTATGAGGAGGAAAAGTAATGAGCGACAAACTACAAAAATACTTAGCAGCTGGAACAGCTGATGCAAAGCCAGAACAAATCGAAGTAGAGGCTGACGGAGAGAAATGGTCTGTTCGTCGTCTGACTACAATGGATATGCGGCGTTGTTATGAAGTGGCGTACAACGATGATGGATCTGCGAAAGACACATTCAACGAGATCGATGCGATGATTGTACGTGCAACAGAGCATGACTTTGATTGGAACAACAAAGAATTGTTGCTGGCTTATAAATGCACGAACAAAAACGAATTGCCTCCACGTCTGCTAAATGATCCTGATCATTATGGGGTATTGTCTAAGGCTGCTCGAAACTTCCAAGAAACCAAGGATGCGTTGCTTAAAGAAGCAAAAAACTCATCCGGCGAGACGGCGAAGCAAGTTGGGTAGCATCCTTTTGGATCAACCAGAAACGATTGCCTACCGAAGTCTTGCCTTATGAAGTGAATAAGAACAGGCAATACCATTTTTGCCTGGCCGCCTCGATGCTGGCCGAAGAAGAAATGAAAAAACTCAACAAAAAGTAGGCCGGGAAGGGGGTTCATACTATGGCTACGGCCAGTCGAATTACAGTGCCGATAGAAGCACGGGATCTCGTATCAGGTACGCTTCGGCGTATGCAACAAGGTTTACGGTCTACCCAAGATGATGTGGGAGGACTCCGGCGTGCTGCCGATCGGATGGGCCAGGATTTTATATCTTCCACTCGGCGTGCCGGCGATTCGGCTCGGGATCTCGGAGCCAAGGTTGGACAGGCAGCGGATGAGACAAGACAACTCGGGAGAGCAGTGGTAGGGGATTTGTTCCGGCGGGCACGATCGGGAGCAGAGACTTTCCGCCGAACAGTGTCACGAGCTGGCAGTGAAGTGAAAGGCATTCCTGATGCTCATGTAAGGCTTCATGCCGATGATCAAATCAGCCCGCTGATCGATAACATTTCCGCTAAGATATCCGGACTGGCCGCCTTAGGTGGCGGTTTGGTTTTGGGTGGCGGTATGTCGGATGCTGTATTCGGTGGTGTAGGTGATTATTATCAGGAATCCGCACGGCTTGCCCCATACTTGTCGGATCAACAGCGTACGGATGTGCTTGCTACTAATGAACGATTGGTCGCTCAAGGTCTAATCTCTGACAAAGCAACAGGTGCGAGTGAACTATCTACACTTGTACCTATGGTGCAAGATAAATCCAAAGTAAGCGAAGCTTTTACCGCAACAACCATGCTACAAAATGTCATCCCGGATTCCGGTTCTGAAGAAATACAACGAGCAGTAACCCAAACTGCTAAGAACTTTAATGAATCGTACATTCAAGTTGCTGACAGTATGGCTCATGCCTACAAATCAGTCGGCGATCCACAAAAGGATCTAGCTGATACATTTTGGGAATACAGTCCCTACTTCGCAAGTAGAGGCACAAGCTCAGCTCAAATGAGTAATTTTTTATCAACAACGGTCCAAGAAGGGGCCTTTAACTTTGATAAGCCGGGCGATTTTTTTAAAGAAGTTTTCGGTGTTAAAGCTTTGAATACAGGTGACATGGCTAGCTACTTTGAGGCGCGTGGTGCCGGGAAAAACGAAGCAGCTCGGCAAGCGGATGCATTTACTGCTGATATTAACTCAGGAGACAAGCAACAAGCACAAGGAGCAATAGCTGCCCTTATTGCTGATTTGGCAAGCCAAAGTAGAAATGAATTGAAGCAATCCCTAACCACGTTGGGCTCGGCTACAGGCGAAGACAATGCAGACGCTATTTTAAAAACGTATGGTGTTGCTTTTGAGAAAGCGCCTGATATGACTGGAACTACCGATCAATTGGTCTCGCAACAACAAGCGGCAAACCCTATGACTGAGTATATTCAGGCACAGAACCAGATGAAGACACAACTTCAGGATATTGGCGGCAACATTATGCAAGCCTCTGTTCCTGCCATGAAAGAGTTCAATTCCTTGTTGACAGACAACAAGGCTCAGATTGAAGCGCTGGGATCAGGGATAGCGTCGGGGATTGGTAAAGCTATCAACCTATACAAGGAATTTGATACTTTTTTTAATACTTTAATGATTAGTTTAGCTGGCATATTAGCTCTTAAAGGTGCAGTTGGCATCGGAAAAGGGTCCGTCCAACTGGGGAAAGATATAGCTGGAGCCGGGCGATGGTTTTGGGATAAGATTCCTGGCACACATAGAAGAGGTGGAGGCACCACATCACCTGTAGTTGGCTCTGATCTCGTATCAAGCATGAACGTCAATGCAACCAGGGTTTACGTCAATGGCAGCGTTGGCGGTAACGGTGGGAATGGCAAAAGCAAAGGAAAGGGAAAAAACAAAGGTAAGAACAAATCAACAGGTAACAGTAAAACCTCTGTTGTCAGCAGTAAAACCAAGCAAGATAACAGTATCAGTGGTAAGAACAAAAATAAGGATACCAAGGCAACGACCAAGCCGCCAAAAACGAACTACAAAACGGATACTAATGGTTTGTTGAGTACCGCGACCAAAAGTGTAGGAGGCGCAGCGAAAGGCGTCTTGAAGGGTCTTGGTGTGCTTGGCACCATGGCAAATGTCGGTTTCTCTGCCTATGATCTTTATGGAGCAGCCAAAGAGAAAGGCTGGCGGGAAGCTATCTCCACTCAAGGCGGTTCAACGGTCGGGAGTTTGGCTGGCGGAACCATCGGGGGGATACTGGGGTCATTTGTTGGTCCACTCGGCACAGCTGCAGGTGCAGCCGTAGGTAGTTGGGCAGGGGAGAAGTTAGGCGCTCTTGCGGATTCCAGCGGAATAACCAGAGGTGTAGTCGATGCTGTTGCCGGTTTAACAGATAAGGTTAAAGGTTTGTTTGGATATGACAAGAAAGACGAGGTTGTCGGACCCCCGCCTCCGCCACCAAAAGCTGAGATCACAATTAATGCTGGGGTGTCCACTGAAGGTCAAACCAAAATTAAAGAAACCATGGAAAACATCCACTCTAATATTGTGAAGAGCGGACTAAGGCAAGGTCTTAGCGATGCGATCGATCAGAGCGGCGTTACAAAAGCTGCAGATGAGATTAAAGATAAGATTGTGGGCATGTTCAAAGGTTCCGATTCCAAAGAGGCGGAGAGCAACGTCAAGGCTGTTGGAACAGCTGCCAAAGAGACGGAGCAGAAGGCAAAGGATATGGGCATAACAGCAAAGAACAGCTCCAAGGATGTTGTAAGCGGGAATGGACAGGCAGCATCTAGTTTCAATGGTGTGGCTGTAGCAGCGAGAAGTGCAGTAAGCCAGGCACGAAGTGACTTGATGTCTCTGAGCAGCATATCCAGTCAAGGCAGTACCTGGGGAAGCAATCTCATTTCCATGATGGCATCGGGTATGCAAAGTAAATTCCCGACACTGACGTCTGTCGTGTCTAATGCAGCGGGGATTATGAAAAAATTCCTCGGTTTTGCTTCACCTACGGATGAAGGTCCAGCGAGTAATTCGGACAAGTGGGCTCCTAACTTCGTATCGATGTTCGCCGATGGGTTACGACCGGATTCGATCCGGGAGCGTATGAACTTGATCGCGGGAACAATGCGTGATGGCGTGGATGGCATGGAAGGTCCTAGTTTGTCGAGTAGTAACATTCCCGTTCGGACAACGCCACTATCAGCTCAAACAGCTACGGCTGGCAAATCGGTAACAATCGGCAATATCACCATGGATCTTGGTGGGCTTGCTGCCGGGATCACAGATTTTCAATCGTTCGCCAAAGCTATGACGAGCCCTGAAGGTCGAGCATTAATTCGGGATGTATTCGGCGAAGAATTGTACAAAGCATTGGAGACAGGGGGTTAACGAATGCTGGCAATGTCACAAGGGGCTATCCGGTTGACCTTCCCGATTACTCCTGCAGAGGTGCAAATTACAACGGGTAACGATGTCGATTCATTCAACGTTATTACCGGACAAGAGCGAACCGGGAAACCCACTGCCAAGCTGCAGCGGGTTTCTTTTTCGACCATTTTGCCGCGTGAGTGGCGGGAACTGTGGGAGACGGATAAGAAGCAGACTGTTACGTATAAACGGCCGGAAACAACCTGGCAATTGCTTGAGAAGTGGAAGCCCAAGCCTGTCGTGCTGAACTTTGAAGAATTGTTTTCCCAGACCATGTTGATCGAAAACATGGAGATCGTTTATAAAGATGGCCAAGGCAATATCCACATCACCATGAGCCTCGTACAGCATAAGCCGGTCAAGATTATTTCGTATAGTAACACGAAGCAGCTCCTGAAGCCTGGCGTGATTATTACCAAGGCCAGCAAGAGCCGTCCGAACACCACGAGCAAGACCGACAAGAAGGACGATAAAAAGAAGTCTACTGCCAAGAAAAAGGCAGAGGACAAGAAAAAGAGTACAGCTGCTGCCAAGGATGCAGCCGACAATGCAACAGGTGCGTTTGATTACACGGGTCGCAAGAACAAAATAGCAGCTGCTACGAACAAAGCGCACTATATACAAAGCTAGACAAGGAGGGCGACCATGGATAAATTCGCAGTGATATACGGTAAAAATGATGCCAGGTCTGCGCTGACTCCTGCAGTAACGGATATATCATGGTCTTCCCAAAGGGATGAAATTGCACGCAGCATGACCGTTCGGCTGCGTGATATCCCCACGGTGAGTGTGGCCGGTATGCTGATGTGCTTTTCCCATCGAATTGGGACACAGCTCCTTCATCACAAAAACCAGTTCTTCCATGGCCCGATTATTGATTATGAGAAGGACGAGTTTACGGGGGCATGGGAGATCAAAGCCCGAGAGATTGGGTGGTATCTGGCAAAGAACAAAGGGACTCGGCCATATCTGAAGGGTGAGGCAGGAGCTGAGCTGCAGAAGTACATCCAGACGACTGGGGTTGATTTTCGTTGTCCCAAACTCGGGTTCAATATCGATGAGCGATATGGGACGATGGCACATTCCGAGATCATTTTGGATGTGCTGCAAAAAGCATATGAGCGGAGCGGCTACCGGTACCATGTGGATGCGATCCGGACAGAGAAACATTTTTATCTGCAGGTTGTGAGGGAAGGCACCAATGATAAGGTGCCTATTTTTGTTCCTGAACAAATGGAAGCCAGCAGCTCAGGATACAACATCGAGGACACATATACAGTTGTCACCGCTCAGAAGTACAAGGATGACAAACTATCTGCTTCAGTCACGAAGACGGATGCCAGTGCCCTGAAGACGTTCGGCCGCATGGAAGAGATCATTGAGATTGAGGAAGACGAGAATCCGACCACAGTCGCAACGCAACGAGTGAAGGCGATGGCCAAACCCAAACAGATCAAGAAGATCACGGTACGTCATGAAGATTTCACACTAGCAGGTCTGCGGGCTGGTTGGCTTGTGCTGATCAAGACGACAGTCGTCACCAAATGGATCGTAGAGAGTGCAGACACAAGTTGGAGCAACGGCGTATTCACAGTGAAGCTGGTTTTGGAACGGAGGGAGGCGTAATGCTAAGTGATGCGATCAAGTTGATGAAAGACAAGATGAAAGGTCACATCGATGCGCGGGACACTGAACGCGCCACTCTCCTGAGCTGGCCAGATGCCAAGATTGAAGTGGATGGAGATCCGTACCCTTATGAGTCGGGAAGCCTGGTCTTCGCCGATTATCTGCAGGAACGTGAAATTGAGGTCACGTTTGATGTGATAGAGCCTGCTCCAACAACCATGAAAGGGAAGCTCGTGATACCGAGTCCACTTCAGGTTGGTGATCGACTCCTGGTGTCACGTATGACTGGCCAACGATATTACGTACTTGGAAAGGAGAGGTAACCCGTGGAAGAGGACGAAACGTTATTTCCCGCGATGGAGCTGGAAGAGGTAGACGTCACCGATCTGGTGGACAGTATCCCATCGGAGACCAAATGGACGTACAAGATGGACTACCGGAACCGTCGGGCTGTCCTGGATGAGTATGGACGGCCTGTCCGGACAACCAGCTATGAAGAATTCTTGGTTGAGACGGCCATGAAGATCCTTTGCACTGAACGCTTTCAGTATGTCGTGTACGGCGCAGACGTGGGTGTCGAGAAATCCGAGTGGCATGGATGGGAGGATGCCGAGATAACAAGGGATATCGAAGAAGCCTTAACTGCCCATCCAGAGATTGAACAGGCTGAAGTGACAGCTATGGTGCGGGTAGATCGTGGAATGGACCTGACCATTCAAATAACTGGATTGGTCGGTACTGCAGAATTAAGTGAGGTGATCGATTCATGAGTTTGGTATTGAATGACTTGCCCAAATTCCCATCGATGCCGATTTTGGAAGAGACCCCGGAAATGATCTATCAGCGATGGGTCAACCGAGCGGTTACGATGGCCAATGAGAGAGGGCTTCCACCGCCTCCTGTGGGCGAAGGGGAATACTTCTATGATCTTTGGTACCCCATTGCTCAGGAGATTGCTGAACAGCAAGAATTGTGGGGCTATGGCGTGCTGCAGTCCACGCCGATCTGGGCCGATGATGAGTTTTTGGACGCGCATGGTTGGGCAGATGGTATGGTCCGGAAAGATGGTGAATCCAACGATGACTATCGGCTTCGGATCCTCGACCGAGCTTTTACGGAAGAGGGAAGCGGCCGCCGAAAAGATTATGAGAGCTGGGCCAAAGAGATCCAGGGCGTGGGGGCTGCTGTGGCCAGAGAGAAGGAACGGCACGATAATTCCATTGATTTGTACCTTACTGACATGAACGGACAGCCGATTACGCTGGAATTTGCGGAGCAAGTCAAAGTATTGATGTGGGATGATTACCGCATCGCTGGCCATGACTTAGCGGTGTATCCAGCTCCGGTGTTTGTTGTCACCGTTAAAGCGACGTTGGAAACGACAGAAGATATTCAGCAGCTGGCCGAAATGATCCGGCAGCGTGTGGTCACGTATGCGAATGGACGCAGTAAGTTGCTTTACAACTATATTGCGGCGTTATTGCTGGTTCCTGGTGTGGAGAATTATAGTGGTTTCACCTTGAATGATGATGTTCAAGACGTAGACATCCCGCCTGTTTCGCTCCTGCAGGTTGAGGTGATCCTTTCATGATTCCAATTCGGTACCGTGAAGTATTACCGCCATATTGGTACGAAAATGAGGTAGCAGGCTGGCACTTTGGCGTAATGGAGGAAGAGATCGATCTACGCGGAAAGAAGATGAATGAGCTCGTAGATCAGTTCTTGCTGCAGCGGGCGACTTGGGGACTGGGCCTATGGGAATGGATTTACTTTCGAACGGAACAGATCGGCACCATCACCCAACGACGAGAAGCAATCCGCAGGAAGCGACTGGCCAAGAAGCCATTCAAACTCCCTATCCTTCGGCAGCTCGGTTCACAATATGGAAAACTCCTGCAGGTGAAAGAAGAGTTTTTGGCCAAAGAGATTCATTTCGAGTATGACAGCAGCTCCCCCATTAATGTGGCGGGGCTATTTGATGATTTTGAGTACATTCGGCCCGTTCATATTAACCGGGCCGTGCCGGTGGCCAAAACATCAACGCCGGCCATAACGTTGGGCGGTAAGGGCTATTACCATACTGTGGACTTTCCGATCTGCGGTCTGGAAATGCCGCTGGAGCTGGGTACAAGTGGAGTTTTGGCCACTCAGAATATGACAGTTACTGCAGCTGTAGCTCATTCCCGAATTGATAGCCCAATAACAGGATTTGAAATACCCATGCAAGGAGGGACGCCATAATGGCAGATGTTATTCAACCCCTAATGCTTGATTATGCAGTTTCAGATGCAGATTCACACTTTGATCACGCACTAGTCAACATTAGCGGAGAATTGGTGAAATATCCGATCCACAATACCGTGATCTCAGGAAGATCGATCCGCAAATACGTGTTTTTGAACGATACTGAAGTCATTGGGAAACAAATCCTTGGTGCTTCACTTATGGACGATCAAGGCCGGACACTTGCTAACCAGGCGTTGAATGTTGTGAAGAACGATCGGGGCTTTCTGATCGGGTTCGAATTTACGATTAAGCTGGAGGTGAAGGCAGTTGTATAAGAAACAAACGTGGTTGGACGAGATCCCCGATATGACAAAGCCCATCTATGACGCATCAGGGAAACAGAAAACAGATCCACAGACGGGGCGGCCATTGTTTGAGTTGGTTCAAGTCGGTACTCGAATCACTTCAAATCGCCTTAACACGATAGAAGGCGGTATCGAAGCAGCTCATACATTGGTTGAACAGTTGGCCAAAGAACTAGGCGGTAACTTTGTTGCCACAATCAATGGAACAATGGGACTTCAATGCAGCGCGCAGGGCCTCAAAGCATCCTGGACATCTGGAGTTGCCTATGTGGGTGGACGACGGTACCAGGTAGCTGCAGGCGAAATATCATTGAATCCAACTCAGGGACAGTACTTGTATGTGCACACCGATGGAGTTGTCAAAAAGACGACATCAGAGGCAACAGCCACAGCTGGCTTGCTGCTTTTTTATGTAGCCACAGACACTAGTGGAGTTATATCCTCCACTGATCATCGTGTCGATATCTCTCTTGAAGAGATCATAAAAAAGTTGGAGAGCGATCAAGTCCCGGATGCATCACTCATAGAAAAAGGTAAGGTAAAATTGTCTAATAAGGTGGATGACACATCACAAACGGATGCGGCCACACCAAAGGCTGTCAATGATGCCCGGCAAGCTGCGATTAATGCAGCGGCTGCTTATACAGAAACAACGGTTGTCCAAGGCTATAAAGATGCCCAGAACTATGTTGACAGTAAACCGTGGCAAAAGGTGGAGGTTACCAGCGCGTCTGGTTTCGCCCTTAATATATCAAGCGCGAACCTTAATGATCCTCGAAATACCGGGTGGTACATGGGTACTGAAGTTGTAAACGCTCCTTCAAACGAATGGCATTTTTTCGAAATCATTCGACACAACAACTTGTGGGAAGTTCAAAAAGCGTACAATTTTAACGGTGTGTCTTTCCGGCAAAGGATGAAGCAAAACGGGGTTTGGACCGCTTGGAGTCCTGACGTTTTTCAATCTGGCGTTGACGCGAAGCAGGGCATTGTAAATGCCATCAACGCCAAGGGCGGCAGTGCTTCGACGAACGATACATGGGCGCAATTAGCGGCAAAGATAAACGCAATTCAAACAGGCGCTAAGTACGCGACCGGAACAGTCATTTCTTCTGATTTGGATGGTCGAGTTATTTATACAAGAAGCACCATGGAAACAATTTTACGACCTTCAGTTGTGGTTTCCGGTTTAGGGTTTAAGCCAAGTATGATTTTTATCGGTGCTAAAGGTGTATTTAATAATGGCGAAGCCTTCACCACATTGAACGGCATGTACTCCAAAAGCATAAAACATGCTGCTTGGCCTTCGTATAGTTGGTACTGGGGTCCGGGTTATACTAGCACGCCAGAGTTGTGGAGGGTTATAGAGGATTCGATCCCTGCTCAGGACGCTTATGTCACTAATGGCGGTTTTAGACTTCCATTCATGTATACGGATTATAATTTAGTGTGGGAAGCCTACGGATAAGGAGGGATAGTCGTGGAGATTGGCGCAAAGATTTATTATGACAAAGAAACAGGCATCGTCATCCAAGAAGTTGGCGAACGTTCGGGGGGAGTCGTAGAAACGACTACAGAACAGGACTTTACCGTGTATTCTGCACTTGCTGAGCGTGTTCCTGATACCGTGGGCATGATTCAGTTTGAGTACATGGAACATGAGCAAGATCGTGAAGAGGGAGGGCGTATTACTCGTATTGATTTGAACACACTGGAACCACTGTTCACTTATCCCGAGTCCGTCGATCCCGAAACGCCACAGGAACCGCGCCCGGCACTCAGCAAACAGGTAGATGAGATGCAACGTGAGAACGGGGAACTTAAACAGGCTGTAGCAGAGCTGAGTTTGGTTCTGGCTGCAGTCATGGGAGGAGGTGAATAACCATGACATACACAAAAGATAGTGGCTTGGTGAAGGTGTGGGTCGGTCTTGTGATGACTGGAGTGTATAAAGTTGAACAGGTTCCGGCATTGTTCAACTTAAAAGTAGTAGTGACGGAAGTTGTCAACGGCACAACATCAGCTTAACAAGCGTTCCGAAATCGGAGCGCTATTTTTATGCCCTCTGGAGTGGTCAGGGGCTTTTCATATTAGAAGATGGGGGATGTTGAGATGGAGAATTTGGGGAAATGGCTATTGGTAGTGGGTAGCTGGCTGGTGTCTTACTTATTTGGGGGTTGGTCTGCTGTGTTGGGGGTATTGTTGTTCTTTGTAATTCTGGACTATTTAACAGGGGTGGCTGCCGGCGGAGCTACCGGCAAGCTAAAAAGCAAAATCGGCTTGATCGGAATTGCTCGGAAAGTATTTATTTTTGCCATGGTTGCGGTTGGCCATTTGGTGGATGGGATTTTAGGCGATGGCCATATATTTCGGGATACTGTAGCGTTCTTCTATATTGCAAATGAATTGTTATCTATCACGGAGAATGGCGGAAAACTGGGAGCACCTATTCCAAACGTGATCAAACAAGCCATTGAAGTGTTGAAGGGCAAAGGTGGTAACAACAACGATAAAGGAGCTGGTACAAATGTATAAAGTATGGATCGATGCAGGACACGGTGGTAAGGACCCTGGAGCAGTGGCTAACGGTATCCAGGAGAAAGACGTTGCTTTGAAGGTATCTCTTGGCATTAAGGAGCGACTGGAAGAAGGCTACGAAGACGTGCAGGTGTTGCTGTCGAGATCCACGGATATATTTCTGGAGTTGAAGGACCGAACAAACAAAGCGAATGCTGCCGGTGCAGATATCCTAGTATCGATTCACTGTAATGCTGGTGGCGGTAAGGGTGGCTTTGAATCATTTCGCTATACTTCTGCGTCCCAAAACAGTATCAGGCTTCAAGAAGCATTACACAAGGCTATTATAGGCAAACTTGGAGGGATTGACCGCGGAAAGAAGGCACAGAATCTGCACATGGTCCGAGAATCCAAGATGCCTGCAGTGTTGACCGAAAACCTGTTTGTTGATGTAGCAGCTGATGCGAATCGACTCAAACAGTACATTGTGCTCGATTCAATGATTGATGGCCACGTTCAAGGAATCGCTAATTATCTGGGACTCTCCAAGAAGACGAAGGGGGAAAAGACAATAACGCAGGAACGTGATATCAACGTGCCTAGCAAGTGGGCTGAAGAATCCTGGAAGGAAGCGCAGGCTAATGGATATTTTGATGGATCGCGTCCTGGTGCTCTGATTACAAGGGAAGAAATGGCTATAGTGATTAACCGATTGACAGAGGATATATTGGCACTTATTGCTGCAGTAAACAGAGACTTGAAAGTGCTGAATAAACGCTTGGGAAATTTTGAATCCGAAGGTTGAATTGAAACGTAAATCTTAATAATTCTGTAAATATTGGTTTAGATTCTAATTAATCAAACAATGTCCAATGATCACCCCAAATATCATCTCAAAATCATCTCAAAATCATCCCAAAATCATCTCAAAATCATCCCAAAATCATCCGAAAATCATCAAATTCTCGGCATCAGCAAAAGTGTTAAGGATTATTATTAGGTTATTAGTGCTCTTTATATTCAAAAAAAAGGAGATGAGGTTTAAATGTCGAATATCCAGTCATTACATACTTTCAATATGTAGCAATATGAGCTGGAGGAGTGTTTATGACATCCATGTTGAGCAATGCCAAGTTAAGTTACATTGTGATCTGTGAGGAAGCACAAATGATTAACACTGGACCAGGTGAAATGCGGACAGTAATTGTTCAACCAATACTTAAGCAGATTGTACCTTTTGTCCCTACTCAAATTACTTTTAACGTTGTAGTAGGTCTATTTCTAGAAAAAGTCCAGGCTTTCAAGATTGGCTTTTTTCTATACGCTCCTTCTGGAGAGCAGATATACGGTCATGAAGAAGTATCTGCTTATAATCCAGATGCTAATTTAACTAACCCTACGGTACAACTGGGGTTTGGACTAAAAAATGTAATCATTAAAGAAGAAGGAATCTTCACATTTAAGGTCTCATATGATGGAGAAGAAATTGGTGAGCAAGTTTTTAGAATTGAGAAGCAGGTGAATTAATAATGGGTCGATCTTCTGAACCTGTTTCATTATTTCCGGCGGAGAGAATTGTTGATGACGACTTACGAGTGTTATTCACTGAATTTAATGGGGGAGTAAGCGGAGACACGGTAGATAAGAATTCTTTAGCGAAGACCGTATATCAGCTAATACGAAAAGGGGATACTGGTAATACTTTATCTCAAAACATTAATAGTCAGCCTTTACAATCAATCAAGCCCCCAGGAAAGGGTGATGAAATGGACGAATCAACAAAAATGATGATGGAGAGGCTTGAGCGTGATTCGCGTGAACGTGAAGAGAGATATCATAAAGACGCGCAAGAACGTGAACAACGCTTCAGAGATGAAATTAAGGAACAGGCTGATCTATATAGACAGGAAGCAAAAGAACGTGAAGAACGAATTGAAAAGATGATTAATGGTTTGAGTTCCGAGATCAAAGAGGTTAGATCTGAAGCATCTCAAACTACTAAACATGTTCAATCGATGGTCACATCAAATACTTGGGGGTTTATAGCAACTGTTTTAGCTATCGTAGCCTTAACAGTTACACTGTTTATTGCCTTAAGCCCTTCAAATAAGGGTGAAACGGGCTCACCACCTCCTACACAAGTTGAAAGTACAAAGTGACCTTTTTAGATTGAAACTGAAGGACGATTGTGGTAGTATATGGTTAATCCGAAAGCATCGGTAAAAGAGGCTGGCAGCACTATGTTGACAGCCTCTTTATTTTGTTTGGAAAGGTATGTTTATAGATTACTAATAGCAGCTTTAACCCAGGTACGTGTATCCGTTTGGCATATCCAAGATAATCGAGAACAACTGATGGATTACGGTGGACCAATAGAGGAGTATAGCCCTCTATCCATTAAAATAATGGGTGGAAGATACTTTCGTAATATGTACGAATTCAGAGTACAAAAATAGAGCAGGAGGGATAACCTCACTGCTCTTTTTCTTCAGTTTGTTGTATATTCACTAACCTCAAACGTCAAAATCTTATCAAAGATTACATAGTCAGTACGTTTAGTGAACGGACCTTTATTGTTACTGTACTTATTAATGGCGAATTTTGCCGGTCCGCTTCCTACATCACGAGCATCATACCAATTAAGAAAGGCATTCACATCACTCATTGGAAGGTCGTATTCTTTCTCTAAGCCAGTTGTCATTGTGACTACAAGGATAGCACGGTCTCCAGATGGTTGCTCGGGCTGTGGATTTGGATTAGAAGGTTGCTCAGGATCTACTGGATCAGGTTCAGTTGGTTCTGGATTAGGATTAGTTTCTACAGGCTCGTATGGACTTAGCGGCCCATCAGTATCAAAGCCGAAAAGCGCTACGTATTCTTTTGTATTGTTAACAAATTCAATAGAGTGTTCTCCGTAACTTAAGTCAAGTTTCTCAAACATAACTCTCTTTGAACTATCATTGGAACCATGAAGTGAGATTTTTTCAATTAATTCTCCATCAATGAATACATCAATATCTTTTGAGAAGGACCACCATGTTGTTGAAATAAGTCTAATCTTTGTACCTGTAAAATTAAATTTTAACACAGCTCCTTCTTTTTGCCATTGAGAAGCATAAGTTGCTGGTCCCACATTTGCCTTCCAGTCTCCGCCTAGATATGTAATCTCCTCAGCGTCATAGCTGTGACGCGTCCAACCTTCCTCAGGTTTATCAAGAATATCTCCAACTGATGCTGCAAAGGTTTTGCTTTGAAATACCCCCATAATTAAAAAGAAGCTAAGTAATGCTAGTACCGAAACTTTTCTAAAACTTTTCATATGTATTCTCCTTAAAAATGTATTTACAGAGTCGATAATACAGTTTCCATATATCCATGTCTAAACAATAATGTCTATATATTCAATTAAGTGTTAGAAGCAATAAAAAAGCTCTATCGACCCTCAAAGTCGATAAAGCGTTCTATTCGTTTATCAAACGATAAACTCCTCAAACACAGGCGTCCTCAACAATCCGGATTTCGTCCAATTCCTCATCTTAACCTTTGCTTGTATCCTTGGTTCCAGGTATACATGATTCTTATCCTCACCTGTAACCAAATGCTTGCATACACCACGAAAGGCTTGCTTATGCTTCGGACTTGGTCCGTGCTCAATTATTCCTGCTGGCCGTAACTGCCCGGATGTATCCGGAACTGCTGCAAGCCATCCAAACTCAGCCTTTTTGTATCCCGTAATATACACATCTGCATATGACCAGTTGATGATCTTCTGCCACTCTCTGGACCGCCTGCTGACGTACTGGCTATCCTTGCGCTTACCGACTATACCTTCCATTCCCATCGACTCTATCTGGGCAAACAGTTCTTCTCCAGCTCCTTCAATATGCGGAATTACTCCAAAACTAGAAGAGGGTAAGGAGAGGCTGTGGAGAATCGCTTTGCGCTCTATAAGGGGCAGCTTGCGGAGGTCCTGACCTTTGTACTGAAGGATATCAAATATAGCGAAGGTGACCGGTAAAGTCCTGGTCAGTTGCTGAACTTTCGAGTGCTGCCGAGTGCTGAATCGGCTCATGACTGCCTCGAAGTCATCTAAACCCGTCTCCGGATCGGTGCATGCAACTTCGCCATCTAGAATAATGTCAGAGTCAAATGGCAGGATCAACTCTGGATACTGACGAGTGCAGTCGTTGTTGTGGCGTGTATATAACCGGACGTTACCGGACTGTTGCGAAAATATAAGACGGTGACCATCTACTTTCGGTTCAAAAATGAAATCCGAATGAGAGAAGGGACCTGGTGCTGTTTCAAGTAACATTGGACTAATAAACATAAAAAAACACCTCAACTCATTATAGCGTTTTGCCATAAAGAGTAGAGGTGGTAAGTTTTAGTGAGGCAGATCGTTCTCCTTCTTATCTTTGTAATATTGAGCTAACGTTTCCCGTTAGCGTAACGCCAAAGCTGAAATTCTGTTAAATACCTACAGAAGAATTCATATGTTCATTTAATAAAGAAGTTTTAACTATTTAAGAACGTTTTACCCCATACCCGCATCGCCTCTAATACTGGAAGGAATTGTTTCCCTTGCTCAGTCAGTGAATACTCTACTTTTGGTGGTACCACCTTATAGACTTCACGATGAACAGCCCCGTCCTCTTCTAATTCTCGTAATTGGCGTGTTAAGATCCCTTTTGATACGCCTGGTATCATACGTAAAAGATCATTAAAGCGAATCACACCATGCTCATGTAAATGCGATAAGATGATGATTTTCCATCGTCCAGCAATAACGTCCTGCGCTTTCGTCAGCGGACAAATTTGTTGTACTGTATCTATCGTCATGTTATTTGGGTCATACTGGTGTCTAGCCACTTTTTCCACTCCTTAAGTCACATTTTTGTTACTATGTCATAAAAATGTGCGTACTTACATTAACATTTATAATCCTCTATTATAGCGTTAAGAAATAAAAAATCTAGTTATAAGTGGAGGATGAATATATACATGAAATTTTTAGTAACCGGTGCTACAGGTAGATTAGGTGGCAAAATCATTGAGTTTCTAGCAAAAAAATTGCCGATTACGGATATTATTGCCGGGACAACAAACCCAACTTCTGAAAATGCACAATCTTTAAAAGCACAAGGTTTTGAAGTGCGTAAAACGGATTTCGAAGATCAAGCTTCGTTAGTTGAAGCGTTTACGGACATTGATAAAGTGTATATCGTTTCCACTTTTCCTGATGTCGAAATGGCCATACGCCAACAAACCAATATAGTAGAAGCTGCAAAGCAAACGGGTATTCAACAAATGGTGTATTCATCTGCACCTAATGCAGATGTTTGCGACTTCTTCTTAGCAGCGCATCACCGTGAACGTGAAAATATTATCAAAGAATCAGGCATTCCCTATGTATTCGTACGTAACAACCGGTATGTAGAAAATGAATTAGGTAAAGCACTAGCTTCAATAAACGGTGCCCCATGGGTAACAGCAGCTGGCGATGGACAAGTTGGCTGGGTTTCCCGTGCTGATTTAGCAGAAGCGACTGCGAATGTGTTAGCCGGTAATAGTCACGAAAATAAAACGTATGAATTAGGTGGAGAAAACTTAGCACAAGCTGATTTCGTAGCTGTATTAAACGAAATAACAGGGAAAGATATTCAAGTGATGCACGTAGATGATGCAGCATTTGGTGAGACGCTAAAAGGGAAAGTACCTGAGCAATTAGCAAGCATGCTAGCAATGACACAAATAGGTATCCGTGAAGGAAAATCAGTCAACAATTCAACGGACTTAGAAATGCTACTTGGTCGTAAACCAATGACGGTAAAAGAAGTACTACAACAATTATTAGCATAATGAAAAGACCTCTGCAGTGTTGTAAGGGGAAATTATATGAAGGAAGCGGGAGAGAGAAAATGAAAAAGATTTTGATGAGAGAAACTGGTTCTGTAGATGTTTTATATGAAGTTGAAGCTTCAATTCCTGAGAATGCCGATAATGAGTTGTTAATTAGAATGGCAGCCACATCCGTTAATCACTTTGATCTCGTTATTAGGAAGGGCGAATATTTTTCAACAATTCCCAAAGAAATGCAACCTACGTTTCCCCACTTATTAGGATTGGACTTATCGGGAGTTGTTGAAAAAGTTGGTAAAGGTGTAAAAGGATTCAATGTAGGTGATCACGTTATTGGATTGAACAAAACTGGGACGTATGCCGAATATGTGGTAGCTAATCCAGATGATATTACCAAAATTACTGAAAAAGCCGATTTAGAAAAAATCGCCGCATTTCCGGTAATAACTGGTACGGCCTGGAGTGCAGCAGTGAAAAACGGAAAAATCAAAGCCGGGGAACGGGTTTTGGTTCATGGTGGTGCAGGTGGTGTCGGACAAATGGCGATTCAGTTTGCGAAAAAAGCAGGGGCAGTTGTTTTCACTACCGCCTCAGAGAAGAATCGTGAATACTTGTTAAACTTAGGTGCAGATGTTGTGATTGATTATGTGACTACAGATTTTAGAGATGTCGTACGCGATATTGATCTGGTCATTGATACCGTGGGTGGAAAGACACTAGATAACAGCTATCAGGTTTTAAAAAAAGGAGGGCGGCTGGTATCTGTTTCCATGCCTCCTAATGCGGAAAAAGCCGCTCAATACAAAATAAGTGCTTCATTTGTCAGAGGAGAATTACCTTCCGACGTTATACAAGAAATTGTGGAAGACTATACCAATGGGAAAATTAAACTGAACATTGCTAATACCTTCAATTTTGATGTGGAAGATGTTAAACGGGCCCACCTTAGTTTTGATGATAGAGCAACAAGCGGTAAGATTCTAATCATAATGGGTGCGCAGTAGAATTTCTAAGTTGAAATAATTATAAAGCCCATATCATAGCTTAAGAAAAAAAGAGCGCCAATCCAAAGATGAATCGTATGTCTAGGTTGAAATATTTATGGATTAACAAAAAAATGAACTGATTGAATTGATCAAGATACTGCCTGGCCTCTTTCATCCATTGTTCAATATATTGGAGGTATCCTGCCCGTTAGTTTAATGATTGATTTTGAGATAATACCTAGTCATTTGACTGGGTATTTTTTCTGTTGAATAACGAACGTACATTCTCATATACTGATATAAAGCAAACAAACGTTCTGTTTATTGGAGGGATGAACATGCCAGTCAAATACCTTGGTTGGTTGGTCGAGATTATTTATGAGGATCAAAGTGGGAAAATTACAAAGCGACGCATACAAGTCAAAAGCATTCGATCCGGACTGATTAAGGCAGACGATCTTCTATCTGGCCAGCCACGTACATTCCTAGAATCAGGACTGCTGGCATGTCGTCCGATCAAAATAACAGCGTAGGAGGAATGGACAGATGCTAAATGATTACGAACGGAAAGTGCTGAGAATCTTGTATAACTACAGTGGGGTTCGGAGGAGGTTCCCAACTATGCATGAACTTACCGTTAAGACTGGGAGAGGCAAAGCAGACATAATGGCAGCTCTTGAAGGTTTGGCCTCTGCAAACTACATAACGTGGGCAGATAGATCTGATATTGCGAACATCGTCATCCTCGAAGGTTGGGAACGTGAGAGTGAGCAGCCCAAGCCGCCTGCAGCTTCGCAGTTTGACCGACCAGGTGATATCAGTTATTGACTGAATACTAAGGAGGGGACGAGATGGCCAAAAAATTAATTGATAACGGCCTGTTCGAATCTTCGCGTTTGATCTTACCGGAACACAAAGAGGCTTGGTTAACCCAACAGGAGAAGTTGATGGAGAGGGAGAAACCGGTACTTAATGACCAGGAGCTGGAGCAGATCCGCCGTACGTTGATTGACTCCTATAACAAACGCTTGCGTATTCGTGTCATGGTTTTTGATCCGCTTGATAACGAGATCTACGAGGGGATCGTATCGACGGTTAATACATATCTGAAGGAAATCAAACTTGTCTGGGGTAAGGGCGAGTACAAATTCATAAACATAGATAAAATTATTTCTACGAGTATTTAAAAAAGCGACCTTGTCTTTATGACGAGGGCGCTTTTTTGTTGGTTTGCGAGCACTACTTCGCAGACACACTAATTATCGAATTTCAAATTTCTGGCTCAAGTATAGCTTCAACTTACACTCACAAAAAATCACAAAAAAATAACAATCTCTGCGAATACATGTAAACAGTATCGAACAAAATCAGAAAATGTAGAATATAAATCGCTAGAAAACTTATAAACGGATGTTAATGAACACGAGCGAGAAGCAAAATCATATGCTTAGTATATCACAAAGGCTAGTTGGCGGAAGCGATTTTTTCCCGTGATTATGCGGTAGATCATTTGTACAATTAAGGGGTTCATATTATAATGGGATTGGTTAAAAATCGCTCTAATACGTATTCAACCAAGTGGAGGCACATTTATTTTGAGCCAATCTAATCAAAGTCGACATCAATATCCGCGAGGACCGCTGGAATTGATGAGAAGGGTGTACAAGTACACCATTCCGGAAACGCGGAAAGAACTGGCTGAGTGGAGAGCTAAAGCTGAGAAAATTCCGAATGAGGAATTGCGCAATCAGGCTCTGGCTAGTCTCAAGGACAAACAGTTTCACTGTGAGGGCGGAACGGTTTATGCTTTGCCCGATATGCCAAAGAGGCACATCTTGATTCCGCTCATCGTTTCTTATCAAACCATTAGTGATTATTTGGACAATCTGTGCGACCGCAGCACATCGATGGACCCGAATGATTTTCGGCTTCTCCATCAATCCATGCTTGATGCGGTAGATCCCGAAGCAACACCGGTCAATTATTATGCGCTCCGTGAGGAGCAGGACGACGGTGGATACTTGCGGAATCTGGTGACGACATGTCAGGAGCTCACACGTCAGCTGCCTGGATATGCGTCCGCCAAGCCCCAAATTCAGGATCTGGCAGGCCTATACACGGACCTGCAGGTATATAAGCACATCAAACCGGAACTGAGAGAAACGGCACTGCTCGAGTGGTGGGCAGAGCATCGCCACCGCACACCTCAGTTCCGTTGGAACGAATTTGCCGCCGCTACCGGCTCTACGCTGGGCGTATTCATGCTGTTTCTGGCTGCGAGTGATGATCAGCTGACTGAAGAGCAGGCGGCCTCAATCCATACTGCCTATTTTCCGCATGTATGCGCATTGCACATTATGCTCGATTATTTAATCGATCAGGATGAAGATCGTATCGGTGGAGATCTCAACTTCTGCAATTATTACGAAAATGTGGAGACGATGCTAGACCGCATTGCTTTTATTGTGGAGATGGCCCGCAGTGATGTGCAGAATATTCCGGGAAGTGCTTTTCACCGGATGATTATCGAAGGACTGCTTGCCATTTACCTGTCTGATCCCAAAGTCAGCGAACAGCAGGAAGTTCGCGCCATATCCAAGCGTTTGATGAAGAAGAGTCCAATGACCAGAGTTTTTTTCTTTATCTTCAGTCGCTGGATTCGCAAGCATATGTAAGTCAGGCGCATTATTGCGGAAGCCTGAAGTGAAACTAGAGGAGGAAGAAACATCATGACAGCAGTAAAAAAAATCGCAGTTTTAACGAGCGGTGGTGACTCACAAGGAATGAACGCGGCTGTTCGTGCGGTGGTTCGCAGCGGACTGTTCCATGGTCTCGAAGTGTACGGTGTTCAACGTGGGTACCAAGGCCTGTTGAACAACGATATATTCCCAATGGATCTGCGTAGTGTAGGTGACATCATTCAGCGCGGGGGGACGGTTCTGCAATCGGCCCGCTGCAAAGAGTTCTATACTGCCGAAGGTCAGGAAAAGGGAGCGGACATTCTGCGTGCACGCGGCATTGATGGTCTGGTTGTAATCGGTGGGGACGGCTCCTACAATGGTGCCAACAAACTGAGTAAACTGGGAATCAATACAATGGGTCTTCCGGGAACCATCGATAACGATATCTCGTTTACGGATTACACGATCGGGTTCGATACAGCAGTGAGCGTTGTGGTAGATGCAGTCAACAAACTGCGTGATACCATGTCTTCCCACGAACGTTCTTCCATCGTTGAAGTTATGGGCCGCCACTGTGGTGATATTGCGCTTCATGCCGGACTGGCTTCGGGTGCTGAAACGATTCTGGTGCCGGAAGTTCCATTTGACATGGATGAAGTGGCAGACCGGATGAAAGCCAACTTCGCACATGGCAAACGCCACAGTATCATTATCGTTGCCGAAGGTGTTGGCAGGGGTGAAGATGTGGCCAAAGAACTGATGGAACGCTGTCCGACATATGAGCCGCGTGTAACAGTACTGGGTCACATTCAACGTGGTGGTACGCCGACTCCGTTTGACCGCAACCTTGCCAGCCGTCTGGGAGACTTTGCAGTGCGCAGCCTGATCGCGGGAGAGACCGACAAGGGATGTGGCATTATCAAAGGTGAGCTTGTTCTGACAGACATCGATAAAGTTGTTAACACCAAAAAGGATTTCGATATGAACACCTACGAGCTTGCACAACGTTTATCTCAATAAACAACAAGCAAAAGAGCACAGCGCCGTCTATACGGGCTGTGCTCTTTTTGTATGAATCAACATGATGATCTGTTTGAGTTATATCGATCGGTTTATCTGGATTGCTCGATCATGCGGACAGCCTCTTTTCGCTGAACCAAGAATAGCCTCCATAACAGTGCCACAGCACCGACCGCGAGGCCGGAAATCAAGCCGATCCAGTATCCAAAAGCACCAAGCGTTGTATACGTAGCTGTAATGTATCCCACTGGAAGGCCAATGATCCAATAAGCCACAAACGTAATGATCAGTGCAGGATTAACGTCTTTGTATCCCCGAAGAGCACCCTGAGTCGGTGTTGCAATGGCATCTGAAATTTGAAAGAAGATGGCGTATATCAGGAAATGCTGAGTCAACGCAATGACCTCTTGCTCGTTTGAATACAGCCCTGCAATTTGTTCCCCGAACACGAGCAATACGACTGCAGTGAGCAGTGAGAGTACAATAGCTCCGCCGATGCCAAGCAAGCTGTATTGTTTGGCATCTTTCAAACGTCCTGCACCCGCCTCATAACCGACCAGAATGGTGAGGGCCATACATATGCTCACTGGCAGCATGTACAGCGTAGAGGCGAAATTAAGAGCAGCCTGATGCGCAGCAATCGTGATGGTATCAAATCGGCTCATCATTAATGTGACAGCTGCAAAGATTGACGTTTCAAAAAAAGTAGCGAACCCAATGGGTACCCCGATTTTGAGCAATTCTTTCCATTTGCCCAGCGATATGCCGGAGAGATGGCGGAACACGCCATACTGGGCGAAGGGTTCTATCCGGTGAACAAAGAAGATGCTGATCAAAAAAATGATCCAGTATGTACACGCGGTAGCGACGCCTGCACCCACACCTCCCAGCTGGGGGAAACCCCAACGTCCAAAGATGAGCAGATAATTCAGCAAAATATTAACCGGAAGCGACACTAACGTAATTAACATGGTTATTCGTGTCTGTCCAAGTGCATCCATAAAACTGCGAAGCACGGTATATCCGAACAGTGGAATGATGCCAAAAGCCAGTGCGCTCAAGAAATAAAGAGCTACCCGGGCAACCCGTGGCTCCAGCGGCATCCCATTCAGAATTGGAGTAAGTACCATGGCTCCGATGGCCAGAACGGCTAGGCTCACCGCGATGCCCAGATAGAGTGCCTGGATCACGCTGTGGCCGATCTGATCATTGCGCTTGGAACCCAGCAGGTGGGATACCACGGGAGTGATTCCGATAAGAATACCGCTAAGCCCGGTTTGTACCGGCATCCACAGACTCGTGCCAATGGCTACACCAGCGAGATCCGCGGGGGAAAACTTGCCTGACATATTGGTGTCGAAGAAAGACATGGCAGACAGGGCAATTTGTGTTGTAAATATCGGTAGAAATATGATCAGGAATTGCTTTACTTTTTGCGAAAAACGGGTGGTTGTCATGTTCACTTGAAGTGCCTCGCTATTCATATAAGAATGATCATCAAACTATCATACGACAGCTACTCATTGTAGTGGATTTTGCTGAATTTGAACAGGGAAAGGCCGGAATTACGTGGCAAAATAATAAAAACCCCGCTCCGCGTGAGCGGAACGGGGAGATGATAGGTAGGGGAAGAGTGCTTTACTTATAGTTCACACCTGAGGTATAACGATTGGACGCATTCCAGAGCAGATACTCATCCACATCCATGTCTTTCATTGCACGAATCTGGTCTTCAACCTGCTTTTTGCCATATTTGATGTAGTGTCCACTGCCGAGCCAGCTGGCCGTAAAGTCCTGAATCCAAGGCCGAATTACCGGCTTGAGATCCTTGGTTGGGTCGAGTTTCTTATGTGTATCCTCCATGGAGCCTTTGATCGTTGTATAAGGGTCCTTGTCAGGATCCTTTACGCCATACCATCCGGTGGAGTAGTGACTCGGATAGACCATCGGTGAGATCACGTCCACATTTTCGGAGATTTTAACAAAGTCCTGACCGATTCCTTCTGCTGCGGGTACGGAGGCCGCATAGCCGAAAATATCAACGGAAACCCGGACACCCAGAGGCGCAAGCTCCTTGCGGGCGTATTGAACAAATTCCGCAACAACATCGACCCGCGATTTGTCGGTTTTGGTGTATTTCAGTATATCGGCACGGTTCTCGAAACCTTCTGGGAAACGCACATAGTCAAATTGAATTTCCTTGAATCCAAGCATGGCGGCTTCCTTGGCGATTTCTATATTATAGTCCCAGACTTCCTTGCTGTACGGATTCACGAAACTGTCGCCTTTGCCATTGGCCCATACCGATCCATCCTTGTTTCGGAAGGAAAGCTCCGGATTTTTTTTGGCAAGAATCGTATCTTTGAATACAACGACCCGGGCAATCGGGTAGACCTCATGTTTTTGCAGTCGTTTCATTAAGGCGTCAATATCCCTTATAAACGGTTGGGATTTGCCCATTTTCTGTAGCGATTGGTTCTCTGTAGTGTAGGTTATGTATCCGAGGTCGTCCTTGATATCAATAACCATGGAGTTAAGCTCTGTGTTATCAATCAGATCGAGCAGCTCCTTCATCCGGGCTCCGCCGGCACTGTAAGCCGTAACATAAATTCCTTTGACAACTGGAGCATCCGGTTGAGGGTCAACTTTGGCAGGCGGATTATCCGCATCAATGACGACTTGGTCCTTTTGGGATTGAATAATGGCGGTGTTAAAACTATTGGTTAACGATTGAAGCTGCTGGTTACCCTGATCGGCTGTTGCCGTTGCTCCACTGATGCTTCCCAAGGCCATGGCCAGTAAAGCCCAAAACGTGTTCATTTTTATTCCCACTCCCTTTATGTACATTCCATGATTGAATTATATAACAAAGCCTCTGGGCTTTTAACCATATTAATCAAGCGATGAAACATTCCGGAAAAAATGAAAACCGCTTCCTGCGAGGATAACCTCCCGAGAAGCGGCGTGATCAATCGAAAAATATTATTGAATGTAGATGTCGTTCTGATGCTCACAAATACTGTACTGAATGATTTCCATTGCGTCTCCCTGCTCCAGAATGCCCAGCCCATCCCGGAGAACAATAAGTGAATCGAGCTCATTCGGTTTCAAGAAAGGGAGCATTTCCGGGCACCATCTGTTGACGATTTCAAACAGTTTTACCGTTTCCATATCCACAATAATCACCCTTTCCTACTCGAATTCCAAAATGGTAAGTCATTCGGCGCGAATCGGAAAAGCATATGGCCTGTGAAAGTGAAGGGCAGATCCTGCTATACATCATATTTAGGAGCAGTGCACAATTATTATACCACAATTATATAAATTGTTAACCGTACATGTGTCTCAACTTCGGCGGAAAGAACCCATGACACCGACTGTTTCTACGATATTGACGAACGCATTTGGGTCGGTTTCTTTGATGATGCGTTTAATCTCAACCAGCTCATACCGAGTAGTCACTGTCATTAACATGTCCTTTTCAATGTCGGTGTATGCTCCCTGAGTTTTGATCTTGGTGACACCACGGGGACGAACCAGCAATTTTTTCAACATGGCTTCCGTCTCGTTCGTAATAATGTACAATGTCACCTTAACATGGCTGATGTGGATCAGATCAAGCACCTTACCTGTAATGTAGATCGAAACCATGGAGGCGAGAGCGATATTCCAGTCATTGTTCAGATAACCAGCGAGCATAATAATAGCTCCATTCATACCCGCCATAACGGTACCGATTGGGAAATCCCGGTAACGCGTGAAGATGGAACCCACAATGTCGAGTCCTCCTGTAGAACCTCCTACACGGAAGGAGATACCTGTACCGAGACCTACGAGCACGCCGCCGAACACACAGCTGAGCAGAGGGTCTGTTGCCACGACAAAAACAGGCAGCAATCCGATAAACCAGGATGTGGCTGCTACCGACACGATGCTTAATATAATAAATCGTCGTCCAAGAATAAACCAACCTGCGACTAACAGAGGAATGTTAAGAACAAAGTACATTATACTAAGATTCAAACTTGTAAAATAACCCAGAAGCATGGAAATACCGGATACCCCGCCGCTTAGTAGCTGATGGGGGACCAAAAACCAGTTGAAGCCACAGGCAATAGCTGCAGCACCCAATATGATCACTAAAGAGTGCCATATTATTTTGGGCAATTTAATCACCTCATTTATATTTAAAACCAGATTGCTGGTAATCTTGAATTGTTTTGTGATATAATGATTTGTGGATATTCTTGAGTAGGGAACTTTTTCCAAATGGAACGATAAAATTTGAAATGTTTCACACACATGTATGTAGTTTTAGTCTTATGTTGGGGACCCATTCACGAATTATGTTGATAATGAAAATAATTTGCCCAGATGGGATACCCTATAAATATTAACGCTACTTAAGAATACAGACAACAAAGTGGATTGTCCACCATGTCCACCCTATAGAAGGAGTATGAATAATTTTGACAAATTTAAATTTCGTAGATTTCAATCTTGAACCACTGGTGCTGCAAGCCATCACCGAACTCGGGTTTGAAGAGGCGACGCCGATTCAATCCAAATCGATCCCAATTGCGCTAGAAGGCAGAGATTTGATCGGCCAAGCTCAAACAGGTACCGGTAAAACAGCTGCATTCGGTATTCCGCTGATCAGCAAAATCTCCAAAAGTGACGAAAAAATCCGCGCCCTCATTATGGCACCTACACGTGAACTTGCGATCCAAGTTGCCGAAGAGATCGAAAAACTTACCCGCTTCAAAGGTTTGCGCTCCCTGCCAATTTACGGAGGACAAGATATCGTTCGTCAAATCCGTGCACTGAAAAGAAAACCACAGATTATCATCGGTACACCTGGACGTCTCCTGGATCACATCAACCGCAAAACGATTAAACTTGAAGATGTACAAACTGTTGTATTGGATGAAGCAGATGAAATGCTTGACATGGGCTTCATGGAGGATATCCAATCCATCCTGAAACAAGTTCCAGCTGACCGTCAAACGATGCTCTTCTCAGCAACAATGCCTCCTAACATTCAAAAATTGGCTCAGCAATTCTTGAACAACCCAGAGCACGTGTCCGTTATTCCGAAACAAGTTAGCGCACCTTTAATCGACCAAGCGTACATTGAAGTGCCAGAACGTCAAAAGTTTGAAGCGCTTAGCCGATTGCTTGATATGGAATCTCCAGAGCTCGCAATCGTATTCGGTCGTACAAAACGTCGTGTTGACGAATTGGCTGAAGCATTGCAAAAACGTGGATATTCTGCAGACGGTCTCCATGGTGACCTGTCCCAGAACCAACGTGATACAGTAATGCGTAAATTCCGTGATGGAAGTATTGACGTACTCGTTGCAACTGACGTAGCTGCACGTGGCCTCGACGTATCTGGCGTAACACACGTTGTGAACTTCGACCTTCCACAAGATCCGGAAAGCTACGTTCACCGTATCGGTCGTACGGGACGTGCTGGTAAAGAGGGTGCTGCTTGGTCCTTTGTTACACCGCGTGAGATTGATCACCTGCACTTTATTGAGCGTGTAACTCGTCACCGTATCCCTCGTAAGCCTCTGCCAACATTGGCCGAAGCAGTAGAAGGAAAACAACGTTTGACAGCTGAGCGCTTGCTCGAAATCGTACAAAATGGCGAACTGAACGAATACAAAGGTATCGCTATCCAATTGCTTGAGCAATACGATTCTGTTCAACTGTTGTCAGCTTCCCTGAAGCTCCTTACAGGCGACAAAAAAGATGCTCAAGTTGATCTGACTCCTGAAGATCCGATCCGTGCGAAACGTCGTAAACCGGATGTTCGCTCTGGCGGACGTAAGCCATCAGGATACAGCAGCAACCGTAGCGGTGGTGGCGGTGGCTACAACCGTGACCGCAACAGCAGTGGTGGCGGACGTGGAGGATACAATCGCGATCGCAACAGCAGTGGCGGTGGAAGCAGAGAAGGTGGTTACAACCGTGACCGCAAACCACGTCCAAGCAACAACGAAGGACGTCGTCCTGCGAAAGATTCTTCTTTTGAATAATATGCAAGACTGATTTAAGAAATGGGGCAGGCAACTGCTCCATTTTTTTTATGTCTCAAATTGCCTGAATCCGTTACGCTTTAGAACTCTTAACAAGGAGGGTTACTGATCTGTTTTCGGGAAGTACTGGCTTTTCCTATCAATAATAAGGTATATTAATATTAGACTTCAGGTTATACGCAAGGCTGCGGAGGAGGAGAAATGTTTGGAATTTAAAGGAGCTATGGGTGGGATCTATCGGCTTACAGAGTGGATTACGAGACTGGCCGCAACCAATCTGTTGTGGGCTATTTGTTCGTCTCCGTTCTTGTTTTTCTTGATTATGAAACTGCTCGTTATGCAGCAGAACCTCGCAAATGAATCATTGCAAATGAACTGGGCTATAGCTATTGTGGCACCGCTTACACTATTTCCGGCAACATCGGCCCTTTTTACGGTCGTTCGTAAATGGAATATGGGTGACACGGATGTGCCGATCTTCCGTACGTTCTTTGTAGGCTACAAAGAGAACTACAAACAAAGCTTAATCGGGGGCATATTTTACACCTTGCTTTTTGCCATCATGTATCTGGATTACACGGTATACATGACACAGTTCCGCAATATGCAGCTTGTGGGAATTATCATGCTTGTGCTGCTGTTACTTTTGTTTGTTTCCTTGTTTAACTTTTTTTCGATGGTTGTACACTATCATATGTCAATCGGACTCATTATTAAAAATGCAGTACTTTTGACTCTGATCAGACCGTTTCGTGTGTTCTCCACATTGCTCGGAAGCGGACTATTGTTTTACATTGGATTCCGGTATCCAGTATTGTTTGTCTTCTTTATTATCAGTATCATTGCCTGGTTTGCATTCTTTAACTTCTACGCAACCTTCATGAAGATGCAGGAGCAGATGGAGAAAATGCAGCAGAAGAAGGAAGAGGAAGAAGCGGCGCAAAATGATGATGGAGTAGAAAAAATCGGTGATCTTGAAGCCTCTGACGTGAAAAGCGATAATCTTCAAAAATAAAACATGAGGCGTCACCATTTACTTTTTACGCGGTTAGGGATATAATAACTGTACATCCTGCGATGTACGTTTCGGTTATTCGTTGTTTTGAACCAATGATGATGTCTTCGGGAGATCTACACAGAATGTTGCTGAAACGCCCTGTCTATACGACATGGGGACTTCAAAAATACATTATTGCGGTCACCCACCTGCCAAGCAGGTTCATAAGACAATGTAGCCGGACGGCATGGCGGGTTCCTATGTTACAAGTACAGCACCCTGACTCTTTCCTCTAATCCAGGAAGCTCAGGGTGTTTTTTGTTTGAACATTTATATTTTGACTAGTGTATTTGCGTTAAAAGCGCGGTACGCCCTTTTGTTACTACCTGAACAATGTTACACTAGAATACATAAATGGAACGGTTACATTCAAAGGAGGAAGGGTCTTGACCTTAAAGAGAACGCTCGTCGGTATCATCCGCAGTATGGAGGGAACCAGCGATCGAGCCAAGGATCCCAAATTAAAAACACGGTATTATAATTTATCCAAAGAAAGAGCCTGGGAAGAAGTTTCTTCGACATTGAAAAAGATTCCGGGTTATAAGGTGCTTCACGAGGTTCCTTCGGTCGGAGAGATTATTCTGGAGAAACGCACGACGTTTGGGAGGACCATGGATATTACGGTTTCAGTTATTTCGGTAAGTCCGGTTCGAAGTGCAGTAGATATGTATTCAGCTTCACGTGGTTCGCTTGGAGATCTGGGTTCCAATTATCGAACGATCATGAATCTGTTTTCTGTGCTCGATAAGAAGCTCGTCAAATATAAGGCAAACGATTGAAATAGATGGATGGTAAAACAAAAAGCGAGAGAAGGTGAACCTTCCTCGCTTTTGTTCTGAACGTGGATTCCTTTTACAGCAAAGCTTTTACAGCAGCAATGGCTTGCTCGAAGTTAGGGGATTCTGTCATCTCAGGCAGATATTCCACATATGTAATCCGGTCTTCGGTATCCACTACGAAGATGGAACGCATGTCCAATTGGAATTCCTTGATCAGAACACCGTAGTTTTCGCCGAAAGAGCGTGTTTTGTAGTCGGACAATGTTACAACGCGGTCTACACCGGCTGCTCCGCACCAGCGTTCCTGTGCGAATGGAAGGTCAACGCTTACCGTCAAAACGACAACATTGTCGCCAAGGTCTCCGGCTTCAACATTGAAGCGGCGAGTTTGGGCATCGCATACTCCAGTATCCAGTGAAGGAACGACGCTGATTAGTTTGATTTTGCCTGCGAAGTCTTTCAGGGATGCATCTTCAAGCAAGTTTTTGCTCAATGTAAAATCGGGAGCTTGATCGCCCACTTTCAATTCGGGTCCGATCAATGTAATAGGGTTGCCTTTGAATGTGGCTGCGCCTGTACGTTCTTGTGCCATAATAATGTTCCTCCTTAAATTGGTGATCCGTGCCAAAATCCATTATAATCTTTTATGAAAGGCATTGTCCAATTCGGGCGTGCGATTATGATAATGAACACCAAGTGAAGGAAGATCTGAACAGGGTGGAGTGAAAGGGAAAACGTATGATATTTATTCGGTATGAAAATTGGAGAAGTTATTTGAAGTTTTTCCCGCTGACGTCAATTTTGTTGGTTGCCAATGTCGTGATGTTTATATTACTTGCTGCTAATGGTGGATCGACGAATACAATGACATTGCTGAGATTTGGTGCTTTGACTAACCATGAGTTTTTCTCGGGAGAATGGTGGAGATATTTTTCGTCCATTTTTCTTCATGCTGGTTTCAGTCATCTGCTGTTTAACAGCTTTGCACTGGTTGTATTCGCGCCTCCGATGGAGCGCTTGCTCGGGTCGGTAAGATATGGCTTATTATATCTGGGCAGCGGGGTTCTGGGTAATGTCTTGGCACTTGCCTGGTATAACTCTGCAGGAGAAACAACGATCTCTGTAGGTGCATCAGGAGCCATTTACGGGATTTATGGTGCGTTTCTGTATGTTGCTCTGTTCCAGCGGACGATGATGGATGAAGCATCGCGCAAAACGTTGTATACACTGCTTGCATTCGGTATTATTTTCTCATTTGCCATGTCGGGCATCAACTGGATGGCTCACTTGGGTGGATTGTTGGGTGGATTCTTTATTTACGGACTTCTTATCCGATTGTGGCGGCCGAGGAAATTCAGAAAGCAATAAACACGTGAGGGTGTAATGATCTGAGGACGGAATGCAGGCAGGTCTAAGAAGGGTATAGCAGAATGGAGAGATCAGGCGAGTGGAATTAAGACAGTTGCATTACTTTTTGAAAGTGGCACAGAAGGAGCATGTGACCCAGGCAGCTGAAGAGCTGCATGTCGCACAGTCAGCAGTGAGTCGCCAGATTCATCAGCTGGAGGAAGAGCTGGGTGTTGACCTCTTTATGCAAAAGGGGCGGAATCTGCAGTTGACCGCAGTAGGTCAGCTCTTCTGCAAACGTGTTGAAGGGATTTTAAAGGATCTGGACAAAGCAGTCGGGGAAGTTCATGAGTTTTTGGACCCGGAACATGGTGAAATTCGTATTGGTTTTCCTCATAGTCTGGGTATTCATCTGATTCCTTCGGTCGTGGCCGCATTTCGTCAGCGTTATCCCAATGTCAAATTCAGATTTAAGCAGGGCATGTTCCCGACGCTCATTCGTGACGTGCTGTCTGCTGAGGTGGATCTGGCTTTCATATCACCTTTCCCGGAAAAGCATGATCAGGTCGCAGGTGATATTGTGCTAACCGAAGAATTACATGCCATTCTTCCTCCAAATCACCCGCTTGCAGGAGAAGAGGAAATCGCACTTGAACAGCTCAAAGATGATAAATTTGTTCTGTTCAGCAAAGGGTACTCATTGCGTCCGATCGTCTGGCATGCCTGCCTGGAAGCAGGGTTTACGCCGAAAATTGCTTTTGAAGGTGAAGAGACGGATACCATCCGCGGGTTGGTTGCAGCGGGCATGGGAGTGAGTCTGCTGCCAGAAATGGCACTTTTCCAGACGAATCCACTACAACCGGCACATGTGGCCATTTCTCATCCAAAAGTAACGCGGACCATTGGTTTAATCCATCGTGCGGATGACAAATTACCCCTTGTAGCACAGTCATTTCGTTCGTTTTTACTTAACTATTTCGGTTTACAGCAAAACAATACCCCATCCGAGTAAACGGTGGGGTATTGTTTTTTTACTATTATGTTTGATTAGTCGCGACTGTTGAAAATTCCGATGTAACGGATCAATTCAAGCAGGGAGATCAGTGCAGCTGCTACATATGTTAACGCTGCGGCGTTCAGAACCTTGGCAACGCCTTTTTCTTCTTCATTTCGAATGTAACCTTCAGAAACCATGATTTCACGAGCGCGATTGCTGGCATTAAACTCTACTGGCAACGTGATGAGCTGGAACGCAACGGTAACAGAGAAGAAGATGATACCGAGACCAACAAGGTTCATTGCGCTAAAGATGAATCCTGCAATGAGTAGAAAAGGTGCAATTCCGGATGCAAAGTTCACAATCGGGAAGATCCGGTGACGAAGTACGAGCATCGGATAACTTTCCTTGTGCTGTATGGCATGGCCGACCTCGTGACAGGCTACGGAAACAGCTGAGATCGAATTTTCATAATATACAGGTTCGGACAATCGTACAACCCGGTTGATCGGATCGTAGTGATCTGAAAGGGCCCCGCGCACGGGTTCGATTGGGACATCGTGCAGACCGTTGGCATCCAGCATATGACGAGCTGCATCATACCCGGTCATGCCGTTCAGGTTTTGGACACCAGACCAACGGTTGAATGTGCTCTTCACGCGAAATTGCGCCCACAAGGAGAGCAAAAAGGCGATAATGATCAAAACGAACATACCGTTATTAAAACTCATATTCATTCCTCCGCTTTCTAATAATAAGCTACATCATGGTGTTCTCAAGCAAGATTTTCAAGGCTTCCATCGTACCAGCACTTTTCGTAAGTAGGCCAGCCATCATCTTACGTGCTTGTACAGGTTTCATCTCGCCAAGCAGCGGTTTGAGTTCATTGACCTCTCGCTCAAGTTGTTGAACATGGAGCTCAAGTGTTGTCAGTTTGCTGGCAACCTGCTCTTCTGTGCTAACCAGACTCCACTTCTCAAGAGATTGCTTAATCTCGTCGAGACTATATTTCTCTTGTTTCATCTGTACAATACGTTCGAGCCTGGTTAAAGTTTCATTACTATATAGACGATAGTTTTTTTCTGTCCGCTCTTCAGGAGCGATCAAACCAAGCTTCGTGTAGTAATCAATCGTCCGTTCACTCACACCAGCGGTCTTGGCAAGTTCGCCAATCCGAAACAGTTTCATATCCCCAATGGTATTCACCTCGCTTGCAAGTTCTATTGTAGGGAATTGTAGATTCCACTTGCGGCTTTACAGACTCCGCCCCATTCTTTTCTTACTATATAGTTATGATACATGATCTTTAACCATACAGTCAAACGTTATGCTTTTATTGTGAAAGAGGCATGCTTCTATGTCTATGTGCTCACAGGACATGAATATGTACTTAAGTGCAAGAAAAAGACGTATGACTTTATTCCCAGAAATATTTTTCTGATTTGATTAAAATACTCTTGTCAACTTTCCTGTCTTCTGCTTATAATGACATTAAGAGTTTCACGATATGTGAAGAAACTTAACATAAGAGGGAGTGGGGTATATGAGAAAGAAATGGTTGGTTGCGGTGTTATTAATGCTTACGTTACTGGCTTTCCCAGTCAGCGCATTCGCTTCTGCGGAGGGGCCGACTAACATTGAACTTCAAACAGGTTTGAACTCAGCCTTTACGTTTTTGGCTGTTGTGCTGGTTTTCTTGATGCAAGGGGGATTTGCTTTATTGGAAGCAGGTTCAACACGAATGAAGAATGCAGGACATATTGCGGGTAAAACGATCCTGACATTGGGTATTTCGGTTATTGCCTTCTGGGCTCTCGGCTTCGGTCTTGGCTTCGGTAACGGAAACAGCTTTTTTGGAACAACAGGATTTTTCCTGAGCGGTGACCAAATGGCTGCATCCTTCGAATCACTGGCCTTCTCCGATGTCCCACTTACCATTAAATTTGTATTCCACCTCGCTTTTGCTGCAGTATCTCTGGCCATTGCCTGCGGTGGTATGGCTGAACGTGCAAAAATGAGCGTATATATTGTTTTCGGAACACTTTATACCATTATCATGTATCCGGTTGTTGCTCACTGGGTATGGGGCGGCGGCTGGCTCGCAGAGCTGGGTATGCAAGACTTCGCAGGTTCAACTGTAGTTCACTTGACGGGTGCAACAGCAGCATTAGTAGCTACGATCCTGTTGAAACCGCGTATCGGCAAATACAACAAAGACGGAAAACCTAACATTATTCCGGGTCACAACCAAGTTTACTCTGTTCTCGGTGTTATCATCCTCTGGATCGGTTGGTTCGGATTTAACCCAGGTAGCACATTGTCTGCTATGGGCGATGGATTCTTCGGTTATGTTGCATTGACTACAAACGTTGCCGCTGCAGCGGGTGGTGTTGCTGCACTGTTGATCTCTTGGGCAGTTCTTGGTAAATCCGATATTCCTAGCATGCTGAACGGTGTGCTTGCAGCACTCGTTGCGATTACAGGTGCTTGTGCCTTTGTAGAACCATGGGCAGCTCTGGTTATCGGTGCTTTGGCAGGTATTATCACATTCTTCACGGCTCAATACTTCGATCGCAAAGGAATTGACGATCCAATCTATGCTTTCTCCGTCCATGGTATCGCTGGTATGTGGGGAGCGATTTCCACAGGATTGTTCGCAACTCCGGAGCTTGCTGAAAATGCAGGTGTAGGTCAAGCGGGTCTGTTCTACGGTGGTGGATTCCACCAGCTGGGAGTTCAACTTTTGGGTCTGGTTGGCGCATTCGCCTTCGTACTGGTTGTTTCCTTCATTATCCTTGGCGGAATGAAAGCCATCATGGGCATCCGTGTAACTGAAGAAGAGGAAACCATGGGTCTGGATCTTAGTGAGCACGGTACTTATGGGTACCCTGAGCAAATGAAAAATATTGAAGGTAAAACGAGTGGTGGCGGTACGTTCAGCTCCTAAGGTGAATGATGACTGAATCACGCTTCAAGGAGGCAGGACATGATGGAACCTATCCCGTTTATAAACCATTCTTGGTCCTATCAAGGGATCGATGGTGCTGCTTCAACCGAGGAGCTGCGCCAGGCACGTGTAGTATTGCAGAATGAGCTCCAGGAATTGTTGTCCGCTTCCTTGTCGCCAATCGAGTGGTACCAAACGGTAAATGAACTGCATGACCGAATATACCGGAAAGCAGTAGAGTTATGCATCCAGGGGATGGTAGAGGAAGGCTTCGGCCGGCCTCCCGTCCCCTATGCCTTTATCGTTTTTGGTAGTTCGGGCAGGGAAGAAGCTACATTATGGAGTGATCAGGACAATGGCATGATTATCAGCGATAACCCGCATGAGGGAAAAGAGGAGTATTTTGCCGAACTCGGACGACGAATGGCTGATATGCTTGAAGATCTAGGCTATGCCAAATGTGAAGGGAAAGTGATGTGTTCAGAGCCGTTATGGCGCAAAACACTGGAATCCTGGAAGGAACAGCTTCGGGCGTGGAGGTCGGATCTGGCGTGGGAACCTGTACGCAATTTGATCATTGCTTCGGATATGCGTTTTGTGGCAGGGGAGAAAGGTCTAGCTGATGAATGGATTGCTGCCTTCTATGATGGGTTCAGAGCCGTTCCCGAGCTGTCTGATGCTGTCCTGCGTAATACCGTTAAACACAAGGCAACCCTGAATATTCTCGGTCAGGTGGTCACAGAAAGGTTTGGAGAACATGCTGGCGGATTCGACGTCAAGTATGGACTATATATTCCACTGGTAAACAGTGGGCGTTTCCTGGCACTCCAGCATGGAATTAAGGAAACATCTACGCTCAAGCGAATACAGAGATTGGTGTCCCTTGAAGCGGTCCCCCTTACACTGCTTGATGCGGCAGGGCGTGCTTTTATGATAGCACTGAAGTTTAGACGCAGTACACCAGTCGTCATTAGAGGTGGGCTGCAGCAGAGCAGTGGTTTTCTGGATGAGAAACAAATGAAGCAAAAACAGATGCATTATGAATTGAGGGATGCATTAGGACAGGTGCGACGTGTGCATCGCGCACTGCAAAGACAACTTCGTTTTGCAGAAAGGAGACGTCCATGAGAGAGCCGGCAAGGGGCAATACTGGATTTTGGAATTCGCTGCGTCAGGGAGGGGTTCCTTCTGCCATCGCTTCCATAATGGGGGCCCCAACGGCGCAACACATGGCGTTCATTCGTTCAATGATGAGGGAGCAGCGCAGACCGGAAGTTCTGCATACGCCGCTGAATGAATTGGATGCGGTTGTATTCGATCTGGAGACGACAGGCTTTTCTCCGCAGCATGGAGACGAGATTCTATCATTTGGCGCCGTGCGCATCAGCGGTGGTGTAGTGTTGGAAGGAGAACAGTTTTATACACTCGTTCAATCCAAAGCTTCAATACCAGAACACATTACCGAACTTACAGGTATCACAGAGCAGATGTGCGTTGATGCACCTACTTTGCTGGAGGGCCTGCATGATTTTATGTCTTTTGTTGGAGGCAGTGTACTGGTTGCGCATGCAAGTGCGCATGATCGGGCATTTCTGAATGCTGCTCTGTGGCGCACCTCCAAAGTGAGGCTGAGCCATCGGCTGATCGACACCATGATGCTGGCTCGCTGGCTGGAGCCGGGAAGACCGGGCTATGGTCTCGATGAACTGCTGGAATCAAGGGGGATACCGATATACGGACGTCATCATGCATTGGAAGATGCCAAGATGACCGCGCAGCTATGGTCCTGTTATTTGGAGGATATGACTCATAAAAATGTAGAAACACTGGGTGACTTGTATACCCATTTAAGTCATGCGTAGTTGTACTGGCTGAAGATCATAGCGCTTTTGCTGATTTGACTTACTTGGGTTTTCCGCGTTGTACAGGATCTCATAACCATTCAAATGCATACAAGGTTCTGACTTGCTTGTCAGAGCTGGCGTGCCAATCAGATACACCTTGATTAATTCGGCGTAAGCTGGAAGGGCCATGAGGTCCTGATGGGACGGTACGGGACTGGTTTGCGGATGTGAGTGGAAGATACCAACGAGCTGTGGCTCGTTAAATATGCAACGAATCCATTCCGCCTCATCCAGGCTGAAGTGATGCAGCGGGTTAGGCGCAACGTTGCGAATTGGCTGAAACCGACTGATTCGTATGCCGCCCGCTGCAGCTTCACCCAGCACAACCCCGCAGGCTTCCTGCGGCAGCGAATTGTACATGTGTTTCGACATTTCTTGCTCTACGGAAGAAGAAATGAAGATCGTGTTTTGCTGTCCGTGAAGTGCTGCCATTTTGTATTCACCCCTCTCTCTTTGGCTCCTGCTTAGGCAGGGGTCCTTTTTTTTGTTTGAATTTGCATGATCCCTGATTGTAAAATTTTAAAGGAAAAGGGTACAATATTAAAGATAGTATTTTACAACAAGGAGTAAGTGACCTCACCATGAGCAAACGTAATCAAGTGGTTAGGACCACTTGCAATGAGTGACGGTAATGAAGTCATACCCGAGATGCTGATTCTACAAGAAGGTGGCTGGCCATGAAACGAAACATATACATACTGCTTGCTGTTGTATTGCTCATTGGGGTTGCACTGGCTCAAAATGTGGATAACGGAATAGCTGCCGTGTTCAAACAAGAAGAGCCGCTTCCGACGGAAACAGGACCGAGAGCTGGATTACTGGCCCCAGGGTTCTCTCTTAAAGGCATGGATGGAAAAACATATACCGCAGGAGGAGCGAAGGAAAAGGCTGTATTTGTCAGCTTCTGGGCTTCCTGGTGTGAACCCTGCAAGGAGGAAGCGCCAGCGCTTAATACCTTGGCGGCTAAATATAAAGATGAAATGGATATGTATGGAGTCAATGTTACCCCTTACGATAAGCTGAAAGATGCTAAAGCTTTTGTGGATGAATACAAACTGACGTTCCCTATTTTGCTCGATGAAGACGGGGAAGCCTATGCCAAGTATAATGGTGTCGCTTTTCCTACTAATGTGCTGATTGACAAGAATGGGGTGATCCAGGAAGTCATACTCGGCATTTTGCCTGAGAAGGAATTGGAGCGTAGAATCAAGAAAGTCATCAACTAGTAAGTTTAATAAAAAGCGCCTATCCCCAGTAATTTTGGAGACAGGCGCTTCTTTTATTTTCCGGGAAATAAGCGTTAATGGTTGCTTAATCCATGCATGGCTGTGTGGACAACATTTGGCTCGTCCTGTAACTTCTCCTGAAGCAAGGCATAGCGGAAACTGTGAACAAGGGCTTCCCAGCTCGCTTCAATGACGTTTTCGGAAACGCCAACCGTATTCCATGTATTCTCTGTATTTTTGGATTCAATTAATACACGTACTTTGGCTGCCGTTGCATCCTTCTCATCAAGTACACGGACTTTATAGTCAGAGAGATGCATGTTAGCAAGCGAAGGGAAATACTGGACAAGTGCTTTCCGAAGGGCGTTATCGAGAGCATTCACCGGACCATTACCCTCCGCAGCGGTATAAACGCTTGTTCCAGCAACATTGAGCTTAACGAATGCTTCGGAGACAACGGATTTGTCGGCTGCTTTTTCCACAAGCATTTTGAAGGATTCAAATGTGAACAGTTCCTTCATATCTCCGTTTGCTTCGCGAATGAGCAGCTCAAGGGAAGCGTCCGCACCTTCAAACTGATAACCTTGGTGCTCCAAATCTTTGATTTTTTCAATGATTTGGCGTGAATTGGCGCTGCTTGGATCGAACTCCAGTCCGAGTTCCTGTGCCTTGGAGACGATGTTGCTCTGTCCAGCCAGCTCCGAAACGAGTACACGCTGTTTGTTCCCGACAAGTTCAGGTACGATATGTTCGTAAGTACGGGAATCACGCAGGATAGCAGAGACGTGAATGCCGCCCTTATGAGCGAAGGCTGCATTACCGACATAAGGCTGATTGATCGGCATGTTCACATTGGCAATCTCGCTAACATAGCGGGCTACGTTTGTGAGCTGTCTCATCGAATCTTCGGACACGCATTCATATCCAAGCTTGAGCTGTAGGTTCGGAATAATGGAAGCCAGATTGGCATTACCGCAACGTTCTCCATAACCGTTCATCGTGCCTTGAACCTGTCTAGCCCCGGCTTGTACAGCGCTAAGCGTATTGGCGACAGCCAGTTCACAGTCATTATGTGTATGAATTCCGAGATGAGCATGAGGGAGACTTCTAGAAAGTCTGGATACAATCTCGTATACTTCATGCGGCATGGTGCCGCCGTTGGTATCACACATCACGAGCCAGTCTGCACCAGCTTCATGAGCTTTCGTTAGCACAGCTTGAGCATACTCCGGGTTATGCTTGAATCCGTCGAAGAAGTGCTCGGCATCGAAAATAACTTCCATTCCATTTTGCTTCAAATAAGCAATGGAATCATAGATCATGGATAGGTTCTCTTCCAAAGTGGTTTGCAAGGCGGTATGGACGTGGAAGTCCCACGATTTACCGACCAAAGTTGCTGCTTGTGCACCGGATTCGATCATCCGTTTCAAATTGGCGTCTTCGCTGGCGATGCTTCCTTTGCGACGTGTACTGCCAAAAGCAACGACCTTGGCATTGAGATTTAATTCTTTTACTCTTTTGAAAAACTCAATGTCCTTGGTGTTGCTGCCGGGAATTCCGCCTTCAATATAATGAGCACCCAGGTCGTCGAGTTTCTTGGCAATTTTAAGCTTGTCATCTGCCGATAAACTGACACCCTCCCCTTGTGTGCCGTCACGTAAAGTCGTATCGAAGATGGAAATGGCCTTTGACATGAAGATCCTCCTTTGAGATAAAGCGCTTTTTTTAAAAGTTGAATTTTGTGTTAAGGAAGCGTGCAAATAAGTTTGCATATGAATCCTTCGGTTCTGCAACGCTACACTGTATTAAACTCTATGCGTTGATTTGCCCGAAAGTCGCGAATTTGTATAATTAATTATTATAGCACCATTATGGCCAAATGCTACACAGAAATCGCAGTTTCGTGTAACAAATTTTTGTTTCTCGATGATCGGATAAGTGATTGATATCAAAATGTATGTTATATTAAAATTTGACTGGTAAATGGGATAAATGGAAAAGAGGAGGGGTATAAATGTCTTTTGTATGGGAAAATACAATTATTTTCTTGATTTCTCTAGTCCTTTTTGTGAGTGTAGGGTGGCTAATTATACGATCGATCATCCGATCTAATCGGAAATGAGAAAATAACAAACGTAACTGATTTTACATAACAAACTTGATATAATAGAGTGAATAGATTTTTACACTTCATTAATTAGAAGTACGAAAGGGCGGAGGAACATGTCTGGGGATGGAACCCGTCACACGAATGTGGATCGATATTATCCTGCCGCCGGAAGAGTCATTTTGCATGTCGACATGAACGCATTTTATTGCTCGGTGCATGAAGCCGAAGAGCCGGAACTATACAGAGGTAAAGCAACAGCTGTTGCAGGCAGTAGTGAAGTGAGAAAAGGTGTTATTGTAACGTGTTCATACACTGCACGAAGAAAAGGCATTTCAACAGGCATGGTCGTGCATCAGGCGATGAAAAAATGTCCGGAATTAATCGTAATTCGTCCTGATTTTCATCTATATCGTCAATATTCAAGAGCATTTATGAAAATAGCCTACAGTTATACACCGCTGCTGGAAGCAACCTCAATAGATGAATGTTATCTGGATATCACAGGCTCTAAACAGTTCGGCACACCCATGGAAATTGCGGAGAGCATCCAGCAACGAATACGGGAAGAACTGGGACTTCCATGTTCCATTGGCATTGCACCCAACAAACTGCTGGCGAAGATGGCTTCCGATCTGAAGAAACCTAACGGTATTTCCATTTTGCGAATGAGAGATGTTCCTCAGATTCTCTGGCATAGACCCTGCAATGAGTTGTTCGGTATCGGCAAAAAGACGGCTGAAAAACTGAAAAAGCTGGGCATCGAAACCATAGGACAGCTTGCAAAATCGGATGAACGGATGCTGACGGATGTATTTGGAATTAACGGTACCTGGCTGAAGAATTCAGCCAATGGCATCAATCATTCTATCGTTCAGGCAGAGCGGGAAGCGAACAAATCCATCGGTCACACCACGACACTCCCAGCGGACATTACCGAGATAGAGGACGTACACCGGGTACTGCTTAACATTAGTGACCAAGTGGCCAGGCGTTTGCGCAAGCACGAGATGTTGAGTCAGGGGATTCAGATTACTATTCGAACACCCGATATGAAAACCATCACCCGTTCACGGATGATGGAAGTTCCTACGGAGGATGCAACGATAATCTACCGAGAAGCCTGCGCTTTATTTGCCAAGCACTGGAGTAGTGGGAAGCCTGTACGCATGCTGGGAGTAACCCTTCAGAATTTGATTCCACGTGAGGAATCAGCTGTACAGCTGGATTTGTTTGAATACGAACAGAAGCCGAAAAAGGAGAATCTGATTCGCATTATGGACCAGCTGCGTGACAAATTTGGAGAGAATGCTGTTGTAACAGCGGGCATGCTTGGGGATGACCCTTCCGTTTTGCTCCGTAATCACAAGGTTAGGGGCACGTCTCTGCAAAAAGATAACTTGCAAAGTCCTGATTAAATAGGGCATAATATACTCTTGATGTTGTCAAAATAATTTGAAATTACTTTTACTTTGGTTTAATATGTTTTCTAGATAAAAATACTGTACGTTTTGAATTTTAGGAGGAGAGATTGTAATGAGTAAGTACACTTGGGTTGAAAAAGATACATGTATTGCATGTGGTGCTTGCGGAGCAACGGCTCCTGACATTTATGACTATGATGATGAGGGCTTGGCAGAAGTGATTTTTGATGGCGATGCTAACCAAGGAATCAAGGCGATCCCGGACGACCTGTTCGATGATATGCAAGATGCTTGTGATGGCTGCCCAACGGATTCCATCAAAGTAGCGGATGAACCTTTCAACAAAGAAGGCTAATCATACACCATATAACCAGGAAGAAGCACATTCCTCTGTCTTAGGGCAGTGGGACGTGCTTTTTTTAGTGCGTAGAAATCATGTTGGTACGGGTTTTATACTTTATCAGGTTGTGATATTTTGTCGAATGCTTTGCGTTTTATCCGGGTACTCAAGTCCTATGGATTTGATTCTGTCCTATGCCGATATAATAGATAGTAACGGAAAAAGAGAAATCAAGCGGAGGATCGGATGCAGAATACTCACCTAAGAACATATGTTAAGAAACATCCTGATAATAAAATGGCCTGGTATTTGCTCGGTAAGGAGTATGTGCGTGAAGGTCAGGAAGGCAAGGCCAACTATTGTTTTCAGCAAGCGGGCGAAGTTTACGAAGCATTTGAACGGAGTAAGGCTCCTGCAGACATATGGGTGGATTATCAAAACAAGCTGGTGGAGATGGGAGAACAGAAGGAGAAGAAACAGCGCATTCGCAAAATGTGGCTGACTCTGCTGATGCTGCTTGTGTTAGCTCTGGTACCGCCTGCAGATGCTCCAGGATTCAATCGTGATGCCGCTGAAGCGTTGGCCTCAGCTTTGGAAACCGGGGATGATGATTGGGCGGATGGCCCAATCTCTGATGAGCGTGAAGCTGCTTCAGCTCCTATCACCAATTCGAATGTTTTTACAGCTGCGAGATTCGGAGGGAATCATCAGGGAGAAACTGCGCTCGTTGCTGCATGGTCAGGTGCGGGACCCAAGGTAGCGACCTCCGCTGTTCTGGGCATGCAGACTTCTGACGAATGGGCGTTATGGAAACGGAATATGCCGGTAAAATATATTGTGCAAACAAATAGCAGCGGCAGATTAACAGCCCAAAGTTTCGATGCCGACCAGTGCAACTGCGAACCGCCTGAAGTTTCAAAAGACATCAAGCAGCTTGCACAAGCGTGGACAGCCAAACAAGAATCAGCAGCATCGTTGTCCAGTGCAATCCATACATACTACAAGCAAAACAAAACCTGGCCCAAAAACGTAAGTCAGCTTGCGCAGCCTTTTCCAAACAACATTTTGGGTGAGACAGCCCCGGGGATGAAAGACATGTTTCCTGCAATACTTGCGATGCAGAAGCAAGGAAAGGAAGAGGCAGGTCAACAAGCAGGTCAGGAACAAGCCGGACAATCACCTGCTCTGCAAGCGGATGGTCCATTTGCAGACACGCTTGGAGGGGAACTCTTTTTACAGGATCAATTGGAGATCGTAGTCGATAAGAGCAACCACAGACTTGCGTTGATTAGCGGTAATACCATTATTCGCAATTATGAGGTCGGGCTAGGGGGAGGGCGAACACCAGAAGGCACTTTTGTCATTACGGACAAAGTCGTGAATCCAAATGGTCGCTCTGATGGAGAATTTGGGACAAGAGGCATGCAGCTGTCGGATACGAATTATGCCATCCACGGGACCAACGAGCCTGACAGTATTGGGCTGGATGAGTCCCTTGGATGTGTGAGAATGAGTACTGGGGATGTGGAGGAACTGTTTGCACTCGCACCTCAGGGCACCCCTGTACGCATTGGAACGAATCTGCTGCCAGAGACCATCCTTGTACCGGAAGCGAAGGAGCGCTATCAGCATACGCTTGTCCCCAAACAAAACAATCCAAACAAGACGTATCATTGGCTGAACTAATCGATTCCTGTAACCTGTTACGATGGCGTGTACTCCAGCTGAAACAATGTACTGGACTGGCAGTCGGTTTGACCGTTTACATATTGGCGATAATGATGAGTGCGCCGATAATAATGATCAATCCGATGACACTGGCCGCTGTCCAAGCAATGGCTTTCCGATTTACTTCTTCTTTCTTTTGCTGCAAAGCAGGCGGTTTACGTTTGGGAGCCATGGGCTGTCCCTCCTTCGTTCATTGGTACTGGTATATCGTTGCCATGCTCTCATTGTAAAGAATTCACCTCGTCATTTCCAGTATGCGGGATTATTTCTTCCATAAGGTTTAAAGTGGCTTGCAGACATGGACAAAATGAGGATGTCTATGCGCAAACTACTTTCCTTTTGATGAAGAAACGGATAGACTTGTGTGTAGAGTGTTTTTTTACATATGAAAAAGACGGGAAAGCATATTTACGGCGTACCGGACGAGAACGGAGTGAGTGATTTGTTATATAGAAGTCTTGCGAAACCCTTGTTGTTCAAAATGGACCCTGAACAAGCCCATCATCTGATTATTGGCGGCCTTAGCGGCATGGGCAGTATTCGCCCGGTGCCTTCCGGCTTGCGGGTGATGTATGGCGTGCGTGAAACGGAAGATCTGGCTGTTGACATGTTCGGCTGTCATTTCCCTACCCCAGTGGGCCTTGCAGCAGGTCTGGACAAAAACGGACAGGCCGTAATGGGTTTCTCATCCATTGGATTCGGGTTCATGGAAGTCGGCACCGTAACACCGCTTCCGCAGCCAGGCAATGATCAGCCACGTCTGTTCCGTCTGCCTCCAGATGAAGCTCTGGTGAACCGGATGGGGTTCAACAACCTTGGAGCGGAAGCCATGGCAGGTGAATTGGCACGTCTGAAGGAGCGTCGTATTCCCGTTGCAGTCAACATCGGCAAAAACAAGGCAACACCTAATGAAGAAGCACACCTGGATTATGAAAAATGTATTCGGGCGCTGTATGATTATGCGGATTTGTTCGTCGTGAATATCAGTTCACCAAATACACCGGATCTGCGTAACCTGCAACATGGGAATGAATTGAAGGAACTGCTTGCTGCAGTAATGAGTGAAATGGAAGCACAACGCACAAAAGCAGGCGGATCGGTCAAATCGGTGCTGGTCAAAATCGCACCGGATGTCAACGACCAGGAGCTTGAATATATGGTCAGCACGATCGCGGATAGCGGCGTTGCAGGCATCATTGCCACCAACACGACGGTTAACCGGGATGGTCTGTCCCATCAGCATGCCAAGGAAACTGGTGGACTCAGCGGTAAACCGCTGCGGGATCGTTCCACGGAGGTTATTCGGCGCATCTATCGTCAAACCGAAGGGAAGCTTCCGATTATCGGCTCCGGTGGCATTTTTACAAGCGAAGACGCATACGTAAAAATTAAAGCCGGTGCAAGTCTGGTGGAAATATACACAGCTCTGATCTATGAAGGACCTGAAGTGAATCGGCGTATCCATGCCGGATTGCGTGACTTATTGCGCAAAGACGGCTATCGTCATATCTCCGAAGCTGTCGGTGCAGAGCACAGATAAGAACATGAAGGATAAGAAGTTCCCCGGAGCGAAAATATAGAAGCTTGGAAGAGGGTATTGCGTACGGGACTCTTCCCCCCGCTGAACATCATGTATAATAGACTGGAACAGGGGACGCTATAGAGACAGGAGGCATAAGCATGGACGGTAGAGACTGGGGTACATTTTTACTTCCTTATGAACAAGCGGTAGAGGAATTGAAAGTCAAATTCAAGACAATGCGAGCGGAACTGAAGAAACGGGAAGAATACGCCCCGATTGAATTCGTTACCGGTCGTGTCAAAAAAATATCCAGCATTCTGGAGAAATCCAGACGTCTGAATGTGCCACTAGATCAGGTAGAGACGGGAATTGAGGATATTGCGGGAATTCGTATTATGTGTCAATTTGTGGATGATATTCGCAGAGTGGCGGAGTACATTCGCGGACGCAAGGATTTATCGGTATTGATTGAAAAGGATTATATTACGAACTTCAAAGAGAGCGGTTATCGTAGTTTCCATATGATTATTGAATATCCTGTTCAGACGGCTCTGGGACAGAAGAAAGTGCTGGCTGAGATCCAAATCCGGACGCTGGCCATGAACTTCTGGGCTACGATTGAGCACTCACTGAGCTATAAATATCGGGAAAGTCTGCCAGATGATATGCGGGCAAGGCTGAAGAAAACGGCAGAAGCCGCGTTTGTATTGGATAATGAGATGTCAGCCATCCGGCTGCAGATCCTCGAAGCGCAGAAGGAGTTTGAAGATGATTCAAACATCGTATCCAAGACACTTTCCATCATACATCAGTTGTATTTCTACCACCTCGTTAATGAGGCCATTGAGGCTCAGAAGCGCTTTAACGACTGCTGGGAGCGCCATGACATGGAAGCACTAAAAGACTTGTTGGATGATGTGAAGGCTCTTCTGAATTCGGCTAGGAAGGGCGAAAATCCCGATGAGCAGCTATGAGCCGCTGTATATTGATTATCTGATCTATTTTAACCGGGATCAGGACTATTTCGAATGCCATGAGGTATTGGAAGAGTTGTGGTTGGAACTGGATCGGGACCCTTTCTATAAAGGCTTGCTGCAGATTGCAGTTGGCTTATATCATTTCAGAAACAAAAATCTTCGTGGAGGCCGGATGATGTTGCAGAGTTCGGTTGAACTGCTGGAGCGTTATCCTGCTCGTACAAAAGGGATTGAACTCGGAGAATTGGTCGAGGAAGTGAAGGGACTGGTCAGCGGACTAGCAGGTCCTGAATCGCAGCATTTTCCATACAGGGATCTGACCATACGGATCTGGGATGAGACACTGACTAGTGCATTTCAAGAACGATCTAAGGAACTGAAACCCAACATTCCGCAACGTCGCAGCCCGACGCGGGGACGCATCTATGAAGAGAAAATGAAAGCAATGCAGCAGGCGAACAATTTCGGCGAAAATCAGAATTAGTATAGATGGCATGATGCATATCGTATATAACATAAATCACCCCGGCTGAACCTTGGATAAGGATTAGCCGGGGTGATTTTTTGGTCTGCGTTTATTGGCTATAGAGCTCTGAGTAAAAACGGAAGAGCCTGTCCACATGCACAGCTTGAGATGTTAATTTGTAGTCAATGATTACTTCTTAGCTTGCCGAAGCAGCAGAGCTGCCTTTGTACTTGTCAAAAAATTGTCTGTAGTCATCCAGCGTATAACCGTTCTCACTACCATTCTCCTGAAGTCCGCCAACCATGCGATCCTTCTCAACGCCATCTTGATAATAAACCAGCGTAGGTGTAAATTCGATATTATAATCTGTCCAGCCTGAATCAAACTCACGCAGATTGAATTGTGGCAGCTCAATACCTACTTCGTCTACCAGCGGCATCAACTGTGGTGTCGTTGCCCGGCAATGTGAGCAGTCAGAGGCAAAGAAATAAACGAAAAAGCTTTCCTTATTGTCAATTTTGGATTTGAGATCATCCGGCAGAATAATCTGTTGATAGTTAGGGTCATCGAGCAATTCCCGTGTGGCTGGATTAAGCTTGGAAGCTGCAATACCATAAGCATTCTCCACAGCGTCCATTTGTTTCTTGGATTGTTGGTTTACAACGATAAGTGCTGCGATTAGGACCACGAATATACCCAGGAAAATCAGGATTGAGGCACTTTTCTTTTTCTTCGATTTCATTGGACATCCCCCATCAATCATATCAAAATATAGTTTTGGCAAAAATAAAGGTTGGGATAATATACATAAACACCCGTTTTTTGCACGAGAATCAACCTACTTGTCATTATACAACATTACACGCTGTAGTGGAATATGCAGTGAATCAATAGGAAAGCTGCACCGGGATATGATAACATAGAACAATATGCATTTTAACAGGACAGGATGAGTGAATATGGCTGTACAGCTACCTTCAATCTTCGCCGAGCGCATGGAAAACTTGCTCGGAGATGAGTTTGAACAATTTATGAAATCATATGAACAGTCTCCGCATGCGGGACTTCGAGTGAATACGTTAAAAATATCGATGGAGCAATTTGATGAATTGGCTCCTTTTGATTTGCGGCCCATTCCGTGGTGCGGGACGGGCTTTTATGTGCCACATGGCGTGAAGCCAGGTCTACATCCGTACTATCATGCAGGTCTATATTATATTCAGGAACCAAGCGCGATGGCTCCGGTGGAGCTGCTTGACGTTCAGCCAGGGGATCATGTACTCGATTTGTGTGCAGCACCTGGCGGTAAGTCTACCCAGATCGCAGCAAAGCTGCAGGGTAAGGGTGTGCTGGTTACCAATGATATTCATTCCGAACGGACCAAAGCACTTGCCAAAAACGTGGAGTTGTACGGTGTGCGAAATGCTGTTGTCCTGAATGAGTCTCCGGAACGGATTGCCGGTGCATTTCCGCATTATTTTAATAAGGTACTCATTGATGCTCCTTGTTCAGGAGAGGGAATGTTCCGAAAAGATGAAGACATGGTTAAGTCATGGGAGCATCATTCGGTAGAGAAGTGTGTGCTAATGCAGCGAGATATTCTGGAGACAGCTGCGAAGCTGCTCGCTCCGGGAGGAACGATCGTATATTCCACGTGTACGTTTGCGCCGGAGGAAAATGAAGCCATGATCGCCGAATTTCTAAATCTCAACCCAGACTTCACTGTTCATGATATTCCGGAAACGGCCGGATTCGCTCCAGGAAGACCGGATTGGGTACGCCAGATGCTGCCTGAAACGGCAGAAAAAACAGGCGCTGTACTGGATCAGACACGTGGTACAGCAAGATTGTGGCCTCACTTGTTGGAAGGCGAAGGGCATTATGTAGCTGTGTTGCAGCATCGTTCTGAGACTTCTACAGAGCAGATCAGCAGCGTTGAGGATGAGAAGGAGACTGTATCCAAGATCGACGAGGATCAAGGGATTGCTGTAACTCAGCCGCTCAGCAAAGCGGACCGAAAACGTGAACGATTGATGAGAACTGAATCGAGAGAACGGAATGACAGACCAGCTCGAGGCGGTAAAAATGAGGGGAAAGCCGGAAGAAACAACGAGCGTGATGCGCGTAAGTCCAATCGTGGAAAAGGTCGAGGAACTGATCAGGTGAACATTGACCCAGGGACCGTGTATCAACAATTCATTGAAGAGCATCTGGAAATTGAGCTTCTTGGGGAAACGGTATTTTACGGTGACCGTGTATATCAATCGTCTGTTGGCGCATCGCGTCTGGAAGGGCTCAAAGTGATCCGGCCCGGATGGTTTATGGGTACCGTAAAGAACGGAAGGTTTGTCCCGTCTCATCCACTGGCATGTGCGTTGAACAGCTCTGAGGCGAGAAGGGTTATAAACTTAGCTTCTGCAAGTGGAGAAGCGGTAAGGTACCTGAAGGGCGAAACGCTGAATATCGAAGAAGCGCGCGTCGAGTGCAAGTCTGGAGCAGCAGCCAAAGGTTACGCGCTGGTATGCGTGGATGGATATGCTCTTGGTTGGGGGAAATGGCTGGATGGCGTGCTGAAAAATGAGTACCCTGCTGGCTGGAGGTGGACATCGGTATGAGTGACAAAGGAAAGAAAACACAGCGTCTCGACAAAATATTAAGTCACATGGGTGTAGGCACCCGGAGTGAACTCAAGAAAATGGTAAAGCAGGGCAGAATTTTTGTCGATGGCAAAGCCGTGAAGGATAGTGGGATGCAGGTGAATCCAGAGACCAATGTCATTGAAGCCGATGGAGAGCGTATCGTTTACCGTGAAACGATTTATTTAATGCTGCATAAACCTCCGGGTGTTGTGTCGGCAACGGAAGACGCCAGGGATAAAACAGTTCTGGATCTTCTGCGTAAGGAGGACCGGGTATTCGATCCGTTCCCCGTAGGACGGTTGGATAAAGATACAGAGGGATTGCTCATTCTGACGAATGACGGTCCGCTTGCGCATGATCTGTTATCTCCACGCAAGCATGTACCGAAAACATACGAAGCCCGTGTACTGGGGAAAGTGGATGATGAGGATGTTCAACTTTTCAAGGCGGGCTTACAGCTGGATGACGGTTATGAAGCCATGCCAGCCGAATTGACCGTGCTTCATCATGAGGAGACGGAGGAGGGAGTGATCTCTTCGATCTCTCTTATTATCCACGAGGGTAAATTCCATCAGGTAAAACGGATGTTCCAGGCTGTAGGCAAACGAGTGGTTTATCTGAAAAGGGTAGCCATGGGCGACCTGCAGCTGGATACGGAGCTTCCGATCGGCAGATACCGCGAACTAACCGCAGACGAGCTGGCCTGTCTGCGTAAGTAAAGCTCCCGCCCTTCGCGGAGCGGAGCAGGGAGCCCCGGGCAGAAGGCGAAGCCCTGCCCGCAATGGTCGCCCTTAAGCTTGGCCTGGATTTCGCGATAAGCGGAGATCCAGGCAGACAAGCGCTCCCACACCTACCGTCACATAGCAAGAACCTACCAAACGCCGATCAACAGACGGGAGTCCAGAGGGCAGAGCCCTCTGGGGCCCTCCCTCGGAAGGGAGGGTTTGGGAGGGTGCGATTACCTTAACAGTTGAGGAGTGAAGACCCGATGACAATCAAATTAATTGCGCTTGACGTAGATGGCACACTGCTTAATGATCATCATGAGCTTACCGAATGGACCCAAGAGATTCTAATCCGTGCTTCCCAGCAGGGAGCCGAGATCGTTCTGTGTTCGGGCAGAGGCCCAGCCAACACCATTCCTTTTATGAAGCGAATGGGGCTTGACGGATATGTGATTACACATAACGGAGCCGTAACGGCCGAAGTGGAGAGCCGTGAAATTGTGCACAGATTTGCCATGGATGGTCAGGGACTAGAGCCCTTTGTCACGTATTGCCGTACAAATGATGTGCATTTTGACATTAACACGGCATTTGGATTATATGTGGATCAGCCGGAAGGATTGGAATTACAGGTTCGGGAGATGTACAACAACTTCATGATGGAGCCTTTAAAGCTGCCGCAGTGGGCAGACCTGTCAGAACCACTTGCCAAATTCACCGCGTTTGGCCCAATAGAGCAGATGGACAAGGTTCAGCAGGAATGGGGAACTTGGAATCTCCCTTACTACATGACTCGCAGCGGAGACTTTTTCATTGATCTGATGCACCCGGAAGCCTCCAAGGGAGCGGCGCTGAAGAGACTGGCCGAATCCAAAGGTATTGTACCTTCCGAAATTTTGGCAATTGGCAACTATTACAATGATATCACGATGCTGACTTATGCAGGCAAAGGGATCGCAATGGACAACTCGCCGGAAGAGGTGAAGGCTGCTGCGGATGAAGTGACACTCTCCAATAACGAGCAGGGTGTTGCGCATGCTATCCAAAAACACGTCCTAGCTGTCTAATGACAACCACATTTTTCATTTTCAAAGGCTCCTGCTTCATAATCTACTGGCCTCATGGGTAACCTATGAGAATACCATTAGAAATGGAGGAGGACAGGCACATGAAACAGAAAGTGGAGCTGATTCCGGATCTGCGTACATCAGGTGGTGAAGTGCTCGATATAATGGTGAATGATCAATACGCGGGTTCACTTCTGCTGGTATATAGAGAAGGAGACCGTTTGTCTGGCAGTCTTCAGATGGAACGGGAATTGGTTTCAGCGGATGAGGAAAAGCACATCATTGATCAGGTTCATGCATATATCCGATCACTTACGGATGCAGTGGAGGCGATCTATTATGAAGTGCTGGTCAGCTGTGGCACATTGCATTCCGTTCTGCAAAACCTGGACTTTGATCCAGAGCGTCAGTCGGATGATATGCACTATGAGGCTGATGGATACTTGGATCAGATGGATGTGGATGATGATTCACGCGTAATTCCGGATGCAGCAGATGAAGCTTTTACATATGAAGATCGGGAACATGTGCTGGAAATGGAGCTGGTAACCGCCGGACGAAGCATATCGACCTATGTGTTTAACGATGCTGACGGGACTGAGCTGGCAGAGGCCTCATTGAAACAATATGGAGCCGACATTCAAGGCGAGATACACTGGTATGAGGTGCCTCTCGAGAGCCAGCTCGATGCTGCAGCAGAGCTACTCGTAAGAGAACTCGACGAAGAAGTGATCGACACGATTACTCTTCGCATGTGGCATCAGGGGAATGAGCTGGAATCCATGGAGTGGGTACACCGCGACTTTGTGGATGACTCGGAGGAAGAGGAGTTTACCGAATACGAGGACTGGGATGATTCTGAAGACGAGATGGACGAAGCAGAGGATTCCTGTTATGTCATGCTGGTTCGCAAGGACCGTGAATTCAGGGTCTATGAGCTATTTCTGCAAGAACGTGGCGGATTGCCTGTGGGGACAGCAACCATTGATACATCTCATGCCGACCTGACGGGCTATATGGATTACCAGGTACCCGGAACCAGTGCACAGCGGCGGGATCTGGTTGAGGTGCTGCTTCAGGAACTGGACAAGGACCTTGAATTCGACACATTGCACCTTACCATGCTTTACCGGAACCAGATTATAGATGAAGCGAAGATCGACGGGTAAGAGGCTTAGGCCTTTTACCTTTTTTGATTTGTTTTGACGAAAAATTCATTTCCGGGTATAGTTCCAATAGTTCTAAAGAGATCTGGAATTGGAGGAGAACCATGAAGCACTCATTTAAAATCATTACAGAATATATTAACGATGATTTCAGAGCGATGCAGGCTCAGCCGGAAGACACGGAAGATGTACTATCCTTGCTTAGGGAGACAGCCGAATGGTTGCGCAGCCAGGGATCTTCCCAGTGGAGTGCGCTTTTGAAAGGTGAAGATTCCCACGATACAGCAGGGGCCATTCGCCGGGGTGATGTGTTTGTCTTCAAGAAAGACAATGAAGTTGCAGGGATGGTTATTCTGATGCAGCAGCCAAGTGCTTGGGATTTCGAGCTATGGGGACCGAAAGCACATCAAGCGGATGGCGCCGTTTATTTGCATCGTTTGGCCATTCGGAGAAAGTACGCCCGTACCGGACTGGGTCGGGACATTTTGAGTTGGTCCAGCAGTGGAATCCAATTCGACAACAAACACGTCATGCGATTGGATTGTGTGGGTGACAATGAGAGGTTGAATGAATTTTACCCGCGGAACGGATATACCTTTGTAGGGAAAATGAATGGGTATAGTACGTTTGAGAAGCCATTTCAATCCTAAATATATCTTTAAAAACAGGTCATTTTATTTCATCAACCTGTTAACTCCATTAATGAACGGAAAATAAAGCCGGGAGCACTAATGCTCACCGGCTTTGAGTCGTGATAGGGCTAGTCTATTGCATGCGTCTAAGGCCTTTAGGCAGACGGTTCTTTAGCTGTCCTGCACTGGCTTTGCCCCACCCCAGTGGGAGCCCGTTGAAAGTCACAAGAGTCCATCCGGTAAGTCCGCTTTCGGCAGGAAGGCTCTCACCGCGAAGATATGCCGCCACTTGGCTGGTCTCTGCATCTAGTGCTGCATGCTGTATGTTAACAGCCTCCTGTTGTCCCAGAGCCAGCGCGAGTGCATGAGCAGGCTCGAAGCGCCCTTTTTTCCAGTCACCGACATGAAGCCCTGGACGGGGCAGCTTCAATCCGTTTAACCGATCATCGGTCAGCAGCTGGGCAGCCCGCTCTGGCAATACATACAAAGCTTCACCAAAAAGCAGAGGTCTGCCGGTTCCGTTAGCTACCGTGTCTGTATGGTCAGAACTCCAGGCCAGATAAGCATTCCACGCAGATTCCACTTCTTTGGATGACGCCGTTTGACGTGGATTTCTTCCTCTTTTATCTTTGCGTTTGCGAGGTGGTTCTTCCAGCTCTTGGGATGCATGAGCTTGGGATGCTGCTTTGGTTATTACAGCTACAAAGTGTCCCTCGCCCTGGGCTAGGTGAGGCCAGATTCGTTCAGTCCGTACAAGAGTCAGATCTGGATAAGCGGTAACGAAACGTTCCATCATGCCTTCATTCTCTTCCTGATTGAAGGTGCAAGTGGAATAAGCCAAAGTCCCGCCCGGTTTAAGCATGATATAGGCATCCTGCAAAATGTCCCATTGTCTGTTCACACACAGTGTGACCAGATCATCGCTCCACTCGGTGACCGCATCCGGATCTTTGCGGAACATACCTTCGCCAGAGCAAGGGGCATCCAGCATAATCCGGTCAAAGGCTGCAGGAAAGCGGGCCGACAATTCTCCCGGCGCTGCACTTGTAACAACGACGGAAGAGAGTCCCATTCGCTCTACGTTCTCTGCCAAGATTTTGGCTCTGGCCGGATGAATTTCATTGGAAACGAGTAGCCCCTGGTCTTCCATGAGTGAGGCAATGTGGGTTGTTTTGCCGCCTGGTGCAGCCGCGAGATCCAAAATAATCTCACCCGGTTGTGGGTTCAGCATTTCCACCGCTGACATCGCAGAGGGCTCCTGAATATAGTACAGTCCTGCAGCATGATACACATGTTTGCCAGGACGCTCATTCGATTGGTAGTAGTATCCCGTCTCGCACCAGGGAACCTTGGTCAGGTTAAACTGCTCTATCACCTGTTTTTTTAGCTCTGGTGTAGCTTTAAGGGAGTTAATACGCAACCCCTGTACACGAGGCTGATCATAGCTGTCAATAAATGCTTCTGCTTCTGAGCCGAGCATTTCCCGAATATGATGTATATACGACTCAGGGAGTGAAGGCTTGCTCATGTCTTGTTGCTCTCCTTTTCATTAGCTTGTCCGCATGACCCTTCCCGGATAACCCTCAGGGTCTGCAAGCTGCAACGTTGTTGTTAAAATGCTGAGGAATAAACAGTTATTTCTTTACTGAAACATACGTTCTAATATATCATGATTGAAGATGTACTGAAAGACTGAAGCTAGAAAGGGGGTAACTAACGGTGAAATTGCTGCAGGCGCTTTTCTTTCCTCCGGAGCAGCCCGGAGGTGTATCCTCTATGATTCCGTATATGCAGGAGAGGTTTACGTCCCCGAGGTGGGAGATGGACTTGTTCTCGCTGCCGAAGCGAATTCGCAACAAGGGCAGGGAGGACGTGCAGTTCGAAACGTTCGATTGGACCAAGTATCAGGAAAGTCCTGTCGTCCAAAAATATATGCAGACGTACCGTGATTATTTATGGTGGACGAAGCTGCGCATTCAGAAGCCTTATGATTTAATTCATGCTCACCATCCCATTGCAGGTCTTGCCATGAAAAGTGTATTTCCAGATACACCGCTCATTCAAACCATTCACTCCAGTTATGAGCGTGAGTTGATATTAAATGGACGAATTGAGCCAGGCGGTCTGGATCATCAGTTTTTGAGTGCCATTTATGGCGAGCTGGAGCATCAGGCAGAGCAGTTGTTAACCGTCTCCGAATCTTTTCGGCAGTATTTAACTCCTTACGTGAAACAGCCTGACGTCATTGGCATTATTCCGAACGGATTTGATGAGAAACGTTTTAAACCTATTCCTCATGATAATGCGATCCCGCAACTGGTTACGGTATGCCGGCTTGTCCCGGCCAAAGGACTGGATATTTTGTTCAAAGCCTGTGCGGAGCTCAAAGGTCGAGGACATGACTATGTTTTACATATTATCGGGGATGGTCCGATTCGACCTGATTTGGAAGAGCTGGCTCAGCGTTTGGGTATCTATAACGAGACTATTTTTTATGGATACACCCTGCATCCGGAAGAGTTCATGCCATTTTTCGATATATTTGTACTTCCTTCCAGGGCAGAGGCGTTTGGTTCCGTGTTTGCCGAGGCAGCACTGAGTTGTCTTGCACTTATTGGTACGGACGTGGGTGGAATTCCTGAACAGATCGAGAACGGCAGCAACGGGCTGCTCGTTCCCCCTGAGGATCCTTCGGCACTTGCTGAGGCGTTGGAGAAAGTTATGCTGGATCCTTCGTATCGTTACGAACTTGCACGCTCCGCGTGTGAGAAGGCCAAAACACACTATTCTTTGGGCAGATCGGTTAATGAACTGAAAAAGCTGTACCTGCAGTACGCCAGCAAAGTCTAGATTCATCCCTGAAAATAAAATAAACAGAAGAAGCCGCTGGAGAACAGCGGCTTTTTGCTTGCGAGAATATGGCATTGAAATGTAATACATTTTGGAAGACAGTATAACTTACAAGTTTTTATGTCTCGTGCGAAAGCTTCCCCAACGGTCAATCACCAATCTTCCGGCCCAGACTAGGGCAAGGCTGCCGAAGATCGGATAGAGAATGGATAGGAGAGAACTGAATCCAAACTGGCTGAGTGAGTAGCACAGCATCATAATGGTTAATGTAATTAATCTAGGGGGCACTTGTAAGTGCTGACCAAGCTGAAGAGTCATACCAAAGATATCTGCGACGAATGTTGTGAATATTTCCATGAAGATCAGAGTTACATACACAGATTGCACAGCCCATCCAAGTTGGAAGGCGATGCTCCCCATCGGAATTTCGAACTGCATGATACCTGGCATCTGGGCTGACATGGCGAAATGGGCGGCTAACAGCATGAAGCCTACGCCGATTCCGCCGAGTACACCGCCCCATTTCAGGACATTACGATCACGGATTTGATTGCCTACCGGCACTAAAACAGCTTGGGCCAGTACCAGATTGAAGGATGAATACAATAGTGGAGACAGCCACACCTTTATAGGATTGGTATCCGTAGTCAGTGTAACGAACCGTAAGGCACCGGGATGGTGTATGGTGCTTGTAATCATGAGAATGGACAACAGGAGCATCATCGGAACCACAATGCTATTCATTTGCAATATGGCTTTGATGCCTCGTCCAAGAAGCAGGTACGTTCCCACTATCGTAATAATCAAACCAGTCTGGTAATGCAGTCCAAGATGCTCCACGAAGACAGAGCCTGCTCCGGCGAGCATTACACTGTTTACACCAATAAGTATCAGAAGCGTTATCCAGGTAATCCACTTTCCAGCCTTTTGGCCGAATAGGTGCTTGTTCAGGTCCTCGTAAGAGCGGGAGCCGGTATCATGGGCGATGAGCATCATTTTGGTGCCCAGCCAGACAAATAGTATGGTCGATAAGCCAATGGTGATGGTGGCCCATTTGCCATACTGGGTAAAAAACTGCAATATTTCCTGCCCTGTTGCGAAGCCTGCTCCTACAACCGTTCCGATGTATGTAAATGCGATCTGCAGCACCCGGAATGCCTGTTTCATGCGTTTCCCCTCTCAGGCCCCATAATAGTTTGGACATGCGGGTACCATGGTACAAGGTATGCTTGACCCTGGTAACTCATGACAATTGAAAGAAAGCTTTGTGTTCCCAGAATCGGTCAATGATGGAGGAAAGCCGATTTCGCTTGAACTGACAGCCTCATCTATGATACTTTTACCTCATAGGATAGGCTTGGGAGGTCGAATGATGGAAGTATTAAAACAACGAATATTACAAGAAGGCGTAGTCATCTCGGATCAGGTGCTGAAGCTGGACGGATTATTGAATCACCAGATTGATCCTGCACTGACAATGGAGATGGGCCGCGAGTTTGCTGCTCGCTTTCGTGAAAGTGGAGTGACACGGGTCATAACGGTGGAGTCTTCAGGGATTCCAGTTGCTTTTGCCGCAGCACATGAACTTGGGGTGCCGCTCGTTTTTGCCCGTCGAAAAAAGACACTTCTGGCAGATCCCGATGCCTACTGTGAACGTGTACCTTCCTTTACCAAAGGGATCGTAACCGATATTATGGTATCCCGCGAATATATTCATGAGAATGACCGTATTTTGTTTATAGACGATATTATCGCCAACGGAGATGCAGCTCGCGGTGTCATTAAGATCATTGAACGTTCAGGGGCGGAGCTCGTCGGATTCGGTGTCGTGGTCGAGAAATGTTTTCAGGCCGGTGCACGTACGATTCGTGAGCAGGGCATCCCGGTGGAAGCCTTGGTTCGCATTCGTTCACTGAATGATGGAACCGTGCAATTTGACGATAACCAAATGTGACAGTTTAAAGGAAAAAGCCTATTTTTTGAACAATGCCTTTGCATGACCGCGGATTTCATTTATAATGGGGTTATGTTAGGGAGAGGAGGCAACACCATGGGGAACCAACCGGCATCAGAACAATTTTTTATTGAAAAGCTGGCGGAGTCGAAAGTTCATTTTGAACGTGCCCTGGATTGTAAACATACGGAATTTGATGACCTTTATCCCTATATGATTGAACATCCTCAATTTTTCTGGTACAAACGCTATGTTGCCTGGTCAGAGTTGCTGACTATTGTAGGCTTGTGTGAAGAGTTGTCCTTCGCTTGGAAAGAACAATTTACACCACATCAAGTGGAGTACCTTGAAGAACGTGTGATGTCCGCCAAAGTGCTTGATTTTTGGTTCGAGAAGAACGACAGCAAAGAGCACGCGCAGCGGTAACTTTCAGTCGGGATATTTTTCGAATGACATAACAGTCCAATACAGTCACGTGAGACCTAAATGACTCTTCATTTAGGTCTCTTTTTGTAAATTATTTTGGAACATAGGAGCCATAGACATGATTAGTGATGCAGAACTGGATGCACTGCGTTTATCGGGTGAAAAAGTAAGAGTGGTACGGGATGGTTTGGAATCCAACGATGTAACAGGGATTGTTGTTGCATGGGATGGGGAACAGGTGCTTATCCGTCGCCAGAACAGACGTGTGGTCAAGCTGGACCGTAGTTATCGCTATCAGCTCTTTAGCGAACCGCGCCAAAGTCCGGCTGAATGAATAGAGCCGCTCTGGAGACGGATGCATGGAATTACCATGGAGGGTTTGGCATAATTCCGCCACTCGAGAGAGAAGATAGGTACAGCGAGAATTCGTAAACTTATCAGCCGAGAGGATGTGCAGGTAGCCATGACATTGATGAATGATAAGGTACATGCCTACAAGGATCAGATTGGAGAATTAAGCGATGTATTGCCTGGCGTAGTCAAAGCGTATCACGAATTTACGGGTGAATGTTTCCAGTCAGGTGCCATTGATGCCAAAACCAAGCAGCTGATTGCCCTCGGCATTGGATTGTTTGCCAATAACGAAGTATGCACGTTTTACCATGTAGAAGAGGCCCGTGCGAAGGGCGCAACCGATCAGGAGATTATGGAGACCGTTGCGGTAGCCGGAGCGGTAGGCGGCGGTCACGCGCTGTCTCAAGGTGCAATGCGTGTGCAAAAAGCATTGCACTAGGTTTTTCCTGCAAGTGAGTCTGAATAACAAGACAGCAAAACAGGCTCTGGAATGATCCAGAGCCTGTTTTTTGTCCAACTTATATTTTTCCAAGCATCTTGTTATACATGAACTGTCCAGTCACCCGGCGTGCTGTTACATAACGGTCACTGAAGTATGGATTCGACATTTTGGTGATGCTAACACCTTTACTGCTGGAAGCATGAGCGAATTGTCCGCCCCCGATGTATACGCCCGTATGCGAAATGCCGCTACCTGAAGTGTTGAAGAATACCATGTCACCTGTACGCAGATTGGCTTTGGATACCGGAGTACCCGCCTTGGCCTGTTGCTGTGAAGTGCGTGGCAATTCAATGCTATATTTTTTGAAGATATATCTCATAAATCCAGAGCAATCAAACCCGGCCAGCGTTGTGCCGCCCCACTTGTAAGGTATTCCAGTCATGTTGTTAACGACGGTGTTAATACTGCTCGCCTCAGTGCTTGCTGCACCAGATGTAAATAGAACGGCTGCGCCAAAAATAGAAATGATCAGTTTTTTCAAAATCAATGTTCTCCCTTCGATGCCTACGGAGTTAGCTAAGGGTTCGGTAGAAGGTTCCCTATATTTCCTATGTATAAGAATAATTCACCCAAAATGGTTCCCCCGTTTTCAAACATGAAACTCGGCAAATGAATAATTAATATTTTGTAACCTTTTGAAACTATATTGCATAAATGCGTAATTGTCAAACCTTTCTTCCTCCTGCAATGTTAACGGAATTCAAGACTTTTTGTGGAAAGTAGTAGTTCTCCATGTTTATTTATGATGACAAAAACGTAATTTGTGTTTCATCAGCACATAAATTGGACAAATAAGTAAATTGGAGTAGTAGAGTAGAGCAAGGTTCATTCTCAACAGGGAAAGGCAGGTTTCGACCAGATTTTATAAGTTTCGGTTATCGTAGTCTTATACTAATCATTTAACTGTTGACACGTTAAATTTCACATGATATATTATTTCTTGTCGCCGCGATAGATTATCTCGGAGATATGCCATAT
>NZ_NPBR01000006.1:0-202889 GCF_002276415.1 Paenibacillus sp. 7523-1 | reverse complement strand
TCATAAGAAGAAAAGGTTTCTCGTTAGGCTAGCGCCTGCGGGAAACCTTTTTTTATTTCTTTTTTATGTGACCAAAACCACGATACACACATCGTTACTTAAACAACGTCCTCTGAATCGATCTGATGGCAGCAATTCACTTGCAAAATCTCCGGTGTAAGGGGAGAAATGCCTGTTCTATGGTTGTTGTACCCCTGCTTTCATGGTGAAATGTACGCAAAATTCCGAATTGTACCTATCCTGAGCATAATACATCCACTATTCTTTTCACGTAAGGAAAGCGCTATCATTATGGATTTGAATTCACTATTTCAGAGGGGGTAGGGATGATTTGAAGCGAATGGGTAAACGGATGGCGATGGTTTTTGTGGTGTTCATCTTTGCAGCAGTTCAGTTTGGTTTTACAGGGACCAAAGGTCGTGTGGTTGAAGCTGCTGCAGAGACAAAATTAGCTGAGAAACCTTACATGGGCTGGAGCAGTTACAGTATGCAGGTGTATGACCCTTCCGTAAAATGGACATCAGCGGAGAGCATCAAGAAGCAATCTGATGCCATGCGCGAGAAGTTACAGGCTCATGGCTATGAATATATCAATATTGATGCGGGATGGAACGGAGATAATGATGAATACGGAAGACCGATTCCTAACCAAGAGCTGTATCCGAACGGATTCCAGGAGGTGATCGACTATGTTCATAACAATGGTCAGAAGATCGGGATCTATCTGATTCCCGGATTGTCCATAGATGCATACAATAAAAACCTTGAAATCTATGGGACGGGCGGAGCTTGCCGGATGCAGGATATTGCTTATCAGCCGCTTACCGTGATGGATGCTTGGAATGCGTATACCTACAAGATTGATTTTTCGAATCCATGTGCTCAGAAATACATCGATTCTATCGCAGATCTACTGGGCGAGTGGGGCATTAACTTTGTCAAATTCGACAGCGTGACTCCAGGATCAGGCATTAACAATCTGAGCCGGGATGCACGAGGAGATGTGGAGGCCTGGTCCAAAGCTTTGGCAAGGCATAATATCTGGTTCGAGCTTTCATGGGCACTGGACCATAACTACGTGGATTTCTGGAAAAAACACGCTAATGGCTGGCGTATCGATTGGGATGTGGAAGCATACGACAGCAATGTGGGATTAACGCAGTGGGCTAATATTGCACGATTGTTTCCAATCGCTGCGCTTTGGTGGCGTGATGCAGGCCCTGGCGGGTGGAATGATTTTGACTCCTTAAACGTGGGCAATGGATCCATGGATGGGCTCACCAAGGATGAACGGAAGACAGCCATGACATTCTGGGCGATCTCGTCTGCACCGTTGTATACAGGGAATGACATGACCAGGCTGGACAGCTATGGACTTGAACTTCTTACCAATGATGAAGTGATCGCTGTCAATCAGGCTGGACGTCCGGCTCATCCGGTATCGATGGATACCCAGCAGCAGGTATGGTATGCCAATAACGGAGACGGAACATACAGTGTGGCTCTGTTTAATCTGGGGAACCGGAGCGCTGAGGTTAAGGTCAATTGGAGTGATATTGGTCTGGAAGGACCTGCATCGGTCCGTGACCTGTGGAGCCATTCCGAACTGGGTACCTTTAACGAGGGATTTAACAGCGGTTTATTGGAGCCACATGCTTCACGAATGCTGAAAGTCAAGGCACTGAGCGGAACATCGACGGTGAATGACGATGATACAGGCATGCGTTATACCGGAGATTGGAAGCGAAATGGAGGCAAGGAACAATTAGAGGGTTCACAGGATCTGACTATAGCGATTCAGGATTCCACAGGCAATAAGAGAACGAATGCGGGTACAGCAGGAGACTCCAATGTAGCAGATGAACCTGCTGCTGAACCATCCGTTGTGGGAGACGATACCACGGTTACCGAGGTGGTCTACGTTAACGATGACGATAGTGAGATACATTACACAGGTTCATGGAATACGAATACCGGCAGAGGTTTCGGGGACTTCAATGACGATGTGCATTATACGGAAAAAGACGGAGATTATTTTGAATACACGTTCACAGGTACAGGCATCGAGCTGTTGACAGAGAAGCATCAAGAGCAAGGGGACATGAGTATTATTCTTGATAATGGAGAGGCAGAAAAGGTAAGCGCCTATACCGATGGAGAAAGGGAAGCCCAGCAGGTCCTGTTCAGCAAAACAGATCTGCCAAGTGGAACACATACCCTGAAGGTCGTTAAGGCATCGGGCCAATACATGCTTCTGGATGCGCTCAAGGTAATCAGGGAAAAAGAGTCTGGTGGGCAGAACAGTGCAATAAGCCCAACCGCTGCAGACTTTGATAAGGCAGTGGATCAGCAGGCGGATGTGAAAATTACGTTAAACCTGAACGGTAATACGTTAACTGGTGTGAAATACGACGGGGGCGATCTCGGCGAAGATGACTATGATGTCATTGACAATACGTTAACGATCAAGAAACAATACCTCACCCAGCTGCCCGTCGGCACAACGAAGTTTAACGTGTTATTTAGCGCGGGGGATCCGCAGACGCTGACGATTAAGGTTATTGACACCTCAGGAATCCGATTCGCGATGATTAACAATGACGATCCCGCAATTAAGTATAGCGGCAACTGGTCACGCAGCACGGGAAGAGCATTTGGCGACTATAAGGATGATGTGCATTACGCCGAGCAGAACGGCGATTATTTTGAGTATGAATTCAGGGGAACGGGTATTCAGTTTTTTACGGAAGTGGATCCGTCCCAGGGCGACATGGATATTTACGTGGATGGCGAGTTTAAGGAAACGGTAAGTGCTTACCGTGACGGACGTTTGGCGCAGCAAAAGGTCTATAGTGTCTCAGGGCTGCCAGATGGGCTGCACACACTTAAAGCCGTGAAAAAGTCGGGACGGTTCATGCTGCTTGACTTCCTCAAGGTGGAAATCCCCAATATCATTCAGCCGGTGAGTGCTGTTTTTGACAAAGCTGAATCTGCGCAAGCCGATATTGAAGTGACACTTCTGCAGGAATCGGAAAGTTTCAAGAAGATTATGAATGGCTCACTTGAGCTGGTAAAGGGAACTGATTATGAGATAACTGGGGATAAGGTGACGCTTAGAAAATCCTACCTTGCTGCGCAGCCTCTCGGCACGTTGAACCTCCGTTTTGTTTTTGGCGGCGATTATCTCAACGATGTTCATTATTCGGCGGTAAATGGTGATTCCTTTGAGTATGTCTTCAAAGGTACCGGCATCCGTATGATTACTCCGACTGGGCCTCAGCAGGGTGAGGTGGAGATCTACATCGACGGAAATCTGGTGCAAACCGTAGATACGTATAGTGATGGACGTAAAAATAGGCAGGAGATCTACAGCATAACAAACCTGACAAGTGGAGTGCATACGCTGAAGGCTGTCAAAAAGTCGGGTGAGCTCATGCTCACGGATCAATTGAAATTTACGATATCTGCTGGGGACAGCGGGCCAACAAACCCAACAAACCCAACAAACCCAACAAATCCGAGCAATCCATCAGGACCTTCCAATCCGAGTGGACCTTCAACCCCTGTTGTACAGCCTCCAGTTACTCCGGTTCCGGAAACAGAAGCGGGAGAGGAATCTTCCGGGAATACTCAGACGACTCGGCATGAGGCGTATATTAACGGTTATAAGGATGGACTGTTTAGACCGAATAACAAAATCACTCGCGCAGAGATGGCAACCATGCTCGCCAAAGTCGTTGAAAAAGACGCAGCATCATCAGATTTGACGTTCAGTGATGTGAGTTCTTCCCATTGGGCAGCAGCAGCTATAGAGAAAGTTGCAAAAATGGGACTGATGCAAGGCTACAAGGATGGCACATTTAAACCGAATCAGTCCTTGACCCGTGCAGAGATGGCAAGTTTGGCTGAGAGTCTGGCTCCGGATACGACCAAACCAGGCAGTGGGTTCTCTGATATTGGCAGTCATTGGGCTAAGGAAGCAATTCAAAAAGCCCAAGGCCTGGGAATCCTGACAGGTTACAAGGACGGCACCTTCCGGCCGAATGCTGAGCTGACAAGAGCAGAAGCCGTTGTTATCATTAACCGGTCGCTGGGAAGAGGACCACTTAAGGGAGTTTCACAGCCTCAGTGGAAGGATGTATCACCTTCCCATTGGGCTTTTGGAGATATTGAAGAAGCGTCGGTTAATCATGGTTCGAAGCCTGCTGCAAGTGGCGGAGAGCAATGGGTGGAATAGATCTGAAAATAGTGTGACTGAGAAGGGGACCGTATAGGTCCCCTTCTTTCTGAATCATTTTAATAAAGAGTGGGCTGCATCAGTAAAGTGTAATGAATGAGCTGCTGCACAAGCAAGAAAACAATTGACTAAGCCAAAAAATGATATAATCTTTGATTATGATAGCGCTACCAACAACTCGGAGATGGAGGGGCTGCCCATTCGAAATTCCAGTGTTTTTCGGAAATTTCTCATTTCGTATGTCATCATTTTGGTCATACCCAGCATAGGTGGCTACATGTCTTATCTGACTTCGATTTCCGTAACGCAGTCCATTTCCATTGAGACTGGGGTTACTCAGCTTGAGAAGGGCCAAGAAATATTGGAACGGCGCATGGCTGAAGTTGAAGGCTTTACCAGACAGCTTGCCGTGAATCAGGAACTGAACGTCCTAATGAATGAAAGGGATAACGAAACGAATGTATATGGCATATGGCGAGCCATGGAGAATGTGCTGACGTTTGGACAGACGAATGATTTCCTGCAGAATTATTATATTTATTTAGCCAATTATAATCTAATTCTTACCCCGGGTTCCTCCTACAGGCCGAATCATTATTATGCCGATTTTCATTATACAGATCTATCCCTGGAGGAATGGATGAATCAAGTATTAAAACAAACGCATCGTAGTGAAATTAAGCCGCTCAGTTCCTATGTCAGCAGAGGCCAGCAAACTTCGGTCATTACATATATGCAATCTCTGCCTTTGGACAGCTTCAACGATTCCTCGCCAGCGGTAGCTGTCGTCGTCATTGATGAGAAGATGATCGTAGGACTGCTGTCCAGTATGACGGACCGATATGGCGGCTGGGTTCACATTAGCGATGCGGAAGGGAGAACCATTGCGCTGAAGGGCAGCGGAGAACCTGAGATGGCCAAGATGATCGATGATCCGAAATTCGATCCGAACAAGGTTAGTCAGTTCTATGAGGATGATCTGGTAATCACTACGCAATCGGATTCTAACGGCTGGGTATATCAGGCCGGGATTCCGCGTGACCTCCTTCTGGAAAATGCAAACAAGATCAAGAAGATGAGCATGCTCATTACAGGTGGAACACTACTGATTGGACTGCTCGTAGGGCTGGTGCTTGCTTATCGTCATAGCGCTCCAATTAATCGACTGCTAAGTGTGATGAAGGAACAATTCGGACGAGATGACGGGACTTCCAGGAATGAGTTTGATTTTCTAAGCGGAAACATCTCGGATATGATCACCAAGAACAAGCTGCTCGAGACAGAATTGAATCGCCAGCTGCCACTCGTAAGAGATGCTTTTTTGAAGCGCCTGATCTCCGGTGAATTCAAATCACGGGACGAGATTTGGTCTGCTGCCGAGCAGGCGGATATTCATTTGCATCAGGGAGCAGGATATGCGGGTCTCGTTCAAATCAAAGGTTATGGCAGCATGGATAACGTGGATATCCTGAATGAGCTAAATGCTTCTCGGCTGCTGTTGAAGCAGGCGCTGAGCGAGCTTGGCGCTAATGTACAGATGACCGATTGGGGATCGGATAAGGTGGCCACGTTGTTTTTCTCCAAGGATGAGGAAGCTGATACACAACGCACTGTAGAAGATATTACGCAGATCATGGATGATTTGGCACAGGTTGTGTTTAATGATTACCGGATCACCATCCAGTCGGGATTCGGCAACCATTTCTCGTCCGTGACGGAGGTCAGTGATTCCTTCGACCAAGCCAATCAAGCTCTTGAATATGCCATCTACATGAACGAAAGGGGCATGGTGTGGAGCAGTGAAACACAGACCGAAAATACGACCTATTATTATCCGCTCGACTCCGAGCAGCGACTGATTACAACAATCCGGGCCGGAGAACTTGAGGAAGCCAAGCGGATTGTCGAAGCCATCATGGTACAGAACATGGAGCAGCGTGAGCTATCCATGGAAATGAAGCATCAACTGATTGGCGAGATGAAGGGAACCTTTATCAAGCTGCTTGATCAAAAGGCATTTACGGAATACGATTCCATCGAAAACGTCAAAAGGCGAGTCATCGATATTGGGTCCGCGGAGCCACTGGAGACCGTTAAGTCTGAATTGTACGAAATCATGGAAGAGCTGTGCGGACTGATTGCAAACAAGAAGAAGGATACTCATAGTCAAATCGTTAAACAGATCAAAGCGTATACCGCAGAGATGTATTCGGATGCCGAGCTAACCCTATATCGCGTTGCTGAACATGTTGAGCGGCCTGAAAAATACATTTCCCAACTGTTCAAGGAGTATACGGGGGTTAATTTTTCTGATCATCTGATCAAAGTGCGAATGGATCAGGCGATGATCCTGTTAAGGGACAGTAATTATACCGTGGACGAAATAGCAGCAAGAGTGGGGTACAACAGTTCACATTCCTTCCGGCGTGCCTTTAAACGATTGAATGGTATTTCTCCAAGCGTGTATAGACAGACTCCCTACGAATGAATTCAATCAGGTCTTATGGCCGTGTTGTCCCAAGAGGACGATGCGGTCTTTTTGGTGCAATCTAGCGGTTTATATGGAGAAATGGCCGTTCTGTTGCAGGTTTGTGCCCTCGAAAAGGGATAACTGTACGCTCTACATCTCAATTGTACCTGTTAAGAATACATCCCAATCCACTATGATCAACGTGTAGTAAGCGCTATCACCATTGAACATCACAGGCTGAAGTCAGGGGGGGTTGTTCTGGAAAAGGAAGTCGTTGTGAATCACAGGTCATTGCCACAGAGAAATGAAACGAGCTTATGGAGCAATGCCCGCAGGAAAATGAGGAAGCACTGGCAATTGCATCTGCTGGTGATTCCACCCTTGCTGTTTTTTCTTATTTTCAAGTATTACCCAATGATTAATGCAGTCCTTGCCTTTAAGGACTATAACGTCATTAAAGGCATTTGGGGAAGTCCCTGGGTGGGGATGCAAAACTTCCGTCTGTTCTTCGAAAATCCGTTATTTTGGACACTGGTGAAGAACACGATCATATTGAGTGGATATTTGCTGCTGGCGGGATTCCCGATTCCAATTATCTTAGCCCTTATGATTAATGAGGTGCGGAGCACGAAGTTTAAAAAGTTCGTACAGCTCGTATCGTTTGCGCCCTATTTCATCTCAACCGTCGTAATGGTATCCATTATCATGCTGTTTCTGGCACCGCGGCTTGGCTTTGCCAACATTGCCCTGAATTTTTTCGGGCTTGAATCGGTCAATTTTCTCGGTGAACCCGGGATGTTCCGATCCATCTATGTCTGGTCGGATATATGGCAAACAGCAGGATACAGTGCAGTGATCTATTTGGCAGCTCTCGCCGGAATTGATCCGACGCTTTATGAAGCGGCCAAAGTCGATGGAGCTTCACGGTTCCAAAAGATCAGACACGTCGACCTCCCAGGTCTTGTGCCGACCATCGTCATTATTTTGATTCTCAATGTTGGGAATGTCATGGCCATTGGCTTCGAAAAGGTCTACCTGCTGCAGAATCCGCTTAACCTAGCCAACTCTGAAATTATTGCAACCTACGTTTACAGCATTGGCCTGTTGAATGCCAACTATAGCTTTGCGACCGCGGTCGGACTTTTCAACTCGCTGATTAATCTCGTTTTGCTGGTTACCGTGAACGGTTTGGCGAAACGAGTGACCAACAATAGTATCTGGTAGGAAAGGAGGGTCCTCAAGTGGCAGCAACGGTACCAAAAAAGATTAGGGAATCTGCCGCCGACAGAGCGTTTCTGATTACGATCTATATTGTGCTCAGTCTTGTTGTACTGGCGGTGATCTATCCTCTGATTTTTATTATCAGCAGCTCGTTAAGCAGTCCGGCAGCCGTCACTTCTGGCCGTGTATGGCTCTGGCCTGTAGATATTTCATTCAGTGGTTACAAGGCACTATTCAACACACCCGAGATTTTAAAAGGGTACGGTAATTCCATCTTCTATACGGTGGTAGGTACGCTTATTAGTGTGGTCCTGACCATCATGATTGCCTATCCGCTATCACGCAGAAGCTTTTTTGGCCGAAATGCCTTAATGATGATCATCACCTTTACGATGATTTTCAGCGGCGGATTAATTCCGACGTATATGGTTGTGAAGCAGCTTCATCTGATCGACACACGCTGGGCGCTGCTGATTCCGAATGCCATTTGGGTATGGCAAGTCATCATTGCCCGTTCTTTCTTCAAATCCTCCATTCCCGAGGAATTGCTGGAAGCCAGCGAGATGGACGGCTGCAGTGACATGCGCTTCATCTGGAGTATCGTTCTCCCTCTATCCAAGCCCATTATCGCTGTGCTGGTGCTCATGTATGCGGTTGGGCAATGGAATGCTTATTTTGATGCTCTTATTTATCTTAAATCGGCTGATCTGTTCCCGTTACAGCTCATTCTACGCAGCATCATTATTCAGAACAACAGTGCAGGAGCGATGGATGCGGCGAAAATGGTGGAGAGACAGCAGCTTGCCGAGCTGTTAAAATATTCCTTGATTGTGGTGGCTACGTTGCCTGTGCTGGTGATCTATCCGTTTGTACAGCGTCATTTTGTACAGGGAATGCTGGTTGGTTCCATTAAGGGTTAACTCACAGCTTGAGTTAGGGAATCATTTTCTTCACCGGTAAATTACTATAGGGAGTGATCCATTTTGAAGAAAAGTCTGACAATCATACTCATGCTGCTCATGGCGTTCACGATTGTAATGAGCGGATGCTCGAGTGACAACTCGTCAAGCCCTGAATCAGGAGAGCCGGCTGCAGGAGACGGTCCGGTGAACATCAGTGTATTTTCCGTACAGGAATCGGGGATCGATATCCCGACCAACCAATTCACCAAATTCGTGGAAGACAAGTTCAACATCAAATTCAACTGGCAGATCAATCCGTCGGACGGAGCCAAGGAGAAGCGCCAGATCTCACTGGCAAGTGGCGACTATCCCGATGCCTACCTGCTTACTCATTACATTGACCAATTCTCCCAAGCCGATCTTTTGAAATATGGCAAACAGGGCGTTCTCGTTCCACTCAACGATCTGATTGATCAATATGCTCCCAACATCAAAGCAGCGATGGAAAGCAACTCAAATTTGAAAACGCTTAACACAGCACCGGATGGCAACATTTATGGCCTTGTTGCCTATACGGAATGTTTCCACTGCTCCTATCCGAGCAAGATGTGGATGAATACGGAGTGGCTCAAAAAGCTCAATCTGGAGATGCCAACCACGACGGAGGAATTCAAAAATGTGCTGCAGGCGTTCAAAACGCAGGACCCGAATGGAAATGGCAAAGCGGATGAAGTACCTCTTAGCGGTTCCATCGAGGAATTTGGTGTGCGCATCATTCCATTCCTCATGAATGCCTTTGTGTACGATGATGACCGCAACTACCTGCAAATGGACGGAGGAAAGGTTCAATCCGCAGCCATTACGCCGGAGTGGAAGGAAGGATTGACCTATATCAAATCGTTGTACGATGCAGGTCTCATTGATCCAGGAGCTTTTACACAGAACGCTGAAGCCTTTAAGAAAATTGGGGAAAATGCAGATGCGGAAATTCTCGGCGTCGGGGCAGGAATGCATCCCGCAATCTTCGTAAACATTGATCCTGGCAATACACGCTCGGCACACTATAACCCTGTACCTCCGATTTCCGGACCGGGAGGCGTGTCGTACGCAACGCATGATGGGGGCGGCGTATCTCCGGGAGCCAAATTTGTCATCACCAACAAGGCAAGCGAAGAAGCGCAGATTGCTCTAATTAAAATGGTGGACTATATGTTCACTGCCGAAGGTCAAACGAACGGGGCGAGTGGTCTGAAAGGAATCGATTGGACCGATCCGGGAGAAGGCGACGTGGCACTCGGCAAGGATTCCAAGCCGATGGTTAAACAGATTCCGATGGCTGAGGGAGAGGCGCCGCGCAATGCGGGCTGGAGCGGAATGGCTCATTTTTATATGCCTAAGGAGTATCGGGATACCTTTGTTCAAGGCACGGATATCTATGCTTCCGACGGTTATGAGCGCAGACTGTATGATGCTACGCTGCTGTATGAAGGACACGAGCCAGAAGAGCTGTTCCCGATCTGGTCTGTATGGATTGATCCTTCCGAAATTGATGAAGCAAGCTTGCTGCAAACCAATATCCGAAACTACATTGAGCAGAACCAGCTTCAATTCATTACGGGCAACAAGGATCTGAACAAGGATTGGGATGCGTATGTTAAAGGTCTGGAAAACCTGAAGCTGGACCGTTATCTCGAAATTTTGCAAAAGGCCTACGAGGCGTCCAAATAGCAGGTGAAGATTCGAACATCAGGGCCTGAGTTGGACTAGGCACCTGATGTTTGTTGCATTCACAGCATAAGGATGATGAGAGTAGTCTTCGTTCAATGACTAACAAGAAAGGGTGGATAATCATTCATCGGTCGAAACAAGCTGCAGAGGCTGCACCTGTGATTATTCGATTAACGGATTATGGGGCTCAGCCGGATTCGGAGCAGGATACTCAACCTGCCATGACTCGTGCCATTCGGGCAGCCTCTCAAATCTCCGGACCAGTGGTTCTGGACTGTGCTCATGGGAGGTATCATTTTTATCCGCATGAAGCCATTCAGGCTCCTTATTACATTTCAAATACGGCCAGTGAGGAAGAGAACCCGGATATCACCAAGACGATTGGCTTGCTGTTGAAAGGTCTGAATGGACTGAAACTGGAAGGCAACGACTCATTGTTTATTTTCCACGGGAAGCAGACGATGCTGGTTCTGGACGGTTGCACCAATGTGGAGATATGCAATCTGCGTACTGACTATGACCGGCCAACGGTGACCGAGATGACGATTGTAGACAGGGGAAGCAGCTATTTCGATGCCAGGGTTCATCCGGATTCCCGGTATGAGATCCTTAACGGACAACTGGCCTGGGTCGGAGAGGATTGGAGCTTTATGAACGGGCCGATGCAGACCTATGATCCCCTGCACAATACAACATGGAGAATGGACAACTGGCTGGAGCAGGCAATAAAAGTTGAGGAGATCGAGCCGAGGCTGCTTCGTTTTCATTTTGATTTCTCCCCTAATGTTGGCCTTGGTCATGTCCTGCAAAACCGGGATGGGCTTCGTGACCAGGTGGGTGTATTTATCACCGAATGCTCAGACGTCACCTTTGCAAATGTCAGTCTGCATTTCATGCATGGACTTGGTGTTGTGGGCCAATTCAGTCGTAATCTTACTTTTCGCCTAATGAATATGACTCCTCGTATCGAAACCCGAAGAACGGTTGCCGGCTTCGCCGATTTTCTTCATCTGTCCAGCTGTGGAGACAAGGTCGTGGTGGAGGGCAGCCGTTTTATAGGTTCACACGATGATTCCATTAATGTGCATGGGACCTATCTTCGTATCATCGAGCGAATGGGGGAGAATTTTGTAAAAGTCCGTTTCATGCATCCCCAGACGTATGGTCTTCCTGCGTTTTACCCAGGGGACGAGATCGAGTTTGTTCGTGCTGGCTCTCTTACCACCTATGCAGCGAACCAAGTGATGGGAGTCCAACGTCTGACTGCACGTGAGTTCATTTTGACCTTGGCCCATGGTCTCCCGGAAGATATAGGCAGCGAGGATGTGATTGAGAACATCACCTGGACACCTGAGGTAGAGATTGTGAATAACTATTTTGCCAGGGTCCCGACTCGGGGCATTCTGGTAACCACCCGGCGTAAAGTATGGATTGCTAACAATGTGTTCGAACGGATGCATATGAGTGCTATTTTAGTAGCGGCGGATGCCAAGTCATGGTATGAGTCAGGGAGGGTAGAAGATGTGACCATTACAGGCAATCATTTCATTGAATGCGGGAGCGAGAAATACCCGGTTATCTCCATTGTGCCGGAAAACGAAGAGATGGATGAGGGTTTACCCGTTCACAAGCAGGTGATTATTCAGAACAATCAATTCGAGACGTGCAGCAACGTTATGCTCTTATGTGCCAAGAATACCTCCGGATTAGTCTTCAGATCGAATGAAATCGTTCGTGCTGGCGGAGTGGATCTGCGGTCCTGCATTGAAGACTTCGTCCATATCACCGCTTGCACTGAAGTTGATATTCAAGGCAATACAGTCAGTAGCAATGCCAAAACGCAATGAGGGAGAGAACCTATGAAACTTCAATATGACAAACCTGCCAGTGTATGGACCGAGGGGCTTCCCATTGGTAATGGTCGTGTCGGTGGCATGATTTTTGGAGGAGTAGAGCAGGAGAAAATCAGTCTGAACGAGGACACTTTATGGTCGGGCTATCCTACGGACGGTAATAATCCGGGCGCGAAGGAGGTTTTGCCGAAGGTTCGCAAGCTGATACAGGAGAGACGCTACCAGGAGGCAGATACGCTGACGAGAGAGATGCAGGGACCCTATACGCAATCCTACTTGCCCTTCGGAGATTTGCTTCTTCGTTTTGAGCATGGGGGCATTCATCATTCCTACAAACGGACGCTGGATATAGAACAGGCACTGCACAGCGTTGAATACCAGGTTGGGAACGTTACCTACAAGCGTGAGATGTTTGCTTCGAATCCCCATCAGGTGATTGTGCTGCGTCTAACCACAAGTGTACAGGGGAAACTCCATGTGCATGCCGCTCTGGACAGCCCGCTTCGGCACACACTTCAAGTAAAGGAAGATCGCTTCGTATTATCAGGTACCGCTCCGGAACATGTGGATCCCAGCTATGTTTCAAGCGATAATCCCATAAGATACGGTGAACCGGGAGCCGGGAAGGGCATGGTTTTCGAAGGACAGCTGGCGGTGACAGCAGAGGATGGACAGGTGATTGTGGATAGTCAAGGAATACATCTATTGGGGGCAACGGCTGCCACCTTCTATTTCAGTGCAGCTACAAGTTTTAATGGCTATGCCAACATGCCGGAAGGGGAGAAAAGAGATGTCACAGCGATAAATGGGTCACGACTGAACATGGCAATAGCCCAGCCATATACAAGTCTGCGTGACGACCATATCTCGGATTATCGCTCCCTGTTTGACAGAGTGAAACTGCATCTAGGTACGCCGCTCGCTCCGGAAGACATGTCTACAAGCCAACGGATTACGACCTATGCGGCAGAAGATCCAGAACTTGTGGAGCTGCTCTTTCATTATGGACGCTACTTGCTGATCTCAAGTTCTCGCCCTGGTACACAGGCCGCCAATCTTCAGGGAATATGGAATGCACTTACCCGCCCGCCATGGAGCAGCAATTATACCTTGAACATTAACACGGAGATGAACTATTGGCCGGCTGAGGTCTGTAATTTGGCGGAGTGCCATATGCCTCTGCTGGATCTGATCGGTAATCTGGCAGAGAAAGGTACTGAGACTGCACAGGTTAACTATGGTACCCGTGGCTGGACGGCTCATCATAACTCGGATCTATGGGCGCATACAGCCCCGGTTGGAAATTACGGAGGTGGAGATCCAAGCTGGGCGTATTGGCCAATGGGGGGCGTATGGCTGACCCAGCATTTATGGGAGCATTATGCTTTTAGCGGAAATGAAACATATTTGAGGACAACCGCCTATCCTCTCATGAAGGAGGCGGCACTCTTTGTACTTGATTGGCTTATTGAAGATGGAAGCGGAAATTTGACTACAGCCCCATCCACTTCTCCAGAGCATAAATTTCGCACAGCAGAAGGTGTAGCAGCGGTCAGCTCGGGTTCAACGATGGATATTTCCTTGATCTGGGAGTTGTTCACCAATTGCATGGAAGCCGCGGAACGACTAGGAACAGACATGGAATTCAGGAAGGAGCTGGAGAGCGCCAGGGAACGCCTGCAACCGCTGCAAGTCGGTAAGTATGGTCAACTTCAGGAATGGTCGGAGGATTTCGAAGATGAGGATACATACCACCGGCATACTTCGCACCTTGTAGGTGTATATCCTGGACGGCAGTTGTCCGAGGAGGAAACGCCGGGATGGTTTGCCGCGGCAAGAACTTCACTGGAGCGACGCGGAGACGAAAGTACAGGCTGGAGCCTGGGCTGGCGTGTTGCGCTCTGGAGTCGGTTTCGGGATGGTAACCGTTCTTTGCGACTGCTCTCTAACATGCTCCGTCTGGTTCAGGACGGGGACACGGAGCAGTACAACCACGGCGGAGTATACGCCAATCTGCTTGGCGCGCATCCACCATTTCAGATTGACGGTAATTTCGCCGCATCCGCCGGCATCGCCGAGATGCTGGTGCAGTCTCACTTTTCGTATCTTGAATTGCTTCCGGCCCTACCGGATTCGTGGCAGAAGGGCTACGTATCCGGGCTGCGTGCCCGAGGCGGTTTTGAAGTTAGCATCTGGTGGGATAGGGGACAGCTCGCCGAAGCGCAGATCACCTCCATGCTGGGTACGGATTGTGTACTTCGTAGTGATGTCCCGCTCATCGTAATTTCGAATGGCACCCGGTTGGACGCGATCCGCATCAATCCCTCGACACTGAAATTTCCAACAGCAGCTGGTCAAACGTACAGTATTGCAGTGGAGGGTGACCAGTAAACATTTTGCCAGGAAGTGTGTTAAATCGCGATATGGATCGGAAGATCGGTGCATGGATTACGGTCTGTCCTGTCTTTATAATGAGGGCAGACTTGGGGGAGGGGATGACCGCTCCTGCCAACCAACCATGCAACATCGAGGAGGCATATGATGCTAACAAACGATACAGCCGTTGAAGTGCAGCAGAATGACACACGGATCCAAGTGAGCAACGGCCATGTAAATCTGGAGATTCATCTTGAGAATGGTGAGGCTTCGTGCTATGACAACCGCTCTTGTTTTGTTAACCATTTCCGCAGCGCTTTTCGCTGGCAAGGTCGGGAATATAGCACGGCACACTATGAGAGACATGAGCTGAAAAGCAAGGAAGCCATTGTCCGGGAAGGATTCGGCAAAGGAGTGCACTTGGTGATCCTGCACCAGTCGTCCAAGCTTCCCCAACTAGAACAGCATTTCTATGTATACGAGTCTGTACCGTTTGTGTTGGTACAGAGCACAATCCAAAGTGATAAAGAGATCAAGGTCAATCGCATCGCGGTCGTTCAATCCAAACAGGTAACGCTTAACGCAGGAAATCAACAGGAAGAGCTCAGCATCCTGCGGATTCCTTTTGATAACGACAAATGGGTTCGATACACGGTTGTCAAACCTCCAGTGGATGTCGAAAGCTATGAAGCTGCAGCCGTGTTCGAGCCGGATAGCCGCCGGGGGTTGATTCTGGGTTCACTCACGCATGAGGTATGGAAAACGGGCATCCGGTTTAAAAGCGAGAAGAGCGGCCACGTTGAAGAACTGGATCTCTATGGCGGAGCTGTCAGTGAGCTGACCCGCGATTCCCTGCCGCATGGATATGTGACTGGGAAAATCATTGAATCACCACTCGCATTCATCGGATTTTACGAAGATTATAGAGATGGACTCGAAGCTTATGGCCGTGCCAACACCTGGATGGAGGCCCCACTGCCATGGAAGGGCGGTGTTCCGGTCGGTTGGAACAGCTGGTCTGCAGCGATGAGTAAACTCGATTATGACTTGTATACGTCGACCAGTGATTTTTTGAAGAAGGAAGTGCAGCCTCTGGGTTTCCAGAACGAAGAGACCTTATACGTTAACTTTGATGCCTTCTGGGACAACTTTACACCTGAACAGATGAAAGATGCGCTGGACCGGGTACGGCAAAATGGACACAGGGCGGGTACCTACTGGACGCCATTTACATTCTGGGGGAGCCCCGAACAGTTCACCCAAGTCGTGGAAGGGACAGATGGCCAGTATACCTACGGGGATATTCTGCTTAGAGACATGGAGGGCGAGGTTTTGCCCGATGTAGATGGCGGTTTGGCTATAGACCCGACGCATCCCGGAAATCTGCTGAGAATGGACTGGTTTGCGAACAAATTCATCTCGGAAGGATTCGAGTATATTAAGCTGGACTTCCTTGCACATGGTGCCCTTGAAGGGCAGCATTACGACTCCGAGATCACAACAGGGATTGCAGCGTATCGCCACGGCATGTTTTATTTACAGCAAAAGCTCTCACCGGAGGCTACTGGCCGCCCGTTCTTCATCAACCTGTCCATTGCGCCGATCTTTCCGTATGCCTTCGCTCACAGTCGCCGCATTTCCTGCGATGTCTTCGGTACGCTTCAGGATACGGAATACCTGTTAAACTCATTGACCCATGGCTGGTGGATGAACAATACGCTGTACCGCTACAATGATCCGGACCATTCCGTGCTGTATAAGAGCTTCAACCAGGAAGCAACTGGCTGGCACGAAGGAAGAAGCCGCCTTACCGCCTCGGTGATTGCAGGTACGGTATTGCTGCTCGGAGATGATTTCCGTCAGGCAGAAGCTGCGGAGCGGGCAAAAGACTGGCTTGCCAACAAGGAAATCATGAACATTGCCCGGCTCGGCCGAACGTTCCGTCCGCTGGAAGGAGATTGTGGGAAGCAGGCATCAGACGTATTTGTACTGGAATCGGCTGACGAAAAGAGCTTTTATTTGGCCGTTTTTAATTTTGATGCTGCGAATGCCGCACATAGAACGGTTTCCCTGGAGAGAGCCGGACTGGATGCAAGTACGGTGTACAGTTATCAGGATTTATGGGAAGGGGGACAAGGGGAAGCCAGCGGCCATATGAGCGTAATGCTGGAACCAGCTGAGTCCAAAATTTTCAGATTAACAGTTTGAAGAAGCTGACAATCTGCATCAACCTAATAATAGGCGCGCTTTTGTTGGACACAGACAGCGCGCTTTATTTGGTTTTCGTCATTATAGATTCAGATAATCCATTTGAACAGGAGGACGTGAAATGGACGATTTTACATTGTGGTACTCCACCCCAGCAGTGAATTGGAATCAAGGATTGCCCCTAGGGAACGGAAGAATGGGAGCTGTGGTCATGGCTGCACCGAATCGTGAAGTGTGGAGCATGAGTGAGGTGACTTACTGGTCCGGTCAAGCAGATCCAGAGCCGGCTCTTACAGGAGGGAAGAGGGCACTGGAGGAGATGCGGCGTCAGTTCTATTCCGGCAATTATGATGAGGGAGATCGTCTTGCGAAGCAATATTTGCAGCCCGACAAGCAGAATTTCGGCACCAATTTGGGGTTGTGCAAGGTTGTCATACAATTTGCCGAGCAGGCCCCTGAAAGAACGCTAGAGGAAAGCTTCCGCCGTGAGCTGGACTTAAACCTTGCGCTGGCCAGGGCTGCCTGGAGGAACAAGGATGCAACTGTGTATCGTGAGGTTTTTGCATCACATGCTGGCGACCTAATTGTTTCCAGAGTTTGGAGTGATCGCTCTGGGGGCGTGTCCTTTTCGCTCCGTCTGGAGGGAGACACGGGATCGTTCCGCAGCACAATAATGGATGACTGTACATTGAAGTTTGAGGGCCAGGCTACCGAGAATGTTCATAGCAACGGCAACTGTGGTGTATCGGCCGAAGGGTATGTGAAGGTTGTTGTCGCTGGCGGTAAGGTTACCGGGAGTGACGGAATATTGACCGTCCAGGGAGCGGATGAGGCCTCCATTTACTTTGCTGTCAGTACCGATTATCGCAAAACGCGACCGGAGTGGAAACAGGAGAGCCGCGTAATACTCGATAAGGCAGTAGGCAAAGGATATTCCCTTCTGCGAACGGATCACATCGAGGATTACGCAGAGCAGTATAACAAGGTCGACATTCAGATTGGGACTGCAAGCAAAAGTAATCTGACGACAGATCAGCGCATCCGGCTGCTGGCTGGAGGTGGGGATGATGATCCCCAGCTTTTTGCGCTATTTCTGCAATATGGCCGGTATCTGACCATTGCTGGTTCGCGTGCCAATTCTCCGCTTCCCCTTCATCTTCAGGGAATATGGAATGACGGAGAAGCATGCCGTATGGGCTGGAGCTGTGATTATCACCTGGATATCAATACCCAGATGAATTATTATCCGGCAGAGATTACGAATTTGGGAGACAGCCATCTTCCGCTCATGAGGTATGTTGAAGACCTGGCAGCAGCCGGAAAGTCAACGGCACGTAACTTATATGGCAGTGAAGGCTGGGTTGCGCATGTCTTCTCTAACGTCTGGGGATTTACACTTCCCGGCTGGGATACATCGTGGGGGCTGAATGTTACCGGAGGACTGTGGCTCGCCACTCACTTAATGGAGCATTATGAATATAGCCAGGACCGTGCTTTTCTGGAAAATACGGCTTATCCTGTGCTCAAAGAAGCCGCAGTATTCTATCTCGACTATATGGACATTCATCCCGAATATGGTTGGCTGGTGACTGGGCCATCCAATTCTCCGGAGAATCATTTCTATCCGGGTACAGCTGGCGGTGCTGTGCACCAGCTCTCGATGGGAACGACATTAGACCAGATTCTGGTGCGTGAGCTGTTTGAATTTTGCCTGAAGTCGGTTGAACTACTGGATAGGGATGCGGAGTTCGGTGAACAACTGAGAGAAGCTGTTGATATGCTGCCACCGCTGCAGATTGGGGAAAAAGGACAGCTGCAGGAATGGCTGGAGGACTATGAGGAAGCACAGCCGGAGCATCGGCATCTGTCACATTTATTCGCACTGTATCCAGGGCATCAGGTCACGCCTGAGCGGACACCTGAGCTTAGTGCGGCAGCAAGAGTGACGATGCAAAACCGGATGCTGCAAGAGGAACTGGAGGATGTAGAATTTACGGCTGCCCTGTTTGGACTCGGTTTTGCGAGGCTGCATGATGGAGAAATGGCCTACAAACATGTCTCGCACCTGATTAGTGGACTGTGCTTCGATAATCTGTTTACGTATTCCAAATCAGGCATTGCCGGTGCTGAAACCAATATTTTCGTCATTGACGGAAATTTCGGAGGAACAGCGGTTATTGCGGAGATGCTGCTGCAAAGTTACGCAGGCGAAATTCATCTCTTGCCAGCACTGCCGCAGGCTTGGAGTAAGGGGAAGGTAACCGGGCTAAGAGCCAAAGGCAATGCCGAAGTAGATGCAGTTTGGGAGGATGGAGAGCTGACGTCCGCCACAATCCGTGCATTTACGTCTGGAACGTACACCGTATGCAGAGGAGAGCGGAGAACGACTTTTCATGCCGAAGCAGGAGGAAGTTACACATTTAATCGTGAGCTGGACTTGATTGACCGATGAATCATGCCAATAAGCAATTGTATCATAACCGATCTGGTCGAATGGGAGAGAAAACATATAATAGAGACAGAGATAGCTTAAATGGAGGGGACTTCAATGTACAGTATTTTTCTCGTAGACGACGAAGAGCTCGGGCTTGGGATGATGAGAGATTATATTCGCTGGGAAGAGATGGGGATCTACATTATTGGGACAGCGAGCAACGGCAGAGAGGCTTTGGAGAAGATTGAGGCCCTTCAGCCTGATATTGTACTTACCGATGTGCAGATGCCCATTATGAACGGAATTGACCTGGCTCGAAAAATACATGAGTTGTATGATTCCATTCAAGTGATGTTCCTGACGGGACATGATGAATTCCATTATGTGAAATCAGCGCTTCATGTCGGAGCGGTCGGATATTTGCTTAAACCCCTTGATTTGAATGAAATTGAAGGCGTTATTTCGAAAGTGAAACAGCGCTGTGAAGAAGTTGCAATCAAGAAACGTTCCACGGAGGCTGCTAAAGCCACGATTCTAAAGGAACTGTCCTATGAAAAAGACACGACTCGTGCTGTGGAGCTGGCATCCGATTATAGCAGGTTGACCCGTCTGCCCGTGACATCACGGTATGCCTTGGCCTTGTTCAGCATCGATCCCATTGAAGCCGAAGAAGAGCAGCAGAGTCTGGAAGAATGCACCACCAGGCTGGTGGCTTATCTGAATTACTATTTCCAGGCGAAGAATCTGAAGGCTACCTTTGTTGATTACAAGGAAGGTGAGACAGGACTGTTTATAGAAGCAGACCAACAGCCAGGGTATTACGCCTGGGAGGACTTGGCTGTGGCAATGCGAAGTGCACTCGATTTTACGGTGACTGCAGCGGTCGGAGCCGAAGCTGCCGAATTGTCCAATCTCCACTATTTATACGAGCAAATGCGTGTGATCCTGAATGAGCGTTTCTACGAAGGAACCGGAACGATGATCCATGCAGAAGCCGTAACGAATCAATTGTACAGCGAACATATGCCGCCTTTTGAGAAGAAAGAATGGTTTGAAGCGATACATCAACTGGATTTTGAGTGGGCAGCACAGAAGCTGCATCAATATATTGAAGCCCTGGCTGCCATGCGAATCAAGAAGAAGATGATATGTGACTGGTCCATCGATCTCGTCGATGAACTGCTGGAACAGGTGCAGGAGCATTTATCGAAGGGGGTTCAACGAGCCGAGCTGTATCACTCCATTTATAATGCATCGACGTTGCATGAGATAGAGGGGCTGATTCTGGATGCGGCAGGTCACGCCGTGAATCTGCTGGGAGAGCGATTTATGGATAAAAATGAAAAACTGATTCATAAGGTACGCACCCTCATTGATCAAAATTACAATCACCCGGTTACGATTAACAGCCTGTCTGAACAGGTTTATCTGTCACCTAACTATTTGCGGTCCATTTTCAAGGAAAAGACAGGAATGACCATCCATGATTATTTGACGCGTATCCGGCTTGGCAAAGCAAGGGAGATGCTGGCAGATGGCTCGCTCAAGATTCATGATATTGCTCAGAGAGTAGGCTACGAGAGCACGTCCTACTTCATTTCTCTTTTTCTTAAGAATGAAGGAGTAACGCCGAATGAATACAGGAAAACGATCTGAACGTTTATAAATCGCCCGATTGTTTTGTAAAAGAGAGAAATTCAAATATGAATCGTAACATTGCGATATGGATCATTCCTGTCGCTCTTTTTACAATTAGGCATGTAACCAATATGCAGCGCTTATCCCTTATTACAACGAAAGAATAAAGGAGGATGAGAAACCAGATAATGAATTGAAAGCGATTACAACTGTGGTTCATTGCTTAATGATCCATGTGAAACGAACGTTTGCCTAATCATTGAAGTTGGAGGGATGTTATGTTAGAACGAGTCCTGCAAAAATCCTTTATATTCCTTTTGATCTTCTGTCTGGTGACAGGTATCGGTCCAACGGCAGCCATGGTAAGTGCCAGTGAACCTAACAGCTATGAAGCCGAAGCGGATGGGAATACGCTGAGCGGAAATGCGAGTGTATCAGATAGTCCATCTGCATCGGGGGGCAAAAAGGTCGGAGGTATGTACCAAGGCAGTTCGCTGCAATTCAATAACGTGATCGTAAACGAGTCGGGAAACTATAAAGTTGTCGTTTATTACATTTCGGGTGATCCCCGGCCGTTCAACATAAGTGCCAACGGCGGGGCAAAACAATTCGAAGAACCACCGAAGACTGCGGATTGGGATACCGTAGGCACATATGATGTAACGTTGCCCTTGAACGCAGGGAGCAACTCGATCCTGATCGATGACAACAACTGGTATTCACCTGATATCGACAAAATTGTCATTGCCGGATTGGATGATAGTGAGACAGAGCCCGGGAATCCCGGTGAAGAAGAAGACCTGGGCACACCAGGGGATACACACCAATATGGAACAATCTCGGTAACGGATTATACGTACGGATTTCTCGTGGCAAACGAACATTATGAAGTAACTTATAATACCCAGTCAGGATTGGTTGGTTACAGCTGGGCTAACGGGCAGAAGCTACGGGGCGTATACAGCAGCATGAAACTCGGTGATGAGTCTCTCGTGCAGAGCAAAGATTATGAGGAACATACCACTGCTGGCGCACCACTGGAATTGGAAGACGGATTCGGCAAAGGAATCGAGCTTTCATTTGTCCACACATCTGCTGGTAAACCGACGTTGAAGCAGGTGTATCGTTTCTATGAAGATAAGGCGTATTTTCTGACCGGTTTAAATGCTATTGGGGAAACGGAGATCCATACGAATTACATGTCCCCGATTACGGTGACCAATACAGGCGGGGTGGACATCGGTGATAGCTCGGACAATCGTGTACTCTCCGTGCCTTTTGACAATGATGCCTGGATTAGGTATAAATCTCAAACCGTGAATCGGACAGATACAAGTTATGAAATGACGGCCATCTTCAATAACGCAACACGTAACGGATTGGTGATTGGTTCGGTAACACATGATACTTGGAAAACAGGTATTGATTGGCAAGGATCTGTCAACCGAATTCATGAACTTTCCGTATATGGCGGAGCTGCCACTGATGTGACAAGAGACACCCAGCCGCATGGCAGTCTGACGGGAACGGAGCTGTCCTCGCCGTTGATTATGGTGGGAGGGTTCAGTGATTACCGGACAGGTCTTGAAGAATACGGTAAGGCCAATGCAGTCATCACGCCACCACTGGTTTTAAATCCGGAGCTTCCGCAAGGCGTTCCCTTTGGCTGGAATAGCTGGGGAGCGTATGGCAGTACACTGTCTTATCAGAACGTTGAGGATGTCTCCAACTATTTTAAGAACAACTTAGAGAATTTTAACAACGAGGGCAATGTATTTATCAACATGGATTCCTATTGGGATAACCTGAGCGATGAAGAACTTGCACAGGCTGTATCCGTTATAAAGGGCAACGGTCAGCATGCGGGTATCTATTGGGCACCATTCGTGTATTGGGGAAACAATATGAGCCAGTCGGTTGAAGGCACCAACAACCAATATACCTATGGTGATATCGTTCTTAAGGATTCTACCGGCAAACCGCTGCCTACCCTAGACGGGGCGTATCCCCTGGACGTGACACATCCCGGAGCCAAGATGCGGATGGATTATTTTCTGGATAAGTTCAAGAATCTTGGTTTTACCTACATCAAACTGGATTTTCTGACTCACGGTTCTCTGGAAGGGGAGCATTATGACCAGGAAGTAACCACCGGCATCCAGGCTTACAATCAAGGTATGCGTTATGTGGAAGAACGATTGGACGGAAAAATGTTCATTAGTGCATCCATTGCACCGATCTTTCCAAGCCAATATGCGCACAGCAGACGTATCTCATGTGATTCGTACGGCAGCATTAACGAGACAGAATACATGTTAAATTCGCTGACCTACGGCTTCTGGCAAAATGGAACCATATATTCCTATACCGACCCTGACCATCTGGTACTGGCCAAAGCATCAAGTCTGGCCGAAGCTCGCAGTCGGGTGAACTCGGGTGTCATTGCGGGAACGGTCATGATGGCTTCCGATGATGTGAATAATTCCAAGGCTCAGGAGTACATGACTGCACTGTACAACAATAGGGATGTTCTAAATGTTGCGAGGAAAGGAAAAGTATTCAGGCCTCTTGAAGGCAACACCAACGCCAATGCTGCGGATACGTTTGTGTTGAAGGATGGGGATGATTATTATCTTGCCTTATTTAACTACAGCGCGACCAGTTCCGCTGAGCGGATGATCGACTTGGAACGTGCCGGATTGAATGCTGCCCAAACGTATTCGCTAAAAGACCTCTGGACAGGCGAAGTTTCGTCCGTATCGGGTTCATGGTCGGTTACGCTGGAAGCAGCTGAATCAAGACTGGTGAAATTGACGGAAATGAAAGATACTCCCGGCAATCCGAGCAACCCAGGTAATCCAGGGAACCCTGGCGTGCCAGGAAACTCAGGAAGTACTGACAATACTCATGGCAGCAGCCTAAATGAGAACAACGGGAGTCAAGAGAGTGTGACTACAATCCTGTCCATCACAGCAGATATGCTGAAAATGAACAAAGAGTCAGGTCAAGCCGTCGTGGAAATCAAGGCTGATACGCAGGAAGTGCAGTTATCCTCAGCTGTTGTCAAGCAGCTTGGAAACGACGCACTGGTGTTGAAATCGGGCAAGCTAAGCCTTCACATTCCTGCAGAAGTGCTTCAGCAGCTTATGAATAAGCTGCCAGAACAGCAGCAGGAAGGAAGCATCATCTCACTCAAGATGGTTCCACTTGGCAGTGAAGGGAACGAGATCATTGCCGCAGCACAGGTTATGACGCAAGCCAAGGTTTCATTGAAGAGTGAAATCTACGGAATCAGTATATCCATTGAGAGCAAATCAGGGTTAAACGAAACACTCTCCAAGTTTGATAAGCCCGTCGTGTTGAGTCTGCATGCGGTTGAAGGTTTCATTTCTTCTAAGGGTGGTATGTATGCGATTGGAGATAAAGGTAAGCTTGAATTTGTCCGAGGTGAATATGCAGCGAATGTGTTAACAGGGGAAATCAGTGAATTCGGCACATATGCTGTATTGGAGCTGGAGCGCTCTTTCACAGATGTCCCTGCTTACCACTGGGCGAGCCCTGTTATTCATGAGTTGGCGGCCAAGCTGATTGTCCAAGGTACACATGAAGGCCTGTTTGAACCAGGCCGTGAGGTCACAAGGGCAGAGTTCGCTTCAATGCTCGTACATTCTCTGGGACTGACCACAGCCGGGGAAATGGAGTTTCGCGATGTAGCTGCAGATCGCTGGTATGCTGCGCCTATCTCCATCGCGTACAAGGCCGGGATTGTTAGCGGCAAAAGTCGGGATGCCTTCGGACCAGATCTGCCGATTACTCGCGAGGAAATGGCAGTCATGGTAATGAAGGGCTATTCCTTGGGGAAGGATCAGGAGCCTGTTGATACCAACGATACCATATTCGGCGATATGAATCTGGTGTCACCATGGGCAGCTGATTCAGTAACTGAAGCAGCCAATCTGGGCCTGATTCAAGGAAACAGACATGCCAAGTTTGAGCCCAAAGGGATCGCATCCCGGGCAGAAGCGGCACAGGTCATCTACAATTTGATTCTGAAGTAGAACATCAAAGGGCTGCGGAGCAATTCCGCAGCCCTATTTCCGTATTTTTGTATAGAATAGTACGATGGCATTCATGAGTGTTATAAAAGGGCTTTTTGTGGAAGGATGATCTGCACAGTCGTCCCCGCACCCAATCTGCTGTATACGTGAACACCGTAATTCTCTCCGAACTTCAGCTTAATCCGCCGGTCCACATTGGAAATACCATATCCCCGTCCTGGTTTGTCTTCAAGTAGAGATAGAAGGGTTTCACGCGACATGCCCATCCCGTCATCCATGACGGATAGGATAATCGAGTCATTTTCGAAGACCCCTTTGATATGAATATTAAGCGGCCTCTCTTGATTCCAAACGGCATGAATAATCGCATTTTCAACAAATGGCTGGAGAGCAAGCTTAACCGTGGAGTAGGGTAAAATCGCCTGATCAATGGTATAAATGAAATTTAACTGCCCCTTGAATCGGATCAGCTGAATGGCGTTATAGCTTTGGGTTAATTTCAACTCCTCATTGATAGTCAGAACACTTTTTCCTTTGTTCAGCGATATCCGATAAAACTTGGCAAGATTTAATACCATCTCCTGAATTTGCGGATCCTGATGTTTAATCGCGAGAGAAGAGATCGAGCCCAGTGTGTTATACAGAAAATGAGGGTTAATCTGGGCCTGCAAAAGATCGAGCTCGGCTTCCTTGCTCTGCAGTTCTTTTTGATATACCTCGGTGATGAGACTTCTCAAACGGATCGTCATTTGCTGGAACGCGAAGTGAAGCTGTCCAATCTCATCACTGCCCAATTGTTCCTCATGTGTTGGTGTGAAGTCTCCGCGCTCAATCCGGCGAATCATACGGATTAAGGTCCGGATGCGTTTGCTGAACAGTGAAGCCGTAATATAAATGAGCAGCAGAGCCACACCTATAAAGGCAAGTGAAACTTTAATCATAAGCTGCGACAGTGATTTGGCATCTTTAATAATACTTTCATAAGGGAAGATGGAGACGGTCTTCCAGCCATTTTTGAGTGTGTTATAGACGGCTAGTGCTTTAACGCCATGATAGGTCGTGTCGAATCTGCCGGAAAGAGAGTCATCAAACTGCTCGTCAAGCAGTTCCGGCAACCGTGTATTGATTAATTTTTTGTCCGCAGAAGATAGAATAACACCTTGGTCATTCATGATAAAAATGTCTTTGCCTCCGGCTTCCTTCTCCATTAACGAATAGATAACCGACTCGGAAATTTGGAATACCAGCATCCCATACGGATATTGATTGCTATTATTATTCAGCAGTCTCGCAAGGGTAAACATGGCAGGTCCATCCGCCGTTTGCGGGGAGGAGAGGTGAATGATATTACCATACGACTGTTTCAGCTTCTGGACCAGCTCGGTCTCCTCAACTTCGGGTGTAATGGGCTTGATATAGTAGTTATCCTTAGGCAGAGACGGATTGTCCGAATAAATGAATGCGCTATCAAAATCAGGGTAGGCAGCCATAATGGTATCGATGCGATTGCCAATGTAATTATAAACATCCAGATAGGAAGGATCATCCTGATACTCTGTCGTCAGGTAATTGGCAAGTCGATTATCCAGATAAATGGAGGCTGAAATATGTTCATAGCTATCGAGTTTATTCTCCAGGTTTTTGGTGATCTGGGCGGTTGAATTCATCATGTTGATGTACAGCTGTTCCGTCAGCTTGGATTTGGTAAGTTCGAACGAGAAATAAACCAGCAGCATCATCGGGATAATGGTGACCAGGACAAAAACAAGAAAGAGTTTGGATCTGAAGCTTAAATCAACAAAAGGCATGTAAATGTATTTTCTGTAAAATGGACGCATCGAGCAGCCCTCTCTCAATTGAAAGTGATTTCATAGAGTTCATCATAGCAGACGAAATATGGAAAACCAATAACGCTTTTCACCGAAAACATCTTTAAAAAGCGGCATTTATCGGAGAATTGAAGTATGGAAAGCAAGCGCTATCAAAATTAAGATAAAAAGGTAATCAGCTGAATCTGAATCAGGCCAATCATGATGGTATAAAGAAAGGGGAGGGCATCTGATGCATAAGGTAAGCGCTATCAAAACAGTCAGGAGCAATAATCTGATCAGCAGACTAAAAGAACAAAAATGGTTATTCGTGCTTATGCTGCCTGCCTTCGTTGCAACTTTGCTGTTTTCCTATGGTCCCATGTTCGGACTGTATATGGCATTTACGAATTATCAGCCGGGAGGGGAGTCTTTTTTTAGGCAGTTTTTTCATGCAGAGTTTGTAGGCTTCCGGTGGTTCGAATATTTCTTCACAACAGGTGATTTCTATCGGGTTATGCGCAATACACTCGCAACGAGCTTGCTCACACTGTTGTTCGGGTTTCCTGCGCCAATCATCCTTGCGCTTGTCCTGAATGAAGCCAGACAGGGATTTTTCAAGCGCTTTGTACAGACGGTATCATATTTGCCCCACTTCATCTCGTGGGTTATTGCGGCCAATATTGTCATTACACTCCTGGCTTCAGACGGTATGCTCAATAATATTCTGGTGCTGCTGGGTATTGTGGATGATCCGATCGCGTTCCTGCAAAATGGACCTTTGTTTTGGTGGATTATTGCCTTGTCCAACATGTGGAAAGAGATGGGCTTCAGCGCAATTATGTATCTTGCGGCCATTTCCTCCATTAACCCTGAACTTTATGAAGCTGCGAGGGTAGATGGGGCGAGCAGATTTAAGCAAATGTGGCATATTACTCTGCCGGCTTTGCGTCCAACCATTGTCATACTGGCTATTCTTGCAGTCGGCGGAATTCTGAATGCAGGCTTTGAACAGCAGTATCTCCTGCAAAACAATACGGTACTTGAGTATTCGGAAGTCATCGATATTTATGCCTACAAATACGGCTTGCAGAACAGCATGTTTTCATACGGAGCTGCCGTTGGAATGTTCAAATCTGTCGTTGCTTTCATACTCGTTGTTATTGTGAACCGGATCTCAAGAAAGGTGAATGATCAGGCGTTGTTCTAACCAAGAAGGAAAGGAGTGCTCATCATGTTATTAAACCGATTCGGTGATCGGATATTTAAGTTCTTTGTATATCTCATTCTGGTCCTGGTTTTACTGGTTACATTTCTGCCTTTCTGGAATATACTTGTCCTTTCCTTGAATAGCGCGGAGGATACGGTTCGGGGCGGTGTCTACTTGTGGCCACGCGTGCCAACCTTGGAAAGCTACAGCCAGATTTTGAAAGACAGTGAAATTTTGAATGGGCTGTGGGTCACGGTCAAACGAACACTGATTGGTGCACCGCTCTCGGTGCTGGTTATCACGATGCTGGCGTATCCGCTGAGCCGGCGGAATTTGGTGGGGCGCAAGGGTTGGAATTTGTACTTCATATTCACGATGTATTTTGGCGGCGGATTAATTCCCTATTACATGGTACTCAAAGCGCTGAACATGATTGATACGTTCTCCGTCTTCATTCTGCCCAGTCTGATGAATGTGTTTTACATGATTATAGTACGAACGTTCATGGAGCAGCTTCCTCATGAGATTGAGGAATCAGCCAAGGTGGACGGAGCTAATGATCTTACGATTTTTTTCAGAATTGTCATGCCGCTGACCACGCCTGTACTCGCGACAGTTGGATTATTCCAAGCTATTGGACACTGGAACTCCTGGTTTGACTCTTATGCATTCACGTACAGCTCAGACTTGAAAACCCTGCAAGCCGTACTTGTCAAAATCCTGAGTCAGTTTCAGACCGGTGGAATGGTCTCGCAAACGCAGATGCTGGCCAATTCAGCCAAGCGGAATGCTGTTTCGAGTGACACCATACGAATGGCTGCGACGATGGTTGCTACGTTGCCGATCATTCTCGTCTATCCGTTTTTGCAGAAGTATTTTGTCAAAGGCATGACGCTCGGAGCAGTAAAAAGTTAATTATTGCTGGTCTGGCTGCCAGAGGAAGGCTTCTCGGCAGGCACTCCTTCACTCCTGAAAGGGGGTGGTACAGATTCGTTGGTTTGCTCCATAATACACGCAAGTCACTTCATTCATTGGGAGGAATTAGGGTGTCAATGAAAAAGACAAAAAAATGGATGGTTATGGGTATTACTGCTGCATTAGTCGTAGGTTTGCTTGCGGGATGTTCTTCGAGCGAGGGGACAGATAGTGCAGGTACAGGTGAAAAAGGAGCTGAACAAGGCCCGATCACGCTGACCTGGTTTGATGGCAATACCAAAGGTGAGCCATTCACTGATGCGGTTGCCCAGAAAATCACCGAAAAAACCGGAATAGAGATCTCCATACAGCAGCCGACGGGAAATCCGACGGAGAAGCTGAGCTTGATGCTGGCGAGTGGAGATTACCCCGATGTCGTGGTCATGAGCCGGGGAGATGCCTCACTGGACAAATATATTTCTAGCGGAGCCTTCATTCCGCTTGATGAGTTAATCGAGAAATATGGAGCAGATTTAAAGGAAATGTACGGGGACACCTTGACCAAGACACGTTATACGGACGGCAAAAACTATTATCTGGCAAACTGGTATGGACTCGACAGTGATCCAGTCTTCGGTATGCTGATGAGGCAAAGCCTGCTGGAAGAGCTTGCTCCTGAGAAAGCGGATGGCTCCGAGCCGCTCACGACAGACGAGTTTGAAGCACTGCTTAAACAGTTTAAACAGAAATACAGTACAATTGATGGTAAAGAATCGGTTCCCATGACGATGAATGGAGAGAATATGGGAGCGAATCTGGGTACCTTCAAGGGCATGTGGGGGTTAAAAACCTACTACGATAATAATGGCAGATTGCAATATGATGTCAAAGATCCGAAGTATCGTGAAATGCTTTTATATATGAACCGTCTATATCGAGAAGGATTGATCGAGAAGGAATTCGCCATTAGCAAAACACAAACATGGATACAGAAGCTCACAACAGGTGCGGTATTCTCCACACCAGGCGCGTACTGGGATCCTGGCAACGGCAATGCCGCATTGAAAAAGGATGGCGGTGAGAAGAATCAATTATTCGCATATAAAGTCGTAGCCCCTGGTGTGGACCCGGCCCAAACGACTTTTGGACCGAGAAGCTCGCTCGGATGGGATGCCATTGCCATAACCAAAAATAATAAACACCCGGAAGAAACGATGAAGCTGTTCAACTATTTGGCGAGTGATGAAGGACAGCACTTGCTCCTATGGGGTAAGGAAGGCGAACAATACACCATGGTGGATGGCAAACGTCAACCTGATCCTGCATTCCTGCAGAGCTTCAAGGATAACTGGGATGAAACGGTGAAAACAAGCGGGGTTCGTAAATGGCTGTGGTTTATCAAAAATGGGTTGGATCCAAACGGACAGCCGTACGACATGGCCGTCAAATATCAGCGCAGCGAAGTGGATGAACTGGCCATCAAAAGTCTTGGTGATTCGGTATGGGATACTGCTGAATATGATAACCTCAATCCGGATGGGGGAACACCCGAAGCTCTGACGGCACAAAAGGTCAAGGATATTATGGACCAAAGCATTACCAGAGCCATTATTGCCCCGACTGAAGCAGAAGCCAATGCGATATTTGACAAAATGCTAGAGGATATGAAAAAGGCAGGGGATGAGAAAGTGGAGGATATTATCAACCAGAAATACGCGCAGCGTATGGAGGTATGGGAAACCAAGTAAGCTGGACGGAATGGATTATATAGTGGAAGGCTCTCCTAAAAGGAGGGCTTTTTCATGTGCATGGAGCAGGCTTTTTTTGTCTAACATATTCCTTCTTCATTGTTCAAATAATGAGGGGAACGAACAAAGGAGGGAACGATGGATGAAAAAGGCCGAACGTAAAGTACGGTCCAGTACATGGACGGATCGAACTGTATGGTTGATGGTGAGTATGCTGTTTATTACTTATGGAGTGAACTCGTTTACCTGTAGTGCAGAATCACTGGTCACAGAACCTGCTCAGGCAGCGGTAATGAATCAACCCCAATCACAGCCCAAACGAATGGCGATCATTATTGATGATGCGGGCAACGATATGAAAGGCACGGCAGAAATTTTGGACATGCCAGTCAAGCTGACGCTTGCGGTCATGCCGTTTTTGTCCACCACCAAAAAAGACGCTATGGCTGCACATGAAAAAGGGATGGATGTAATCGTACACATGCCCATGGAACCCAAATCAGGAAGACCTGAATGGCTCGGTCCCGGTGCGATTACATCCAGTCTCACAGACGATGAAGTCCGCGAACGAGTGGAGAAAGCCATTGATGATGTTCCCTACGCCATCGGCATGAACAATCATATGGGCTCCAAAGTTACTTCAGACAAACGAATCATGTCAATTGTGCTTGATGTTTGCCGGGAACGAGGGCTGTTTTTTGTAGACAGTCGAACCAATTTCCGTTCGGTTGTGGGTGAAATCGCCGTTTCCAAAAACATGCCTCCGGTCGGCAACGATATTTTCCTGGACGACCAGAACTCTAAGCCGCATATTCGCCATCAGATGGAATTGGCAGCCAAGCGAGCTGTCGAAAAGAATATGTGCGTTGTCATTGGACATGTGGGTCAGACGGGACTAAACACATCCAGCGTTGTTCACGAATCCGTCACCAGGCTGAAGGGTGAGATCGAGTTTGTTGGCATCGGTGATCTGGTGCGTGAAGTTTGGCACTGGCATGCTGCCCCTACACTACCGACAAATAATAAATAATGCCGTCTGCAATGGACTGGGCAATGCGTTTCTGCTCTGCAGGATCATTCATCATGGCCCGGTCCTCTGCATTGCTCAGAAATCCGGTTTCAACGATAACGGCCGGCTGTTTAATCTGATTCAGCAGGTAGAAAGGCTTACCCCACACAACACCGCGCCGAGTGCCAAACAGGTGGTTTAGCTCGGTCTGGATGGAGTCTGCCAGAAGGTAGCTCCTGCCTTCATTCTGGTAAAGAACAACTGGCCCCCTTGTAGACGATTTGGGACTCCAGTTCCCATGGATGCTGACCACAATATCCGTGCTTACTTCTTCACTGAGACTCTTGCGCTGTGCCAGATCCCTGCGATGACGGGATCTGCTGTTCAGCCAGCGGTTTTCGTCACTAAGGGCGTAGTCTCCAAGCCGGTTGATGATGACAGCATATCCTTTGCTGCGAAGCAGGAGGTACACCTTTTGACTGATCGCCAGATTGATGTCTTTTTCAAGCACCCCATCTTCTGACGTACCCCCATCAATACCCCCGTGTCCCACATCCAGCAGGATGACAGGAGCTGCAAAAGCATGGTGCGTGGAACGATAACTGTCACCATCCGTTACAGGCAGCAGGGTAGGACTTACTGATTTTTGGTTGGGGTAGGATGACTCGATAACCGCGAAGGTTGCTTGCGCAGGTAACATTAGTATTGAATTGAACCCGATTAGCCATGCCACTAACGCAGATAGCAGCTTAACCATGTGTATGCACGCTCCTTTTTCTCATAGGAATCTCTTGCAATGGCGTATTAGGATGGATACCTTTGGCATTAGACTGTGCATTCTTGGTTATTTCATACTCTCAGCAGCAAAAAAAATGTTTATGCATGGACTGTTCTGCACACAATAGATGTATCGTAAGCTTGCGAATTACAATTGAGCATCTCGAATCATGCTCAGGTAAAGAAGGAGGCAGAGATGGATGGCCAAAAGTGATGAGCTGGTGAAGTATATTACACAGCGTGTTGTTCATTTTATGGATACACCGAAGGAAGAGCGGAAAGGTCGTTCCAAGGTAAAAGAGCCTTGGGCGATGAAATGGTTTGGCATGCTCCCCTTTGCCGTATCATTGTGGGTAGGGAAAAAGGAAAAAGCATTAGATCCTCGTGGGGAAATGCAGAAACGAAGCTCTTCTGGAAAGGGATAAATGGCTGTTAGACTCAACATAAAAAGACGCGTTCCTGATTATGAAATCAGAGGAAGGCGTCTTATTTGTGTTTGCTTGAGACTATACAAAACTCACGGCTTCACGGCTTGAAAGTATAAAAATGACCGTCGTTCATCAGCGTGTCGATCGGAACGAAACGTTTTACGGAAAAGTGTCCCCCAATCGCTACATATTCCATTTTCTCCGAACCGTCATTCATTCTCCAGACCTGATATCCGGTAACAGGAACAGGGCCTCCATATAATACATTGCGCTCATCTGCCGAAAAGACGATGGCCTGATGGTTTTTCCACTGCTGTATTAACGGCTGCAAGCTTGTTACAGGGACGGCTTCCGAAGTAATCCACAAGAGATTTTCGGCAGGATCAAAATCCGGTTGCACGTTGATCGGATCCGCTGAAAAGGATGAAACCTCGGGTAGTTCATCTGTTCCGGATTGAAGTTGTACAGACACGGATAGCGTTGGAGAAGGAGAGCGAGTATATTCAACCCGAGATTCACGCTCCATGGCCTTTACAGCACCATTCGGTAAAGTGTCACCGTTGGTTGCATCGATGTAGATGGTGCCAGCACCTGATTGCTCTACTTTCCAGTAGGCAAGAAGAGGGGAGGCATAACGTAACTGGATGTCCTCTGCATGTGACAATTCTTTCAGACTCAGATTATGTCGTTGAAGAGACTGCTTCAGCAGAGAGAGGTCATACGGATTGTGTTCTCCCTGTCCGTACTCGCTTAGCTGCAGTTTCCCTATGCGGTTAGCTGTGATAATCATATATCCAACAGGTGTTCCATCGATATGAGCGTTTACAAGCCAGCTGTGCGTTCCGGGACCAAGAGGCGTAAAGTCTAGCTGTGCCCGGTTCCAGCCCTGGTCCAACTGTTGGAAGGAGCCCAAGGCCTTGACCTGTTGAAGAGCAAACTGCTGAACAGCAGCAGGAGCAAACTTGTCAGATGCATGGGAAGCATCGCTTTTTGCCGTCGTTAACTGGTAGGAAAGTTCTGTGGTGGCTGCCTGCAAACCTAAGGCATCTTCTGCCTGCAATGTTGTGGACAAGGTAGTTAAACCCAAAAGACACATGACACCCACGCCTGCTGCCCGGCGGATGACAAGCCATGGCCTATGAAAGATTCGGTTCATAATTAACACCTTCTTTTTCTGGAGTACATTATGACGAACAGGGACGATTATTCGCTGCACGATCACTTCTAGGTTCATTCTAGTGGACAAGCGATGCAAAGGTTGCTGCAACCTGTCGGGTGGCTGCTCATGAATAAACACTACTTTTGCCGTCATTTGCTGGAAAAGTAGTGTCTGCGTCTATCTTAAATGAAACATGCCGCTGCTTATGGCCGTGACCTTCACTTTGGGCTCATACTGCCAGATCATTTCTGTCCGGCGGGTTTCGTATTGCAGTTTCATCGCCTCACGGTCCAGAACCGCCTGGCGTGCCTTCTCCTGCTCGGTATCCGTTTCCTCATCTAAGGGGACAGCCTGTTCAGCAGCAAGTTCGACATCCGAGTGTGTCTCCAATCCAGCCCTGCCTGCGGATATTCGATTCACAGGGGGGACATGGGAGTGATCCCCTTCAACAGTCTGAATTTTCATGGAATTAGTCCCGAGCTCTTGCCCGGTGGAAGCAGAATCACGACCAGCTCCTGTGGAATTGTCGTCTAACTCAACCTCAGGCGTATCCTCCCTAAGTACGGCTTCGTAATACGCATCAACCACAGCAAGTTCCAGGTCCAGTCGTGCCTTGGCTTGTTCAGCCCAACCATAATCCAGTTCCAGCAGACGCCTGGTAAGGTGTTTCTCGAGTGCTGCTCCAGCATCCGACAGCGATACCTTAGCTGTCTGGACATGCATGTTCTCAGCCAGCCTTGGGCTGAGGTCTCGCCGGTTCAGCTTGGAACCGAATTGTTCGATAATTTCACCTGTGCGAAGGGAGATGCCAAGAAAATGGAGCTCCTCCCGTTTCAAATCACAGGCGAATTCCACTTTGAAACATACACCAAGCCATGGTTCATATACAGCTGGGGCAGCAGCGCGCAGCTGACGTTTGGGTGCCTGCTCAAACAGGTTCACGAATGCGCCGCCTTCACGGGCTGCCTCGAAGATCTGCTGCAGTCTGCGACTGCCATAGACGACGTCTTCACGCAGGATGCGGCCGGGCCCGAGCTGCGGCAGAGCTGGAGTAATGCCAAAATAGCGGCCAAGAATGGTTTCTTTAGGTGCATCTGGTCCGGAGCCAGACCCTGCGCTGCCTGGGCCGACAGGTCCGCTCTGACTTGCAGAGAGCGAGGGAGATGCCTGAGCGGCTCTGGCTTCTGCTGCCTCGATGGCTTGCTGATGCGCTGCCGGATCAAATACGAACGTAAAGGACATCGTCTCCGCCGGAGCTCCAGTGCGCTCAACAAATCCCCAATAGTACGGACGGTTGGTTAGAGCCTTGTCGGCCTCTGGCGATAGTTTAACAGTTAGATGTGCAGGAGAACGCTCCATGATTTGGCATTCCATGGCTTCGAGATAGGTTGTTACATAGGCTTGAACTTCTTGGGGTGACATGGTCATGGTCAGTGTCCTCCTTTGCCCAGATCTAGAAGGGAGACGGATGGCACTTCATCGGCGACTTCACGCTGAATGGAATTAAGTGATTGTCCAAGCGAATCCACTTTCCGGCGAATGTCATCTTCGTTCTGGGATTCGAGCATGATCTTATAGAGACTCTTTTCGATGGATTCCTTTTTCTCCAGGCGTTCCAGAATAACGTCCAGTCCGCCGATGACCATCTCGAACATATTGATCTTTTCATGCAGCAGATTCAGGATGTGTTCCTCAATCGTGCCTGTCGTCGACAGATTGTAGATGTTGACGTCATTTTGTTGTCCGAGCCGATGTACCCTACCAATTCGCTGCTCTACGCGCATCGGATTCCAGGGCAAGTCGAAATTAATCATGTGATGGCAAAATTGAAGGTTAATGCCTTCGCCACCAGCTTCGGTTGCGATCATGGCCTGAACACGGCCTCGGAAAAGGTCCATCATCCAGTCCTTTTTCCCCCGGTTCATACCGCCACGATATGGAACAGCTGTGAGTCCGTTGTTGCGAAAATAATTCAGCAGATACTCCTGCGTGGCCCGGTATTCAGTGAAAATGATGACTTTCTCATTCATGTTTCGAATCAGTTCCATCGTTTTCTCGGCCTTCGTATTTTCCTTAATGGCCTTGATATGGGCAACCAGATCCCAAATTTTGTCCCGGAGCGGGGAGTCCAGCGGGAGCTTCTTGGACAGATTGACCAGCGTAACAAACACTGCATCCCGGCTGCTGCACACCTCCCGCTGCAGCGTAACAAGGGAGAGCATGCTGCTCAGGTTTCCACCAGCCTCCTGATATTGATCTTTAACAAAGGAAGTTACCCCATCATAGAGTGCCTGTTCTTCAGGAGATAGCTGCAAATTCACATTGGAAACATTCCGCTTGGTGAACTGTACTGGCCCTTCACCGCGGCGGTTCCGGATCATGACTTTGGACAATTCGTCCTTAAGCTGTTCCTGGTTTTTGGGGATTCGTTTATCCACGACAAAGTTCGCACTAAAGTCACCTTGACGACCGAGCTGGCCCGGCTTCAGCAAGTTTATTAGATTGAACAGCTCGCTCATGTCATTTTGTACAGGTGTCGCCGTCAGCAGCAGACAATATTTTTTTCGCAGTTTCAGCATGAATTGATAGTTGGTCGTTTTTTTATTTTTGAGTTTGTGCGCTTCGTCAATAATGATCATGTCATAGTCCGTACTCAGCAAGATGTCCTTATGCGGATCTCGCTTAGCCGTATCCATGGAAGCCACCACCACTTCATTTTGCCAGGAATAGACTTTTTTCTGTGCAACTGCGGGAATGCCAAACTTTGAATTCAGCTCTCGTACCCATTGAAGTACAAGGGATGCAGGCACGAGAATGAGGACCTTCGATACAAGACCACGGACCATATATTCTTTCAATATCAGACCGGCTTCTATGGTTTTTCCCAGACCCACCTCGTCGGCAAGAATGGCACGGCCTGACATTTCAAATAATACTTTGCGTGCAGTGTCCATCTGGTGCGGAAGCGGGGTCAGTCCCTGCAAATGCTTAAGACACTGTATTTCATCAAAATTGGGAATCAGATTGGTCTCTTCCGCTTGAATACCAAGCTGAAAGAGTCTGTAATCTCCCCAAGGACCGCCTTTATCGAGCCGTGACTCCAATTGGGTCAGCCAGCTGCGATCAAATTCGAGCGGAACGGGCAGTTCTGCTGCAGGTTGATTCATGTGAAGCGGATGTTTCCGGTTCATGGTGATGCCTCCCCTGCCATACATGATGACGTTTTATTCGTAGCTCATAGTATGGACGAATGAGAGGCAGTTCATAACCACCCTCCAAATAAGGTGCGAAATCGAACCTTTACGTCTAAAAAAATTCACAAATTTTGAATGAGAGAGTCTGATGGCGTAAGAGTGAGCTAGTCCAAGTACAGGGCGAATAGAAAGGCTGGCTGTGACTTAAGTCACATGGAAAATCAATATATGGTGTACTATACTGAATATGAATCACTATATGTGGTGTTTCGGCATATTTTAAACACATAATAGAAATGTAATGGGATTTTTGGGGAGGCTGTCAAACATAATGAATTCGAACAAACTGTCGCACAAGTTGGAAGGATTAAGTGAAAAAATATTTTTGGACCGTTATGCCTGGAAGGATGCTGATCCAAACCATGCCAAGGTAGGAGATGTTGTACTTGTTCTGACGAAAGATGACCCGAAGTTTCCGACAAAGGAAGTGGGGGAAATCGTGGAACGGCAGGGTCAGACGGTGAAAGTGAAAACTCGTAGTGGAGAAACGATCCAGACGGAAGTGGAGAAGCTGACACTTAATATAGAAAAAACACCGGAGGAGATGTGGGACCGGCTCGCGAGAGCGATGGCTTCTGTAGAATCCACTCCGGAAGAACAGCAAAAGTGGCAATCCAAGTTCCGGGCTGTCCTGGACGATTGGAAGCTGGTTCCGGGAGGCCGAATTGCTGCTGGTGCGGGTGCTAGCGATGAGCTGACCCTCTTTAACTGTTATGTCATTCCTTCTCCGCAGGACAGTCGGGGTGGCATCATGAAAACGTTGACTGAAATGACAGAGATTATGGCTCGCGGTGGCGGGGTTGGCATCAACCTGTCGTCACTCCGTCCACGTCGTGCAGTAGTTAAAGGGGTCAATGGATCTTCCAGCGGTTCGGTATCCTGGGGAGGATTGTTCAGTTATACCACTGGACTGATTGAACAGGGAGGCAGCCGCCGGGGAGCACTTATGCTGATGATGAACGACTGGCATCCGGATGTGATGGATTTTATTACCGTCAAACAAACGATGGGTCAGGTTACCAATGCCAATCTATCCGTATGCGTGAGCAACGCATTTATGGAAGCTGTCAAACAGGACGGGGACTGGGAACTTGTTTTTCCGGATACGAACGACCCCGAGTATGACAACGAGTGGAACGGGGATCTGCAGCAATGGAAGGAAGCCGGGCACCAGGTTATCCATTACCGTACAGTAAAGGCCCGGGATATATGGCGTACAATTATCGAATCGGCCTGGAAATCAGCAGAGCCGGGTGTTGTCTTTATGGAGTATTACAATCAGATGTCCAACAGCTGGTACTTTAATCCGATTATATGTACCAATCCATGCGGTGAACAAGGCCTGCCAGGATGGGGCGTCTGCAATCTATCGGCTATCAACTTATCCAAATTTTACGATGAAACCAGTCATGATGTAGCATGGCAGGAGCTGGCGGAGACGACACGAATTTCGGCGAGATTTTTGGACAATGTGATTGATGCAACACCTTATCATTTTGAGGAAAATCAGAAGAATCAGCAGCGGGAGCGCCGGGTTGGACTTGGCACGATGGGTCTCGCAGAGCTGATGATTAAGCTGCGCATCCGGTACGGCAGTCCGGAATCGCTTGAATTTCTGGATAAACTGTATGGCTTTATCGCAAAAGAAGCATACCTCGCATCAGCAGAGATTGCGGCCGAGAAGGGAGCGTTCCCTGCCTTTGAAGTGGAGCCGTACTTACAGAGTGGATTCATGAAAAATCTGGTCGGGACTTATCCGGAAGTGGGAGAGGCCATCCGGAAGCAAGGCATTCGTAATGTAACGCTTATCACGCAGGCCCCAACAGGAAGTACGGGAACGATGGTGGGTACGTCGACAGGAATCGAACCCTACTTTGCGTTTAAATATTTCCGTCAAAGCCGGCTCGGTTACGATGAGCAGTTTGTCCCCATTGCTCAGGAGTGGCTGGATGAACACCCCGGCGAGGAACTTCCTGACTATTATGTAACGGCGATGGATCTGTCCGCAGAAAATCATATTCGGGTACAGGCAGCGATTCAACAGTGGGTGGACAGCTCCATCTCGAAGACGGCCAACTGTCCGGCTGATTTTACGGTTGAAGATACGGCACAGTTGTATGAGCTTGCTTTTGATCTCGGTTGTAAGGGAGTAACGATCTACCGGGACGGCAGCCGCGATGTACAGGTCCTATCCACGACGAAGAAGGAAGAGGCGAAGAGCGAAGTAAGTGAACAAACAAGTGTGACAGATCCGGTAAAAGAAACAAGTGCTGTAAACGAAACGACAGCTTTCACGTCAGAACCTTCGGAGACAGAGAACGAGGGCAAAACAAGTGTGGCGGCTTCGCCTGCAGCCAAAGTACTGGATAAACAGTACAAGAGTCGTCCGCAGGTACTGCGGGGAGCAACGTACAAAATAAATACTCCGTTTGGCATGGCTTACATTACGATCAACGACCTGGGCGGCATTCCGGCGGAGATCTTCCTGAACGTGGGTAAAGCCGGTTCCGATGTATTCGCCATGGCAGAAGCGCTAGGAAGAGTGTGCTCCCTGTTCCTGCGATATGGTGACCACGGACATAAAGTCGAACTTCTTATCAAACATCTGAAAGGCATCGGTGGTTCGGGAGCGATTGGCTTTGGTGTAAACCGGGTAGAGTCCATTGCAGACGCAGTAGCGAAGGCGCTCGAAAGTCATGTACAGAGCACAGCTGAGGAGAATGCATCCTCTACTAATGAAGAGGCAGACCAGAGTGTGAATCGAATTTCTGAATCGGCGATTGTGGACGAACCATTAGCAACCTATACTGCATCGAGAGATTTGTGTCCTTCCTGTGGTTCAGCTTCATTGATCAATATTGAAGGCTGCAAGACTTGCAGCCAATGTGGATACAGCAAATGTAATTAGAGGATAGACATCATCCAGGTTCATGTGATGAGAAGAATACCGTTAAGGGTGACCAGCACTTTGGTCGCCCTTTTTGGACCTGACGTTGAATCAGCGGGCTTCAAAGGATGATTTCAACTAGAAGATTCCCGGAATAAAAGAGGATTCGTCCTTTTCACCTCCAGAGTCCTAGGCATCTAGAAGCATTTATGGGCAAAACTTTCAATCCGGCTGGGGATAGGTTTATAATGAATTGTGGCTGCTGAGGAAGTGGGCGGTCTTTTTGTATTGATATGGTAGTGAGGTAATATTACCCAGCCCAAGAAAAAGACTGTATTAAACGACAATTTTGGAGTATGATTTTACAGCTATATTAGCTGGCAGGAAAGGTTACATCGTTTCACCACTTTGTAACTACTGCTGTAATTTATCTCACTGCGCTTGAGCGTATAATGCTAAACGTGAGTGTTGATCGATATATTGGAAATGAATGACGAAAGGTGCAATACGTATGTTAATGACAACCAGAATCACGATGCGAAGCCAAGCTGATTTGCAACTGCCCCAGACATCCACGATGTGGGCCCGAAGCAACAAGGGGGGGCGCGAATGTCACAAACGTTGAACAACAGGCGGCATATGAACGGACTGGATGGTCTGCGGGCCATTGCCGTGCTTGCTGTGATTGGATATCATCTTAATCTGGGTTTTATTCCCGGTGGTTTGCTCGGTGTAGGCATTTTCTTTGTTTTATCAGGTTATCTGATTACAGATATTCTTGTGTCCCAATGGCAGGAACATGGACGCATATCACTCGGTGATTTTTGGGTGAGACGAATCAGACGTCTCGTGCCTGGCATGCTTACCATGACTGCAGTGGTCATGATTTGGCTTCTCTTCACAGATCCTTCCCGGCTTGCTTCCCTGCGTGGGGACGTTATATCGGGTGTATTATACATAAGCAATTGGTGGTATATCTTCCACCATGTATCCTATTTCGAGAGTTTCGGTCCTCCATCACCGTTCGGACATTTCTGGTCGCTTGCCGTGGAAGAGCAGTTTTACCTTGTGTGGCCGCTGCTCCTTATCCTTTCAATTAAGCTGTTCAAAAGAAAGGGATGGCTCGTTGTTTTTATTGTCGTTGCCGCTGAGTTATCTGCTGGAGCAATGGCTATTCTATACAATCCGAATCTGGATCCGAGCCGTGTATACTATGGTACGGACACGCGTGCTTTTGCCTTGCTAGCCGGGGCTGCACTGGCTGTTGTGTGGCCAAGCCGCAAACTGTCCTCCTCCCTTGCGAGCCTTAATCGAGCCGTGCTCGATGTATCGGGCTTGGCAGCGCTGGCCCTGCTGGTCTACATGATGCTGAACAGCAGTGAATATGAACCATCGCTCTACCAAGGGGGTATGGTACTTCAAGCCATAGCTACTACGCTTCTGGTCGCTGTGTTGGCTCATCCCTCTTCGATGCTGGGACGCCTGATTGGTGCAAAACCGCTGAGATGGATTGGGGAGCGTTCCTATGGGCTCTATCTCTGGCATTATCCTGTAATCATCCTGACAAGTCCTGTGGTTGATACTGGAGGTTTACATCCGGTTCGAATGATTTTGCAGGTGGCAGCAACGGTAGTGCTGGCTTCACTATCATTGAAGTTTATCGAAAATCCAATCCGTTATAACGGATTCCGTGATACCTGTTCCCGGCTATGGAGTAGAGGGCGAAACGGTATTAGTACGCATCAGATATGGTTGAAGCGGGGCGGAGTGGTGATGTCAGTTCTGTTTATGTGCTTCACCGTGTCACAGATGATGATTTCCTCTGCGGCGAACTCCGATTCACATTCTGTATCGATGTCTACCACATTGAACGGAGAACATGCTGTGCATGAAGAGATAGGACAGGATGTTCTTCCGGCTCCTGTTGATACTGCAGGTTCCGGCCAGAAGCCGGCACCGCAGAAGAATGACAAGCCTGCAGATGATGGTGGCAATCAGCAAGACAAGCCAGCAGAGCAGACGTCGAAGCCAGATACGCCTTCCAAAACGGAAGAACCGGCATCCGATGAAGGAGATGGAACGGCTGCTAACGAGCCGAACCAGACTGCTGCAGACGATGCTGGAAATAAGGATCATGCCGATGATAACGGGGCTGATACTGCGGGGAACCCGGATCAGCCAGGTGATGCTTTGCAAGAGGGTGGAGAAAAAGCTCCCCCTGCTGAAGACGGCAAGATCCACTATACCGTGATAGGGGATTCGGTCATTCTGGATGCCAAGCCTTATTTGGAACAACATATGTCCGGGGTACACGTGGACGGTCATGTTGGCCGTCAAATGTGGGAGGCAGCCGATGTCCTGGATGGGCTCAAACGAAACGACCAACTTGGCAATCAGGTTGTCCTGGAATTGGGAACCAACGGTTCATTCAATTCCAAAAGCCTGGATTCTGTTTTGGATTACCTCAAGGATGAGAATCATGTATATCTGGTTACTGTCCGGGTCCCGCGTCCTTGGGAACGAACGGTTAACAGAGCATTGAACGAAGCAGCCTCATCCTACAGTAACGTTTCCCTCATTGATTGGAACAGTGCAAGCGAAGGGCACGATGAGTACTTTGAAAAAGATGGCGTACATTTAACAAAGGAAGGCTCGGAAGCTTTTGCAGCACTTATCAAAAGCAGCATGAAATAAATTGAACTTATTCTTTTTCATACGAAATAGATTGTTTGTTTAAAGAGCTCTCACATCGAGAGCTCTTTTTGTTCTAATTACAAGTAACACGCTATTGGGTGTGGCATCCGATATTTTTCACCCCACCATCCGTGGATCGTCACCTTACGTTATGATAGCGTTACCATTTACAATGAGGGTATTCAAACAGCCAAGGGGGAGTATAGAGATGTTAAAAAGATGGCTTTCGGGTTTTGTGGCAATTGCCTTGTTTTCGATGGTACTCGCTGCCTGCAGTGGTGGTGATGCTTCGGAGGGAACGGGCAGCAGCGATAAAGTCACGGTTACGCTGTGGCATAACTGGACCGGACAGGATGCCAAGGCAGTAGCCATGCGTAAAATTATTGAGGATTTCCGGGCAGCACATCCAGATATTGAAGTGGTGGATGAGGGCTTGCCGACAGACGGCCTGAAAACAAGACTCCGTACTGTAGCTGCTGCAAACGAAATGCCGGATTTGTTTGTGATGTGGCCGGATGCCATGACGAAAGAGTTTGTAAAAGGCGACCTGCTTCAGCCCATTAACACAGAGCTGGATGCGAAGCCGGAGTGGAAGGACAACTTTATCCCGAACGCACTGGATGGATATACGGTTGACGGAAACATCTACTCCGTGCCGATGAATCTGGCGCCAAGTTCCTTCATTTATTACAACGAAGCACTGTTTAAACAGTATAACGTCAAAGTTCCTGAAACGTGGGCTGAATTGGAACAGGCCATTGCAACGTTTAATGAGAACAAGGTTATTCCAATGGCCCTGGGGAACAAGGCAAACTGGGTTGCACAATCAACGATCTTCAGTACATTGGCAGACCGGATTACGGGTACAGATTGGTTTCTGAAAGCAGCAGCCCAGGAGGGTGCCAGCTTTACGGATCCGCAGTTTATCGAGGCGTTAAACAAAATGCAGGAGCTTGGTAACAGCAAGGCATTTCAGGATGGGTTCAACAGCATTGACGAAACCCAGATGATGCAGCTGTATTTTCAGGGGAAAGCAGCCATGGTCATGAATGGTGGATGGGCCCTGGCGAACCTGGTGAACAACGCACCTGCGGAGGTATTGGACAACACGCATATTACTATTCTTCCCCCGGTAGATGGTGGTGAAGGAGAGCCAAGAACGACATCAGGCGTGGTAGGTACCGGTTTGGGTGTAAGCAAAAAGCTGAGCGGTGCCCAAAAAGAGGCAGCCATGGAGCTGTTCTATGCCCTGGCAGGACCTGACGGTCAAAAGGCTACGCTGGACAGCAGTACACTCGTTAGCTACAACATTGAGCTGGACAAATCCAAGGCACATCCTTTGTTCATTGAATTGTACGACTTGATGCAGGAAGTGAAGATTAATCCGGTTTACGATTCCAAGCTGGGGTCTGCAACGGTTGAAGTTATTAATAATGGATTGCAGGAACTGTTGATGGGCGGCAAAGCGGAAGATATCGCTGCCAAAATTCAGGCTGCACAGGCCAATGCCGCTAGCAACTAACAGAATGGATAAGGAATAGGTTGTAGATTGAAAACGCTCGGTGATTCGTACTTCATGAGATTAACTGAGCAGTATAGCCCCTTCCCGGCAGGGGAGGGGTTTTCCGTTTTATTTGCAGGCTTCAATGTGTGAAGGAGATATGTAAGGTATTAAAGAAGGGAAGTGAAGGAATGAATGCACTGCGCAGTCGTCGCTTTATTATGCTGGGGCTTGCTCCGGCAGTCATCATATATGCATTGTTTGTATTTGTTCCGGTTGTATGGTCAGCCTATTACGGCTTCTTCAACTGGTCCGGCATCGGGGAGTCCAAATATATCGGTCTGAATAACTATGTCGAGATCTGGCATGACCCGGTATTCTGGCGGGCACTGAAAAATAACGTCATTTTTGTACTTGCCTCCGTGTTCGGTCAGATTCCGTTAGCACTGATGCTCGCGGTCATTTTACACAAAAGCAATCCGCTGCAGCGCTTCCTGCGCTCTGCTGTCTTCCTGCCCATGGTCTTGTCTACCGTCGTTATCGGCATGATCTGGCAGTATATCTATCATCCGCAGATCGGGATCCTGAACTTCCTGCTGGATGCGCTCGGTCTGGAGAGCTGGAAGCTGCAATGGCTGTCTGACGACAAAATTGCCATCTTCTCTCTCGTACCGCCACTGCTGTGGAGCTTCGTTGGTTTGTACCTGATTATTTTCATCTCTGCGCTGCAAAACATTCCTGGTGAAATTCATGATGCTGCCAAAATTGACGGCGCTTCGGGCATACGTAAGCTGGTATCGATCTCACTGCCCATGATCTGGGGAACCGTGCAGGTTGCGATCATTCTGTGTATTTCGGGTAGTCTGAAATCGTTTGATCTGGTGTACATCATGACCAAAGGTGGTCCGGCTCATGCAACCGAGCTGCTCGCTACGTATATGTATAATTCAACCTTTACAACCTACCGTTATGGTTTCGGTAGTGCAATCTCGACAACCATCGTATTGATCTCCTTGCTGCTTATCGGAACAAGCCAGTGGGTGACCAGTCGCAAAAGAAAAGAGAATTAGAAGAGAGGGGGAACTGCAATGAGTACGACACCTGTAACGATGCCATCACCAGGAAGAGCTTCAGGTCATCCGGTTCGCCGGCTGCGCAGCGGAATTGTTTGGACGCTGCTGACGGTGTATGGTATTTTAACATTGTATCCGTTTTACTGGCTTGTGATCAGTGCGTTCAAAACGAATGAAGATTTCTACAGCAGGCCATTTGGTTTGCCGGCCCAATGGAATGTAGCCAATTTCAGCAATGCGTGGGAAAGTTCCAAATTGGGTACGGCATTTGGCAACTCACTGGTGGTATCATTAGGATCATTGATTTTGACTTTGTTTATTGCAGCTCTAGCTTCATTCATACTGGCACGATTCCAGTTCCGCTGGAAAGGGCTGGTCATGACCTTTTTCGTTGTAGGCATGCTGATTCCCATTCATAGTACACTGGTTCCTTTGTTCATTCTGATGAAGCAGATGTCTCTATTGAATACGTATTGGGCATTAATCCTGCCGTATACGGCCTTTGCATTGCCAACTGCTATCTTTGTACTGACGGCATATCTTACAAGTGTACCACGTGATATTGAAGAGGCAGCGTTTATCGATGGAACAGGTCTGTGGGGACTGTTTACCCGGATCATGCTGCCGATGTCAGTGCCTGCCTTGTCCACCGTTACAATTCTGAGTTTTTTGCATGCTTGGAATGACTTTTCGTTCGCACTTGTATTCATTAACAAGACAGGATTGAAAACGTTACCGCTTGCGATTGCGAACTTCGCAGACGGATACCAGACGGATTATGGATTAACGCTGGCCGCCATGACATTGTCGGTTATCCCGACCATTATTCTATATCTTGTTTTTCAGGAACAGGTTATGAAAGGCATGACGGCTGGAGCGGTTAAGGGTTAAACGAAGGCGCATCCAGAGGAGGAAAAGCATTGGGAAGCTGGCTCACATCATCGCTGCAGAGGAAGCTCTCGGTTGTCGTAACTGCCTCCATGATCGTGCCGCTGCTGGCGCTGGGTCTGTTCGCATTTCTGATCTCTTCCCGCATTACCGAGCAGAAGACGAAGTTGTCCGGTATGGACACGTTGAAACAAGTGGAAGCCAATCTTCGCTATATGCTGCAGGATGCCGAGAATATTTCGATTTTCCTGATTGGAGAGCGCGATGTTCAGCAGTATCTGAGCCGAAATGAAGATCACGAGCTGGACCGCGTGGATATTGTCGGCAGGATGACCAATCTGGCGGCGTCTAAAAAGTATATTGCGAATATAGCGATATATCCGGATCGGTTTGATGCTGTCCTGACAACGGCTACCTGGTATGAACCGGGTACTTCCGATCCTCCAGCTCCTGCTGGCGATGCGGTTAAAATGTGGACCGGCGTCTACCCGGTTCGCAACTATGCAGGCATACAAAATGTGATTACGTTGGTGCGTCCCATCCGCAGCATTCATGATTATCGACCCATCGGATGGCTCGCGATCAGCCTGGATGAAAAGGCCATTTCCAAAGACTGGGCTGCGCTCGGACTTGGCAGAGGTGAAGGGCGTCTGGAGCTGGTCGGACAATCCGGAGAGATCCTGTCCTCCATGGATAAATCTCGGCTTGGGCAGACTCTGGAGCAGGTCGAACCTGAATTGCAGACGCTGATTCGGCAGAGTGAGAGCGGGACGACTACGTATGGCAGTGGAGAAAACAAACGGACGCTGCTCTATTACCCGGAACAGCTGACTGGATGGACGTTGACTGGAACAGTTCCTTACGACCAATACAAGTCGGAGAATGGTTATATTCTGATTCTTACGGCTGTAGCCGTGGTCGCTTCTGCGGTAATCTGTGCAGGGCTGGTCTGGTTTACCGTCCGCCGCGTAACAAGGCCGCTCCGTGTGCTTACCAGGCACCTGTCCCGAATTGACCCGGACCGGCCGCTGCCCTTGTTTCGATCTGAGAGTGATGATGAGATCGGCAGACTGGGAGAGAGCTACAATCTGCTCGGAGCACATATCGAGAGCCTGAAGGAAGAGGTTATACAAGGTGAAGCCCGTAAGAAAGAAGCTGATCTCAGGGCACTTCAGGCACAGATCAATCCCCACTTTCTGTATAATACCCTTTCGTCCATTCACTGGATTGCCCTGATGTCAAAAGAGAGCCGGATTGCGGATATGGTCGAAGGTTTAAGTGATTTCCTGCGCATCAGCCTGAATAACGGCAAGGATTTCTGTCCTGTTGGGCAGGAGATTGCCCATATCCAGCATTATGTACGGGTGCAGTCCATCCGCTTCCCTGATAAATTTTCGGTGCACTATATTGTGGATCCTGCCTTGGAGCAGCGGATGATGCTGAAGCTTCTGCTACAGCCGCTCGTTGAGAATGCCATGGTACATGGTATTCAGCCCAAGAATGGTCCGGGAACGATCACCATCATGATTCGTCAAGATCCGGATGAAGCACGAATGAACGTACTGGTGCTGGATGATGGTGTCGGCATGGAGCAGGAGAGGCTGGAACAGCTGAAGGAAAGACTGCCGGAAGTGAATCCCACTGCTGGTGGCTACGGGATCCACAACGTTAATGAGAGATTGCTGCTCCATTATGGGGCTGCTTCTCAACTTGAGATGGACAGCCGTGTCGGTGGAGGGACCCGTATTTCATTTTCCATACCCTTTCTGGAGGAATCGCCATGAGACTACTGATTGTCGATGATGAAGTGATCATTCGTACCGGACTTGCCAGTGTTATTGCCTGGGGCGAGCTGGGGATCGATCTCCTTACACCAGCAGCCTCGGCTGAAGAAGCGTTGTCCCGGTTGGCTGAGGAGCGTCCGCACATTCTGATGACTGACATCCGCATGACTGGCAAGACAGGGCTTGAACTTGCAAATGAAGGACTGCAATTGCTGCCTGAGATGGAAGTCATTATTTTGTCAGGCTACGATGACTTCTCTTATGCTCAGCAGGCGATTCGGCAGGGTGTGACGGATTATCTGTTAAAAACGAGCAAACCGGAAGAAATTATCAAAACGGTTCTCCAGGCCAAGCAAAGAGTTATGGACCGCTGGACAGAAAAGTCCAAGGAAGGGCGACTTTTACAGGAGAATAAACAGCGGTTATTTGAACGATGGGTTATTGAAGGTGATGTGATCACAGGTTCGTGTCCAGCATTTTTGAAGCCGGGCGCGGCGGAGTATGCTGGTGTATCATTGGACGGCCGTCAGGTCTACAAGCAGATTGTATTCGTTATTCGTGCGCAAGGATGGAGCCGCTCTTCTGCTGCACTTCTGAGATTTGCCGTGCAAAATATGCTGGAGGATATGCTGCCTGGCGCAGCTACTCATATTCACAAGGAACAGATTATTGGTGTAATGCAGGTAACGAGCAGGCAGCAGGAATTACTGAACACGCTGGGAACGGTAGTTAATCATATGGAGCAGCTCCTGAAATGTACGCTGCGTGCAGCTGTAGGCCATCCGGTTTGTGGCGAGGTACATCTTCACGAAAGCTATTTAACGGCATCCCAAGCGTATCAATACATGAGTCTGCTTGACGATAAAATTTGGAGCATCGAGCATGTAAAACACCGCAAGGGTGGTAAAACATTACTTACGCATGAAGAGGAAACCGTGCTGGGGACCCTTTTGCTCGATAATGACCCTGTCACGCTCACCACATGGACACGGGAGCTTGTAAAAGAACTCATGTTGGACCCGGAGGTAACGCCAGAATCGTTCAACGCCTGTTTGCATTCTGCGGTCATTGCAGGACAACGCTGGCTGGTTCGCACGATGCGTGCAATAGGAAGAGAAGAGCCTGTACGATATGATCCATGGGTGCCGGAACCTGAAGCAGATGCTGCGGACCTTCAGGATATGCTGTTTCACCATTTATATGGTCTGATGCATACATATTACAGCCAAATGGGCCAAGGGCAGGCTTCGCATGTGCAAAAGGCCATTGCCTACATGGAATCCGGATTGGCACAAGAAATCAGTCTACAGCAGGTGGCTGGCCAAATCCATTTGCACCCTGGACATCTCAGCGAACTGTTCAAGAAAGAGACAGGTACAACGTTTGGGGATTTTGTAACGAATATGCGTATTCGGCGGGCGATGGAGATGCTGGCAGTCTCTCCTGCAAAAGTCAGTGAAGTGGCTGCCATGAGTGGGTATGAAGACGTAAAATACTTTAGCAGGCTGTTCAAAAAACATACAGGCAAGACCCCGAGTGAATTTCGCGAAGAGGCGTATGCATTCAAGCCTTCAGGAAGTTAGCAGACACGATCGGTTGTACTTGTTTCTGCAAACGTTTTCGATAATGTGGAATGATTCAGGGATCTGGGAAGCGAGGCATATGATGAAGAAGAGTGATTCAATTCAGGATCTGTCAGGTCAATGGAAGATCCAGCATTTTGAAGTCGGGGAAAAACGGACGATGGACATCGCAGCTGCTGCACTGGATGACCGTTTCTGGATCGGGGCGGAAGTGCCAGGGGATGTTCATTCGGCCTTGGTGGCGAGGAGCATAATTGATCCACCATACTACGGGCATAACGATACCAAGAGCCGTTGGATCGAGCAAAAGGAATGGTGGTATCGTACCAACTTTAACCTGGTGAAGGCGGAAGAGGATCAGGAACATTTTGAACTTGTCTTCGAAGGTTTGGATACGTTTGCATCGGTCTATGTGAACGGACATGAGGTGGGGAAAACAGCCAATATGCTCATGTCCCATACCTTCGATGTTACGACACTGGTCCGCCATGGGTGGAACGCCATTGCAGTTCGATTCGATCCGCTGTCTCTGCACAACCGGGACAAAGAGACATTCGACTGGTCATCCTATACGAAGGAACGGCCTTGGCTGCGCAAGGCAGCGATGAACTTCGGCTGGGACTGGGGACCGCGCATGGTTACTGTCGGCATCTGGGGTGCAGTCCGGTTAGAGAGACACAAGATAGCGAAGCTGGATAGTGTGTTTGCACGGACCAAGTCTGTCAGCCAAGAACAGGCGGTGATCGATGTTACGGCAAAAGTGAAATCGGTGATGTCCTTCCGAAGCAGACAGCAGCTGAAGCAAGCTGTAGTCACGACATGTGATATCCGCTTGTTGGATGCGAGCGGTGAGGAAGTGACTCAAGCTGCTGCGCTGACTGTCCAAGATGGACAGGCGGATACAACACTGGCTGTGCCTTCACCGCGATTGTGGTGGACGCATGATCTGGGTGAACCATATCTGTATACACTGGAGGTAGTCCTGTACGCCGATGGAATTGAAGTAGACCGTTATCGCGAGACCTATGGGATACGAACCATTGAACTTGCCCTCCACAATGAACAGGGAGAAGACGCATTTACTTTTATACTGAACGGAACCAAAATGTATGCCAAGGGGGCCAACTGGATACCCGCTGATCACCTAATTGGTGCTATTCCCGACTCGAGATATCGGGAGCTCATTGAGCTGGCTGTCGAAGGAAACATGAATATGCTGCGAGTGTGGGCAGGCGGCATCTATGAGAAGAATGTCTTTTATGATGAGTGCGATCGGCTAGGGGTGTTGGTGTGGCAGGATTTTGCCTTTGCTAATGCATTATTTCCTGACTTCAATCAAGATTTTATGGAGAATGTCAGATGCGAAGTGGAAAATAATGTGATCAGGCTGCGGAACCGGGCATCACTTGCCCTCTGGTGCGGCAATAACGAGATTGACTGGCTTTACGATATGAAATCTGCCAGCGGAGACATCACTAGTCCGTTCTATGGGGAGCTGATCTATCATGAGCTGATTCCTGAGGCTCTGGAACGTCTGGATCCGTCCCGTCCGTATTGGCCGTCTTCACCGTTTGGAGACAAGGATGGCAATGATGCCAATGATCCGGATGTTGGTGACCGTCACAACTGGCAGGTTTGGCATGGGTCTGTTTATCCAAGAAAACACGGTGAACCGCCGCTGCTTGACTACAGCATTGAGGGCGTAACATTTAAAAATTTTAAAAAGGATTATGCCTTGTTCAGCAGTGAATTCGGCATGCATGCTTCGGCCAACCGTTATACGCTGGAGAAAAATATGCCTGAAGGGCAGTTCTACTGGGGAAGTCCTGAGATGGCCTATCGCAACAAGGATACCAATCACCAAAAGGGCATTCTTCTGATGGAAGGCTACACCGGCATTCCACAAACGATTGAAGAATACATGAATTATTCGATGCTGACTCAAGCGGAAGGCTTACGGTACGGAATCGAGCATTTCCGGAGGATCAATCATCGGAATAGTGGTGCGCTTGTGTGGCAGCTGAACGACAGCTGGCCGGGAACGAGCTGGTCCATGATCGATTATGAGCTGCTGCCCAAGGCATCCTTTTATTATGGGAAGACCTTCTTCCATCCGGTTCTACTGTCACTAGAGCATGAGCCAGGCGATCCGCTTGCTTTGTGGGTCGTGAACGATAAACTTGAGGGGTTACAGGGACATCTTCGAATTAATGTATATCAATTGAATGGGGAGAAAGTATACTCGGATACACTGCAGGTGGAGGTTGAAGCCCAATCTTCTTCAAAGGTTGGAGTATTAAGTGAAGCAGCAGTGCTGCAGGGCAGACGTCCCGAAGAAGTCATGATTGAACTTGTATCGGAAGGATTTGCTGCCCCGCTTAACCGATATTTCCTGCGTGATCCGAAGGACATCGCGCTGCCGTTGTCTCAGCTGAGTGTGCATGTGAATGAGGAGGAGCAGTCTGTTACCGTTACAGCTAGCGGTGCCATCGCAAGAATGGTTAAAATGGAGCTTCCGCTGGGACGTGTGCGGTTCAGTGACAACTATTTCGACTTGCTTCCAGGGGAAAGTCGAACGGTGTATTTGCGCCATCCAGAGATGGAGTCGCTGCCCCTGAATGAGCTTCGGGTAAGTGCAATGAACGGTCGCGAAATATAATTGCAAAATGAAGCAAAACATGCCGATGGCCTCTGAACAGAAGCCATCGGCATGTTTAATTTGAATTAAATACGATTGATTTCGAGCGGTTGCTAGCGCAGGGATTCGTAACGCTGTTGAAAGGAGGATTCCATCTCCACCTGACGAGCAAGCTGTTGTTTCACTTTGCTGCTGCGAATCACCTGAAGCTGCTTCAATAGATCCACCGATTGAAATTGATCAGAGGCCATCCGAATGATGATCTCGGCAAGTGCATCGGCATCTTCCAGCGCTGCATTGAGCCCAAAGGCTCCTGTAGGCGTCATGGTATGTGCCGCATCGCCGAGCAGAACCACATTGTCTTGAGTCCATGACTCGCTGTAACTGCTCTCTACGGATAACAGTACAAAATCGCTCCAGGTCTGAATATGTGCAGCGACCGATTCCGCGAGACACGGGAAGGCTTCCACGAGTTTCTCCACAAAAGGGGCAAAGGGCTGCTCACGCAGCTTGGAGAAGGAACCCTGCGGGATATTCCAGCCAATCTGTACATACCCGCCGTATTGGGAGAACAGCGCCAGCTGCTGACCGTTCATGCTCGCCATACGAACGGCTGGTTCCCAGCCTACAGGCGCGGGAATTCGGGCCCATAACAGATCATACCCATGCTTGCGTATATCCGGGGTGAGGCCAGCGTATTTTCGTACCGCAGAAAATCTCCCGTCCGCTCCGACAATAATGGCTGCTTCTATAGAAGCGGGAACACCATTATGCCGAACATTGATGCCTACTGTTTTTCCTGTCTTATCTCTAAGCAGTCCGGTCATCACCGTATTAAATAGTACCGTCTCGTGATTGTGCGGCAGGGCCTGTGATTGTGACACGATAAAATCCAGCAGGTGATCCTGCGGAACATGTATGCCCACATGCGATTCTCCCTCACCAGGGTAAATCGTGTGGATAATCTGTCCGTTCTCCCAATATTGAATCTGTTCTAAAGGCATGGCTCCGAGCTGTGCTACACCCGAATAGAGTCCATGCTTGCTCAGCACAGCTTCACCGTCCTGGTTAAGCAGTTCACCGCGAAATGATTTGTGCAGATGAGGCTGACGCTCAATTAGTGCTGTTGATATTCCTTGGCGGTTCAACAAGTAAGACAGGAGGGCACCGCCTGGTCCGGCTCCCACAATACAGACATCTACTTGTAATGGATTATTGTCATTCATATATAAAATTCCCTTGCTATGTTATTATATTACTTTCTGACAACAAATTTCTAAAAATTATTAAGTAACTAAAAGTAACTTTAAGATACTAGTTATTATAAACAAACACGCTTCAATTTTGCAATAGGTAGTTGCGACTTTACTTAGAAGTGGACTCAAGCCTGCGCTGTCTTCCCGCTTCTTGAAGGGAGGGCAGGCTTGAGAACAAAATGTAAAAAACATCTGCCCGAATGATACACGGTCTAGCTGATCAGACGATTGGTGATCCGGGCGACACGTTCTCCAAGGGCTTTGCCAAGAGCAATTCCTTGATCGCTTAACAGAACGTCACTATCCACTGGACAGGTAACCCCGACACCATAATAGGAACCGTATAATGCGTTGTCAGCAAAGTTTCCTGGCAGCCCGGTAATAATCATTCCCTGATGCAGCATCGGGGTCAGCAGATGAAGTAATGCTGACTCGAGTCCTCCGTGTTCTGTGGCAATCGTACAGAAGACAGCACCTACTTTATCCACGAGTTTTCCTTCAGCCCATAGGTAACCCAGCTTGTCGATCCATTTTTTCAGACCGGAGCTGATGGAGCCGAAGTGACCTGGACATCCCCATATAATGGCATCCATTTCCACCAGTTTGTATACATCAGCTTCTTCGGTGGAGTGCAGATGAACGGTGGCCCCGTGCACACTGGCAGCCCCGGCGGCAATCGCCTCAGCCAGCGCCTGTGTATGACCGCCCTCGCTATCGAAAACAATATAAATATTCAAGTTTCATTACCTCCTCAAAATGCATCATTTATCATGCTATGAGGTAGCTTGTCACATGTATCGCAAAAATAAGCATGAACTTTACAAACAACAATGGATCCAAGGAGCAAGCGTATTTTTCACAAACAAAAAAGTACAAATATGTTACAATGTTAGGAAGGTTATGATGAAAGGCAGGAGGAACGTTTATGAGCCTGGATACGGAGCAAAACTCTCAATTGGCAAACATTGATCAATTGTTGGAGGCCTTCTTCAGATATAAAAATAAGGTATTGGACCAGCAGCAGAAAACAGAAACAAACTGCAAACTGAATCCGACTAAGAGTCATATATTGGGCATGCTTTTAAGGGAACAGCGCTGTATGGCTGTCGATGTGGCGAGGCAGCTCAGCTTATCATCCGGCGCTACCACCATTGTATTGAATCAGCTGGAGAGTGAAGGGTTGATTCAGCGGGTACGCAGTGAAGAGGATCGAAGAATTGTGTGGTTATCCCTGACGGAAGATGGAGAGCAGCTGGCCAAATCCCTGACTGCAAACCGTGGACGTATGACATGGGAACTGTTACAAGCGCTTACGGAAGAAGAACAGCAGCAGATGATAGGCATGCTTAAGAAAATTGAACTGAAGCTGCTCGAAAAAATGAAGGTTTTGGAACAAACACATCGTTAAAATGGAATTGAAGCGTCAGTCTTCAAGGTTCGCCCCGGGTTGGGACGAATGTTGAAGGCTGACGTTTTTTCATGTTTTAAGCTGATTATTACAGATGGAATCGTTCAATGTGGTCTATTAGGCCAATTTCAATCAGAACTTCTTTTTGCTTCTGTCCAAGCAGGTCAAAATGGGGAAAAGGCTGACGTCGATGGATATAGCGCGGATCAAGACCATGTTCCAGACACCATTGTTCAAGGCGTTCCAGATTCGAGCAGCCTACTTTGGTTACGCTTGTAATGCCCGGAAAACGCGGGTCTATCCAAAAATGAGTAAGATAAGCAAGTTCGCCGCGTGATACACGGTCTTTCCATTCTGACAACTCCTGCCGATTAATTCCAAATGCCATAGATACCAAGTTCCTTTCCAAACGGGTATTGTCCTGAGCATATTGTAACATCTTATAAACAAATCCAAACTGAATTGTTACTCTGAGCTACCTATCTTCGCTATCGGGGGAATGGATATGACAACATTTTTATAACAAAAACGGATATATGTTAAAATAAGACTACTCCAATTGGATTTATTACTTCATTTAGGGAAAGGGATTACCATCATGGAATTGTTTATTGCGGTACTTGTATTGCTGGTACTCATCGGTTTATCGAACATCCTGAACCGGTTTGTACCTTTTATCCCGGTTCCGCTCATTCAGATTGTCCTCGGGGTAGCCATTGCGCTTCTTCCTGCAGGGGTACATCTGCCATTGAATCCGGAACTGTTTTTTGTACTTTTTATCGCGCCATTGTTATACAACGATGGGAAACGAACACCAAGGCATGAACTGTGGAATTTAAGGGCTCCCATTCTGCTGCTGGCACTCGGTTTGGTCTTTGTTACCGTAGTTGTGGCTGGTTATGCCATTCACTGGCTGATTCCAACTATCCCGCTGCCTGCTGCTTTTGCTCTTGCGGCCATCCTGTCCCCGACCGATGCGGTTGCCGTTGGCGCCATGGCAGGGCGTGTACATCTGCCCAAAAGCATACATAGACTCCTCGAAGGCGAAGCATTGATGAATGATGCATCCGGCCTGGTTGCATTTAAATTTGCCATAGCAGCAACGGTTACAGGCGTTTTCTCGTTAGCGGAGGCTTCATTCAGCTTTCTCATCATTGCCATTGGTGGTCTGCTGGTAGGTGCGCTATTATCCTTCCTGCTCATTCGGCTCGGTGTATGGATCCGGCGTTTGGGTATGGAGGACGTCACTGTGCATATGCTGCTGCAGATCCTTACGCCATTCGTTATTTATCTGGTGAGTGAAGAAATTGGGGTCTCAGGCATTTTGGCCGTTGTGGCGGGAGGTATTATCCATGCCATTGAACGTGACCGAACGGAATCGGTTCAGTTGAAGATGCAGGTGGTCTCTGCAAGCACATGGTCCGTTATTTTATTTATTTTGAATGGTTTGGTGTTTGTGATTCTGGGTGTCCAGATTCCGGATGTGCTGAATACAATCTTTAAGAATGTAACCTTTAACAATTTGCAAGTTCTGGGGTATGTAGGATTAATATCCGTGTTGTTGTTACTGCTTCGTTTTGTCTGGATCTATCTGTTCTGGCAGGGGAATGAGTGGTTCCGCAAGAAGTCCCCGATTGGAAAACCAAGGTTAAAAGAGATGACCATTATCTCTCTGTCGGGTGTGAGAGGCGCGGTAACCCTTGCGGGTGCATTCTCCATCCCGTATGTGCTTCAGGACGGTTCCCCTTTCCCGGAACGGGATTTGATCATATTTCTGGCAGCCGGAGTTATTCTGTTTACGTTAATCGCTGCAAGCGTGTTTCTGCCAGTACTCGCCAAGAATGATGAAAAGGCTGCTGCTGGCTCTCAGCAAACGACAGAACGAAAGGCACAGGACATCATGCTTAATGCGGCCATTCGGGCAGTCAAGTCCGAGATGACCGACGAGAACAAAGCTGCTGCACTTGCTGTAGTCTCTGATTTATCGAAATACATCAGGCAGGCTGCAGGACAGATGACAGCGGGCAAACGCAAGGACATCATGAAGCAGGAAACGGCCATTAACCTGATTGGCACGCGTGCGGAGCGCAAGGAAATTGAAAGTATGATGGATGAGAACGTCATTGCATCCGAAGCGGCGTTTAAATGTAACAGCTGGCTGGACCGTAAGGAAATGATGCTGGCTAACCGCACCAACACGCAGATGATGTTCTCCATTAGTGAGATCGGACGCGTGCTCGGTCATCTGTTTACGAATCGTTCGGAGAAGCCCGAGCAGCCGTTCATGTTAGAAAATGCAGATCAGTTTCGTCAGGTTAAGCTTCGTACTTCGGAAGCGGCTATCAAAGCCATACGGGCTCATATGAACGATGGCAATCGGCCTGTGGCTCTGTCCGTGATTGCCAAGTATGAGCGAGTGATCGCCAGACTCAGAAGCTGGAATCAGGGGAAGACCGAAGATCCGTTCAATCAGGAGAAGCTTGAGCTGCAAATGGTAGCCATTCAAGAGCAGCGGAACACGGTACAACAGTTGTATGAGAATGGAGAGATCAATCGAGACGTGGCTGCGAAGCTGCGCCGATTTATCAATGATGTTGAAGCGACCGTACTGAAAAATAGCTAATCCGATAAATCCGATATTTTAAATGTAAATATGACTCTGATATAATGGATTCACCGCAGGAAGAACTACTTATGATAACCATTTAGCCAACGCTCAGGAAAAGGAGATGGATGAATTATGGCACAGCAACAGACTCGCTTGGGGAAAACCGAATTGCTCGTTAACCCGATTGGACTCGGGGCAAATGCAGTAGGGGGACATAATATCTACCCGGATATGCTGAACGATGAGACGGGCAAGGAAGTGGTTCGTACAGCGCTGAAACAGGGGATTAACTTTGTGGATACGGCTTTCATCTATGGACCTGAACATTCAGAGCGTTTAATTGGAGAGGTGCTTAAGGAAACGGGGCAGCGTCAAGAAACCATTATCGCCACCAAGGCAGCCCACAAATTCGTGGATGGCAACGTGGTGATGGATAACTCTCCTGCTTTTCTGAAAGCCTCGGTGGATGAAGCCTTGAAACGTCTTCAGACAGATTACATTGACTTGTTCTATATCCATTTTCCGGACGAGCAGACACCAAAGGATGAAGCAGTAGGTGCATTAAAACAACTGAAAGACGATGGCAAAATCCGCGCGATCGGTGTATCCAACTTCTCCATCGAACAGCTGCGTGAAGCGAACCGGGATGGTTATGTGGATGTGCTGCAATCCGAATACAATTTGTTCAAACGAGAGGCTGAGAAAGATCTGCTTCCGTACACGGCTGAGCATGAAATTTCTTTTGTTCCGTACTTTCCGCTGGCAGCCGGACTGCTGGGTGGTAAATATAATCGGGATACGACATTCCAGGATGGCCGGGCCAAAAATCCGCTGTTCACGGGTGAAAACTTTATCCGCAATTTGGACAAAGTGGAACAGCTCCGCAGCATTGCCGAATCCAAAAATGCCGAAGTTGCACATCTCGTGCTGGCCTGGTATCTGACTCAGCCTTCGATTGATGTACTTATTCCAGGGGCGAAGAAACCAGAGCAGGTCATCAACAATCTGAAAACCTTGGATGTAACGTTGTCTGCCGAGGAGATCGCAGTGATTGACCAGATTTTCCGTTAAATAGTTCCGGCATTTCGGGAAATGCTAACAGGGAGTTTACGTTTGACGATAAAGAGAGGACTTAAACATGAACCTGAAGGCAGCCCGAACGATCGGATTGTTCACCCTGATTCTCATGCTAGGCACCAGTTCTGCCTATGAGAAGCCGGTACAGAAGAATCGTCAATATTACGAGGAACGAGGAGAGATTGTCTGGGAGGTCCCTACCCATGACAAGCTCATTGCGTTGACCTTTGATGATGGTCCTGACCCGGTACAGACCCCGCAGATTCTGGCCTTGCTTAAGCAGTACCAAGCTAAAGGCACTTTTTTCGTACTGGGTAAATGGGCGGAAAAGTATCCTGAGCTGGTCATGCAGGAACAGCATGAAGGACATGAAGTGGCCAATCATACTTATGCACACACTTATGCGGTTAAATCCACTGCTAAGGACAAGTTTACGCAGGATATGGTGGCTGCCGAGCAATCCATTATGGATGCTGGTGTCCCACGTCCGCTGCTGTTCCGACCACCCGGAGGATTTTACAATGACATGGTCATTGATGTTGCAAAACAAAAAGGTTATACCATTGTGTTATGGTCATGGCATCAGGACACCCGGGATTGGGCTTCTCCTGGGGTAGCGGCCATTACGAACAAGGTGCTGAAAAACGCACGCAATGGGGATATTGTTCTGTTTCATGACAAGGTGGATGGAAGGAATCAGACCGTTGCTGCGCTCAAAACAATTCTTCCCAAGCTTCAGCAAGAGGGATACCGTTTCGTCACTGTATCGGAACTGCTTGCGATGAAGGCAAAAGAAGCAGGCAAGGATGGCGTTTCCTTTAAATAGTGCTCCTAATACAATAGTAAAAGCCGCCGGTTTTCTCTTAGGAGAGACCGGCGGCATTTGTTATGTTTCCGAATAAGATTATTGTTCTGTCTTCACCGCACGAGGGCGGGCTCTTGCCCGCCGCAGAAACAGCGACAGGAGCAAACCAATAATGGAAATCCAGGTGGCAACAATAAAGGCATCGTTAATGCCTTCAATCGTCGAGGTCTGAACTGCGATACCGTATAGCTGCTGTAACGCCAGTGTAGAACCCTGTTCAGCCGGCACGCCTGTTACGGCAGCCATCTGCGAACCCAGGAGCCCGACTTGTTCAGTCAGGGGCACATTGGTTGTCGTGACCGTATTGCTGTAGTCAGCCAAATGAATGCCTGAACGTGTAGCCATAACGGTAATCAGCAGGGCTGTTCCAATCGAGCCAGCTACCTGCCTTATCGTGTTGGACATGGCTGTACCGTGACTGGTCAGATGAGGGGGTAACTGGTTTAGGCCTTCGGTCTGTACGGACATCATCAGCATGGACATGCCGAAGCTCCGAAGAGTATACAGCATCATAATGTGACCATAAGGCGTTTCCCCGGTCAATTTGCTGAATTCATAGGTAGAGAATGCCGTGATCAGCAAGCCTACAATGGCTAGTGGGCGGGAGCCGATCCGGTCGAATAGCGCTCCTGATATGGGTGACATAACCCCCATCAGCAGTGCACCTGGCAGCAGCAAGAGTCCCGATTGCAGAGGGGAAAATCCTCTTATATTTTGCAGATAGATGGGTAACAGAAGCATCCCCCCGAAAAGTGCCATGTTGATGGTAGCACTGACCAGTGTGGAGATGGTGAAAATATCGTATTTAAACACACGAAACTCCAGCAGGGGATGTTTCATTGCTGTTTCCCTGAGAACAAAGAACGTGATGAACAGAATACCGATGATCAAGGTCAACAGTACAATTGCACTGCTCCATCCCTTGTCGCCGGCAGAGCTGAATCCATACAGCAGAAATCCGAATCCGATCGTTGAAAAGAGCGCGCCATACGCATCGAATTTGGGAGAACTGAGCTTGGAAACATTTCGCAGCCAGAGAAAAGCAAACAGGATATCGAGCAAAGCCAGCGGGATAACCATGTAGAACAGAATGCGCCATGTGTAGTGCTCCACGATCCAGCCTGACAAGGTAGGACCAATAGCTGGAGCAAACATCATGGCGATCCCCATGGTTCCCATCGCTGTTCCCCGTTTTTCGGGAGGAAATACGGTTAAAAATACGTTCATGACCAGCGGCATGATAATGCCGGCACCACTGGCCTGTACAATACGTCCAATCAGCATGACCGTAAATCCCGGACTGATTGCGCAGATGGCAGAGCCAACGGTGAACAGCAGCATCGCTGTGGTGAACAGTTTACGTGTCCCGAATGACTCAATCAGATAGGCTGTTATGGGGATGAGCACCCCATTCACGAGCAAATAGGCAGTCGATAGCCATTGCACTGTTGTTGCCGAGACGTTGAAATCATTCATCAGATGGGGGATCGCCACATTAAGCAGAGTCTGATTCAGAATGGCGATAAAGGCGCCGAGCAGCAGGACGGCAATGGTTCTTCCGAGCGGCAATTGATTATCCATCGGCAGACCTTATATATGAACGCGCACAGTGGCGCTCATGCCTGGGACAACACCCAAACCTTTGTAACCCTCAATCGTAATGGTAATCGGGATAACCTGCGTAACTTTGGTGTAATTGGCATTGGTATTGGACGACGGCAGTAGGGAAAAAGAGGAAGCCGTAGCAAGCCCAATCTGATCTACTTTACCTGTTAGTGTGGTATCTGGAAATGCATCAATGTATACGTCAACGATTTGTCCGCTTTTGATTTTGTCGATGACGGTTTCTTCCACATTCGCGGTCACATACAAGTTATTAAAATCATAGGCTCTAGCCAGTGGATTACCGGCAGAAACCAATGAGTTCTCCACTGCGGTCGCCTGGACAACGGTGCCGGCAACAGGCATGGTAATTGGAGTTGATTTACCGCCTGCAGAGACGGTCCCGATCGTATCCCCTTGATTGTACGAGGTACCTACTTTGCCTTTCCACGTTTGGAGTTCGCCGCTAACGGTGGAAGCAATGGATATGGGCTGACCCGTGACTAACGCATTATCCGTCTTGACGTAGCTGGTGGATTGGTTGTAGTAGTATATGCCTGCGGCACCTGCCCCCAAAATCACCAGAATGACAATGATATTGATCAATATGGCACGAGAGTTCATGTGGATCATTCCTCCTAATATGTTCTTCTGCTGACAATCCTGTTTGGAGCATTCCCGGTACTCTGCTGCTCTATACGAAACAACATGAAATATAATTCGCAGATTGGGGAACCAATATATTGATAAGTTGCCACAGGCGATGACAAGGAGGATGCTCAGATGTTGATTATATTGGCCGTAATTGTTGTACTAGGGATTATTTTTCTCATGATCTTTAACTCAAGATCGACCCGCAGAGCTGCAGAAGCCAGGGCTGCCCAAACGGCTGAGACAGAACGAGAGCCTGTCCTTCTGCAGGGGGACGATCAGACAGAGGAAAAATTGCTGGATTCGTCAGACCCGGTGGATTATACGGAAACGGATGGACCAAGAGAGACGAAGACGGAAACGGAATTACGGGAAAACAAGATTGAAGTGAGCCACCAAGCCAAGAAGCAGGAAACTCAAACAAAAGGAATCGATAGTGAGTACCGTCAAGCTCTGCTTCATTTTCGCAAACCAACTGAACCCCAAGAGGAACCAGTCGAGTCCACCTCTAATGAAATAGAAAAGAGTGCGGATGAGGTCTACCGGTCCGCTCTGCGGGACATGAAGAGCAAATCCTCCCCTCCGGACTCAGATCCGAAATAAGGATCTGCACGTTTCCATGCAGCGGGCATGGCTTTTGTTTTAAATCCAAAAGATTTACAATAGATGAAGCTTTGCTCTAACATAGCTGAATGGATTGACGTTGCAAGAGGAAGGAGAGGAATGAATTATGAACGGACAACAACGAGTGAACATTAAACCTGGGCTGGAAGTGGATATCGTACTGAAGCAAGATCAGCCTACAGGTAAACTGACAAGGGGAATCGTCAAGGATTTGCTGACCAAATCACCCACGCATCCCCATGGCATCAAGGTTCGTCTGACAAGTGGGCAAGTTGGTCGTGTAAAACAGGTGATTACAGGAGCAGCAGAATGATTTCGGCTGCCTCAGAATTCATGAAGACAACTGCTGAGGTTTTGGCACATCTGGCATCCGGGAACGAACGGCAGCGGGATGCTTACCGGGTGCTTCTTCAAAGTGATTTGTTCTCCATTTTGGAGACATATACCCCTTATCCGGCAGGAACCGTACCCATTGATATAGACATTCCTGGCAGTGATCTTGATATATTGTGTGAAGCTCCTGATCTGAACGCGTTCGAGATGGTAGTGACTCAGCATTTTAGCGGAATGGGGCGTTTTTCGTGTGAACGCGGAACGGGGCTAGGTATGGATATACCTAGTGCCTACCTGACTTGTTCTTTTCAGATTGAGGGTTGGCCATTGGAGATTTACGCCCAATCGTTGCCGGTCAATAAACAAAATGCCTACCTTCATATGTTAGTCGAATGGGAGCTGCTGCAGCTCTGGGGTGCCGAAGGTCATGCCGAGATCCGCAGACTGAAATCGGTTGGATTGAAGACAGAGCCAGCCTTTGCCGCAGTGCTCGGATTACAGGGTGACCCTTATGTGGAGCTGCTGCATCTAGCCGATTGGAGCAGGCACAAGCTATGGCTCTGGGCAAGGCAGCGTACTTCTTTTCAAAATACGTAAAAAGATTACACGAATTATAGTAAGAAGATGGCGACGATCGTCGTGGCCGTTAAACCAAGCAGTACCGGCTTCAGGTTGCGACGCGCCAGTTCAAATGGACTGACTCCGCAGATAGCAGCAGCTGGAATCAAAGCCCAAGGGATTAAGGTGCCACCGCCAACCCAGATGGCAGCAACCTGACCGAGTGCTGTTAATACGGGGGCTGAATCTGCTGTGCCGGCAAACATCGAAGCGATGGACCCCACCAGGGATATCCCTGAAAACCCCGAACCATCCATTCCCGTAACGGCTCCAATCAAGGTCATTGTGATCGCACCTACCGTATCATTCAAGGGAACCAGCCCCACAAGAGCAACACCAAGATCATTGACTATACCATGTGATCCATCGGGTAGAGGGTTACTAAACAATTCGGTGATGGCTGCGTCCCCCAGATAAAAGAAAGCTGCGATAGGGATAACGGGACCGAATACTTTGAAGCCGAACTGAAAGCCTTCAATTAAATAATTTGTTGTCTCTTCAGGGCCTTCATGCCGATGTGCTGCGAGAGTGACCGTGATGAGGATAAGTACGGCGGTACCTCCGATTAAGGCTGTAGCGTCCCCGCCCTGAAGCTTAAGAACAAACATCAGAATCACATCCACTGTGAATAACAATGGAATAAGTATGGCGAATGCCTTTTGTAATCGGATCGGTATCGATTGACGTTGTTGTTCAGGTACGACCCCGGCACCCGGTAAGGTTTCGGAAGGAGAAGAAGCCTCAATTAGAGGTTCACCTGGGACAGGAGAATGCATCTGAGTGCTGACGCCACTTTTCATCTCATTTCGTAACATCCAAAAGGCCGTTAGTGTGGATACTGCGCCCATCACGAGGACCAGCGGTATGCTTGCCGTCATGACGGAAGTAACCGGAAGGCCAGCTGCATCTGCCGTAAGTTTGGGAGCTCCTTGAATGATATAGTCCCCCGAGAGGGCGATTCCATGTCCGAAAAGATTCATTGCGATGGCAGCACCAATGGGTGGAAGTCCTACACGAACGGCGACGGGAAGCAAAACTGCCCCGACCAGGGCTACCGCTGGCGAAGGCCAGAAAAACAGGGAGACCGTCATCATGATCAGCCCAATTCCCCAATAGGCCACCTGAGGAGAACGAATGAACCTGGTTAGTGGAGCAACCATGACTTCATTAATACCTGTGCGAATCAGTACCCGGCTCATGGCGACAATGATCGAGATGATAAAGATCGTGCTGAGCAGCTCTTTGGCAGCATATACAAAACTATTAAAGATTCCTGACACCGCACCGCTTAACGTCTCTGTTGCCAGTAATCCAATCGTCATAATCCCGGCAACACAGATAATCATCGTATCCCGGCGCCGTATCATGACAGCCACAATGAGCACGATAAAAGCCAGATATACATAATGTAACGGTACCAATTGAATATTCACACCGCATACCTCCTTCCACCTTAGTCCTAAGGCGTGATATATCGTATGCATGTCAGGACCGGGCGTTCATGGAGAAGAGGAGGGCAGGAAGGCTTTATTTTTTGTGTAAAACGTGTGAGTGTGACAACCAGCAGGAATTTTTTTGAAAATGGAGAATTGATTAGACGGTACATATCGAATGACGACGTGATCAGGTCACCAGAGCTGACAGAGAAAAGTCACTTCATCATATATACAACACGTAATAAGCATGATTACAATGAACATGCCGCCGTTAAGGAAGAAATATGGAAATTTAACAGCAGATCGGAATAGAAACAGAATAGTAAGTTGTTTATTTTTGATAACGTTTACAGTGTGAATGGTCATATAAAAACATTGAGAATAAGAGGGCGGGAATCCATGAACTTTATCCGTTCACTGCGCTTCAAATTCATGGTTGGCTTGACGCTGATCATGCTGCCGCTGTTTCTGCTGTTGTATTACAACAATATCTATGCAATTCGAGTCGTCAGGGACAAAGTATCCCTAACCAACATGAATCATCTGGCGAAGAGTGTGGAGCAGAATGAGCGAGTGCTGCAGGAGACTAATCGGTACTTATACAGTCTGGGCGAGCGGGACCCGGATATTATTTCGCTTTTTTTCCTGAAATACGGCAGCGGGGACTATATCATTGCGAAACAGCGAATCATGAACAAATTCATGACTGATATCGGATTCTACAATCTGATTGATTCCTTCTTTCTGTATGATGCGGTAAATGATGATCTGCTGCTGGCGACTTCGGGCAGTTATGACGTCAAAATGTCACTCGTCCGGGAGAGCATGCCTGCACAGATGACGCAATTGAATGATGAGACTCAGCGGCCAGAATGGAGCATTGTTCACGGTGGTGGATGGAATGCACTGGTCAAAACGGTCCGAATTAATCAGCAGTTCTACGCTGGTGCGCTTGTGGATATGAATGCACTGAACCATCCCGAACAATTCACTGAATCCGGTGAACGGGGAGGTGCCGTTATCGTGGATGACAATGGGGGAGCGCTGTCCGGTTCGGCCCTCAGCTCGGCGCAGATCAAGCTGGCTGCAGCACATCTCTCCGGCCTGGAGAATCCCTACCAGGTCATATCGGAGGTTACATCCAAGGGGGATGAACAGCAGTACCTGATGCTCGGCTTGCCTTCGGCAATGTCCGACATGAACTATATTGTCCTGTTGCCGGAAGAGGATATGCTGCGCAACCTGCCGTTCTTTCAACAGATTATCCGCCTGCTGCCTATTGGTGCAGCGGTCATTTTGATCACGGCCCTGATTTTCCTGCGTCAGTTGCTGTTTCGACCTATGAATACTTTAATCAAAGGGATGAGACGGGTCAGTCGTGGAGAGCTCGACGTGAGACTTGATCCGCCGACTTCATCGGAATTAGAGTTCGTCACTCACAGCTTCAATCAGATGACCAGCCAGATTCAGCATCTGAAAATCGATGTCTATGAAGAACAGCTGCGTACCAGAGAGGCCGAATTCAAGCAGCTTCAGATGCAGATCAACCCTCACTTTTATCTGAATTCCCTGAACATTATTCATAGCCTGGCTTCACTGCAAAAACATGAACTAGTCCAGCAGATGGCCGGACATCTGGCCGATTATTTCCGGTTTAGTCTCCGGGCAGGCAAACGCGTTATCCGGCTGGATGAAGAACTCGAGCACATTCATCACTATCTGGAGATTCAAAAGCTCAGATTCCCGAACAAATTGGATTTTTCTCTGGACGTGGATGAAGGTCTTGGTCATTTTGTACTGCCGCCTTTAACCCTCCAGCCTTTTGTGGAAAATGCCATTATTCATGGATTTAGGCGGCGTACGGAACCATTTGTCATACGCATCTCAGCCAACTTAACGAAAACGTTATCCAGTCCACATTCTGAGGTTGAAGATATACAGCACAACACTATATTAAGGGTTTCGGTAGAGGATAACGGTGTCGGCTTCGAACAAGACATGCTTGCGCGTCTCCAGCGGGGGAAGTATGCCGAAGACCCAAGTGGACAGCACATCGGGATTTGGAACGTTGCTCACCGTTTGCTAGTGAAATATGATGAATCAGCCAAATTGGAGTTCCAAAACCTGAATGCTGGCGGAGCGGCAGTGATCCTGTATCTGCCCGCCCAAACGGAAGAGGAAGAAGGGGGAGCTTGAACTGATGCGAAATCTATTAATCGTGGACGATGAGGTTTATGCTCTTCAGGCCATGGTAGAAGGGATTGATTGGCGTTTGGCCGGCATCGATCGGGTATTTAGTGCGGGTGATGCGGAAGAGGCACGAATGGTGCTTCAGAGCCAGTCTATCTCGATCATGATCTCTGATATTGAAATGCCGGGAGAGACGGGTCTGGATCTGCAGAGCTGGGTATTGAAGCATGCTCCGGGCATCCTGACGATCTTTCTGACAGGTCATGCCCTGTTTGACTACGCCCAAACAGCGCTCAAGTTAAACAGCTTCGATTATGTGCTAAAACCTGCCCAGGCTGATCAACTTCTTAAGGTGGTTACGCAGGCCGTAGATAAACTCAAGGCTGGAGAGCAGCGTTCGCGTACCAATGAAATATATGAGTCGGTATACAAGCGCTGGCAAACCCACAAACCACTGCTGACGGAGCGGTTCTGGAAAGATGCCATTTCCCAGCGCGTCACTCTAACCAGGCCACGACTGAAAGAGCTGGCCGAAGTCTATGGTGCGGAGATCGACCCGCACGCCCGCATTCTGCCGATTGTCATTTCGGTAGAGGAGTGGGTCAGGGAATTCGATCTGCGTGATGAGGAGGTACTGGAATATGCTCTTCGGAATGCAGCGAGGGAGATGATCCTTGGGGATCGGCCAGGAGAAGTATTTCAGGACCATAGCGGTCTGAATATTGTACTTGCGTATGAAAAGGATGGGGTCGTACCTGCTGCTAGCCAGGTGGCACAGAATTGTCAGCTTTATATTCGGGAATGTGGGACTTATTTCTACTGCCGCTTGTCCTGTTACGTAGGTGCACCCGTGGCTATAACCGAATTGCAGGGTTTGCTGAATGAACTGATGGATATGGAGCGACGCAATATCAGGGAGCTTGAGGGAGTATTCGTATATGATGAGCAGGGAAAGAAACCGGAGGACCGATTTCTGCCAATTCCCTGGTTTTCGGAGTTGTCAATTTTGTTTGAAACCGGCAAAGTGGATGATCTTCGTGAACGCGTTGAAGAAATATTTGAGCTGCTGGCTGCCCAGGAACAGTTATCTCCTGAGATTCTGCGCCTGTTCTATCATGCCATGCTGCATGTGGTCTATCCCCTGCTTCATCAGAAAAATGTATCCGTACGCAGTCTGTATCCTGGTGAACGTGAGCCTGAAGAAAGTATGGTTACACGCTCCTTGCCGCAATTAAAACTTTGGTCCCTAGATCTGATTGACCGTGTCATTCCGATCCTGTATCCGGATGATCACAGTCCGATGACGATTGTGGACCAACTATGCATTTATATCGAGAATCATATTGGTGAAGATCTGATGCGTGAGGAACTGGCATCGTTTGCCGGCTTCAATCCAGCATATCTGTCCCGGCTGTTTCGGAAGGAGAAGGGAATGTCTCTCTCTGAATTTATCCTGCAGCGGCGGGTAGACAAAGCCAAAACCTTGTTGTCTGAATCCACCGTAAAGGTCACCGATATTGCCGGCAAAGTAGGTTACTATAACTACTCCCATTTCACGAAAATGTTCAAAAAGTGCACGGGCATTACGCCGCAGGAGTTCCGTAAACAGTCCAGAACGGTCTAGCGTTGACGCAGCATGCTGCGTCTTTTATTTTGTTTTTATTTTATTTGGTATCATGCCAATGTCATCATTTGATAAGTGAAAAGGTCACCACAGCCGATATTGGGCCAGAGTTCCCCGCGGTTATACTTGAACCACAGGATACACAGCGGTGCTTCATCCTGAGGAAGGAAATCAAGAGGAGTGAGGGAGAAGAGGTTATGAAGACACAACCCCAGGCGGGCAAGGGTGTACGGGTAGCGGATATACCGGATAGATCAGTCCGCAAGCGAAAGTCTGTTTTGTACAATCTTGGTAAGTTCAAAGTCTTGTATCTCATGTTTTTGCCAGGGATTCTGTTTCTGCTGGTGAACAACTATATGCCGATGTTCGGCGTCCTGATTGCATTCAAAAATGTGAATTACGCCGACGGAATTTGGGGCAGTCCCTGGAGCGGTTGGGATAACTTCAAGTACCTGTTTTCCACGAGTGATGCTTGGGAGATCACACGCAACACACTTGCGTATAACACGGTATTTATTGCGCTGAATCTGTTTGTGGGGGTAGGGCTTGCGATCCTGCTGAATGAAGTAAAGAACAAAGCGATGTCCAAGCTATATCAATCCTTGATGCTCCTGCCTTACTTCTTGTCCATGATCGTGGTTAGCTATCTGGTTCTGGCGTTTCTCGGCAAGGATTCGGGTTTTATGAACTCGACGATCCTGCAGCTCTTTGGCGGGCAGCCCATTGACTGGTACTCGGAGCCGAAGTATTGGCCGTACATTTTGCCAATTGTGAACACCTGGAAAAACATCGGATACTATGCCGTCATTTATCTCGCAGCTGTCGTAGGTATTGATGAGGAGTACTACGAAGCCGCCGTGCTGGACGGAGCAAGCAAGTGGCATCAGATCCGGTTTATCACGGTTCCGTTTCTCGTTCCGCTCATTGTCATCATGACCTTGCTCCAGATCGGCCGAATCTTCTATGCGGACTTTAGTCTGTTCTATCAGGTTCCATTGGAATCGGGGGCATTGTTCCCTGTAACGAACGTTTTGGATACCTATGTCTATCGCACATTCCTCATTGGCGGCGACATTGGGATGTCTTCTGCGGCTGGACTGTATCAAGCTGTTGTCGGATTTGTACTTGTGCTTGTATCCAATACGATCGTCCGAAGAATGGATAAAGATAATGCATTATTTTAGAAAGGAGGCAAGTCTGCTGTGAAATCTCGTGACCCACTTGCTGTATCGCGGCGTTCCGCGTCCATTATACACGCAATGTTTATTTTCTATGCCATAGCCTGCATCGTTCCGATTTTGCTTGTCTTCGCCATTTCCTTCTCGGACGAGACAACCGTCATTGCGAACGGATACAAGCTGATCCCCGAGAAGTTTAGCCTCACCGCCTATGAGTTTCTGTTCAAGGATATGGATCAGATTATCCATTCCTACGGCATTTCCATCATCGTGACGGTGGTAGGTACCATTACCAGCGTGGCGTTGACTGCACTGTATGCCTACCCGCTTTCCAGAAGGGATTTGCCCTACCGCGGATGGTTTGCCTTCTTTATTTTCTTCACAATGCTGTTCAACGGGGGGCTCGTTCCCTGGTATCTCGTATACGTCAATGTCCTGGATCTGAAAAATTCCATTCTGGCCTTGATATTGCCGTTATTGTTATCACCGTTCTTCGTTCTGGTGATGCGGACATTTTTCGCCAATTCCATTCCGGTATCCATTCTTGAATCGGCTCGGATTGATGGCGCAGGTGAGCTCCGAACGTTTACACGGATCGTTCTACCGCTCTCCTTACCGGTTATGGCCACCGTGGCATTGTTCAGCACACTGAACTACTGGAATGATTGGTACCTCAGTATGATTTTTATCTCTGATAACCGGACGATCAGTCTTCAGTACCTCATGTACCGAACACTGCTCGATATTCAATATTTAACATCCAACTCCAATGTTTCTTCACAGATTTCATCACAGGGCGGATTGTTGAATCTTCCTAACAAAACGCTGCAAATGGCGATGGCTGTCGTGGGCATCGGTCCGATTGTGCTGGCCTATCCGTTCTTCCAAAGGTACTTCATTAAAGGTCTGACGGTGGGTGCTGTGAAGGGTTAACTCCGTCCCGGTCAGCGGGGTAGTGGATGATCCCAAGATAGAATGAAAGGGCATATATACAATGCAGTGAAGGATCTGAGTTAGATCCGGGTTACATGCGAATTGGGGAAATCGTGTGCGCAAAAGTTCAACATTATTGGGAGGGGTTCAGTTGATCAAATCAATGAAGGTATGGACGCGACTTACGGCAGCCGTGATGGCATTCAGCCTGGTGATTGCCGGATGTTCATCAGACCAAGGCGGAACAACGCAAGGGGCACAAAACGGAGGTTCAGGGGAAAATGCAGCCAAACCATATGAGGTAACGCTGTACTACCCGGGGACACCACAGAAAGACGTGGCACTGGTGGAAGCTGAGATTAATAAAAAAATGGAGCCCAAGATCGGAGCTACGCTCAAGATTAACGCAATCGACTGGGGACAGTGGGATAACAAGCTCAACCTGATGATCTCTTCCGGAGAAAAATCGGATATTATTTTCACGGCGGCATGGCAGAACTATACCGTCAACGTGGCCAAAGGTGCATTCTTGCCCCTGAATGACCTGCTTGATCAATATGGGCAGGATATCAAAAAAAATCTGGACCCTGCTTTCCTGGAAGGTTCCCAGGTTGATGGTGTAAACTACGGCGTTCCGACAAACAAGGAATTGGCAGCAACACGTGGTGTTCTGGTGCGCCAGGATCTCGCAGATAAATACAAACTTGACCTGACCACGGTAAAAACGTGGACCGATCTGGAGCCTCTGCTGAAAACAATCAAGGAAAACGAACCAGCCGTTACTCCATTCTATATGTCGAACACCAATGGTAACGGACTGCTGGAGAATCTGGATTGGGATTACCTCGGTGATGCATCCGTACCTGGAGTCATCTCCAAGACAGCTGGCACAACAACCGTGCTGAACGAAGTGGAGACACCTGAATTCAAGGAGGCTGCTGCACTGGCACGCAAATGGTATCAAGCGGGATACATCAATAGCGATGCGGCAACTTCCAACGTCTTCCCGAAAGATCAGGCGAAGGCAGGCAAGGCGTTTATGTGGACGGACGGCATGAAACCGGGGAAGGACAAGGAAGAAGAAGGGTACGTCGGATACCCGCTGACTCAGATTGAAATGACAGAGCCGACCATCACAACCGGTGATGCTTCCGGTGCCATGCTGGCAATCTCACGTTCTTCCGAGCAGCCGGAAAAAGCGATGCAGGTCATCAACTTGCTCCACTCGGATAAGGAAATCAATAATCTGTTGAATTTCGGAATCGAAGGCAAGCATTATGTGAAAAAGGATGGTCAGGACAATATTATCACGCTGCCTGAAGGCGTGGATGCGAACAGCCGCACGTATAATCCTGGTGCCCAATGGCAGCTTGGTAACCAGTTCCTGAACTTCCTCTGGGATAATGAAGATCCTCAGAAGTGGGAGAAGTTCAAGGAGTTTAATGCCAAGGGAGTCAAGTCTCCTGCACTTGGTTTTACCTTCAACAGCCAGTCCGTCAAAAACGAAATAGCAGCGGTTAATAACGTAAACAAACAGTTCAAACCAGGCATGACATCCGGAGCAGTGGATCCAAACGAAATGATTCCCAAGTATCTGGAGAAGCTGAAGGCCGCAGGTATCGATAAAATCATTGCAGCCAAACAGGAACAGCTCGACGCATTCCTGGCCAAGTAACGATACTTCTTTTATGTCAAGGTGTTTTCGGCAATAGTCGAAGATGCCTTGATTTATTTTTTTGATATGGATTGTACACCATAATTAGGAAAATTATGATATAATCAGGTGGCTAAATAGGGGGTGTTCCTGTGTCGAGGACGAAATTAGCGTTCTCTGCGATTTTGCTGCTTTTTGCAATCATTTTTACGTTTAATCACCACCTCGGTTACTCGGTAGGAGATCGGATGTTATCCAAAATAGGATTATCCCCCTATACCACGGCGTACATGAGCGGTGTACATATTACGTTATTTATAGGACTAGGTATATTAGGATGCAGTTTTTATCTAACCCGCAAAGAAATAAAGTCTTCGTATCCTCGGCTCGCAAGGCAGCTCTGGCTGATCGTTGTGGTCATTATTTTAAGTTATTCCTACATAACAGATAAGGTGATGTATGTCGCCAAATGGGGTTCCACAGGCATCCATAGTTTATCTTATCTTCAGAATGGTAGCTCCTGCATGTACGAAGTGGCTCTGAATGGAAATACAAGAGTAAGCTGTGATCTCACACTTAAAAATTATAGCAGGCAGCCCGTCGCAGCTGTACTTTTACCCGACTTGGCGAGAAGTTACAGACAGAAGGATGATCCTTTATACGAAGCTCTGAAGTCCGTTGAACTCCAGCCGGTCCATCTCGAGATCATGCCTCATGGCACGTTCACCGGCAAAATTGCATTTTCAGGTTCTGCACAGTCACCGCTTCAAGTAAGGGGAAAACTTAGGGATATTGTGCTGGATGTAGAGGTAGAAGGTCAGAACATTGTATTTGATTATGCCATACCATAAGTTTCAGCAAGGAACACATACATATAGAATCAGATTCCAAGAAGCATGCAATAGCGATGTTATCCGCGAAGAGCTGGCCAATAGGCTGGCTTTTTTGTGTTGTGGAAGTTGCAATTAGTGCAGAAATATTGGTTTTATGACCTTTATCCTCAATATGGTAACGCTTACGCTATAAATGAGCCGGTTTGATTGAGTCTGGTGAATGGGCAAAGGCAGAGAACTGCGTGGATAAAAAAAGTGATTGTTTTTACCGTTTACATCATTACAATTAATGTCACGACAATTTTAGACAAGGTGAGATGAATAATGTCATACCGGACCAATCTGTTTTCCAAAATGGTGATCTTGATCCTGATTATGCTGATCCCCGTTGTATTGCTCTATTGGTATTCGAATCACAAAACGACGGCTGTACTCAGGGATGAATTGAATCGTTCGAATAGCAACCAGCTTGAGTTTTTTCAAAATCAGGTGAATACGCACATTGAGCTGTTATCGTCCTGGCCTAATCTTCTTATCCATGATCCGGATATTGCGAGCTTCCGCCGGATTTATACCGATAGTCGGTATTTTGACCTTGATGCAATCAATCTGGTCAAGCGGATCCAGAACAAGCTGAGTATTCAGGAAAGTTCGTCGAACTGGACAACGAAATTATATTTATATTCCCCTTCCATGGGCAGGGTTGTCTCCGAACGGGATGCCCGTTTTTATGACAAGCAGGCACTTAGGGAAAGTATGGTTTCGGGCTGGGATGTCCGCAAGATTGTGGACGGGAAAGATGAGAAATTCATGTTCAGCTGGATTACTGCTTCTCCGTATGGGATTAAGGACCCCGCTGTGAATGCAGAGACCATTATCAAGTTGGAATTCGACAGTGATAACATTCGGGATATGTTGGACAAGTTCAAGGACGATGGAAGACATGATCCCTTCTATTATCGAGAGGAATCCGGTGTCATCTATAACCGAACCTCGGATCGTGAGCTGACCAATCGGCTGATGGACCAGCTGGCGATTCATACACTTCAGGATGTGGACAATCGAACGGTGGTCATTGACAACGAACCTTACATGGTGAATACGGTCAAATCCAGCACGACAGGCTGGTATCTGGTGGATTATATGCCGTTATCCGATATATTGAAACCCATTCATCAATCGAATGTGCTTTTTTATTCCTCAATGATATGTTTGCTCGGCATGAGTTTCCTGGCCGCCTATCTGTTGTACGTTCAGGTACAGGTACCTGTGAAGCAGCTTATTCGCGGATTCCAGCGATTGAAGCAGGAAGATTATTCGGTACGAATTAAGCCCAAGGGCCGGAATGAATTCAGCTTTTTGTCCGAGCGATTCAACTCCATGGTGGAACAGATTCAGCAGCTGTTTGAGCATGTGTATCTGGAACAGATTCACGTACGTGAAGCCAGGTTGAAGCAATTGCAATCCCAGATTAACCCGCACTTTTTCTATAACTGTTTCTCTTTTATCACAAGTATGGCGAAATTGAAACGTGTGGATGCCGTAGTAGCCATGTCACACAATTTATCCAGATACTATCGCTATACAACCAGACAGGAACGTGATGTTGTGCCGCTGAACGAGGAAATCGAATTCGTGAACTGTTACCTCGAAATCCAGCAGATGCGCATGAATCGGATTCGTTATCGCATTGATCTGCCAGACAGCATGATGAGGCAGGAGGTTCCACCCCTTATCGTGCAGCCTTTGGTTGAAAATGCGGTCATTCACGGCATTGAAGCTGATGCAGATGCTGGAGAGATCAGGGTATCCGGAGAAAAGCAGAATGGTGTCATGATTCTAAAGGTCGAAGATGACGGACAGGGCATGGCCAGCGAGGAGCGGGATAAGCTGCTGGACAAGCTCAGGGGCACGATGGATCAGGATATGGGTTGTGGTCTGTGGAATGTGAATCAACGATTGCAGCTGCGGTATGGAGAACAGGCAGGCATTCACATAACCGAATCTCCACTGGGGGGTCTCTGTGTCGCCTTGTCATGGCCAGCAGAAGATGAAATAGATGAGGAAGAAGTAAGTGCCGATGCAGAGTGATTAACAACCATTGATTGCTTTTTGAGAGTGAAAATATATTGCACATGTAGCAGACAGGGAGTGACGAACGTTGATTGATATACTGCTGGTGGATGACGAAACGTATGTAACGGAGAGTCTGGAAATGACCATTCCGTGGGGAGAACTCGGAGTAACGACGGTGCTTCGTGCAGCGTCCGGTAAGGAAGCGCTCGAGGTCATGGAGGAAAATGCGGTAGATATCGTCGTTACCGATATTCGTATGCCCGGTATGAGCGGATTGGACCTGATTGAAGAGGTGAGCAGCAGATGGTCTCATATCCGCTGTATTCTGCTGACCGGGCATAGTGATTTTGATTATGCCAAAAAGGCAATTCAACTGCAGGCATCCGATTATATTCTGAAACCCGTGAATGATGAGGAATTTATGGCTTCGGTCTCTGCTGCGATCACGTCTCTTCGCGGGGAGTGGGATGAGTTTGATAAATATCATAGGCTCCTGTACAGCCGGAAATCGGATTATAAAATTTTGCGTGAAAATCTGATGCATGATCTGCTGCTTGGTCGTGAAATTACAACGCGTGCGCTTCGCGAACAGCTGCAGCAATATGAGATTGGACTTGAGCCCGAAGAACCGGTGGTCATGCTCCTTATTCGTCTTACAGGTCGATTCTCTTCCATGGATCAGCAATCGCTGGACCTGATGGACTTCGCGGTAGGCAACATAGCAGAGGAAGTTCTCGGAGACCAATTCAGAGTCTGGTTTGGACGAGGGCCGCATGAATGTCTGGTCATGTTTCTACAGCATCAGGTTCGGGTGGAGGAAGCATCCATGAGCCAGGAGACATTGACCGGACCCGTGAATACTTTCCGGGAGCATGTCATTCGTTACCTGCAGGGCGATCTGTCCATGGTGGTTACACCGCCATTCCCGTTTAAAGAAATGACCGCGGCCTACCGCCGAAGTCTGGGATCACTTGTCCTTTCTGGACCGGAAGAGAACAAGATCATTTTCATGGATAATGATAGGTCCCAACGGATGGAAAACGATGCAGCCCAAGCGCTGGAAGAACTCTATAAACCTCCTGTTTTGCCCCAGTTGCTCGAAACGAAGCAGTGGGAAGCTGCAGCGAGCAAGCTTAATGCTGTATTTGACGCGGCAGAGCGGGTGTGTTTGTCCAGAGAGCACGTGTATGAAATGTATTTGTCTGTGACCAATGCGTTCATGTATATCGCACACAAGCAGGGTCATCTGGTGCACGAGATCGATCACGCAGGCTTTGACCTGCTGCTGGCACATCAGTTGATCCAATCTCCCGAACGGCTGCGACGCTGGGCTACGGAAATGCTTGCGAAGCTGCAGGAAGAGCTATCTGATCAGGCGGGAACCCAGAGCCGCAGACATGTCATCAAGCAGGTTCAGGAGATGGTTACCCGAGATACGGGTCAGGATCTGTCCGTGAAGATGATTGCCGACAAGGTATACCTGCATCCCGTGTATCTGTCGAAGATTTACAAAGCCGAAACCGGCGAAGGACTTGGGGACTACATGATTCGCATGCGAATGGAACGCGCGCTGTATCTGCTGAAGAACAGCAACAAGAAGATTTACGAGATTACGAGTGAACTTGGATATCAAAATCCGCAATATTTCAGCAAAATGTTCAAAAAGCACTACGGCATGACGCCGAATGAATTCCGTGACCAGGCATAATTTCATCCTCCATTCCAATATATAGGTTGTCAAAGGTGCAGAAATCTTGTTTTCGTGACATAGGCTGAAAGGCCTGGCAGGCCTATAATGAAAGGGTAACCAAAACGATTGATTGAGGGGGAACAACAATGAGAGCGAAATCTACAAAAAAGAGATGGCTGCCGCTCCTGGCTACGACAACGTGTTTGGCTGTCATTCTTGCTGCATGCGGTGGAGGCAGTGGCGGTGAGAGTGCGAGCTCCAGCTCGTCTGCCATTGAAAACGAATACAAAGAAAAATATGATCCGGAAGTGACCATTACGACAGCATGGGGGATTGACCCGGAACTGAAGTTCAAAAATGGAGAATCGATGGAAAACAACGTGGCAACCAAGTGGGCCAAAGAGAAGTTTGGTATTAATATCAAATCCCTGTGGTCCGTTACGGACACAAATGGTGCGTTTGCAACGAAGCTTCGTCTGGCGATGTCTTCCGGTCAAGAGATGCCTGACGTGGTAACGGTAGGGGATAACCTGCTGGCTCAGGATTTGATTGATTCCGGCATGTATCAGGAAGTCGGTCCACTTTTCGATAAATACGCATCCGATACTTGGAAGAAAGCAATGGAGCAGGACCCGAACGTATGGAACCAGTACAGCCGTGATGGCAAAAGAATGGGTATACCGGTGCTCGACTATGCCTACAACAATGACTACCTGCTCTGGATTCGTCAGGACTGGCTGGACAAGCTGAACATGAAAGCGCCAAAAACGATTGACGAACTGGAAACCGTAATGGAGGCGTTCAAAAACAAAAACCCGGATGGTTTGGCCCCCGACAAGGTCACTCCACTGAGCATCGGTTTCAAAACATCCATGAACACTTGGATGGGTGATCCCTCCTGGATCTTCGGTGCATACGGTACATTGCCGTTCCAATGGAATCTGGGTGCAGATGGCAAGCTGGAGTATGGCTCCATCAACCCTGGCATGAAACAAGGTTTGGCCAAATTGAGTGAGTGGCTCAAAAAGGGATATATTCCACAGGAAGCAGCTTTGTGGGATGAGAACAAAACGGCAGAGCCTGCTGTGGCAGGAACGGCCGGTATTATTCCAGGCCCTTACTGGATGAGCGGATGGCCGCTGCTGGATACAGTGAAAAATGTGCCAAGTGCCGTTTGGAAGCCAATCGAAATCCCAGTAGGACCTGAAGGTAAAGCCATGCGTCATGGTACACAATTTGTAAATGGTGTCATCCTGATTAAGAAAGACATGGAGCATCCTGAAGCCTTCTTTACTTATGAAAACTACCTGTTCGACAACTATGCAGATCCTGCACCAGGAAGCCCGTATGATAATGGTCTGTTTGAAAAGTATGACTATCAATTGGATGCCAATGGCAAACAAATGCCGATAGATGATATCGAGGGCGGTTATGTCAACGTTGTCCGTTACCTGCTTGTGCGTGATGGTGCCCGTATTCCAGATGCACAGATGAAAGCACTCTTGAACCTGGCAGACGGCAAAGAGCCTGAAACGAAGCTGGAGAAGGATGTTGCCGTCAACTACGGTAAGGAAACGCCAGCTGCAGCGAAAGTACTGCTTGGTCAGGAAGAGATCTCGTTCAAGAACATGTTCACAGGTCCGACGACGACAACGATGAAGTCCAAGCTCGACTATCTGAACAAAATCGAGAATCAGGCATTTAATGAAATCATTTATGGCAAAAATCCTGTAGATGCGTTTGATACCTTCGTTCAAACGTGGAAATCAGGCGGTGGCGATCAGATCACACAAGAGGTCAATGAATGGTATGACAGTGTGAAAAAATAATGATTTTTGGCGCACAGACAGTATAAGTCTGTGCGCTTTTTTGTCGTTGTGACTATCCATTTTGCTTGATAGGGGTGCTGGTCCAAGAGGGAGGAATGGCTGTAAATGCAGCTGGTCCAAAGTGGTTGCTTTTGTGCCATTTATATTGCTTTTATGTGCTGTTTGACCTATGCAAACGGTTGATATAATCGCAGTATAAGCCACTCAGGAAGCCTTGAGTAGGAAGAATTACAGGGGGAGCAATCATGAGAACTTTGAAACGAACTTGGCCATTTCACGTAATGCTGCTGCCAGCCATCATCTTTCTGATCATATTCAGTTATATTCCTATGGGCGGCATTGTCATGGCATTTCAGAACTATAAGCCTTGGCTTGGCATAAGCGGCTCGGAATGGGTCGGGCTGGATAACTTTCGATTCTTGTTTGAACGTCAAGACAGCCTGCAGGTGATATGGAATACATTGATCATTGCTGTACTTAAACTGATATTTAATTTATTTGTACCCTTTGTTTTTGCCATTTTGCTGAATGAGATTCGTAAGATGGCTATACAACGAACCATACAGACACTGGTGTATCTGCCTCACTTTTTGTCCTGGGTTATCCTGGGTGGGATTTTGATCGATCTGCTGTCAACAGGAGGCTTGGTAAACCGGGTTTTGGGAAGCTTCGGACTCGGTCCATACTTTTTCCTTGGTGATAACAGCTGGTTCCGTACGACGGTCATTCTGACGGATGTGTGGAAGGAATTTGGCTATAACATGATCGTGTTTCTGGCTGCTCTTGCCGGGATTAATCCCGCGCTCTACGAAGCAGCAGAAATTGATGGAGCTGGAAGATGGAAACAAACGCTGCATATCACGGTGCCTTCACTCGTGCCGATGCTGATGGTCGTTGGAACACTGGCACTCGGAAATGTACTTAATGCCGGATTTGACCAAATTTTCAACCTGTATAATCCGCTCGTCTATCAAACAGGTGACATCATTGATACATTCGTATATCGTTCAGCCATGCAAAATGGCGAGATGGGCTTCGCTACGGCAATCGGATTGTTCAAGTCGGTAATCAGCATGATACTAATCCTTGTATCCTACAGCTTAGCCAAAAAATACGCCGGATATCGCATATTCTAATCGAATGAACAAAAGAAAGAAGGGACCACGATGTATCACAAATCAATGCCTTATCGCGTGTTCAATATAATCAATACCTGCTTTCTGATTCTGGTTGCCATCATGTGTATTGTACCGATGATTCATGTTCTGGCGGTGTCCTTCAGCTCGAAGGCAGCCGCCGATGCCAATCTGGTCAATCTCTGGCCAGTCGGCTTCTCGCTTGAGGCCTACAAAAAAACGATGAATAACCCCATCTTCCTAAACTCACTTTGGATCTCCCTGCTTCGTACCGTCATTGGTACAGCGATTACCCTGCTGATTACCTTTTTGGCAGCATATCCGTTATCCAAAGAAAATAGTGAATTTAAAGGAAGAACGATATATTCATGGATTTTCGTTTTTAGTATGATCTTTAATGGGGGACTGGTGCCGTTCTATATGGTTATCCAGAAGATCGGCTTGATGGATTCCTTCTGGGTACTGGTACTCCCGGGAGCAGTAAACACCTTCCTGGTCATTCTCATGTTGAACTTCTTCCGCGGTATTCCAAAAGAGCTGGAAGAAGCAGCACTGATGGATGGAGCCAACCATTTCAGAACTCTGTTCACGATCTTCCTGCCCATTTCAATGCCGTCCATTGCTACCATTGCCTTGTTTAGCATGGTGTTTCACTGGAATTCCTGGTTTGACGGTCTGTTATACATGAATAACGCCAAGGATTATCCACTGGCTACTTTTATGCAAACGGTCATTATCGGACGGGATATGAGCAGTATGAGCATGAATCCCAAAGAAATGGAGGCTCTCTCGCAAACCACGGTAAGAGCTGCACAGATCTTTATCGGAAGCGCCCCAATTTTGATTGTGTATCCGTTCCTGCAGCGTTTCTTTGTTAAAGGCATGACACTGGGTTCAGTTAAAGGCTGAGCCTGGTTGCTAAATTTAATCCAATGGAGGTTGAACAAGTGAGCAACTTGGAGAATAAGCCATTCATTCTTGGGATGGATGTGTCTTTTATGGATGAAATTGAACAGCATGGAGGGAGCTACAGCGACACGGACGGCAAGGAACAGGACCTGCTGTCCATCCTGAAGCTGAACGGTGCCAATGCGATTCGGCTGCGGATCTGGAACGATCCTGTCGGAGGATTCTGCAATCTGGAGCGAACCGTTACGATTGCCAAGCGGATCAAAGAACAAGGGCTGCAATTTCTGCTCGACTTCCATTACTCGGATCGCTGGGCTGATCCCGCCAACCAGTGGAAGCCCAAAGCGTGGGAGAATCTGTCTTATGAGGAGCTTCAGCGGGCGGTGTGCACGTACACAGCAGATGTGCTTCACACGTTAAAAGAACATGACGCGCTGCCTGACATGGTACAGGTCGGGAATGAAATTACCCCTGGCATGCTGTGGGACGAAGGAAGAGTGAGCGGTGAAGAGCACGACACCGACGAACAGTGGGAACGTTTTGCAGGCCTGGTGAAGTACGGTATTGCTGCTGTTAAATCCGTTGATTCCAATATCAACATCATGATCCATATCGATCGTGGCGGGGATAACGTGGAAAGCCGAAAGTTTTACGATCGTTTTGAAGCACTTGGCGTGGAGTTCGATACGATTGGACTCTCGTATTATCCGTGGTGGCATGGGACGTTGGACGCGCTGCGTGACAATTTGCATGACCTGGCCGCCAGATACGGCAAGCCCATTAACGTGGTTGAAACCGCTTATCCCTGGACACTGGAACAGCCTGAAGATCACGAGTGGATTCTGAATCAGGAAGATCTGCTGCTGCCAGGTTATCCGGCAAGTGTGGAAGGCCAAGCGCGCTACCTGCAGGACTTACTCCAGATTATTCGTGAGGTACCGGGAGGATTGGGTCAAGGTTTTTACTACTGGGAGCCTGCATGGATCCCGAGTAAGCCGGAATGGTCTGTTGGACATCCGAACAACTGGGGAAATTTGACGATGTTTGATTTTAAAGGCCGCAAATTGGAATCGTTTACAGCTTTGAAGGCTGATGCAATTTCGGAAGAATCCAAAACGGATACGCCGAAGGGCTCGGCATTGATCAGATAGAGCTATTCAATATAAGGATAAGGAGACTCGAAATATGACATTTAAATATCCACCTGTAAGTACGAAGGTGCCGCACATGCTGCATGGTGCAGATTATAACCCGGAGCAATGGCTCAAATATCCTGAGGTGCTGGAAGAAGATATCCGTCTGATGAAGCTTGCCAAGTGCAACGTGATGTCCATTGGCATCTTCTCGTGGGTATCCCTTGAACCGGAGGAAGGTGTATACACCTTTGAATGGCTGGATCGTGTTTTGGATACGTTTGCAGCGAATGGAATTTACGCTTTTCTCGCGACGCCGAGCGGTGCAAGACCTGCCTGGATGTCCGCCAAGTACCCAGAAGTATTGCGTGTAGGAGCCAATCGGGTTCGCAATCTGCACGGTTTCCGTCATAATCACTGTTATACATCTCCTGTGTACCGGGAAAAGGTAACAGCTATCAATACCAAACTCGCCGAACGTTATTCGCAACATCCTGCGATTATCGGCTGGCATATTTCCAATGAATTTGGCGGCGACTGCCATTGTGACTATTGTCAGGAGGCTTTTCGCGGCTGGGTGAAAAATAAATACGGCACGCTGGATGAATTGAATCATTCCTGGTGGACTACGTTCTGGAGCCATACGGTTACAGACTGGAGTCAGGTGGAATCCCCTTCGCCGCATGGTGAGACACAGGTGCATGCCATGAATCTGGACTGGCGCCGGTTCGTTACGGATCAGACAGCAGACTTCATCGTGCATGAAACCAAGCCGCTCAAAGCAAGTAATCCAGATCTGCCCGTCACCACAAATTTGATGGAATTCTATGAAGGGTTGAACTACTGGAAGTTTGCCGATATTCTGGACTTCCTGTCCTGGGACAGCTACCCGACATGGCATGATGCGGATGAGGAAGATAAACAGGCCTCCAGAATAGCAATGATGCATGACATCGTTCGTTCGATCAAAGGCGGGCAGCCGTTCCTGCTGATGGAGAGTACGCCAAGTTCTACGAACTGGCAGGAGACCAGCAAGCTGAAACGTCCAGGCATGCATCTACTGTCTTCTCTTCAAGCGGTAGCGCATGGTTCGGATAGTGTGCAGTATTTCCAATGGAGAAAGAGCAGAGGCTCCAGCGAGAAACTGCATGGCGCTGTCGTGGATCATGTTGGACATGAAAACACACGTGTGTTCAAGGATGTGACGGACGTAGGCACGGCTCTTGAAGGAATGGAAGCGGTTGTAGGCACGTCTGTACCGGCAGAAGTGGCCATCATTTTCGATTGGGAGAACCGCTGGGCAGTGAAGGATTCCCAAGGACCACGTAATATTGGCGTGAAGTATGAGCAGACGGTAGAGTGGCATTATGATGCATTTTGGAAAAAAGGAGTACCTGTGGACGTGATCGATATGGAAGCGGATCTCTCCAAGTACAAATTGCTGATCGCCCCGATGCTCTACCTTGTGCGGGAAGGTGTAGGCGAACGGATTGAGCGATTTGTCGAAAATGGCGGTACATTCGTTGGAACCTATTGGTCAGGAATCGTCAATGAGAATGACCTATGCTTCCTGGGAGGTTTCCCCGGCCCGCTTCGCAAAACGCTTGGAATCTGGTCCGAAGAGATCGATGGGTTGCATGACCGGGATCAGAATGGGGCGATTCCTGTGAGTGGAAACGAGCTCGGTCTGCAAGCTGAATACGATGCCATCGAATTATGTGATCTCATCCATCTGGAAGGGGCGGAGACGCTGGCAACCTATCGTTCAGACTTTTATGCCGGCCGACCTGCATTGACTGTTAACCGATTGGGGTCCGGTAAAGCGTATTATATCGCAACGCGTTTCACTGCACCGTTCTATGATGATTTCTATGGCAAGCTCATTGCCGATCTGGGAATTGAACGTGCACTCGATACCAAACTTCCGGCAGGAGTCACTGCGCATCTGCGGACTGATGGTACATCCGATTATGTATTTGTGCAGAACTATACGCCGGAAACCAAGCAGCTTGAACTGGACAAGCAAACTTATACGGATCTGCTTTGTGGCGATGAAGTTCATGCCCATTTGGATCTGCAGCCGTATGACATTCGTGTCTTGAGAAGACCAGCTGCACGAAAATAGCATCAATGAGAAAGGCTGTCCTATACGTCAGATAGACGTAAGGGCGGTCTTTTTTTGTATAAAGTCATGTAGCAGTTGTCACTTTTTCTGGACAAGATAAAGGAAAAGAGTGCATGTACAGCGAAGAGAAACAGGTAACGTGCAACTCAAGACTTTCAGTCTGGGAGGAATTGGAATGAATCAGAGAAATCTGGACGGCAACAGCATTATTATTCGGCTGGAAATGACAACGAAAGATATCAAGTTTGGCGAAGTGGCCTCGGCCATCTCGGAAGCTGGGGGAGACATCATTGCCATCGACGTGATTTCGACCAATCAGGATGTGAGTGTGCGTGACTTGACAGTTGCGGTAACGGATGCGCAGGATAACAGCAAAATTATAGAAGCGGTACGCCAGCTCAAAGGTGTGTCCATTATTAACGTGTCTGACCGCACGTTTCTCCTGCACCTTGGCGGCAAAATCGAAGTCACTCCCAAAACGCCGATTCATAACCGGGAAGACTTGTCACGTGTTTATACACCCGATGTTGCTCGTGTATGTTCGGCGATTGCCGATGAACCGGGCAAGGCATTTTCGCTCACCATCAAGCGGAACACGGTTGCCGTTGTATCTGATGGCAGTGCCGTGCTCGGACTGGGGAACATTGGGCCTCGCGCAGCGATGCCGGTCATGGAAGGAAAGGCTATGCTGTTTAAGCAGTTTGCAGGTGTGGATGCATTCCCGATCTGCCTGGATACACAGGATACCGAGGAGATCATTCGTACGGTGAAAGCGATTTCACCCGCTTTTGGCGGTATTAATCTGGAGGATATCTCATCTCCGCGGTGCTTTGAAATCGAACGAAGGCTGAATGAGGAACTGGACATCCCCGTGTTTCATGATGACCAGCATGGTACGGCTGTAGTGTTATATGCAGGTCTGATTAATGCGCTCAAACTTGTCGGCAAATCCATTAACGATGTGAAGATCGTCGTCTGTGGTATTGGCGCCGCAGGGGTGGCCTGCAGCAATATTCTCCTGTCCGCTGGAGCAAGCCGGTTAATCGGTGTTGACCGCGAGGGAGCTATTGTACGGACACAAACCTATGAAAATGAGGTATGGAGTGATTATGCTTCACGAACCAATCCGGAGCTGGAGTCGGGTTCTTTGCGGGATGTCATTCGCGGAGCAGACGTGTTTATCGGATTATCCCGTGGCAATCTGTTAACTCGTGAAGATGTACAATCCATGGCGGAGGACCCTATCGTATTTGCGATGGCAAACCCGGTACCGGAGATTATGCCGGCTGTAGTGGAGGATATCGTGGCCGTCATGGCTACAGGCCGTTCGGATTATCCGAATCAGATTAATAACGTGCTTTGTTTCCCGGGGATGTTCAGAGCAGTTCTGGACTGCCGTGCGACAGAGATTAATGAAGAAATGAAACTCGCAGCCGCGAAGGCTATTGCTTCTGCCATCTCGGATGAGGAACGTACACGTTATTATATTATTCCAAGTGTATTCAACGAGAAGGTGGTCAAGTCCATCCGTAAGCGTGTAGTTGAAGCAGCAGTGAGAACTGGTGTTGCGCGGCGTGTGCCGCGTGAACAGGCCCGAGAAAGCGGGGAAGAGTAATCGTGGACGACAATTCCAGTCTGACAATGAATATATCCGGACATCCTGAGCATGTAGATGGTACATCTGCCCGAGAGGCCATCCTTGGCGCCGCCCGAGCCTTTGTCCAGGGGGATGCCGGGAAGCATACGGACGGTCATGATTGGCCGCATATTGAACGAGTTACTGCGCTTGCTGTTGAGCTAGCCCATCGAATGGGAGCAGACCCTTTTGTCTGTGAGCTGGCTGCACTGCTGCACGATGTGCCGGATGAGAAGCTGAACGAAAGCCTGGAAGCAGGGATGAAAAAGCTGAACGAATGGCTGGATCAGCAGCAGCTTGAGCCAGGCACCCGGGAAGCTGTGGTTAACATCATCAGTACAATCTCGTATGCGGGAGGACAGCGCCCTGCTGTATCTTCGCTGGAAGCGCAAGTTGTGCAGGATGCCGACCGATTGGATGCAATGGGGGCCATAGGTATCGCACGCACGTTTGCTTTTGCAGGTGCGCGAGGCCGTGAAATGTATGATCCATCCCTTCCGCCGCGGGAACAGATGACCCGGGAGGAATATCGGAATGGACGGAGCACGACAATTAATCACTTTTACGAGAAGCTGTTTAAACTGAAGGATCTCATGAATACATCCTATGGCAAGGAACTGGCCGAGCAGCGCCATGCGTTTATGGCAGAGTTTGTGGAGCAGTTCAAGCGGGAGTGGGAAGGGACAGATCGTTAAGCAACCTTGTACATGGTGAGCGATAACCAAAGCAACATACTAGCAAACTTTTGATGGTGGTAATACCACATTTCAAAAGTTTGCTTTTTATTTGCAAGAAAACAGGTTATCTAATCTTGTGAAATAAACATTATGAGGAATCACATGGTAACCACAGAGCGTCCGTGGTAAAATAAGTCGTTCTGATAAAATTAATGTTGAAGTTACATGGCTATGGAACATTAAAAGGGGCTGCTGTTATCGTTAATGGATGAAAAAGTGAAGTATTGGATCAAAATAATTCAACAAAAAAAGAAATACGGGGTAATAATGATTATTAATGGTTTCGTTCAAAATGAGAGTACAGGTAAGGAGGGGTTACCGTGTCGTTTGGAGCACGCGTGCTTAAGACAGGAATTGCGGTAACGCTTGCTCTGTACCTGAGCATGTTCTTGAATCCGCAGTCACCGGTACCGGCTGCCATAGCTGCCATCTTCGCGATGCAGCCATCAATCTATCGTTCCTGGAAGTATTTCCTGGATCAATTGCAGACAACTACGCTTGGAGCCATTGTTGCCCTCTTGGGCGGTATGGTATTGTCCAATGAGCCAATCGCAGTGGGATTGATCATTGTGCTTGTTATTATGATCTGTCTTAAACTGAATATGGGTGAGACCGTAGGGCTGACTCTGGTTACCGTCGTTTCCATTATGGAAGCTTCAGGTGACTGGCACTTTGCATTGAACCGGTTCCTGCTGACACTTGTTGGTATTGTATCCGCGTTTCTCATTAATATCACGGTATTCCCGCCTAAGCCCAAGGTGCAGTTTGTGAAGCAGATCCAGAATGTGTTCAACAGCATGTCCCTGCTGTTACGCACGTCCATCTCGGATGAGATCAAGGAAGTCGTTTTCAGAGATGAGAAGGGCAGTCTGGGTGGTTCCATCAAATCGCTCTCGGATAAGTACAATTTGTTTGAGGAAGAACAGAAGAAAATGAAGCGTTCCAAATTCAGCGAGACCAGGCAGATGGTTGTATATAAACAAATGCTGCTGAGCCTGCAAAAAGGGTATGACGTGCTGGATTCCGTGGAGCGGCATTATTTTCAGGCACAGCGTACGCCGGAGATGGATCAGTTTTTTGATACACATCTCGAATTGGTCATTAAATTCCACGAGCACGCCCTGCTCAAATTTGAAGATAAGTTGAAGCCAAACGGAGAAGAGGCAGCACAGTTTATATTGGATAATGATCGGTTCATGGAACAAGCCATTTCCCAGTTTGATATCGATCAGGAAGGCATGCTTAGACTATCTATCGTTGCTGCAGCCATATATGATTACGGATATCAGCTGGAACGGCTCAACAGGCTCGCCGAACATGTGCATAGCTCCACGGAAGACAACGAGTCACAGGATAAGATCCTGAACTGGCTTAAGTGGCCTTAACAGCAATTGCACACAGGCTTCCCAATCAGATACAATAGAAATACAACGTGCAGCCCGGACAACTGTGTCCGGGTTGTTTTGTATACATAACTGATGGATAAAGATCATCTTAGTGAACCGAGGGAGAATAATATGAACGATAAACATCTTAATCCAGAATTTGTTGAATGGCTGAGTGGTGATCAATTGGAGGAGAAACAGCATGAGGCCATGCAGCTGCTAACCGTAGCAGAGGATGGGTGGCCTCATCAGGCCATGATTAGTGTGGGTGAGATTATTGCTATGGATCCGGAAACACTTAGACTCGCATTATGGCCAGGGACACAAACAAGTATGAATATGAACAGAACAGGCAAGGCTACCTTGATTGCCGTACATGAGCATAAATTGCTGTATGTGCGCTTGGAGATCAGAGCACTTCCTCCGTTAAAGGAAGCCATTCATCCAAGAGACCGGTATGAGGCTCAAGTAGCGGACGTACGCGTAGATCATGCTCCATATGCCGAAATCACGACAGGAATCACGTTTCAACTAAAAGACAAAGCAGCATCCATATCAAGATGGAAAGAGACGATTGCAGAATTGCGTCAATAGAAGACAAACCATATATTCATCCATTTCGAGGGTAATAATAAAGAGGACTATTGGAACGATGTCCTTGTTATAAAGGTTAGTATTTAAGGGTAGAAACAACAAAAAACGCCTCCGCTTGCATCGGGACGCTGTCACTGGTACAATAAAAAATGGTTTTCAGAAAATTAGAACTAATTAACATAAAATTAAAATGTTTACTTTCTAATTAATTATACCATAGCCTTTTCGGGCTTGTCAAATGGACTTTTGAGGACACAATCCGGGGAAAGAGGGGCGTATTAACATATGAGTACTGACCAGCAATGGAGCGAGGAGCAGCGGCGAGTAGACATCGTAACCGATCAGATCGAGCGGAAAATAACCGACCTTGAAAAGGAGGTAGGTTCCTTCCGGGATGAAGTTGTGGAGATGAGAAAGGACTTCTGGGATGAAGTCACCATGAACTTCAGTGAGGCGGATGATGTTGGGGAAACATCCACCAGCATGCGGCAGCAATCGCAGGTCCTGTCTGATCGGGAGCGCAGTCATCTGAATACGGCAGCAGCGCTGGACAAAATGAAACGACTGCATCACTCGCCCTATTTTGGACGTATCGATTTTAAGGAAGACGGTTATCCGCATGCAGAGCGGATTTATCTGGGTATTGCCTCACTGCTGGATGAGAAGGAAGAATCCTTCCTGGTCTACGACTGGCGAGCGCCGATATCCAATCTGTACTACGATGGTGCCCCCGGACCAATTACTTACCATACACCAAGCGGGGAAATCAGTGGCGATATCGAAATGAAACGACAGTTTGTCATTCGGGATGGGCGTATCCGTTTTATGTTCGATACCGGGGTTACCATTGGTGATGAGCTTCTTCAGGCGGTGCTGAGCCGGACATCGGATGCACAGATGAAAAGCATTGTGGCGACCATTCAAAAGGAACAAAACCGAATTATCCGCAATGACCGTACACGCATGCTGATTGTACAGGGAGCAGCCGGCAGTGGCAAAACATCAGCTGCACTGCAGCGTGTAGCCTATCTTCTATACAAGTATCGCGAGCATTTGCAGGCCGATCAGATGGTACTTTTTTCGCCGAACCCGATGTTCAACAGTTACGTATCCACAGTACTGCCTGAGCTTGGGGAAGAAAACATGCTGCAAACGACGTTTCAGGAGTACCTGGAACGTAGGCTTGGCCGTGAATATCAGCTGGAAGATCCATTCATTCAGCTTGAATACGTCCTCTCCAATATGGAGGATCCAGGATACACGGCACGCATGTCAGGCATCCGCTTCAAGTCTTCCGAATCCTTCCTGAAAGTGATTACGCGATTCAAGGACAGCCTGATGTCGGAAGGCATGAAATTCAAACCGGTGCGGTTCCAGGGACAGGCGGTTGTAACAGCGGAGGCGATGGCTGAGAAATTCTACAGCTTCGGGTCATCCGTGAAGCTGGTGAATCGTCTGGAAATGCTGCGGGACTGGATGCTGAAGGAGTTGTCGGCCTTTGGCAAAAGTGAATTGGAAGCACCATGGGTTGATCAGCAGCTGGATCTGATGGAACCGGAAGATCTGCAGCGTGCTTATCAACGGCTGAAGCGCAAACAAAAGGGGAAAGTGGATACATTCGATGATTTTGCACAGGAACGGGAGATCCTGGCCCGCATGGTGGTTAGTGATCGGCTCAAGCCATTGCGAAAGTGGATCAAATCGCTGCGATTCGTGGATATTCGCCAGTTGTATGCACACCTGTTCCAGGACCAGGCACAGATGATTCGACTGCTGGAAGGCGAGGCACTGCCCGCCCACTGGGATGAAATCTGCAGCATGACCCTTCGCCGAATGAAAGTACAGGAACTGGCGTATGAGGATATTACCCCTTATCTGTATTTGCGGGAGCTGCTGCTTGGATTCCATATCAACTCGAATATAAGACATGTGATTATTGACGAGGCCCAGGATTATTCTGCGTTTCAGCTGGCTTTCATGAAAAGACTGTTTCCACGAGCGAAAATAACGGCCTTGGGTGATTTTAATCAGGCGATCTATGCCCATTCTTCAGTACTTCGTGGTACTGGACCACTTACAAACCTGTATGGACCAGAGAATACGGAAGTGATCGAACTCACGCGGAGCTACCGTTCAACACAGGAGATTGTGGAGTTTACAAGAGGGATGGTTCCCGGTGGGGAAGAGATCATTCCGTTCAATCGCAGCGGCGAGAAGCCGGCAGTCATTGTGTCATCCAATACGGAGGAGCATATGAAGAAGATTGCAGCGGATCTTAGCCATCTCATTCAGGAAGAGTATGAATCGGTTGCGGTAATCTGTAAGACGGCGGAAGAGAGCAAGGAAGTGCATGAGGCGTTAAGCCGCGTACTGCCTGCTGCACCGAAATTGATTAAGAAGACGACACTTGCCTTCGAACGGGGTGTGCATGTCATACCGGCATACCTTGCAAAAGGGGTGGAGTTTGATGCGGTGCTCATCTATGACGGTTCAGCAGAACAATATGTGCAGGAGCACGAACGCAAACTGTTCTATACGGCGTGTACCCGAGCGATGCACCTGCTTCATGTGTACAGCCTTGGTAAACCAAGTCCGTTCATAACCTCGCAGCCGCAGCAATTATATGCTATTGACCATGTATCTGCGGCTCAAACAGATTAAACAAGGTGATCCTCTTATATGAGAAGACTTCCGTTCCCTCGAACGGGAGTCTTTCTATGTAGTGTAAGGTTTCGACTATAATAAACGGAATGGAAGAGCTGGGCTGGATAACTATTCCTGACATAAGAATGAATGGGTTTAGTTCGGTGGATAATTATCGAGCTTGAATTTGTACTCATGCACAATTGGTGGGAATTTTCTTTACACATGCCGTGCGGACTCATATAATCGTAACAATATATTTTTTGGATCGTTAATGAATGAAGGAGGCAGTGGCATGAACAAATCATCTTTTGAACGGCCATTAATGGCAGATTGTGTACCTGATCTGGTAGCAACCGCGCGAGGAGATATGAAGGCAACATTAGTCATTCGGGGAGGGACGCTGGTAAATGTCATCTCGGGTGAAATTTTGCCGGATATGTCCGTTGCGGTGCAGGGAGCTCGGATTGCCTATGTTGGCAAAGATGTGAGTCATACCATCGGAGAACATACACGCATTATTGAAGCAGAAGGGAAATACATTGCTCCAGGATTACTGGACGGACATTGCCACATTGAGAGCACGCAGATGAAGGTGACGGAGTTTGCGAGAGCGGTACTGCCTTCCGGTACAACCGGTGGTTTTTTTGACCCGCATGAGATTTCCAACGTACTTGGTCTCAAGGGTCTGCGGCTTATGCTGGATGAAGCGAGAACCACGCCGCTCGCAGCCTATATGCAGGTGGCTTCCTGTGTGCCTTCAACACATCCTGGTTTGGAGACGACAGGAGCTTACATCGGACCTGAGGAAGTGGCTGAGGCTCTCTCCTGGGGCCCTGACATGATTGGGCTTGGTGAGGTCATGAACTTCCCGGGTGTCGTATACGGGGATGAAACGATGATTGGAGAAATCCAGGCTACGCTGCGGGCCGGCAAGGTGGCGGACGGTCACTTTACCTGGGAAGCGGATGACTGGCGTTTACCTGTTTATGCGGCAAGCGGTGTGACTGGAGATCATGAATGTGTGACGAAGGAAGATGTCGTGGAGCGTCTGAGACTTGGCATGTATGCCAAAATGCGTCAGGGATCAGCCTGGCATGACGTGGCCGAAACCATCAAAGCCTGTACCGAACTCGGGCTGGATACCCGCCGAATGATGCTGGTGACCGATGACCGAAGTTCCGAATCGCTGCTCAAAGAAGGACACATGGACTTCGTCGTCCGACTGGCCATCTCGCAGGGGGTCAAACCCGTAACTGCCTTCCAAATGGCAACGATAAACACAGCTGAACGTTTCGGTGTGGCACGTGATATTGGGGCTGTTATCCCTGGTAATATAGCTGATATTATCTTACTGGATGGCCGACTGGCAGATGTGCGTGTTGGCATGACGATTGCTGCCGGGCATGTTGTCGCAGAGAAGGGGAAAATGACGGCTGTCTGGGATAGCTTCACTTATCCGGAAGAAGCGTTGAATACGGTGAAGCTGGAAGCCAATATTCAGCCAAAAGATATGGAACTGCCAGCACCGATTGCCGAGGGAGCCATTGGGGCCAAAATCATTCATGTGACCGAAAACCATGTGGATACCAAAGAGAAGCATGTTCCTGTAACTGTGCAAAACGGTAAGGTAGCTGTGTCCACGACGGGGGATATCTGCAAAATTGCGGTGCTGGAACGGCATAAGCAAACCGGAAACAAGGCAGTTGCACTTGTCGGCGGCATTGGATTCACACGCCCTGCAGCCATTGCCATGACCGTAGCTCATGACAGTCACAATCTTCTCATTATCGGTAACGATGATACCTTGATGGCGGAGGCAGGTAATCGGGTAATCCGCATGCAAGGTGGGGTTGCCGTGATTACGGATGAAGGTGTAACCGAGTTTCCGCTTCGGATCGCAGGATTAATGTCCACCGAGCCCTTTGAAGAAGTTGCTGCACAATCTGCTGTAATCAGTGAAGCACTGCAATCGGCAGGCTGTACTCTGAATAATGCCTTTATGACACTTTCCCTGCTTGCTCTGGTCGTTATTCCCGAGCTGCGTTTGTCCGATAAGGGGTTAGTACGGATCTCGGCAGAGGGAATTGAGCTGGTGTCGCTATTCGACGAGACAACGGAAAGCAGTCCGATTCCCCCTGCTGGAACATAACATGAGAGCGTGTTTTCTCATGCTAGCTGGTTTGTAAGAACGTGATGATCAGAAATGACCACATATAGATGGATGAATATTTCTGTGTAAGACGGAAGTCGCCTTTATGGCGGCTTTTTTTGTTTCTTTTATAGAAAACGCTTCCTAGGTCTTCTGTTGGTCATTCATATATGGCAATAACGACAGAAGTTGTAGAAATTTTCTGCGTAAATTAAAAATTTTTTAATAAATGAGACTTTAGAACTATGAATACAGAAGTGTGAATTCCCGAAATAATCTTATATGATCCTTTCGTCGTAAGTCTAGAAGATGATATTGCATATGAAAGCAAATGCATAAACGAATTGTTTATCAGATTCATAAAATGAAGGGTAAAACGACAAACATTCTTCCGGATTACGACGATGGAACGGTAAATTACAAGGGGAGTGTACAAATATGCAAAACAAGCGGGGGTTTCATTTTATTAAGATCATCAGCTGTTTGGTCCTAATTGCGGGTGTCACGTTCTCATCCAAGACTATTGCACAGGGTTCTGTAGAAAGTTATGAATCGATCCATGGAAACGTGGAAGGGCCGATTAGAGCGACCTGGGTATGGGATACCACTCAGATTGAAAAGAATCCGCAAGAGGTGCTGAAATTTGCCGTAGACCACGATATCAACACGATCTATCTGCAGATCAATCGCGATGTGAAGATACCTTACTATACAGATTTCATTCGTAAGGCCAGAGCTTACAATATCGCTGTCGATGTGATGGATGGAAGAGCGGCTTGGGGGCTAACCGAAAGCAGAGAGCAAATTGCAAGTTTCCTCGACTGGATTGAAGCCTATCAGGATTCCGTAGAACCTGACGAGAAATTTGCTGGGATTCATCTTGATATTGAACCGCATGTGCATCCGGAGTGGAAAACCAATCAGGCCAGCGTCATTACCCAGTGGCAAGGGAATGTTCAATACATCGTTGACCGCGCTGCCCTGATGAATATGCCTGTGGGAGCAGATTTGCCTTTCTGGCTGGATAACTACAAGATTCCGGGTTCAACAATGGCTGTGAGCAGCTGGATGATTCGCAAATTTGATTCGATCACGATTATGGCATACCGCGATACGGCTGCAGCAATCTATAACGTGGCCAAAGACGAGCTTGCAGAGGCTTCCCAGCTGGGCAAAACGATCTCAATTGCCGTAGAGACGAAGCAGAGCAAAGAAGGCGATTTCATTACATTTTATGAAGAAGGTTCAGTGTACATGGAATCTCAACTGAAGCAGGTGGAGAAATTGGCGGCAGAGCACTCCTCATTTAAGGGATTCTCTATTCATGAATACACTTCCTGGAAAACGTTGAAAGAATAATGCGCTACTAGGCATAGCAAAAAATTAAAAGGTGCTTGCAGCATAACCGCTGTAGGCACCTTTTATTGCTTCATATAAGAGCAGGCTCCATGGCCACCTTTTCATAAAACATTTTCCGATACTGCGAGGGGGTTGTATTTTTGTGTTTTTTGAATGTGGTGATGAAATAGCTCAGATGTTCAAAGCCAACATCCATGGCAATATCCACGATTTTGTGATCCGTGTTCTCGAGCTGGTAACAGGCTTGCTGCACACGGTAGTAGTTAATATAGTCGACAGGACTTTTCTGTACCATCTGCTTGAAAAAACGACAAAAGTGTCCTTCACTCATATTGGCCTCGTCGGCCAGCTCTTTCAGCTTCAACGGCTCAGGGTAGCGTTTGTGAATGTAGCCAAGGACGGATTTGAGCCGCTCCACTTTGTCATGGCTGCCTGTCGGGACGGTACCTTTCACAGGGGCAGGGCGCATGTGTTCGAACATACGAGCGAAAATGAGATACAGGTAGGCTTTGGTTGTCATCTCACAGGTTTCAGAACCGTTAGCATGATCCGCAAAAATATGCTGGAGATACAGCAGGATCTCACGGCCCCAGTCATCCTCCGGCTTTATGTGAAATGGAGGGATAAGTGTCTTATGAACGAGCGGTCTGATGAACTTCTCCTGCACGGCATCGAAGGTGCGGCTGCCCAGCAGCTCCGGACTGAACACGATAGAGGAAAAAACGCAGGGAAGGTCGCTTTTCAAATAGCCTGCATGAATTTCGCCCCGGTTCACAAAAATCGCCTCGCCCGCTTTCACCTCTACGGTATTCATGTCAATCTGGAACACGGCACTGCCTTGAGTAACCATCGTAAATTCCATCTCATCATGCCAGTGGCAATCCAGAATGCTGTCTCCATTAAGCTGTTCAATATCCGGATAAACACTGACGGGATACATAGCATTACCGTGTATTCGGTCCTCCCGTAATCGTTCGCGTTCCATAGAAGGTCCTCCTTTATGGTATCATTATTAATGTAATCGTTTCCATAGATTGGTGATCTTGCTTGAGAATCGGATATAAAATATCAAAATCGTGATATATTTGGTCAAAATATCGGAAGAAAACCATGTTTAATATCAATATTATTATAGTATAACCGAAGGGGGAAAGAAAACATGAAATTTACTGATGGATTCTGGATGACTCGTGAAGGATACCACATTCAAAACCCGACTGACATTCGTGATATTGTGCAAAAAGGGGATTCGTTGACCGTATATGCGGCAACTAAATATATTCGTACCAAAGGTGATACGCTGAACGGTACCTTGCTGAAAGCAACGTACAGCTCACCTATGCCTAACGTTATTCGTGTAACCTTGAATCACCATAAAGGAAGAGTGAAAAAGAGTCCTGAATTTGAACTCAACTATCAAGATGTGAATGTTGACATCACGCAAGATGAACAAGGCGCTGTTTTGAAAAGCGGCAATCTTGAAGTTCAAATCGACAAAACCAAAGGTTGGGACGTCAGCTTCCTGTATGAAGGAAAACGGATTACAGGCAGTGGTCAGAGAGCGGCTGGTTATATTACAGGTCCGAGTAAAGAAGCATACTTCCGCGAGCAGCTTGATCTTGGCGTTGGTGAATACGTTTACGGTCTGGGCGAGCGCTTCACACCATTTGTTAAGAATGGTCAAGTCGTTGACACATGGAATGAGGACGGCGGTACAAGCAGCGAGCAGTCCTACAAGAACATTCCTTTCTATTTGTCCAGCAAAGGTTATGGTGTATTCGTAAACCATCCTGAACGCGTATCATATGAAATTGCATCTGAAAATGTATCTAAAGTGCAGTTCAGCGTAGAAGGCGAGACTTTGGAATACTTCATTATCGGCGGTGACAATCCGAAGGATGTACTTGATAACTATACGAAATTAACAGGTAAACCAGCGCTTCCACCGGCATGGACGTTTGGTCTGTGGCTGACAACATCATTTACAACCGATTATGATGAAGCAACCGTTAACCATTTCGTGGACGGCATGGCTGAACGTGATCTTCCACTTTCCGTATTCCACTTTGACTGCTTCTGGATGAAGGAATATCAATGGTCTGATTTCGTATGGGATGAAGCGATGTTCCCGGATCCGGAAGGCATGATTCGCCGTTTGAAAGACAAAGGTCTTAAAATATGTGCTTGGATTAACCCATATATTGCAGAAAAATCCTACTTGTTTGATGAAGGTATGGAGAACGGTTATCTGGTAAAAACAGCTGATGGCAGCGTGTGGCAGTGGGATATGTGGCAAGCAGGTATGGCTCTGGTTGATTTCACGAATCCGGATGCTGTTAAATGGTATAAGAGTAAGCTGGAAGTACTGCTTGATCAAGGTGTAGATTCATTCAAGACGGACTTCGGCGAAAGAATTCCGACGGATGTTGTATACTTTGACGGCTCTGATCCGGTTAAAATGCATAACTACTATACACATCTCTATAACAAAGCTGTATTTGAATTGCTTGAAGAGAAAATTGGCAAGAACGAAGCTGCCCTGTTTGCCCGTTCGGCAACAGCAGGTGGTCAACAGTTCCCGGTTCACTGGGGCGGAGACTGCTCTTCTACTTATGAATCGATGGCTGAATCGCTTCGCGGCGGCCTGTCACTCGGACTTTCCGGTTTCGGCTTCTGGAGTCATGATATCAGTGGATTTGAAAATACAGCGACACCTGACGTATACAAACGCTGGGTACAATTCGGTCTGTTGTCTTCCCACAGCCGTCTTCACGGAAGTACCTCGTATCGTGTGCCTTGGCTGTTTGACGAAGAATCCGTGGACGTTGTTCGTGACTTCACCAAACTTAAAAACAGCCTGATGCCGTACCTCTATAATTCTGCTCAGGAATCGACTGTGAAAGGTATCCCGATGATGCGCGCCATGGTGCTGGACTTCCCAGAGGATCCTGCAACATACAGCCTGGATACGCAGTACATGTTCGGGGATTCGATTCTTGTAGCGCCGATCTTTAATAAGGAAGGCGATGTAACTTACTACTTGCCAGAAGGAACATGGACAAACTTCCTGACAGGCAGTAAAGTACAAGGCGGCCGTTTTGTACGTGAGAATCACAACTTCCGCACATTGCCAATGATGATCAAACCAAACAGTTTGATTGCAGTGGGTGCAACCAATAGCAAACCGGATTATGATTTTGCAAATGAAGTTTCCCTGCACTTGTTCGAGCTCGCTGATGGCAACACGGCGCAAGCGGTTGTTGTGAACCAACAGGCTGAGCAGGAACTGGTTGTAAACGTAACGCGTAATGGATCTGTTCTGGAGGTACGCGCTGAAGGTGCAGGCAAGCCATGGAATATGGTGCTTCGCGGCATCGAAAGTGTATCCAGTGTCGAGGGTGGATCCCAGGCAGCTGGTGAACAAGGAATCGTAGTAACTGCAGCAGCAGGCGTAAGCTCGCTCAAAATTCAATTGTAATTAGCAAGCATGACTTAAAGGACGGTACCGCAAGGTGCCGTTCTGTTTGTCTAGGGCGGAGACAGACAGAAGTAGCTGCAGCCAGCAAGTCATCGTATGATTGAGCTTACACCGGGCTATTCCAACCGAGATATTATACCAATTGGTGGAGAAGAATTTTGGAACCGCTACCAAAGTGGAAGAGTACTCCCTCTTGCAGGGCGGACTTTTCAATACAACTTACCGGGTAATGCTGGAGTATGCGCCGGCTGGCCTATAGAATATTGTCCTCTTATTTCAATGCTTACGTTCATGAATTTCAGGTCGATCAGCCGCATGACGGACAAAAGTTTCGTCAACGTACGTTGGACCTTATGGAACAATGGAAGATGATGATTGAACCATACCAATAACTAGGAGGAGTAAATATGAAGGAATATGAACAATACCCCATGTGGGATGCAGCTTTGCCACTCGAACAGAGACTCGATGATCTGATTAAACGTTTGACGATAGAAGAGAAGATTAGTCTGATTCCTACACGCGAAGCAGCAGTCCCGCGGCTGGGGATTCCTGCATACAACGTTGGAGGAGAAGCGGCCCATGGGGTGGCTTGGAAAGGGGAAGCAACTGTTTTTCCGCAGCCTCTCGGACTCTCAAGCACATGGAATACGGCACTCATGCGTGAAATTGGTTCAGTCATTGGGGATGAGGCGAGAGCCTACCACCATCGCGAACCTGAACGCCACGGCTTGACCCTGTGGGCACCAACCGTTGATCTGGAACGTGACCCGCGTTGGGGAAGAACCGAAGAAGGCTACGGTGAAGACCCTGTGCTCACAGGGGAGATGTCAGCAGCTCTCGTGCAAGGCATGCAGGGGAATCATTCATTTTATTTGAAAATGGTAGCTACGTTGAAACACTTTTTCGCCAACAATAACGAGAAGGACCGGCTGAATTGTTCATCCAGCATTGATCCGCGAAATTTGCGCGAGTACTATCTTAAGGCATTCGAGATACCGTTTGTTGAAGGTGGTGCCTTGTCCATGATGACAGCCTATAATTCCATCAACGGCACGCCTGCAATAGAAAGTCCTTATGTGAACGACGTGGTTAAGGGTGAGTGGGCTATGCCTGGTTTTATCGTCTGTGACGGGGGGGACCTCTCGCAAACCGTGAACTATCATGGATACCATGCGACGCATGCCGAATCTGCGGCAGGTGCCTTGAAGGCAGGCGTGGATTGTCTGACCGATGAAGTGGATCTGGTGGTAGCTGCATTGCAAGAAGCCCTTGATCGAGATTTTCTGAAGGAAGAGGATCTGGACCGGGCTATTCGCAATATTTTTGGTGTTCGCATGCGTCTTGGACAACTGGACCGCTCGGGTCTTAATCCATACGCGTCTATACCGGAGTCTGTCCTGTGTGCGCCGGAGCATGCCAAATTAAGTTATCGAGCTGCGGTAGAATCTATTGTATTGCTAAAAAATGACGGGTTGCTCCCATTAAAGTCGGATGCACTTCGCAAGGTGAGCGTCATTGGACCTCTCGCGGATGCAGTGTTCACCGATTGGTATAGCGGTACGCTGCCATATCGAATTACCGTATTAGATGGTTTACGGAACAGATTGACAGATGCAGAGATTCTCTATGAAGACGGGAATGACCGTATTAGCCTCCAGACACAGGAAGGGCAGGTATTATCGCTCGGAGATGAAGGCACCGTTGTAGCCGTTCCGGAAGGCAGTGCGGAGAAGGCTGTGTTCGTTCATCAGGATTGGGGATGGGGAAGTCACACGCTGAGAAGCGTAAACAATAATCGCTATATTACGTTAACCGAACAAGGAAAATATCAGGCGATCGCACCAGAGATCGGGGGATGGTTTGTTAAGGAAGTTGTGCAATTTGATCCCGAGATCGATAACAGCCACTTATTGCGGACGTGGAATGGTCTTCCTTTAGGACTTGCTGAACATCAGGGCAAACATGTTTTGGCACCCATTGCTGCAGATTCATTAGAAGATGGAGCGACAGCGTCGAAAGCAAATGACCTGGTGATTGGAGCGAAGGAGCCAGTACGACTGGTGAAGCATGTCGAGATGGATGGTATCAAGCGAGCAGCAGCTTCTGCAAAAGCCAGTGATCTAACTGTAGTCGTTGTTGGCAACAGTCCCTATATTAACGGCAAGGAAGAAATTGATCGGCCTGGTCTTACGCTCCCGTCTGAGCAGGTCCGTCTGGTCAAGGAGGTTTGCAAGGCAAATCCGAATACCGTAGTCGTCATTGTGGGGAGTTATCCATTTGCACTTCAGGAATTGAAGGACACAGCTCCAGCCATTGTATATTTGACCCATGCAGGACAAGAACTTGGTCATGCGGTTGCGGATGTGCTGCTTGGCACATATGCTCCGGCAGGCAGACTGAATATGACCTGGTATGAGGATGAGTCACAGCTTCCCGATATCATGGACTACGATATTATTAATAACGGTACGACATATATGTACCATGAAGGTCCCGTCCTATATCCATTTGGACATGGTTTGACTTATTCTCCATTCGAATACAATGCAATGGACGCTCAGCGGATTAATGGAGTATCCGGAGCTGATGTATTGAAAGTTGAAGTACAGGTTCGAAATGCGGGAGACGTTGCAAGTGATGAAGTAGTGCAGATCTATGGGCGTCCGCAGATATCCCGAGTGAAGCGGCCTTTGAAGCAATTAATTGGCTTTAAGCGGATCCATCTTACACCTGGCGAAGTGCAGACCATATCTTTTGAAATTCCTGTTCAAAAGCTTGCCTTCTGGGATGTCACACGTGACCGATATTGCCTAGAGACAGCGACCTGGTCCATCATGGCTGGACGCTCCTCGGAAGACATTCGCCAGACAGTCGATATGGAGATTGAAGGGGAGGTTATACCTGCCCGTCAATTGGACCTGCCAACATTTGCAGAGAATTTTGATGAGTATGCAGGTGTGCTCCTGGACGAGTGCTTGGAAGGACGATCAGCAGTTCGGGCGGTTGTTCCTGGAGAACCACTGTATAAGGTCGATCAGCTGTCCTGGGTTGCTTTCCTGAATAACGGAACACAAGGAGCACATACATTTGAAGCAAGGGTAGCTGCTTTTGGAAAAGGTGGCGAGCTGCAGATACGTTCTGGAGGGCCAGATGGGGCGCTTCTTGGAACATGTCCCGTGCCCATGAATGGTTCTGAATCCACACTGGGCCAAGATCGCTCTGACATCCAGTGGACAACAGTCCAATGTCCACTTCAACCAGAGCAGGAACTTGAACGTTTATATATTGTGTTCCAAGGTGGCGCTGCCATTCAGCAGTTCAGATTAAAATGTTAATCATTGCTGCGGAGTGAAAAAGATCTGTTCAACACAATGAATGATACATATGACCGTTCCGATTGCACAAACCGGAACGGTTTTTTATCATGCTGTAACTGAACTTTTTTACATATCCCGTATAATCAATTGGCGAACGAACCACACTAACATTGTTGTTTTCCGATCTTGTAAAGGTGGTTAAGGCATGAAAGATAAAAAGTGGGACCTCGTCGCACTTGCTTCCATCCCGGTGATTATGACGTTGGGTAACTCCATGCTGATTCCGATCCTTCCGCAAATTGAGCGTGAGCTGAAAGTTTCGTCCTTCAAGGTCAGCATGCTTATTACGGTATACGCAGTGGTTGCCATACTGCTTATCCCGATTGCAGGGTATCTGTCTGATCGGTTTGGACGTAAAGCGGTCATCATCCCCAGCCTTATCATTGCAGCAGCAGGGGGTGCGGTAGCAGGCGGAGCTGCGTTAATGCTAAACGGAAGCATAGCGTATTGGACCATCCTTGGCGGAAGGCTTCTGCAAGGAATAGGCGCTGCTGGAGCTTTTCCCATCGTCATACCCCTTGTTGGTGACATGTTTGACGACGAAAAGCAGGTCAGCAAAAGTTTGGGTATTATCGAAACATCCAATACGTTCGGTAAAGTCATAAGTCCCATCTTGGGTGCTGCGCTGGCCGTTTGGCTGTGGTACCTCCCGTTTATGGCCATACCGGTGCTCTGTTTGCTATCCCTGGTACTCGTTATTTTTCTGGTGAAAACGCCGAAGAAAAAAGAGAAGCCACCGACCTTCTCCGAGTTTGTCTCATCCGTTCGCTCAGTGCTAAAAGAAAAAGGCCGCTGGTTATATTCACTTTTTGCCATCGGTGGAATTTGCATGTTTGTTATTTTTGGCGTGCTGTTTTATTTGTCGGAGACGCTGGAGTCTGAGTATCAGCTTAAAGGTGTTCTTAAAGGTCTGGTGCTTGCGATTCCGCTGGCGGCTCTATGCTTGTCATCTTTCCTCGCAGGTAAATGGATTGGAAAGAGCAAGGTTCGCATGAAGTGGGTGGGTTTTACGGGACTTGTGATTCTGACCGGATCTTTGATCATTATGGGGCTCTGGGATAACATCTATCTGGTGGTGGGATTGTTCACTCTGGGTAGTGTAGGGATTGGTGCCACGCTTCCCTGTCTTGATGCACTCATTACTGAAGGCGTTGACAAAGCGCAGCGCGGTACGATTACAGCCTTGTTCAGCAGTATGCGTTTTATTGGCGTTTCTTTGGGGCCACCGGTAGTATCCCTTCTCATTGGTACATCGCATTTTATTCTTTTTATTGTAATCGCAGCTACCGGAGCGGTAGGTGGCCTGCTCACATTATTTGCTGTTAAGCCTGAAAAAGGAAAACAGCCCAGCTCGGGGGGAGCCCCTGACAAGTTGGAGCAGAATGCGGAGACGAATCATGTACCTAGAAGGGTACCCGTTAGGCGAAAGAAAAGTCCATTTTAAATGAACTGCGTTAATGCGTAGACACAAAAACGCGCTTGCTGGCGAGAACATCATTCTCAACCGGCAAACGCGTTTTTTATTTGACGAGAGTTTTTTATTTTTCAGCGGTTGTGGTTGAACTTGACTCTTTGGAGTCAGAATTCGTGCCGGATATATGTGTATGGGCAAGTAACGGATGGACGGTGACTGCGAAAGTTCCACTTCGTTTACCTTGGATAAGATAGATTAGCAAGAACACAATCATGAAGATGACAGAATACCGGTACATGTCCGTGTAGCTTGTCATGGAGGCGATCGCACCAAGCAGCAGAGCACCCGTAGCAATCCCCAAATCAAGTGTATTCAAGAACATGCCATTCGCCATCCCGCGCTGGGTTGGAGCTACAATCTGAATCATCCAGGTCTGCAGTGACGATTGCATGGAACCATACCCAATGCCGTATATAAATGCTGCGACAAATAAAATCGGCATGGACGTTGCAAAAGAAAGGATAGTCAGTCCGATCGCCACAAAAATCGCTCCAGGAATAAGCAGCGCTTTGGGTCCTTTGCTGTCATACAATCTGCCTGCAAATGGTCTGACTAACAGTACAGCTAACGCGTTAAACAAGAAAAATAAAGCAGGGTTGGCCAGATTGGCCTCTTTGCCATATAACACAATGAATCCGACAAGTCCACCATAGGTGATGGATAACAAGCAATTCAGCACACTGGGCAAGATCAATTTGCGATTAAAAGGAATTTTCTCTTTCGTTCCGGAAACGTTCGCTACCGGCCCAGCTGAAGTTTGAGGTGAACCAGCATGTGAACGTGATGCTTTCTTACGTGTTAACGAATAACTGAGTGGATAGATGACCACGATCACGGCCGCTGTACACAGCATAAGTGTTACAAATCCCGAACCCTGCAGCAGCGTAACCCCGATGATGGGACCCATGGACATGGCAAGACTGGTAGATAACCCGAAGTAGCCCATACCTTCTCCCATACGTTTAACCGGAATGATGTCAGAGGCCATGGTTGGGAAGGCGGTACTGCTCATTCCGAAACCAACACCAAAAATCATTCGCAGCAGCAGCAGAACAGCTATGCCGGCAGCAAAATAATACCCGAGTGTAGCAAGAAGGGCTACAGACAGGCCGATGTAGATCATGGCATTGCGGAGGCCTTTTTCGAGTGCTTTGGCTGAGTATAGGCGTGCTGCAATTGCACTAAGCGCAAACAGACAGGTGAATAAGCTGACTTCAAATGCATTCGCGTGGAATCGTTCCTGTACGTAGGAAGGAAGAGGAGAAACAATCATATGCAGCTGTAGGAAAAGCAGGAAGTTACAGAGCATGAGCAAAATAAAGTCGGTGGTCCAAAGTTTAACCTGTGTAGAACGGTCTTTCATATGAATTCATTCCCCCTTGAGATGTTCAGTTCTTTACAAGTTGCGATTGATGAGGGAAAGAGTATGTTTAAATGCTTCCATCTGGTCTTCGGGTATACCTTCAGCAAGTTCTTTATTCATTTCTCTTTCAATGGGAACCAGAATATCGATCAACGCTTTTCCTTCCGCAGTCAGATAGAGGAGATAAGCTCTGCGATCCTGTTCACTGGTCCGACGTTCAACCCATCCCTTTTTCTCGAGTAGATCAATAATGCGTGCAGTGGTGGGTTGATCCTTCAGAACGCGACTCGCAACTTCCTTTTGGTTCACGCCTTCTCCCTTATCGATATTGAATAGAACAGAGAATTGCTCTGTTGTAATATCGTAAGGTTTAAAACGGGTCGCAAGTAAAGCAGCGGCTTTGCGATATGTGAAGCCCAGCATAAATCCGACAGATTGCTCTAGCGAATAGTCCATACGAACGTCGTTCCTCACTTTCCTATAAATCATCTTCAAACGAATTACTTGTTATAACAACTATATGTGATGCAACTAATTTTGTCAAAGTAAATTAGATATAAACTACGTTCAAAATGGATTATGCGAAGTTAGAAAATCCTGATAGAATGGAAGTGAACTGCATAGGTGGAAAGTTAAGGATGTCATCTTGGAATACCGAAGGTTATTCTGCTCCATTCGATGTGGAGCTAACAAGGAGAGCTGAGTATGCTGAAAAACATTCCTGCAATAATTTCTCCAGAACTGCTTAAGATTATGTCCGAGATGGGGCACGGGGACGAATTGGTGCTCGCTGATGGCAATTTCCCTGCAGCCAGCCATGCCAGGCATCTCATCCGTTGTGATGCGCTGGGAACCGTAGAGTTACTGGAGGCCATTTTGAGTTTGTATCCACTTGATACGTATGCAGAACGGCCTGCAGCCGTCATGCAGGTTGTAGAGGGAGATCAGGTTGTTCCGATCATATGGGAGGATTACCGCAGGCTGATCTTGGAGCATGAAGGCATCACAGACGCCTTCGATCAAGAAGAACGATTTTCTTTCTATGAGAGGGCTTCTCGTGCCTATGCCATCGTTGCTACCGGTGAACGTGCCCAGTATGCCAATCTCATCTTGAAAAAAGGGGTCATTTTCCCTGATGTAAGTCCTGATCCACAAAGTCAACGTATGGAATTAAAGTGATTTCCAATAAAGTATTTAGTCCATGGCGACGGAGGCACTTACGCTCCTGTTCGCCTTTTTGTGTTATATCGGATTGTTCTCAGACAAGGGAAATCTGTACGTGTGAACTTATTTTGTTCCAAGGAACGAAATATATTGCAAACTTTGATGCAGATGATGAATGGTAGATGGTTGTAATTGCCTTAAAATAAATAGAGTATATGAAAAAAAACATTCGGGGTTAAGGGGGGAAGGAATAAATGGTGTACCGGGTTAGACGGGCAGGGCTTGTTGATGCGCAGCAGATAGGTGAATTATTCAACCAGTACAGAATGTTTTACAACCAGGTTTCTGATACGGAGAGGGCCGTAAAGTACATTCAGGAGCGTTTGAGCAAGGATGAATCTGTGATATGGATGGCAGAATCGGATTCCAAAACGGAGCCTGGACTTGGGAATATAGCCGGGTTTGTTCAGTTATATCCAAGCTTCAGTTCAGTGTCCATGGGGTCCATATGGGTCCTAAACGATTTATATGTACATAAGGATCACCGCAAGAAAGGTATAGCACGCAAGTTGATGCATGCTGCACAAACCTTCGCCAGCGAGACAGGGGCAATTCGAATAACCTTATCCACAGCGATTAACAATACAAAGGCACAGGCATTATATGAATCAGAGGGGTATGCGAAAGATGACCACTTCCTGTATTATGAACGTAATGTTGATTAACCTGGAATAGGTGTATTGGAAGTAGAGATAGATAGGGGAGGGATTAACGCAAAATGATGCAGTGGATCGCCATGATCACGATGTTGATTGATCACATAGGGGCTGTCTTTTATCCGCAGGTCGAGGAACTGAGGATCATTGGGCGGATTGCTTTTCCCATATATGCATTTGCTGTCTATATCGGATATAAGCATACACGTAATGTACAAAAATACATCTGGCGTCTTTTTTGGATCGCTGTGCTCTCCCAAGTCCCTTTCATGGCGGCATTTAATCACTTGTCATTAAACGTCGTATGGACCCTATGGTCGTCCCTGCTGGTTTTGCTGGTACTGGACAAACAGCCGAACCGATTACTGGGTATCCCGATTGTTATCGGGGCAGGTATAATTATGGAAGTAACGGCCATGGATTATGGCATGTATGGACTGCTGCTGGTACTGTTATTCCGGTACTTCCAGGGCCCCATACTTGTGCTGGGGCATGTTTTGTTAACGGCTCTTTATATCCAGCTGCACAGCAGTTCGGTGCAAATGTACAGCGTAGTGGCTACGTTAGGCATTGCGATTGCGCAGTATTATGGGGCAGGTTTTCGTCTGAAAGGGCCAAGGTGGATCTGGCGTTATTTTTACCCGGCTCATCTTGCGATTATTGCTATTATTCGCTGGACATAAAAACAAACAAGCCACCTTGCTGTCAGAAGTGACGGCCAGGTGGCTTGTTTGTTTTAAGATAAATGAATGGTCCTACTCCACAATATGAGGCGTGGAAGAGTCAAGCTGCGGCTGATTAGCAGCAGGGAAGTACCCAATGTTAACTGCATACTGCAGCATGCTGGAGATGAATGAGTCATCTGCTTTTGCACAGTGAATTCCGGCTGGCTCAACATACGCTGTTGTTACCGGGCAGGCATATACGTAAGCTGAATCCTTTGCACCGTCACCTTCCAATTGGGCAATGGCGAGCTGCAGGGCCTCTGGATCCTTGCTGATGGATGAATCGAATAACCAACTGGTATATTCATCAAAAGGCAGCGTTTCGACTTCATATCCCGCACGATTGATGGAAGCAATCAAACTATCGTAACGGATCGACTCGGGATTACAAATGTGGAATACCCGTCCAGCCGTGTCATCACGTAGAGCCAGATGCACGATAGCCTGGCTTGCATAATCGATCGGTGTGAAATCAACCAACCATTCGGCAGCTGGAGCTTTGCCGAGAAGGAGCATCGCTTTGATCATCCGGTAGAAGGCATTGCTGTCGATGTTGGACTGGAAGCGTCCTGTTTCCGAATGACATGTCAGGTTACCCGCACGGTAGATGCTAACTGGTACACCTTCCTCTGCTGCAAGCATCAATACTTTCTCCGCTTCAAGTTTGCTGTCAGAGTAGAGGTTCTCTACATGCAGATCTGCCGGGAAACGGTCATACTGAAGGGATGATTCCCATTGTCCGCTGAGTGCCAAATCTTCCGGTATGCCCATGGTCGAGACATGATGGAAGGAAGCACCGGGTTTGCTGCGAACCAGATTCAGCAGGGCTACCGTACCCTCAACATTGGTTTTGGCAAACTGTTCTGCATCTCCAAAGTGTCTTACGTCTGCCGCACAGTGAATTACACGATCAATCCGGGCTTGTACCTTACTGGTTTGTTCAGCGGTTAAACCGAGGTTAGGCTTCTCCAGATCTCCCTCGATAATCTCCACACGTGAAGCGAGAAGTCCACTGATCTCAGGGCCGAAATATCCCTCCATAACCTTGCTTAAACGCTGCATGGCTGTATTACCGTCAGACGGACGACGAACAAGCGTATGGATTGTCACATCCGAATGAAGAAGGAGCTGCTGCAGCACATGTGAACCAAGGTAACCTGTAGCGCCTGTTAGCAGAACATGCTCCGGATTAAGAATCTCGGGGTAGCCTAGTTGGGAAGCCAATTCGACCGGATGCTCTGCCAGTAGAGTCATTACGCCAGTTTGCTCACCGGATGGGGCAGTTTGCTCGGTAATCTCCGCAAGTGACTGTACCCGAAGTGCCAGGGAACGAATGGTTTTTTCTGCAAAGAAGTCAGCAATCTTCAGCTGCGGATAGTGCGGCTTCAGAATAACCAGGACATGGATTACTCGCAAGGAGTCGCCACCAATCGTAAAGAAGCTGTCTTCAATTCCAAAGTCGCTGTGTCCGAGAATTTCTTTCCATGCATTGAATATGATCGCCTCGGTCTCTGTCTCAGGCATGACCCGATCCGGCCGATTTTCATGTCTTTCCTCGTTTGGAAAGGATACCATCGCTTTGCGGTGAATTTTGCCGGTAGGTGCGATAGGCATTTCATCAAGCTGACAGATCCATTTCGGTACAAAATAGGATGGAAGCTTGTCTGCCAATTCAGCTTTAATCTGATCTACGGATAGAGTGGTGCCATCCTTGGAAGTGAAATATCCCACAAGCATGTTCTGACCGTCCGATTCCTTCTTGGGAATGACCACAACATCCTGAATCCCTTCAAGGCGAGCAAAATGATCCTCAATCTCACCAATTTCAATCCGATGACCACGGATCTTCAGCTGTGAATCACTACGTCCGACATATTCCAGCAAACCGGTATCAAGCAGCTTGGCAATATCACCGGATTTATAGATTTTCTCATCAATTGCAAAAGGGTTATCAATAAAGGCTTGCTCTGTACGTTCTGGTTGATTCAAGTACCCTTTCGCCAGTGCTGGGGTAGCAATATATACTTCACCAGGCACGCCTACAGGGCAGAGCTGCTGCTCTTCATTGACGATATACACTTTGTAGTTATGAATCGGTTTACCAATCGGAATGTTAGCCACATGATCCGGGACCTGTTCACTGATCCGGTGTGTCGTTGTCGCCACAGTACATTCGGTAGGCCCATACACATTGACGATGTCGATCTGGTTACCAAATTTGCGCTGGAAGGCGCGAACCTGTTCTCCGTAGAGGGCTTCGCCCGCAACGGTAATAATTTTAACCTTGGCCAGCTTGTGGAACCCTTCGTCTGACAGATAGGATGCAAGCTGGTTAAAGAAGATCGTAGGCAGGATCGTAATAATCGTTGTGCCTGTGCGCTCAATTGCCGTGGCGAACTCCTCTACAGATACACGTTCCTCGGCAGATAACAGATACAATTCTGCACCATAGAACAGTGCACCGATCGTATCCCAGACGGAAGCATCGAAGCTGTATGTAGCAAACTGAGTCAAAACGTCCCCGGCTTGAATGTCACAATCGCGCTGCACGACACTTCCAAGGTTGACAACCCCGCGATGGGCAACGAGTGCGCCTTTGGGTTTGCCAGTGGATCCGGAGGTGTAGATGATGTATGCGAGATCGTCTGCCTGAATATCCAGATTAGGATTACTTGCTGCAAACCCGGCCAGGCGTCCATCCACAGCCAGAATTTGACGTACGGTAGGAATACCCGAGAACAACCGTGAAGCTTCTGCTAGAGAGGACTCCTTGGTTAAAACAAAAGAAGAAGCCGTATCTTCCACGATATAACTATTGCGTTCCTGCGGATGTTCAGGATCAATCGGAACGTATACACCGCCTGCCTTCAAAATGCCGAGCAGGGAAATGATCGTTTCCAGACTGCGTTCCATGAAGATGCTGACGAACTCACCCTTTTGCAGTCCGTTGGATAACAGTACGCGTGCGACTTGATTGGCACGTTCGTTCAATTCTCTGTAGCTATACCGGCCAAATGGGGACGTGATAGCGGGCGAATCGGGATACTCGGCAGCCGTAGCTTCGAACCAGCCATGGATGGTCTGATGCTCAGGCTCAGACACACAGGTATCATTCATCTCGCGGTACAGCGTCCGGTCAGAGGCGGACAAAATATCCACGGAGCCAATGGTCACGTCTTCATCCCGAATCATCGAGAGAAGCAGAGTTTGATAGTACTCAGCATATCTCATCACGGTTGCTTCTTTCAGGAGGGATGCATCAAAGAACAAATCGAGTGTATATACATTCTGCTCCTCACGGATACTCCAATTGAGCACCTGCGGAGCCTGAGGAAGCTGAACACTATTAAACATAAACAAGGTTTCCGGGTAAGCACCCGGCTGCATCGAATCTTCATTTTCTTGCAAAAGGGTAACTTGACGAATTAGCTCACGGAAGCTCATCTTGCCATGTACCTGCAGCAGCAGAACTGATGCAGAACGATCCGGATCAAGCGTGCCAATGCCTAATTCCTGTTCTCCAGACAACCGGAACAACAAGGCAGCATATGCCGACAGGAGCGCGTTATAAATCGACGTTGAGCCATACTTCTGAGTGAGTTCACGGCTCTGTGTTGGCTGCAGCTGTATATGAGCTGATTCATACGAAAATGATTGTTGACGGCGCCCAAAATCCAGTGGAATCTGGAGAACTGGCAACTCAGATTCCACTGTCTGGGAAGATGAAGAGTGATGATCGATCACGTCTATTTTCCTCCTTAATTATAACGTTCGTTTTATTGTTTTTTAGGACTTGCTTACATTAAAGTGAGAGATCAATTCCTGTAATTCCTCGGACATGCTGGTCAAACGGGTGGAAGAATCAACAAGGGTCGACAGAGAAGCCTTCTGGTCATCGACGGAAGCGGCAATACGCTCACTGCTTTCTGCTGTTTTGCTAACGCTGGCAGACAAATCATCTGCGGTAGCAGTCATTTCCTCTGTACTTGCAGAGATTTCTTCTGTAGCACTGGAAACTTCCTGAATCTGATTCGATACTTTCTTCGCAGCTTCCAGAATATCTTCAAACAACTTTCCTGTCTGATCTGCAACGTCAAGTCCGGTATCGACTTCTGCCGTACCTTTTTCCATTGCGCGGACAGCTTGTTTGATCTCGGTTTGAATCTCGTCAATCAATACGGCGATCTGGCTTGTAGATTGTTCGGATTGTTCGGCGAGCTTACGAACTTCACCAGCAACAACTGCAAATCCTCGGCCCTCTTCACCAACACGAGCTGCCTCAATGGATGCGTTCAATGCAAGCAGGTTGGTTTGGCTGGAAATGCCGGTGATGATGTTCAGGATATCTCCGATTTCCTGTGAACGGCTCTCCAGAACCTGAATTGCTGAAGCCGTATTTTTCACGGATTCCGTAATTAGTGTCATTTGCTGAGACACTTGGCGTACAACCGTATTACCTTGCTGGGAACGGCGCTCCATTTCGTAAGCTTCATCAGCTACATTAGCGGAACTGCTGGCAATCGTTTGAATCACAGTCGCCATTTCGGCCATGGCACGGGCACTATCGATACTTGCCTGTTCCTGTCCACGGATGTTGGAGGTAATTTGCGTTACATTGCTGTTGATGGAATCTGCGTTCTCGCTATTTTTCTCAGATACCTCATACAGCTCTTTGGCTGATTGGTTAACCTCTTGAGAAGTGACTTGCACTTTAACGATTGTGTCATTGATTTTGCGAACCATCGTGTTGAACTTCTCGTTTACAAGTCCGAGGTCGTCTTTTCCTGTCGGAATGTTGACATTCAAATTACCCCGGCTAACGTCATCGATCCCTTTGATCAGGTGACGAATTGGGGATAGAGTATTTTTAACTACCAGGTATTGGATAATCAGGAACAACAGAAGGAAAGCAACCAGAATGATGATACCGTTTTTAAGCAGTGATTTCAGTCCGGCAGGTACTGCTGTTGCATCTGCATCGACTGCAAAATAAGAGAAGATTTTGCCGTTGCTGTCCTTGATCGGATAAGCGATGGTTGTCCATGTGCCAAAATCATCTGAATAGAAAGTCGTGAAGGTTGGACGGTCCGTATTCAGCATTTCTTTGAGGGCATTCGCCACAACAACAGGTTGTTCATACATGTCGCCAATATTAACATTATCGCTCTGGAATGCTTCTCTCAGATTGGTCGGCATAGCAACGAGAGAAGTTTCTCTTTTCGTATCTCCGCCTAGCTCTACACCGAAGATATAAGCTTGGGCGATATTCGGATAATATTCTTGCATTTCATCGAAATAAGCACGCAGCTGGGTTTGTACTTTTCCATCATAACTGCCTTCTGCAATAGCTGCCTCTACGTCGGCAGGTTTGATTCCCTCTGCCCACTTTTTAGTGATTTGTTCTACTTGTCCATGCAGCTGGTCTACGAGAACCGTCTTTTGGAAGTAATAGCTGCTCGCAATAAGTGCAACCCCGATAATAATGATGTTGGTGAATGAAAGTAATAAGTTTTTTGAGAAAAAGGACATGCTTTTCCAACTAAATGATTTCACTAAATTCCACTCCTGATCTTCTTGTAATTAACAAACCTTTATTTGCTTGCATGAATGCAGCCAATCAAGTCATTTGTTGATCCCCCTCCAGAGCTTATGTATGCGACCATGGTCTTGGGTTCGCAGTCTTAATGCAGAGACTTTTGTACCTCATAATCCATAGGTGTCTAATTATTAAAACACATCTATACTTAATATGTCGTATGAAATGTTGTTAAATTGAATAGTTTCGTTAAAACTTTTTTAATAATTTACATATTTGCGGACATAACACTTATTACATAGGTATTTAGAACTGTTTATTTGGAGAAATTTCCATTTTCTAGTCTCCATCTTTATTTTATAACAGGATGATACAAAAAACATCCTTAAACCTTAGAAATAAACCCAGGCTTGAAAGTTAATGTAATGAGGAGGAACGGCCTATTGTCTGAAAAGGAGAAGGTAGTATTCCAGATTTCTTATACCAATTTAACTAACGATAAACTTACATAGCAGGAAATGGCGAAAACCGGGATTTGTCGTTAGATCAAATTTCCTGCTGCATGGCATTCGGCATGGATATACATCGGAAGCGGTTTTATCTATAATAAAGACAGTGTGCATTTTTCAAATCATAAGCAGGCGGGGGTTTATTTTAGATGAATCTGAAAAAAATTGCAGCAGAGCGGGCGGCAGAATACATTCAGGATGGCATGAAGGTTGGACTCGGAACAGGCTCGACGGCATATTTTGCGATATGCAGACTGGGGGAGCGTGTGCGCGAGGGGCTGCAAATCCAGGCTGTGGCGACTTCGGAAGCTTCGGACAAGCTGGCTCGCGAGTGGGGAATTCCGATCATCCCGTTTGACCAGATTGGAAGGCTGGATATTACGATCGATGGTGCAGATGAGGTCGATCCTGATTTCAATCTGATCAAGGGCGGCGGCGGAGCTCTTTTGCGTGAAAAAATCGTGGCGGCTAACAGTGATAAACTCATCATAGTTGCTGATGGCAGCAAGGCGGTTCAACAATTGGGTCAGTTTCCACTGCCAGTGGAAGTGGTTCCTTTTGCATCGGAATGGACCTTCCAGGCGCTGGAGAAGCTGGGCTGTCGACCAGAATGGCGTATGAATGAAGATGAGCGCTACCTTACGGATAACGGAAACTTGATTGCCGATTGCCGGATGGAATCCATCGTCAACGTGGCTGAGCTCAATGTACAACTCAACATGCTGCCAGGCGTAGTCGATAACGGTTTGTTCGTTGACATGGCCGATACGGTGATTCTGGCTAAAGATGACGGTAGTATTGATGAGCGCCATCGTTCCTAAAATCGATCAGATGATCGAAGGATACATGTGCTTGGTTTATTGATTGTAATAACTTGTTTTGAGAAGTGCTGTGTGAGGGATGAAAACGCTGCTTGGCATCGAAACGCAGCCTGAATTTGCAAACAATTGACGGAGGATTATGGAAATGCCGAATACGGAGGACAATCGGGAACTATCGTTGCAATTATTCGTGGTTCTCGCCAGAGCTTACAATTCCGTTACATCAAGGTCCAATCGTGACATCCAGAGTCATGGACTGAATACGACAGAATTCGGGGTACTGGATTTGTTATATCATAAGGGCCCACAAGCCTTGCAAAAAATCGGAGAGAAAGTGCTAATGTCCAGCGGGAACATAACCTATGTAGTGGATAAGCTGCAAAACAAGGATTTGCTGTTTAGACGTGCATCCAAGGAAGACCGTCGTGTTATTTATGCGGAATTGACGGAAAAGGGAAGAAATCTATTCGCCCAAATATTCCCTGGACATCATCAGGTTATCATTGATGCAATGGAAGGTTTAGAGCCTTCGGAAAAAGCGGATGCCATTCGCCTACTGAAGAAACTAGGACTTGCTGCTGAAGGGAAAACCGACTTGCGTCCATAACGCAGGCCGGTTTTTTTGTGTGGAAAAAAGGGGCATGTACTAGCTATATGACTTGCAGGAATGCTCATAATGTAGGAAAATCGTTCTAATATGCAGCTCCATATGAAACGTTTCTCCTTGGGGTTCATGTATAATAATAAAAGCATTTCCCGATCAATAGCTGATTGAAATCGAATCGACTCTTATCGTGGATATTCCATCATGGTTGATACGATTGCACAGCAAGAGGAGGGATAACATAATGACCCATCAGGAAGCTGGGGAACGCTTGCTGAAAGCAGCAGGTGGGCTGGCTGATAAAATAACGGAGAAGCAGTATACGCTGCAACCTGATTTACTTGAACGTTTTGGTGAAAATGGCAGAATGCGCACTCAACAGGATTCGCAATATAGTTTGAATTATCTGGCTGAGAGCGTTCTAGTTAAGAGTCCTAACCTGTTTACTCATTATATATCTTGGCTCAAAACACTATTGGCAGGTTATCACGTTTCGGCGGATGATCTCGCCATTAATTTAAATCTAATCAAAGAGACGTTAGAAGAAGAGTTTGATGATGCATCCAAGTCACTTGTTCTAGATTATCTGGAAATGGGAATCTATCAAATCCAGCATCATGACGTAGCACAAGGATTCATCAACGAATCTTTGCCATACGGCCATGCTGCCAAATCTTATTTGCAGGCGCTTCTGGATAGCAGACGCCAAGAAGCGTTTGGCATTATTGAAGCCGAGCTGGAAAGCGGAGCAAGCATTCGTGATATTTATCGTTATATTTTTCAACCCACTCAATATGAAATAGGCCGCTTGTGGCAGCTTAGCCAGATTAGTGTCGCTCAGGAGCACTTTTGTACGGCAGCCACACAGGCTATTATCTCGCGGCTGTATCCCCGCTGGTTGATCCATGAGCCACAGCAGAAAAAGCTGGTTGCAGCCTGTGTAGGCAGTGAGCAGCATGAGATCGGTTTACGTATGCTTGCTGACGTGTTTGAGATGGAAGGTTGGGATACGTATTATTTGGGGGCAAATGTTCCGAATGGCAGCCTGCTTGAGGCGATCGAACGCCATCAGGGAGATGTGGTGGCTATTTCAGTAACGATGACATTTCATCTTCATCTTGCCAAAGAACTTATCCAAATGATTCGTAATCACCCGGCTACCTCGCATGTGAAAATCATGGTAGGAGGTTATCCATTCAACATTGATCCGGATTTATGGAGGACCGTTGGGGCAGATGGTTATGCTCCCGGAGCTGATGAGGCTGTTGCCGTTGCAGAAAGCCTGCTGGCTCAGCAATCTGCCAACTGCAACGTTGGTATGATTCGCGAATAGAGAGGAATGACGCAATGTCTAATGAAGCTGGCGAGATCGAAAAGCTGCGTAAAACGATTGAACATTTATCTGATCAGATTATTCGCAGTAAGGAACAGGAAGAGCGAATTCTTAGTGAATTCTCCGAAATGAACAATGAACTGGTGACGCTTCAGCGTCTGCTTGCTAAAAATAACGCAAGTCTGGATGCCGCTCGAAAAGAAGCAGTATCAGCAGGAGAATCCAAGAGTTCATTTATAGCTGTAATCAGCCATGATTTCCGTACACCCTTAAATGGAATATTAGGCATGGCTGAACTTTTGCAGCATTCTTCCTTGTCCGAAGAACAGCAGCATTCGGTTCAAGTGATTCAAGAAGCAGCGAGACTTCTGCTGAAGCTGATTCAGGACCTGCTGGACTTTTCCAAACTGGAAGCAGGTCAGATGCGTCTTGAAATGGGAGATGTCGAACTGAAGCCTACGTTTAACTACATCATTCGTTTGCTGGAGCCCAAAGTGATCCAAAATGGGAACAAACTGGACGTGGAATGTGATCCCCGAATCTCGGGGGTTCTTGAGGGAGACTCCACACGAATTACACAGGTTTTGATGAACCTGATTCAAAATGCCAACAAATTTACAAAAGAAGGGTCAATACGTATTCAAGTTGTCCTGGTTCGGGAAGATGAGAACTCACAATGGATCCGGTTTGAGGTAAAGGATACGGGAATTGGAATCGCCGAAGAAGATCAGGAAATCTTGTTCCAACCCTACGTTCAAACGGAAAAAGGCCGTTCCAAGGAATATGAAGGAACAGGCCTGGGGTTATCCATATGCCAGTCTCTTGTGAAGTTAATGGGCGGTCAGATTGGAGTCATTAGTCAAGAGGGCCAGGGCTCGACATTCTGGTTTGAAATTCCAATGGGACGCAAGACAGAACCGGTGAAGGCCATAGCCCCAACGGGACAAGATACATTGCATGACTCTGGCGCCTTACTACAGCAACCCTATTTTCGGCCAATCCTGCTGGCAGATGATAATCTGATTAACCGTCAGGTTGTTTTGATGCAGCTTAAGAAACTTGGGATCACCGAGGTCGATTCGGTTTCCAACGGAGAAGAGGCTGTTGCGGCCTTTCTTAGCAAGAGGTATGGAATCATTCTAATGGATAACATGATGCCGGTTATGGATGGACTCGAGGCAACACGCAAAATAAGAGCCATGGAGCAGGATGAAATGCGTCATGCCATTCCGATTATTGCGATGACAGGCAACGTCATGGATGGAGAGAAAGAAAAATGTCTTGAAGCTGGAATGAATGATTTCATTGGCAAGCCGTTCACACTGGAATCCTTAAAAAACATGATTCAAAAATGGCAGCATCCCTCTGAACCTCGGGAAGTGCTGAATATGAGCATAGTCAAAGAGATTGGCGAATTGAACAGCGACGGTGAACAATCGATACTTGAAATGCTGCTAGATATGTATCGTAACGAAACACCTGGCAAAATTGAAGTGCTTCGGAGATACGTTGTTTCCGGAGACCATATTGCAGCTGCGGAATGTGCCCATGATCTGAAATCCGGCAGCTTGAGTCTCGGAATAGAATATTGTTCGACGCTTTTTGCGAGGATTGAACAGCTTGCTAAAACAGGTCAGGTGAGGAAGGCTGAGCCATTGCTGGGTGAATTGATACCCGCATACCAGGAAGCCTGTGAAGCTTTGGAGAAGGTAATCATTTAAAGGGTTTGCTGTCTTAACGAAATAGGTTAGGGCAGCAAGCCTGTTTTTTCGCCTGAAAACGAGTGTACATAAGAACATGTATCCTTAAATGTGTTAGGGGTAGAAGATCTTGAGAGGGAGAGAGAAGCATACATGTTAATATACGGGATTACCGCACTTATTCTGGTCATTCTTATTTTGACTTGGTTCGGAGGACTATACTTTTTCAAAACAGCTATTCGCCGAGCGCCAAAACCATTTCTAATCGACAATCCGAATTTAATGCCTGAACCGGATAATGAATTGATCAGCAGTGCTTCAGACCTGGAGTGGTTGGACATGCAGGATGGCGAAAAGGTAAGCATCACGTCTCACGATGGGTTGAAATTGCAGGGAATATGGTTGGCTTCAACTGGGAAGTCGAGTCAGACGGTAATTCTGGCGCACGGGTATTCCGGGAGAGGCAGAGAAATGGCTGGTTTTGCAAGGTACTATGTAGAGAAAAGAGGCTATAACGTACTCATGCCTGATGATCGCGCTCATGGTCACAGTGAAGGAGACATCATCGGATTCGGCTGGCTGGATCGGAAGGATTATGTCGATTGGGTCCACTGGGTGATCAACAAGGTAGGCAACCAGACAGACATTGTGCTTCATGGCATCTCCATGGGCGGTGCAACGGTTCTTATGACAGGAGGGGAGTCTCTGCCGGAGCAGGTAAAAGCCATCGTGTCAGACTGCTCCTATACATCGGTGAAGGATGAGCTTACGTTTCAGCTTAAACAATTGTACAAATTACCGCCCTTTCCATTTATCCCTGTGACAAGTCTGATCTCCAGATGGAAAGCAGGGTATTCCTTCGGGGAGGCATCGGCTCTCAAACAGCTCGCCAAGGTGCAGGTTCCCGTTCTGTTTATTCATGGAGAGGCGGATACCTTTGTCCCAACAGAGATGGTGTATCGGCTTTATGAAGCTTGTCCTACGGAAAAAGAGCTGCTGACCATTCCCCGTGCAGGTCACGGTACAGCTTTTCAGGTGGATCGATTGCGTTATGTGGAAGTCCTTGATGCCTTCCTTAACAAGGTAATGATGCAGCGCGCGAAATAGATTTTAATATCGTGGATAGTTAAAAGTAGGTGCTTATAACAGGGAGGTGCAGCATGCCGCGTTCACGAAGAGTTTGTTCTTACTGTCAACAGGAAATGGGTGTAGACGAGTTCAAATGCAAAGCATGTGGCAATCTGGTTGAAATGAAGACCGTTCCTGCGGAGACAACACAAATGGGAGAATACGAGGAGGATGTATTGGATCGTTACTCCATAGGTCTGCTAATTCTAATTGCGATTTTTCTTCCACCGATAGCGATTGTTATTGGCGGGGTAATGTTATTTAATGACGATCCTTACAAAAGGGACACCGGGAAAATGCTTGTCACAGGTGCCCTGCTAGCGTTAGTTATTTGGGCCATCATTCTAATTTCCATCTCAGGAACGCTGACAATTCAATTCTAGATTATTACGGGGGTGCCATTCATGGGAAATGAACAATTCGAAGCAGCACGCAAAGCGGAGGCAGGTTACCATTCGAACTTTTATCAGAATAATGAGCTATTTGAAGCCGGAACGTGGATGGCGAGACCGATGCCAATGGTGATGGAGATGCTGGAGCGTTTGCTCGCACACCAATCGGAACTGCGAGTGCTTGATCTGGGATGCGGAGTAGGGCGACACACCATTCCAATTGCACAGCGTCTGCAGCAAACGAACAGTGAGGTTATCGGTGTGGATCTGCTGGACGAAGCAGTAGAAGGACTTCGGAAATATGCGAAGAAGTATCAGGTTGATCATATGGTAAAAGCCGTGAAAGCAGACGTGGAGCATTATGATATCAGGCCGAATAGTTTTGATTTTATTGCAGCTTGCTCCTGCTTGGAGCACGTATCGGGTGAAAATGCTTTTCTGGAAGCGCTAAGTCGTCTCCAGGCAGGGACACGCACAGGTGGAATTCATTGCATCACAATGAGTACAAGTGTAGAGGAGCAGGAGATTAGCACTGGACGGCGAATTGAGCCTTTGATCGAACTAAATCTGTCAACAGCCAAGGCCACCGAATTGCTTGAAGAGGCATATGCAGGATGGAATATCCTGCTTCAGGAACACGTAACTCAGACCATTGAAGAAGAAAAGTACGATGAACCAACACAGTTCCGCTGCGAATTGCTTCGTTTTGCCGTACAGAAGCAATAGCAGAACCTGCCGGGAAGTATGAAGTTATGCAGCCCGGCAGTTCTGTTTTCTATGACATAAGGAAACGTCGTTAATACAGTCTATTATCAGAGTATGGGGGATACAGATGAATACATATGTGATAGGCATAGATGGTGGGGGAAGTCATACAAGAGTGGCCGTAGCCGATGGATATGGACAGCTGTTGTCCTATGTGGAAAAGGGAGGTTGTAATCGTTATCACGATTCCAATGCTGAGCAGCATGTGCTCGGTGGCATAGCAGAAGCGCTGGAGCAGGCTGGCATTAAGGGAGAACAGGTGGCTGCGATTCAAGCCGGTATGGCAGGTCTGGACCGGGAAGAAGAATTCGCCTGGGCCGAGGGTGTTCTTGCCAAAACGGGCATCCTTGGGAGGAGAAGTGCGGTAAACGATACACATATTGCTCATACAGCTGCCTTTAATGGTAGGCCTGGAATCGTAGCAATTGGGGGCACCGGGTCTTTGATCCTTGGCAGGACGGAGCAGGAAATCTGGCTCCGAAACGACCAATTTGGGCACTATGCTCCGACGGCAGCGCGTTTTCTGTCATACGATACCGTGCATTCCGTTCTGGCAGGCCGATATGAGCCAGAGGATCATTCCTTAATCGAGCAGATTCTTGCATATTGGGATGTGCGTTCAGTGCCGGAGCTCGCAGCGCTTGGAGCGGCAGGGTTTGCTGATGATAAACAGGCGATGAACCGCAAATTCAGCCAAATGGCACCCTTGGTAACGGAAGCTGCCACTCAGCAAATTCCACTTGCGATGAGGGTATGTGACTCGGCAGCAGATACAGCTGTTGTGGGTATTCTTATCTTGGCAAGCTGTTTTCAATCTAAACAGGTCTCTTATACACTGACTGGAAGCTGCCTGACCTCATCTTATATGAAGGCTGCTGTTCAGAAAGGGTTAGGTCAAAACAATCCATCTACAGGAAAAGAGTTCGATTACATATCCAGCGAATTACCAGCCGTTGGCGGCGCAATATTGGATGCTTTTCAATTGGCTGGTATTCAGGTGAATCAGAGTACTCCCGCAGCGCTTCAGATTCAGTTGCAAGGGTATGGGACTTGAACTTTGACAGGCTAACGACTACAATACGATAACGGAATTAAGCAAGTCATAGGGGGAATATAAGAGTGTTGATTAATCTAAAATCACGCATACAGGAGCCGGAAGTGCAGGAATTGCTGTCCTACTCGGTTTTTCCGGACCCGGAGCAAGTTGGTCATGCGCTGCAACAATATGTGAATAAGGACGAGCTTCTGCTGGATGGATATGAGGATGAGGGACAGTTAGTCGGCTTGGTTGGGTATGAGAAAACGGGGACCAGCGAGATTACCATCCAACATATTGCGGTATTACCGGAGAACCGTTTCAAAAACTATGGCCGTGGCATGATTGCACAGCTGCTGGAGAAGTATAATCCGGACAAGCTCATCGCGGAAACGGACCAGGAAGCTGTGGAATTTTATCGTAATACTGGCTTTGTCGTATACAGCCTGGGTGAGTTATATCCAGGTGTCGAACGATTCCGTTGTGTACTGGAAAAAGACGAGGATGCAATCGAAGAATAGATGATGAATCACCTTAATCATGGTGACCTTCGTAATGTAACAAAACAAGAAACAGGGCGTGTGACTTGGCCGGGAGCTAAGCCTTACGCCCTGTTTTTTTGTCGTGAAAACACAAAATAACAGGAATAAAGTATTGCTTTGCATTATAGTTTCAATATAGAATAGTTTCATTGAAGAATAGTTCGGTAAGTGAACTATATGGACAAAAAGGTCAGAAAGGAGAATAAACATGAATACACCGGATGCCAAAAGTTTGGTGAACCGTTATCTGGATGCATCCTTCCTGGTATCCAAACAGTTTGATACGCGAATACGTGAAAAGGTGGGGCAGACCATGACAACAGACCAGTTCTGTGCTCTTCGTTTGATTGAGGAGAAACCGTCCTGCACACCATCCGATCTGTCAGAGCTCCTCTGCGTCGGGAAAAGCAGCATCACGGCATTGGTTAACAAGCTGGTTGATCGTGATCTGGTCCATCGGGCCGGAGATGAGCGGGATCGCAGAGTGGTCTATCTGACTTTGACAGATACCGGCCGTCAGGTATATCGCGAGACAGAACGGGAAATACAGCAGCTTCTTGAGCCGTACCTGGTCCACTTTAAGCCGGAAGAAGTACAGAATTTTATTGAATCCTTTGAGAAGTTGGCGACCTTGCTTACGAATGAGGGAGGACAGGAGAGCAAATGAGAACGATTCTGAAAGCAAGAAGGTGGTTGATGGGGTTATGGGTTGTTGTAGCCGCCGTATTGATGTTCACGGCCCCCAACATGAGTGAACTGATTCGGGAAAAAGGACAGTTTTCGGTCCCGGAAGGGTACTCATCCACCCAGGCAGCTGCCATCCTCGATGAAGCTGCTGCACAAAAAGGCGAACAGCAGGGCAGTCAGCTGGCACTTGTATTTTATAACCCCGATGGTTTGGGTACAACGGGCAAACAAGAGGCGGAAAAGGCTGTAAAGCAGCTGGAGTCGAAGAAAGAAGAACTCGGCATTTTGTCCATCTTGGAGCCCTTCTCCCAGCCAGAACTGTCAGACAAAATGATCTCTGCTGATGGAAAGACGATCCTGACGTCCCTTTCTATTGATCAGGGAGATCGTACCGTCAAGGAAATGCGTGAGGATCTGAATGAAACGCTGGACTCGGTCAATGTGGAACACTACATAACCGGTAAAGGATTAATCGATGAAGATACGGTAGAGAGTTCCCAGGAGGGACTCAAGAAATCGGAGTACATTACGGTTGTATTTATTTTGCTCATATTGTTCCTTGTATTCCGTTCATTTGTAGCTCCATTTGTCCCTCTGCTTACCGTGGGTATCAGTTATATTGTATCGCAGCAGATTGTTGCATTCCTGGTCGATGGGGTGGATTTCCCGATCTCGACCTTTACGCAGATTTTCATGGTTGCAGTCATGTTCGGGATTGGTACCGATTACTGTATCCTGCTCATCAGCCGATTCAAGGAAGAATTGGCCCATCATGAAACGACGTGGGAAGCGATTATTGCAACCTATCGGACAGCAGGCAAAACGGTATTCTTCTCTGCGCTTGCCGTGCTGGTTGGTTTTGTCGCCATCGGTTTTGCGCAGTTTATGCTGTACCGTTCCGCAGTGGCAGTCGCAGTCGGCATTGCCGTAATGATGCTCGCGCTGGTTACCATTGTTCCGTTCTTCATGGCGGTGCTGGGCAAGAAGCTGTTCTGGCCTTCCAAAGGTTCACTTGAACATGCGGAGAGCAAGATCTATGGAGCAGCGGGCCGCTTCTCTCTAAAACGTCCATGGGCTGCGCTGCTTATCGTTGCAGCTGTCTGTGTGCCGCTTCTGGCTACTTACGATGGTAAACTGTCGTTTAACAGCTTGGATGAGATTGGTGAGAAGTATGATTCGGTAAAAGCGTTCAACATTATCTCCGACAGCTTCGGTCCAGGGGAATCCCTGCCGGGTCAGATTGTTATTCAGAACGACGAAGCCATGGACAATGCCAAATATATGGCTGTAGCCGAGAAAATCAGTCGTGAAGTGGAGAAGGTTCCAGGAATCTCCGGGGTACGCAGCATGACAAGGCCGACTGGTGACGAGATCAAGGATTTCGAAGTGACCCAACAAGTGGGAACATTGTCGGACGGACTCGGGGAAGGGAAGACGGGTCTGGATAAAATTCGTGATGGTCTGAGCGAGGCGAGCAGTCAATTAAGCAAAAATGAACCCCAGCTCAAAGAAGCTGCAAATGGTGCGGGAGAACTGAGCAAAGGTACATCCCAGCTGCAATCGGGAATTAGCCAGTTGTCCGAAGGCCTTCAGCAGATTGAGCAAGGAATTCGTGACGGCTCGGCCGGTGCTGGTGATTTGCAAGCAGGGCTGCAGCAGGCGAAAACAAGTGCTGACCAGCTGGCTCAGGCGAGTAATCAATTGCTTGAAGCTTACCGGCAGGCTGGTGCAGGCGTCGCTGCGCTTGGTGAGGGTACCGGCGAAATTCAGCAGCAGCTGACAGGCATATCGACTGCGCTGACCAGTCTGAATGAATCATTTGCAGCGCTTGAAGAAAGATACCCTGAGCTGCTCCAGGACGCAGACTATCTGCGGGTCAAAGGTACACTTGGTGAAACGGGAACAGGCACAGCCCAGCTTGCCCAGGCACTGGGACAGATTCAAAGCAATCTGAGTCAAGCTGCTGCAGGGATCAACCAGGCTAACGAAGGCTTCGCTTCCGCTGCATCTGGACAACAGGCTCTAGCTAGTGGGCTGGGTCAGATTGTAACCGGAATAGGACAGCTTGAAGCTGGGCTCAAGCAGGCGGCGGATGGTCAAGGTAAAGTGATCAGCGAGATTCCTTCCATCCAGGATGGACTCAGCCAGCTTCAGGGTGGTCAGGAGAAAATGAGGCAAGGCTTCTCGGACCTGAGTGGTCAGCTGAACCAATTAACGGATGGTTTAAATCAGAGTGTGGATGGAATCGCGCAGGTGTCTGGAGGTCTCGACTCCGCACAGGATTATTTGACACAGCTGCAGGACTCACCGGATTCCGATCTGGCCGGCTGGTATGTACCTGAAGAAGCATTGAGCAACAAAGACTTCGCACAGGTATTCGATACGTATCTGTCCCAGGATCGGAAGACCATGACGATAGATGTTATTTTCGCTGAAAATCCGTATGGTATTGAAGCGATTGATCGCGTACCGGATATCGAAGCTGCGGTTCACCGTGCTGTACAGGGTAGTGCGCTGGAAAAAGCAGACATTGCTGTCGGCGGGGTAACCAGCACGTTCGCCGATTTACAGGAGATCTCCAACAACGACTACACACGCACGGTGATGCTCATGCTTGCAGGCACATTTATCGTTCTTGTCCTGCTTCTGAGATCCGTGATCATGCCGATATATTTGATCGTGTCCCTGTTGCTGGCCTATTTCACATCCATGGCTCTAACCGAGGCGATATTCGTGAATATCCTTGGTTTTGCGGGCATCAGCTGGGTTACGCCTTTCTTCGGATTCGTAATGCTGATTGCGCTTGGTGTGGATTACAGTATCTTCCTGATGGATCGATTCAATGAAAATAAAGGCATGAGAGTTCAGGATGCGATGCTGTATGCCATGAAAAACATGGGTACGGTCATTCTGTCGGCAGCCGTTATTCTGAGCGGAACTTTTGCTGCCATGTATCCATCCGGAGTTCTCTCCATGATGCAGATTGCTACCGTTGTTCTTAGTGGTTTGGTTCTGTATTCATTGTTGTTCCTGCCGTTCTTCGTGCCTGTCATGGTGAAGATGTTCGGCCGGGCCAACTGGTGGCCTTTCCCTAATAAGGATCAGAAGGATGCGGCGGATTCGGACCGTACGTTGAGCATGTAGTTGAAATCTTATAATGCCCCTACGAAATATGAATATTTTCGTAGGGGCTTTTCATTTTGAGGAAATATGTGCATGTCGTAAAAAATAAAGGTAAGCGCCTACGGACACCATCCCGCGCCTTGTCTTCGGTTCTTTCATATAGATATAGCAGTCAGTCATAAGTTAGCAGAGAGGGGCGACGGTGATGGTATATCGATATGCGGCCATTGGAGACTCGTTAACGGTAGGCACAGGCGCGCTGCTGGGCACCGGCTTTGTTCCTTTGTATCGCAGAATGGCAGAAATGAATGTTCGCACATTTGTCTCGATGGATAATATGGGGGTCAACGGATTAACTTCAGGTGAACTGATGCAAATGGTATCCTCCAACACGAGGGTAAGACAGTCTCTGCGCGAAGCAGACATCATTACAATATCCATTGGCGGAAATGATCTCATTCGCACATTCAAGGCGAGCGGAGCTATGCCAAGCGCAAGTAAAATGACACAGGTGCTTGGAGATACCCGCAGTAACGTTTCACAGATCATGAGACATATTCGTCAGTTAAAAGGTAACAGTGCCTATTTGGTCCGAACGATCGGATTGTACAACCCGTATCCTCAAGCCGCAGAGGCAGCGTATTGGGTTCGTCAGTATAATTCCTTTCTGAATGGTGCAGGGTCGGGGAACTACGCCTGTGCTCAAGTATACGACCGTTTTGAAGGGCATGAACGGGAATTGTTATTCTGGGATCGTGTTCATCCCAATGCAAGAGGGTATCGTGTTATTGCGGACCAACTGAATCGTATGGGGTATAGACCTTTTAACTGAAGAACTCATTAGGACATTACGATATGGCTGTGGGTATACCTGATTCGGACTGGACCCGCATATGGGCATACGTTAAGATGGGGAGAATAAGGGATTATATCTTGTCGATCCATATAGATATTACAGTTGAAGGAGTATTAATCGGTGCACAACATTCATTTACGTCCTCATGAGGATCTGGAACAGCAGCTGATAAAGGAAGTGATATCCGCAATTCTGCCTCAATCCTGCTGGGAAGCGGTACGCGGATACGGCGGGATGAACAACACAACGTATATGCTTAAACTGGATGGTGAGCGTTATGTTCTCAGAGTGTACGAAACACATACGGATCTTGTGAAAGTTGCTTTTGAGCACCATGTGTTATCGGCACTGAGAGAATCGGACTTCGGACTTATGGTACCAGCTCCAGTCAAAGCCATAAAGGGGGATGGGCACACGTTCCATTCCATTTACGATCCGAGGAATGAACAGTACAAAATCGCAGCCCTCTTTACGTATAATACGGGCAAGAATCCGGTGTGGAATAGGCCAGATCAGCTTGTTGAACTGGGACATGCGGCGGGTTTGCTGTCTGGTGCTATGTCAAGACTGGAAATATCACTTGAACCTGTATACCCGCCTTATTATCAAATTCAACTGGCGTATCCACTCTGTCCGCCGGAAAAATTAATACAGCTATGTATGTCTCCACCTAGCGAGCTCCAGGCGTGCGCAGAAGAAATGCAGGATCTGCTTCCTGTGCTTCCAGCTTTGTTCGAGGCTCTAAACGGGATGGAACGTCTGCCTCATCAACTGGTTCACGGAGATGTGAACGCATCAAACGTCTTGTCGGATGACGATGGCCGAATCTGTGCCATTCTGGATTTTGAATTTGCCACATGGGATCTGCGGGTCATGGAGCTGGCTGTTCCCATGTCGGACCTGCTAACTATGGACAAGAGTGATGAATGGATGTGGGAAGCGCTTGAAGGACTGATCCGAGGATTTCGGAAACAGGTGATTCTGGAGCCGGATGAACTGCTGGCTATTCCGCAGCTTATTCTGCTGCGCAGTCTCGATGTGGTTATGCATTTTATCAGCCGCATGTTCGAAGGAACGGATGAACCTGAAGTTGCCGTTAACCAGATCATTAAGCTACGCGAGCGGATCCTCTGGATGAATCACAATGAAGAGCGTTTACGCAAATTATTAATGTGAACGAGCGTCTTCCAGTCTTTGGCATCAAAAACAAAAGAACGCCGATTTCTGTTTTGAAACAGATCGGCGTTCTTTTAGTTATGGCATTTGACTCTACCTGAGCGTATGCCGAACACTTGTCGACATACCGGGTTGCCTACAATCCGCGCTTGCGGAACCAACTGCGGACAGCCCACCGGCGTTCCTGACGCTTCTTGTATTTTGGCAGGGAGCGGTAGACGTTCAGGGATTGCTCATAGGCATGCTTGGCATCTGCGGTACGTTCCAGCGAACGGTAGACGGAACCCAGCAAATAATAGGCTTCACTCGAGGATGAGTGGATATCCTGAAATTGATGTACATATGTCAATGCCTTGTCTCGATCTGACTCCTTAAAGGCATTGGCTAAGGTTAGATAGGGCTGACCATACTTAACTCTTGGATTGATGTCGAGAGCCTGCAGGATATGCCGCTCACCTGCTTCCATGTGACCAAGGTGAAGTTCTGTCGTTCCCAATGCCTCCCAGTATTCGGCAGATTGCTCATAGGGACGTTCAAGCTCCAAAAGCAATTCATAAGCTTCGTTATAACGTTTACGTTCGATCAGAAGTCTGGCCAGGTCAAGCTTGGAAGAGACTTCATTGGGACTCATCGCAATCTGCTGACGCAGCCGTGAGATCGTACGCATACGTTTGATCGGTTTCATGAAACTGGGGAACACCCCGACATAGCGACGATCCAGGAAATACAGAATAATGAGAAGAATCAGAACAGCCAAAAACGGATTGCCAACAATCCGCCATAGAAGGCCGAATATCAAAAATTTAATCAGCACAACAAGTTCAACTCCGTTTATGATGTTATCGCATTTCGAACACTCAAAATATATTTGGATTGATCCAGCGGATTCACACCCCTGCGCTTGCGCATCGGCTTCACATCCGGAGGGCAATCCTGATATCCGGCAAAAGAGGTGACAAGTACACCCCGTCCCCCGGTTTCAGAGCGGAGCTTCACCGGATAATCCATGGAAGAGGCTAGCGGAATCTGCCCTTCCACAATACATCTCCCGCCGCCAATAACAGGCGCTTCGAACGTTGCGCGCATATGCACAAGATCGCTTAGAGCCTTGCCTCCGTATTCTTCCGGTACCGTCAAGCGGAATTGCAGAAGCGGCTCCAGCAGTTTCGTTCCTGTACGAGCCAGCCCATCCATGATTCCCATCGGTGTAGCAACGACAAAGTCCAGCGGATGCGTATGCCAGACATGATGCTCTCCTTCGACAAGTGTTACTTTCAGATCGGTGACTTCCCAGCCGAACATGCCTTGAGACAGGGCCTCTGGTATACGGCGCTGTACTTCATTTTGATACCGCAGCAGCAGTTGGTCTGTTCGAACGGTGGATTCATAGATCAGACCGCTTCCGCGAGGCAGCGGCTCCATTTGGAAGCGAAGAATGGCCCAGCAGGGTTTAGGCATCGTATAAGCGATGAACCCTTCACCTGGAGCGTTTAACGTTTCTTTGTAAATGACAGAAGGCGGGTCAAAAACAACTTCCAGTCCAAAACGACTGCTTAACAAGCTCGACAGGATCTCAAGCTGAATGGTTCCCATGACTTTGAGGTGCAATTCCCGATCTTCTGGAAGCCATTGCAGGTCAAGCAGCGGGTCTTCATCGGTTAATTCTTGCAATGCAGCAACAAGGTCGGGGTAGCGTGCCGGATCCTGGCCGTGTACCTGTACTGTCAGCAAAGGGACCGCCATATGGGGCATGGGAGGAACGGCGTCTGGACTTCCTATAATGTCACCTACATGCGTCTCGCTCAGACCGTAAAGAGCGGCGATCTGCCCGCTGTGTACTGCTCCGGTATCTGACCATTTGCGACCATCCATCTGGCGGATTTGAGTCACTTTTTCTTCCAATCCCCTGGTCGTGTTATAGATCGTGTCCCGGTTGTGAATGCTGCCTCCGTACATGCGTACGTAAGCTGTTCGTCCCATTGTTTTGTTTCGTTCAATTTTGAATACAACCCCCGAGACCGCAGAATCTACTGTGATTGCAGGAGGTGGGAGGAACCAGGTAACCGAATCAAGCAGTTCGGATACCCCAATACCTTTCCCCGACGCACCAAAACAAACCGGGAATATCTCGCCTTGATGCACCAGCTTGCGGAATGTTGAATCAATCTGCTCTGATGGCAGAGGGACTTCATTAATGTAGGATTCCATGATCGCTTCATCCAGCTCTGCAATCATCTCGAAGAGTCCGGGAATCGTTTGCTGATGCGCCTGATCACGCCATAAGGAATGAACTCCGATGAATGAATCCTCATCCATGACGCAGGATTGTACCGGGCATGCGAATGGTGAGAACGTGGAGTGAATCTGTTCCATAATGGCTGCTGCTGATGCGCCAATCCGGTCCATTTTATTGATATAAATAATCGTGGGGATGCGAAGGGATCTCAGAGCGTGCCAGATGGTCTCACTCTGGGACTGAATCCCTTCCACAGCTGACAAAATGAGAATGGCACCGTCCATTACACGCAGGGAACGTTCCACTTCCGAGCTAAAATCGATATGTCCCGGCGTATCGACGAGGTCGATCACGGTATTGTTCCATGTAAGGGAGGTCATGGCTGCCTGTACGGAAATTCCGCGTTCTCTCTCAATGTCCAGGGAGTCCGTAGCTGCCGTACCGTCATCTACCCGGCCGGGGCTGCGAACAATGCCGCCATGATATAACATATGTTCTGTTGTGGTTGTTTTGCCTGCATCTACGTGAGCAAAGATACCGATATTTCGGCGATTGAATTCGTTATGCATGGGATCTAAAGCTCCTCTGACCGAAGAAACGTATCGTTTCTGACATTGTTATTCCGTATTATCATACCACAAGGGCCGTATGGAAGAATATGTTACACTTTTGCAAATCAACCATTCATCGTTCTGCGGTAAGCCGCAGGCGTGGTGCCTGTAATTTTTTTGAATTGCCGATAAAAATGGGGTAGGCTCTCAAAGCCGCAGGCATCCGCTACAGATGCCATGGTGTCATCGCTCCGAAGCAGATGCTCCTTCGCCATGATCACCCGGCGGGCTAGAGCGTAGTCGGTTAGGGTCATGCCAGTATACTTTTTGAACGCTCTGCTGAAATGAGCAGGAGAAACTGCAGCCTGCAGAGCGAGCTCGGACAGGGAAAGTCCGCTGCGCAATTTATCGTCAATATTGGACAGCGTGGCTGACAGCCAGCTCGGACCGGAATTGGAATGAACAGAGCGCGCAGGGCCGGCGTCCTCGAGACGCTCAAGAAATATGAGCAGCAATTGAAGCCGAAGCAGGGCTGCATGGGCGCTCAGCTGATTTTCCATCTGGAATTCGGCATGGATTTCTTCAATAAACGCAGTCACTTTGGCTTGTTCCTCCGGCGTCAGGTGTCTTTTATAAACCCTGCGTCTGCGGCATCGTTCGAACAGGGAGAGCAGGGCTGAAGCACTGCCTCCTGCAGCCGCAGTCAGTAATCCGGGACTGAAAAACAGAGCTGAAGAGGTTACAGGATTAATCTCGTCCGGCAAAGCCCGGTGTACTGTACTGCCAGGAATGATGAATAAATCCCCGGTCTGCATGTCTTCAAGACCCGTATCGATAAAAATGGTCCCTTGACCGCGATATACGTAAATGATTTCATGCCAATCATGCAGATGATCCGGCAGTTCATTGTGGGGAGCTTTCGTATCTGCATAGACCAGTCGAAAGGGAATGCCTGATTCTGACTGGATGGTTGTGCGAACGGGCGAGCGTGCCATAAGGACTCCTTTCTAAAGCTAATTCATACACGGGGGAACACGCCTGGTCATGAAAGAGTATATTTAACGCAATATAAGCAATTTAATTTCCTTTTTTTGATGATACAATGAATTTAAAGCGTTTTCAATTGATGAGTATAACAGATGAAATCGGATTCGGATGATCACAAATAAATGATGAGGTGAGTGTGCATGTCGGCGAGCACCAAACGACCAAGACTGAAGCTGAATCTGTTGGGAAACGACGGGCAGCGAAAGTGCAAGGAAATTATGGATCGTCCCGTAAAGGTTCTGCAGATTGGAGAAGGTAACTTTTTGCGGGGATTTGTGGACTGGATGCTTCATGAGAGTGCTAGACAAGGCAAATTCCATGGCAGTGTGGTGGTTACCCAGCCAAGGCCAGGGGGCAAGGCGAAGCTGGAGCAGATCCGGGATCAGGATGGATTGTATACCATGATTACCCGAGGTCTTTCTCAAGGTAAAGCCGTGGAGCGCACCGAGATGATTTCGATCTTTTCCCAGTGCATGAATCCTTATGAAGAATGGCAGGCCTTTTTGGAACTGGCCGAGCTTCCTTCACTGGAGTTTGTTATCTCCAATACGACGGAGTCGGGATTAAAATATATTCAGTCGGATTACGTGGAAGGAGAGCCTGTTTCTTCATTTCCAGGCAAGCTGACCGTGTTTCTCCATCAGCGTTATGTACGGTTTGAGGGTGATCCTTCGAGAGGATTGATTCATCTGCCATGTGAACTGCTCGAAGGGAATGGTGATGTACTGCGCAGCTGCGTATTGCGTCACAGTGAGGACTTTGGCTATTCGGATGCATTCCGTGATTGGATTAGAGACCATAACCTGTTCCTGAACAATTTGGTTGACCGGATTGTAACGGGTGCGCCAGCTGAGGAAGAAGCCGACACATTGGCAGGGCGCTGGGGTTATGAGGATCAACTGATTAACACGGCAGAGCCCTATCATTTCTGGGCCATCCAGGCTGATGAGGGACTGGACAAGAAACTGCCGCTGAAGCAGGCTGGACTCAATGTTCACTGGGTCAAAGATCTGAAGCCTTATCAGGTGCGAAAAGTTCGTATTTTGAATGGCGCACATACCTTGATGTCCTCTCTTGGCATTCTTCAAGGCAAGCAGTATGTGAGGGAAACGATGGAGGATCCCGAATTTGGACCATGGATCAGGGAAGCCGTGCATCAGGAAATTGTGCCTGCGCTGGATATGCCGGATCATCAACTTGACCAGTACGCTGAAGAGGTATTCGAACGATTCCTGAATCCCTATATCAATCATAAGCTTCAAGATATTGCGTTAAATACCATTGGCAAATTCAAGGTGCGTGTTCTGCCTACCTTATTGTCTTATGAACAAACTCAGAACAGCTGGCCGACACGCCTGGTTCGGGGATTTGCCGGACTGTTGTTATTGTACCGCCCGGTGAATACGTTAGACGGATACCATGGGCATCGTTTCAACGGTGAATCTGTTGTGCTGAAGGACGACCCGGATGTTCTTGCAGCCTTAACTGCACATTGGGAGAGCTATGATTCACTCCGTAGGGACCCGCAGCAGTTGAACGACAGGCTGGCTGCCGTATTGTCGGATTCAACCATTTGGGGAGAGAATCTGAATGAGCGAAGAGGACTGCGCGAAGCGCTTCTTGATGAGATCGTTCTACTGGAAGGTGAGACGGAATGAATATAACAAGTACAACGCATGACTGGATTGCCATACAGCCGCAGGATGATGTGATCATAGCTCTTCGTGATTACACAAAGGGAGAAACGGTCAACCTCCCTGACGGGGTTACATTTACACTGCTTGATGATGTTCCCAAAGGGCATAAGATCGCTGTACATGGAATTGAACCAGGTGATGATGTCCTGAAATATGGTTTCTCCATCGGTATTGCCAAGGAACGGATTGAACAAGGGAACTGGATTCATAGCCATAATCTGAAAACAGGGCTGCATGGCTTGCTGGAATATGAATATCAGCCTGGTGCATCCGTTCAAGCCGATATGCCCCCGGAACATTTACGGACATTTGAAGGCTATTTGCGCCCTAATGGAGAGGCAGGCATACGCAATGAAATATGGATCGTTAATACGGTAGGATGCATCAATAAGGTATGCGAGGCACTGGCACGTATGGGGCAATCACAGTTCGGCAGCAGGGTGGACGGCGTGTACCATTTCCCTCATCCATTCGGCTGCTCGCAGCTTGGCGATGATCTGAAGTATACCCAGCAGTTGCTGGCTTCCCTCGTCGAACATCCGAACGCAGGCGGTGTATTGGTTATCGGATTGGGCTGTGAAAATAATCAGGTCGACCAGTTCCGCGAATGCATCGCACCAGAGTATCAGGGGAAGGTCCGTTTTCTCAAGGCACAGGAAGCAGATGATGAACTTGAAGAGGGTTTGCGCTTGATGGAAGAGCTGGTGGAGATTGCCGAGCTGGAACAGCGCCAGCCGCTTCCGCTTAGCAAGCTCAAAATCGGATTGAAGTGTGGCGGTTCAGATGGTTTATCCGGCATCACTGCCAATCCGCTAGTGGGCTCCGTTGCCGATATGCTGGTAGCTGCAGGAGGGACGGCCATTCTGACCGAAGTGCCAGAGATGTTCGGGGCAGAAACCATTCTAATGAATCGGGCTGCAAATGAACAGGTTTTCGGTGATTTGGTGGATTTGATTAACGGATTCAAGCAGTACTTTGTAAACCATGGTCAGAACATATATGAGAATCCTTCCCCAGGTAACAAAGCTGGTGGCATAACGACACTTGAAGAGAAATCATTGGGTTGTACTCAAAAAGGCGGTCGTTCTTCCGTCGTTGATGTGCTTCGTTATGGAAAACGTGTAACCCAAACCGGCTTGAACATTGTAGAAGCGCCTGGTAATGACTTGGTGTCGGTCACGGCATTGTCAGCTGCGGGTGCTCACATTGTACTGTTTACTACAGGAAGGGGGACCCCATTCGGAGGTCCGGTACCTACGGTCAAGATTGCAACGCAATCGGATCTGGCGAATCGAAAAAAACACTGGATCGACTTCAACGCAGGTCAACTGCTCGAAGGACGTACTATGGATGACGTGAAAGTTCAGCTCTTCAGCCAGTTGATTGACATTGCCTCAGGACGTACTCAGACACTCAGTGAGCAGCATGGGTTTAGGGAAATTGCCATATTCAAAGATGGTGTAATCCTATAAGTTATACATTCCTTGATTTCCTCGGTATAGCATATCTAAATTAACTTATTAAAAATCCCGGTAGCCAATGGTGATTTGGCCTCCGGGGTTTTCGTTGTGTCCAGTTATGAATAATCGAAATTTTAAACGGCCTGTTTCTATTGTCGAAGTGTATCTTAAGTGCAAGATGTCGGTTTAAACGATGCCAAACGCCTTTTTGATTTTTACCAGTCCAGCCTCAGACGTGTGTTCAACGAGTTTGTCCAGTAAAAGGTCACGTGCTTCTGTGATGCTGCCGTTAAAAGGTTCGATACCCTGACGGCTCATCCAGTGACCTGCCGTCTCATAAGAAGAACTGTTCCAGGCCACCTTGCCGTCTGCGAGACCTTCCTTTTCCTTGGTCCCGCTAATGACAATGGCTGTACGGCTCTGAAGATCCAATAGCCCTTGATCGAATGCCTTCTTATCTTCTTTGGCGCCAAATCCAGCCTGTGCACGTAATGCCCGTCCATCAATGCCTTCCTGATCCTCGATTCGCTCATAGAGCTTGAATGCGTCACGTGAGAGCAGGCCGGCATCATATTGCTCCTGGATGGTTCTGCTGTCAGATAGCAACCTGTGCACCCAAGGGAAACATTCACGGGAGATGAGGATGGCTTTCTTTTTGACAAATTTGCCGTATGCAGCAGCGCCTTCTTCAGCCAGGCGTGAACGCCACAGCCATGGATCGAGAGGAGAATCGGTATGCCAATTTTCCGATGGCGTTAACGAAGACAGCGAAGGAAAGTCCGGAAATAACGGTGCGAGTGGAAGCAATCCCGCAGTGTGTATACGCTGGACAGCTTCCTCATAGGTTACAATCGGCTCGGTAATCATGGTTAAGGCATCTCCTTTTATGTAGTTGTACAGGAATTAGGGTTAGCACTCACATACAATCGGTACACGTCCTGGGCATGCTGCCTGATCTCGCTGCGGAGTTCCTCGGGTTCAATGACTTCGGCTTCACGGCCCAGACGATAAAAGAAACGAACAGCCCAATCCCATTGGTCTGCTGGACAGAGGAAAGAAAGTTCCCAGAGATCTGGGGCAATCTCTGTCAATTTCTCACCAATGTGCCTGTCTTGTTCTGCCTCGACCATGGCACTGTAATTTAAACGTGCTCTGATACGAACGGCAGGTTTTTCCAAAGGGCGAGGCTGGCTCAATTCGCGCTCGGCATCTATCGTTAACTGTTCGGTTTTGGAGGAGTCAATAGACTCAGCTTCCAGAATCCGGTCCACTCGAAACACACGCTGTTCCCCATGTTCCTCTGAATATGCATCACAGTACCAGAATCCTGCAGAAGCATAAATGCGAATCGGACGGATCTGGATCCAGCGCTGGCGTGCAGCCGAACGATACAGGATACGCAACCAACCGTGTTCAGGAATGCATGCAAGGAGCGGTTCCAGATGATGAAGAATATAGTTGCGCTCCGGGATACAGTGATTCAGCTGTTTGAGCATGGGATCAATTCGAGCCATGACGTCATCCGGAATAATGCCTTTGATTTTATCCATAACCGTCCAGCGTTTCTCTTGAAAAGGTGTATCTGCATATTGGCTAATTCCCTCAAGAGCGAATATGAGAGTTGCTGCTTCCACCGGATCCAGCTGCAGTGGAGGCAGCACATAACCCTCCATAAGCCGAAAGCCGCCGCCAGGGCCGGAAATAGCAATAATCGGCACGTTCATCTCGGAGAGGGACTGGATATCTCGCAAAATGGTACGACGGGACACTTCAAACTTGTCTGCCAGTGAATGTGCTGTTTCGAGTCCGTGCTGTAATGCCATGACGATGGCAGCAAGCCGATTTATTTTGTTCATGTCAGCCACTCCGTTTCGAGAGTTAGGCCGCCGGAAAGGTTGCCGGAGTGCTAAAGCCATTGTAACAGCCGATTAGTGACATCTTGGGTGTCACCAATCATATGTATGCCTTTAATTTTGCTGAGTAATGGTGAATGAGGGAGCGCTTTTCCGGCAGGGGCCCTTATAATATGTGTCTCGTCCAAATTCGCCCTATGGAGTAATATTTCCTTCTCACCAAAAATCCACAAATGTTGCCAAAAAACCGTATCCGGTTATACGGATACGGTTAGTAGCAGCTAGTATGATGAAAAGAAGATCACATCTAGCTTAATTGATTGAGAATTACGTAATTTTTAAGAAAAAGCATGAGTGTTAAGATTAATTCGTAACAAGTTGTATCGAATGGTTACCAATCGTTCTGTTTTTTGTCTTTTTCAACACGGATAGGATCACTGCATCTCGAACTCACTTCATCTCAAGCAGCTGAACACCGCGGCCCTCAATCTCCACACTACCCGAAAGTTCGCGATCCGTTAAGAGGTCCTGTGCCTTGCCATTTCCAAGTTCATACGACTGAGTGGTCGCATTGTGGTTCATGACGAAGAGGTACTGCTTGCCGTCTTTTGTACGTGCGCTTACTTCCACACCATCTGGTGTTTCGAGCAAAGGGTGGATGTTTTTGGCTGCCGCAAGCTGTCCCAGCAGGCCATCCAGGAAGCGTTCTTCCGGATCGGAAGCCACATACCATGCTTCACCCTGACCGAACGTGTTGCGGGTTACGACAGGCATGCCTTGATAGAAATCATCTCCATACTCGGCGATCACTTCAGCACCTTCACTGTGCAGCAGGTCACACAGCATGCCGCATTCATATTTGCCTTGAAGATCACCATACGTGTCTTTCAGCACGATGCTGTTCTTCTGTTCAGGAAGCAGAGCGTCAATCTCTTCGACCCAGATCCCAAGCAGCTTACGAAGTTCACCTGGGTAACCACCTGTAGTGACGAGGTCACTCTCATTGACAATGCCGCTGAAGAATGTGGTCAGGAACGTACCGCCGGCTTCAACAAACTTCTCCAGTTTGGCTGCAAATCCGGGTTTGACCATATAAAGTACCGGAGCAAGAACGATATCATACTTGCTAAGATCGGTATCCACGCTGACAATATCCACTTGGATATTGCGGCGGAAAAAGGCAGCGTAATATTTGTGAATCTGATCCACATAATTCAGGGCAACGGTAGGACCGCTGGATTTCTCAATGGCCCACCAGTTATCCCAGTCAAACACAATCGCCACTTTGGATTCCACCGTAGCATCCAGTGTTTTGTCACCGAGCAATTGCAGCTCCTTGCCAAGCTGGGCGACTTCTCGGAATACACGTGTATTCTCGTGTCCAACGTGCTCGATGACCGCGCCATGATACTTCTCGCATGCACCGATGGAGCGGCGAAGCTGGAAGAACATAACGGTGTCTGCGCCATGTGCGATCGTCTGATAGCTCCACAGTCGCATAACCCCAGGACGCTTCAGCGAGTTATACGGCTGCCAGTTTTGCTGGCTTGGTGTCTGTTCCATAAGCATGAATGGCTGACCATCTTTCAGCCCGCGCATCAGATCATGTGCCATGGCGGTGAAGCTGAATGGTGTGGCAAGGCCCGGATAGCTGTCCCAAGAGATGATATCCATATATTTGGCCCATTTGAAATAATCAAGCTGTTTGAAGAATCCCATCAGGTTAGTTGTTACGACCGAATCAGGGACATGCTTCTTAATCGCATCATATTCCAAACGGTAACAATCAAGCATGCTGTCGGAGTTGAAGCGGGAGTAATCAAGGGAAATACCTTGGAACGTTGAGTTGTTGTTACCCCAGTGCTCACTCAGATTGCTTGGCAGAACGATTTCGTCCCAGTCATAGAAGGTGTGGCCCCAGAAGTTGGTGTTCCATGCTTGATTGAGCTGATCGAGAGTCTTGTAACGCTCTTTCAGATACACACGGAAGGCTTTCTCGCAGTTGTCGCAATAGCAGTCTCCGCCATATTCGTTGGAGATGTGCCATACCAGGACAGCAGGATGATCTTTGTAGCGTTCCGCCAGTTTATCGGCAATTTTCTCCGAATATTTGCGATAGGTTGGGCTGTTTGGACAGGAATTATGGCGTCCGCCGAATTTGCGTTTGCGTCCATCAGCATCCACACGCAGTACATCCGGATATTTTTTGGCCATCCACGCAGGATGAGCAGCCGTGCTGGTAGCCAGACAAACGTAGACACCGTTTTCATAGAGACTGTTAATTAATTGATCCAATTCTTCAAATCTATAGGTTACCTCATCAGGCTGAATCAGAGCCCAGGAGAAAACGTTAATTGTGGCAATATCAATCCCTGCCAGTTTAAACATGCGCAGGTCTTCAAGATGGGTCTCGTGATCCCATTGTTCAGGGTTGTAGTCACCGCCATAGAACATTTTGGGTAATTTGCTGCTAATCAATATATTCACCTCTTGTATAAGAATAATTGTATATTATATGATTCAAATAGCTTTTAAAATATAAGAAAAGTAATGATTCATATAAGAATATGGAAATGAGAGAAGCAGCTGTGCATTGGCTGAACGCTTACACATCGAGAGGAGAACACCATGTTAATCTCACCAACACATCGAAGATATTTCATGACTCCGCGCGAAGAGCCGCTCCCGCTGTATATCGAAAGCATCGGTTATAACGGCAATCAGGAGAACGTCCTCCGACCTGCAGGCTATCCTTGTTATCACTGGCTTCAGACGGTGAAGGGAGCAGGGGAGTTCCATTTTGCTGGTTCAACTGTAGTCCTTGGTGAAGGCTCCGGAATTCTCCTGCCTCCGAATGAGCCGCATGAATATGTACCTTCATTAGGGGAATGGGAGACGCTCTATATTACGTTTGGCGGATCCCAGTGTCCGGCCATTACCGAGGCACTTGGACTTGGGGAGGCGGCACTTCATCAATGGGAAGCAGGAAGCCCGCTGGAGAACTACGGCAGGGAGGTGCTGGGTTCCATCGACAGTGACCAGGACTTGTCCGGACTGGAAGCTTCCGCCGATATGTACCGCTTTTTGATCCTGCTCAAAAAACACGGCATGACTGGCAGCCGGTCATCCATCTCGCATGCCGTGGAACGGCTAGCACCGCTCATTGCATTCATGGACCAGCATTATGCGGATCCCGATATCGGGCTTGAACAGATGGCTGCCGTGCCAGGAATTACACCAAGACATTTGAATACGTTGTTTAAACAATCATTCGGCATGACGGCCTACAGCTATTTTATTCTTCTGCGGATTCGCAAATCCAAGGAATGGATGACAGGGAACAGCAAATTGACTGTGAAGGAAACGGCTGCGCGCGTCGGTTTTCGCGATGCGAGCCATTTTGTAGCGACATTCCGGCGAATTGAAGGTGTAACACCTGAGCAGTTTCGAACGTTATATTTATAGCGAAGTAGGGAGGAGTACTGCTCTTAGATTACGGTATCTAACCGTGTTTTTCCGCCCGCGATGTGCCTATGAACTAAAGTGATGCCAGGAAGGTATTGATGCATGGGGGCAGTTGCCGTATGATGATATCGATTCCTTCAATTGGAAAACGAAAGCGGATGATCGTATCCGTTCTACTAAGAGAGGATGATAGAAGTTGACAACAACAACCATTCCATTATGGGATCACGCAGCACCTCATGCGGCTAAAGGGCATGAAGAAGAAATGCCACATCTCATACCTTTTATTCAGCCTGGTTCCGAGAGCGCTGTCATTGTATGTCCCGGCGGCGGTTACGGGTTTCTCGCAGATCACGAAGGAGCCCCAATTGCCGAATTGCTCAACCGTGCTGGTATTAGTGCATTTGTGCTGAAATACCGCGTAGCCCCGCATCAGCATCCGGCACCACTATCCGATGGTCAGCGTGCCATCCGATATGTACGCGCCCATGCCCATGAATTTGGTATCAATCCTTCCAAAATCGCTGTACTCGGCTTTTCTGCAGGCGGTCATCTTACAGCTACACTGGGTACCCTGTATGATAAGGGACAGCCGAATCACGAAGATCCGATTGAGCGTGAAAGCTCACGCCCGGATCGGGTTATTCTCTGTTATCCGGTTATAACGATGGAATCATACGGACATGCTGGTTCGCGCGAAAATCTGCTGGGCCCGAATGCCTCGCCTGAACAGATTAGAGCATTTAGCGCAGAGCAGCAGGTTAAAGCTGACGCACCTGAAGCATTTATCTGGCATACGAGCGATGATCAGGCGGTGCCTGTTGAAAATAGCCTGCGTTATGCACTTGCATTGGGTGCTCAAGGTATTCCTTATGATCTGCATGTATTCGAAAAAGGATCGCATGGTCTGGGCCTTGCTGAAGATGATCATGCCGTTCGGGCGTGGTCGGATCTGTTGCTGACTTGGCTCAAAAATCAAGGATGGTAACCGTTTACCCCTCATTTTAATGCGCTATAGGGCGAAGGAGATACGACTATGAAATTTCAAAAGAATGACAAGCTGCTCTTTATTGGCGATTCCATCACGGACTGTGGTCGTGAACATCCTGTAGGTGAAGGCAGTTCAGGACTTGGACATGGTTACGTTGCACAGGTATACGCACTTTTGCGTTCCATTTATCCGGAGTTGATGCTGCGTATTCAGAATGTGGGTAATAGTGGGAATACCATTCGCGATTTGAAGCAGCGCTGGGACCGTGATGTTATTGATCTGAAGCCCGATTGGTTGACGATCATGATTGGCATTAACGATGTATGGCGTCAGTTCGACCGTCCACTTTCGGCAGATTCGCATGTGTTTTTGAAAGAGTATGAATCCACTTTGAGAGAACTTGTGGCTTCTGTTCGCCCCAATCTAAAAGGACTTGTCTTGATGACCCCATATTACCTGGAGGCCAATCCAGAAGATCCTATGCGCGCGACAATGGATATCTATGGCGAAGCTGTGCGTAGGGTAGCGAATGAGTTTGATGCCATTTTGGTGGATACACAGGCAGCCTTTGTTCCGTTCTGGGATCATTTCTATACGTCAGTTCTGACTTATGACCGTGTTCATCCAGATGCAACAGGCCATATGATTTTGTCCAAAGCATTTTTGGATGCCATCGGTTTTGAATGGTCAGGCGGCGCCAAATCATAAAAGGATGTGATTGCTTGAGCAAGCTTAACATTGCAGTACATACCCCGGCACGGCTGGGGGAAGGTCCAAGCTGGGATGCAGAAAACAATCGTTTGTTATGGGTGGATATCGAAAGTTACAAGGTGCATGTCTATGATCCTCAAACAGGGCAGGATCAGGCTTACGACGTAGGTGAACATGTGGGTGCTGTTGTTCCCTATCGCGGCGATGAAGTTGTTGTGGCACTCCGAAGCGGGTTCCATACCTACCATCTGAGCACGGGAGAATTGAAGGCAATCGAGGATCCCGAGAGCGACAAAGCCACCAATCGATTCAATGATGGGAAATGTGATTCCCTTGGTCGGTTCTGGGCGGGTACAATGAGTTTGCATGATGAAAGTAAAGCAGGCTCACTGTATTGTCTCGAGGAAGGCAAACCGGTTCGAACCATGGTTCGAGATGTGTCTACCTCCAATGGACTTGGCTGGAGTCCGGATGAGCAAACGATGTACTATATCGATACCCCTACACGTTCCATTGACCGATTTGATTTTGATCTCGCAGCAGGTGAAATCACGAATCGGACAAGTGTTATTTCGGTACCGGAGGACTTTGGTTTCCCTGACGGAATGACGGTGGATAGCGAGGGCATGTTGTGGGTTGCTCATTGGGGCGGCGCAAGAGTGACACGGTGGAACCCGCACAACGGAGAATTACTGGAGCAGATTGAAGTGCCTGCAGACCAGGTAACCTCCTGTTGTTTCGGCGGACCTGACTTGGAGGATCTCTATATCACAACCGCTCGAATAGGCATCAGTGAGGAACGTTTGGTGGAAACGCCTGATGCCGGTTCTGTCTTTGTGGTTAGGCCCGGTGTTAGAGGGCAGAAGACCCATGCGTATGGCAGAGTGCATCAGGCTGACTAAATCACAGCAGGAATTTCAATGTACATGAAGAGTTTTGGTTTGTTCAAGTAATCATTGAACTTTAAGTAGATCGTAAGATATGATAAGAAGTCCTGGAACACCCATTGTCTTTAGGTGAACCATGGCTTCTTTTTTTGTCGAAAAATAGTGTAAAATGAATGAGTGGATTTTCTTTCAGGAATACGTCTGGCTTTCAATTTCCATTGATTTAACAACGATTTTGGGATATAAAGAGAGAACCAAACTTTAAAATTGTTGTAACCGCTAACACTGGGGACCCGTTATATCCGATATAAAAAAGGTATAACCTGTAGAGACATAGAGGAAAGATTAGACAAGGGGGTCGCGATCATGAACCGGTTGTGTAAGGTGCTGATTGTTGACGATGAGTTTCTGGTACGCCAGGGGATCAAGCATCATATGAATTGGGAATCGGAAGGATTCCAGATTGTTGGGGAAGCGTCCAATGGCGAAGAAGGCCTGGAACAGGTGCGTTTGCTGAAGCCTGACATCGTCATAACCGACATTGTGATGCCACTAATGGACGGTGAAGCGTTTGTACGAACGCTTAAAGCGAGCCAGCCGCAGATTGAAGTCATTGTGCTCAGCAGCTTCAGTGAATTCGAATATGTGCGTTCGACACTTCAGCACGGAGCTGCAGATTACATTTTGAAACCAAAGCTGGACACCGACGAGCTGCTGCAGGTACTTCAGCGAACGGCCGGGAAAATTCCTGAACTGCAGTATGAGCCTTCAAATGAAGGGTGGAAGCTGGGACAGTTTATGGAGAAGATGATATCCGGTTTTGCATTGGAAGATGAAAAAGATATGGCTATGGTCAGGGACACGTTTCCACATCATTGTTTTCGCCTCCTTGTTTCCGGGAAGCATTCGCACTTGAGTCAGAAGGATACCGAAAGCAAGCTGCTAAATTACCTTGCCGATGTGGAATGTGCCATGGTACCGGTGGAGAGTGAAATGCCTATATTCCTTTTGAATGTAGACCCTGCCAAAGAGGAGTGGATGGTCGGGCGGATCAAAGAGATGGCCATTGAAAATGGAGCAGGCATTAATGGTCCCAGCTGGGTCTTAAGTGACAGCTTTACATCATTTGATCAGATGGGTGAAGTGTACCGTAATCAACTTATTAAACTCATGGAATATCGTTTTTATTATGAGGACCGTTCAATTCTTGTCTTCAGCGAACTTCCACCACTGCATACGGCAGGTTACCAGTTTAATGTGAATATGTTTTTGCAGCACGTAAAGCGGAATCGTACCGAGTCAGCCAGGGAGTATTTGAAAGAGCATGCCCTTACCCTGGGACGTGACTACATTGCGGATGTGTTCGAAATCAAATCCTTTTTGGGCAATCTGATTTTCAACGTAACGATTACCCTTGCGGATTTGGACGTACAATCTTCGGCTCTGGAAGAGAGCAAGTATTCTTATTTCAAAAACGTGGACGGAGCTTCAAGCCTGAATGAAGCCATGCAGGTGCTTGATCAGTTCATGCTTGAAGTGCAGGAATGCACGGCAGGTGATGGAGGAAAACGCAGTGACCCCAATATGAAGATGCTGCTTGAATATATGCATGAGCATTTCGATCAACCGCTCGGTCTCGCTGAAGTCGCGAAGCATTTTCATTTTAATCCATCGTATCTATCGAGTTATTTTTCGTCACATAAAAAAGAAGGATTCAACGAATATCTGAACAAAATTCGCATTGAGAAGGCAGAAGAACTATTGCGATCGGATGATGTTACCATTTCCGAAATCAGCAGCATGGTAGGCTATTCGGATCACAGCTATTTCTGCAAAGTGTTCAAAAAATTTACCGGACTGTCACCAAGCCGATATCGTCGGAAATTCTGGGCATAAAGTCAGAAGGAATAGATCATGAAGAAATGGATGAACGGATTATCACGTCTCGGATTGTTTCCTAAGCTGTTTCTCGTCATGGTGATTAGCATCATTCTCGTTTCCGTACTTATTTTATGGACTACCGTCCATATGTCGACGAAGCTGTTTACCGAGACATTTAGCATCACTAACTCCAAGGTGCTTAGTCAGATTAAGACCACCTTCGAATCCTTTAATGATGCGATTGCGGCCGTCTCCAACAACGTAAGCCAAAGCGGGGCCATTCGCGGCTATCTGTCGGAGGGAGAAGGGGATTCTCTCACGATGGCCAAGTCCTATTATAATATGAGGGAATCGATGGACCGTATCCAGTCCATTATGGAATCCTATGAGGTTGGCATTACGATTAGCGGAATTAATGGGCGTACCTATTCTACGGACCGGTCCCACCTGAGGATGTCGCTGGAGGAGTTGAGAGAACTGCCGATTACGATCGACGCGGTGGAGACACCGAATCGGTTGATTTTTGACGATTACCGAACGGACACCGACGTTGGCACAGAGCAGATGATCTCCGCTACCAAAGCACTGGCGGATCGAACCCAGAGCCGGATTTACGGAACGCTTTATGTAACCATCAAAGAGAATGTGTTCCGTCAGTTCTACAGCAGTTTCACGAGCAGAGGCAACGATGTAGTCATCCTCAATGAAAATGGGGAAATTGTATCTTCCAACCGGGAGGAATGGATTGGTACGAAGCAGCTGGAGCTTTTATCTTACGCCAGACAAATGGCCACGAAAAGCGAAAATAATGGTATAAACGCAAAGGTAATGGAGCAGGACAGCGTAGTATTATCCGAATATCTGCCGTTTTACCGTTTCTATATTATTAATGTCGTTGATAAGAATCAGGCTGTGGGACAATTGCTTGATCTCAAAACCATTGCCTTGATTTGTGCAGCCATTGTGGCTGGGGCGCTTGTACTGGTGTTTCTAATCACCAACCAGATTACAAAGTCGCTGCGCAGGCTTGTGAAGCAAATGTCCAATATTACAAAAAGCGATCTCGATAACTACATTCCGGTTAGTGGAAGTTATGAGAGCAGGCAGCTTGGTCATGCGTACAATTACATGCTTGATGAGCTTCATGACTATGTGGATCAGCTCGTATTGACCCAGCGGGAACAGCGCAATGCAGAACTTGCGGCATTGCAAAGCCAGATTAATCCTCATTTTCTGTATAACACCCTGGCTTCGGTGAAGGTACTCGTGCAGCAGGGGAACAAGGATCGGGCAGCAGAGACGATTAATGCATTGATTGCCTTACTGCAAAATACGATCAGCGACGTAAGTGAAACGGTTATGGTAGAGCAGGAAGTGGAGAACCTGAAGAACTATGTCTTCATCAATCATGTCCGTTATGGTGGACGAATCAAAGCGGCCTTCTATGTAGCTCCCGACTGTAATCACTACCATGTACCCAAACTTGTCATTCAACCGTTTATTGAAAATGCCTTCTTCCACGCCTTTAACCGCAAAGAGACCGGAACCATTCATGTTCTTGTTTCTCGGGCAGGAGAAACACTGATATGTGAGATCATGGATAACGGAGATGGTATTGAAGGGTTCTCAATGGGCGAATCATTGCCTAATCCCAAAAATAATCGGCAGCTGTTTAGCGGCATTGGTATTCGTAATGTGCATGACCGGATTGAACTGCTGTATGGTGCCCCTTACGGTGTGACCATTATGAGTACGCCAGGCGAGGGAACAAGAGTAACGGTTACACTTCCGCTGATTACTAGCTGAAGAGTGGCACAGGTGAAAAATGAGTTTACATGCTAACCGGATCAAAAGTCTTTCTGTGGAGTGGTCTCCACACGAAGGGCTTTTTTTATTTTGATAAATGAAAGCGATGTTTTGCTTGAATGGTAAAATTTTTGGCTCGATCTACTCCAAAATCAAAAGGAATTACCAAAAGCCAAATTTAATGCAAACGGTTTCTGTAAAGGTTTTCATTGTGGCAATAAGATGACAAATCCGTACAAAATTATTACTAACGAATGCCGATTTGGGAATGATAAGATGAATACATCGAAAGCAACCGCTTTCAGAAAACGCAAACAAATTACACACAAAGAGGTTGAAGGGGAGTTGAATGATTTGAAAAAAATGTGGGTATTGATGCTCGTTACTGTCCTGCTGTTGTCCGCATGTTCTTCCGGAGGAGGAGGCAACACGGCTAGCGAGGGTGAAAAAGAATCCAATGAGATTACGATCTGGGCATGGGACCCGTCGTTCAACATTGCTGCATTGAATACAGCAAAAGAAGCTTACGCTAAAGATCATCCTGATGTAAAAATCAACGTTGTTGAATACGCACAAAATGATATTATCCAAAAACTTAACACAGGTCTGAACTCGGGAACAAGCAACGGTCTTCCAAACATCGTACTAATTGAAGACTACCGTGCACAAAGCTTCCTGAATGCTTACCCTGATGCCTTCAAGGATCTGTCTTCCAATTTCACGGCTTCTGACTTTGCCGATTACAAATTGGGACCGACAGCTTATGACGGCAAACAATATGGTGTTCCATTTGACTCCGGTGTAACAGGTCTCTACTACAGAACCGACCTGCTGGAGCAAGCTGGTTACAAAGCTGAAGATCTGCAAGATATTACGTGGGATGATTACATCCAAATTGGTAAAGATGTAAAAGCAAAAACAGGTAAAGATCTGATCACTCTGGATCCGAATGACCTGGGTCTGATTCGTATGATGATTCAATCCGCAGGTTCATGGTACTCCAAAGAAGATGGCAAAACACCAAACTTGGCTGGCAATGAAGCACTGAAAGAAGCATTTGTCACTTACAAAGCAATGATGGACGCCAATGTGGTTAAACTGAACTCCGACTGGAGCCAGTTCGTAGCAGCATTCAACAATGGTGACGTATCCACTATCCCAACAGGTAACTGGATTACACCATCCGTTCGTCAAGAAGCATCCCAATCCGGACAATGGGCGGTAGCTCCGCTTCCTAAAATGGCTGGTCAACCAAACTCTGTACATGCATCCAACCTTGGAGGAAGCTCCTGGTATGTCATGAACAATGTTCCTGGTGCAGATCAAGCTGCAGATTTCCTCGGCAGTACGTTTGGTTCTGACAAACAATTGTATCAAGACCTTCTGAACGGTATTGGCGCAATCGGAACATACAAACCGGCAACTGAAGGTGAAGCGTTTAACAAAGAAGATGAGTTCTTCGGTGGACAAAAAGTGTTTGCAGACTTCGCAAAATGGACTGAAGAAATCCCTAGCGTAAACTACGGTATCAACACATATGCAATTGAGGACATTCTGGTTGTTGAAATGCAAAACTTCCTGAACGGCAAAGCAATCGACGACGTTCTGGCTGATGCACAAAAACAAGCTGAAGCTCAACTAAACTAAGATGATCCACGGTAACTTATAGAACCCAAGGAAGCATCGGAGCCGTTCCACCGTCTGGCGAAGCACACTGCCGACCGGACATGGTGGAAGGCTCCATGGGTTCTATCCATGTTGCATGGAGAGAGAGGAGCCATACTGTGAAAGCCATGAATACAGGAGACAGTCTCCAAAAGAAAAATAATTTGACTGGATGGGCTTTTATTTCACTCGCTGTCATCGGGATTGTTGCATTTTACTTCTATCCGATGCTGCAGGCACTGCTCTTATCTTTCAAGTCTGGCGTGGGTGCCAATCTTGAATTTACGGGGCTCGATAACTATAAAAGGTTGTTTATTGATACAACATTCCGTACAGCCGTATCGAATACATTTTTGTATCTGATCATTCAAGTCCCTGTCATGATCATTCTCGGATTGTTCATTTCCGTTCTGTTGAATGACAGCACACTGCGCTTCCGCAGCTTTTTCCGTACTGCAATCTTTTTGCCTTGTGTAACCTCACTGGTTGCTTACTCTGTTGTATTTAAGTATTTGTTCTCTGCAGACGGAATGGTCAATCAATTCCTGATGAATCTGCATGTCATTGCTGAACCGATTCAATGGATCACCGACCCCTTCTGGGCTAAAATTACGATCATAATCGCTGTTACTTGGCGTTGGACCGGATATAACATGATTTTCTATCTGTCTTCCCTGCAAAATATTGATCAATCCATTTATGAAGCAGCACGTATTGATGGTGCAAATGCATTTACTCAATTTTTCAAAATTACAGTACCATTGCTCAAACCGATTATCCTGTTCACGTCCATTACATCAACGATTGGTACCTTGCAAATCTTTGATGAAATCATGAATATCACCAAGGGTGGACCGGGTAATGCAACGATGTCCATCTCGCAATACATCTATAACCTTTCGTTCAAATATTCACCGGACTTCGGTTATGCGGCAACCGTTTCGTATTCCATCGTGCTGATGATTATTGTATTGTCCATCATCCAGTTTAAAGTGGCAGGTGATAAAAATGGCTAAGAACAAAGTGAAACGCATTTTCACCTACGTATTCCTGTCCCTTGTGGCCTTCATATCGATCTTTCCATTTTTCTGGATGCTCGTCAGCTCCACGAATGCTTCGGTAGATGTCACCAAAGGCAGATTGTTACCCGGCTCGGCTTTCATAGATAACTTCACGAAGCTGCTGGATACGACCAATCTGGTACAGGCACTGGGCAACTCGGCCATTGTGTCCATTATTTCCACAGTGCTTGCATTGTTGATTGGTTCCATGGCTGGTTACGGTTTTGAAGTATACCGGACGAAATCACGTGACATCGTCTTCAACATCCTGCTCCTTTCCATGATGATTCCGTTCGCAGCCTTGATGGTACCGCTCTATCGGATGTTTGCAACCATCTCGGGAATTGCACCGTTTATGGGTATCAATACAATGGCGGCAGTCATTCTGCCAACGATCACAACGGCCTTCCTGATCTTCTTCTTCCGTCAGAACACCAAAATGTTCCCGAAAGAGATGCTTGAAGCAGGGCGGATCGATGGTCTTAGCGAACTGGGTATCTTCCTGAAGATCTACATGCCTACAATGAAAACAACATATGCGGCAGCTGCGATCATTACATTCATGAGCAGCTGGAATAACTACCTGTGGCCACTCGTTGTGCTGCAGACACCAGATCAACAAACGATCCCATTGCTGATCTCTAATCTCGGCTCCAGTTACTCGCCGGATTATGGGGTGATCATGACAGCGATTGTCATCGCCACGCTGCCTACAGCATTAGTGTTCTTCATTATGCAGAAACACTTTGTCGCTGGTATGGTTGGTTCTGTGAAATAAAGGAATAGTGGATGTCATCTGAAAAGACTGATGTAGAAAAAAACGCAGAGGACACCAGCAATGGTGTACCTCTGTCTTTCTGTTTGTTATTGGAAGAGGAAATACAGGTTTGAATCTTGAATAATTCATATTATACAATTCGCACTAGAGGGAGAGAGAGCCGATGAAAGCAACACAAGCAGATATCAACTGGCTGGGAAATGTAAGCGTTTTTGAGGTCAACCGTCTAAACGCTTACTCGGATCATCGTTATTACAGCACCATGGAGGAAGCTCAGGCTGCAGGAACCATGAAAATGCGTTATGACCTGAACGGAACCTGGAAATTCAATTATGCCATTCGTCCGGATTGTCGGCCGGAGCTGTTCTACCAATCGGATTACTCCAGTGAAGGCTGGGATGATATCGAAGTGCCTGGTCACATTCAGCTTCAAGGATATGGCCAAATTCAATATGTAAATACACAATACCCTTGGGATGGATTGAACGAACTGCGTCCGCCAGCACTGCCACAGGACAAAAATGCAGTTGGAAGCTACATTCGGACGTTCCACCTGCCATCAGGATGGCAGAACAATCCGGTATTTATTTCCTTTCAGGGAGTCGAATCAGCATTCTATGTGTGGCTTAATGGACAGTTCGTGGGATACGGTGAAGATAGCTTCACCCCATCGGATTTCGATCTGACACCGTTCCTTCAGGATGGAGAGAACAAACTGGCTGTGGAAGTTTATCAACGCAGCACGGGCAGCTGGCTGGAAGACCAGGATTTCTGGCGCTTTTCCGGCATTTTCAGAGACGTATATCTCTATACGGTACCGGCAGCGCATATCCGGGACCTGCGTGTGGTAACAGATCTGGACCCATCTTATACCAACGGTACGCTGAACCTCGATCTGAAGCTGGAAGGTAAAGCTGCTGCGGGAGCACGAGTTGAAGCTGAGCTGCGTGATGCTGAAGGGAACGCTTTGAGAACATTTGGTGGTGTGGAAGTTACGAATGGTCTGGTTAGTCTTCGGGAAGAGTTCGGCAAGGTAAACTTGTGGAGTGCGGAGATACCGTATTTGTATCGTTTATACATCCGTGTATATGATGCTGCAGGGCAGCTGGTTGAAGTGGTTCCTCAGTCCGTTGGTTTCCGCAAGTTCGAAATGATCGATAAAGTGATGCATATCAACGGTAAACGCATTGTATTCAAAGGAGTAAACCGTCACGAGTTCAACCCGCGTCGTGGCCGTGCCATTACCAAAGAGGACATGCTCTGGGATGTGCGTACCATCAAACAGAACAATATGAATGCGGTTCGTACATCACATTATCCGAATCAAAGCTTGTGGTATGAATTGTGTGATGAATACGGGTTGTATGTTATTGATGAGATGAACCTGGAGACACATGGTTCCTGGCAAAAGCTTGGCGCCGTTGAGCCTTCCTGGGTCATTCCTGGAGATAAACCAGAGTGGCATGACATTGTCATGGACCGGGCTGTATCCATGGTGGAGCGTGACAAAAACCATCCGTCCATTCTGATCTGGTCCTGTGGTAACGAGTCACACGGCGGCGAAGTCATCTACAAAGTATCCCAATACTTCAAATCAGCTGACCCAACTCGTCTGGTGCATTATGAGGGAGTCTTCCATGATCGTCGTTTCGATGAGACAAGTGATATGGAGAGTCGCATGTATGCCAAGCCAGCAGACATTGAGGAATTCCTGAATGCGAATCCAACCAAGCCTTACATCAGCTGTGAGTACATGCACGCCATGGGTAACTCCATCGGTGGCATGCACAAATATACGGAATTGGAAGACAAATACCCGATGTATCAGGGTGGATTCATCTGGGATTATATCGATCAATCCATTTACAAGAAAGACCGTTACGGCAAGGAATACCTCGCATACGGCGGCGATTTCGGCGATCGTCCTTCGGACTACTCGTTCTGTGGGAACGGCATCGTGCATGCGGATCGCAAAGTAACGGCCAAAATGCAGGAAGTGAAGTTCCTTTATCAAAATATCAAGTTGTTCCCGGATCGTGAAGGGGTCAAAATCGTTAATGGCAACCTGTTCGCAGATACATCAGCATTGGAACTGGTGTACAGTTTGGAACGTGAGGGACATGAAGTGCTGCGCGGAACGTTGGAAGTCAATGTACCTGCACAAAGCGAGAAAACAGTAAGTCTTCCGCTGGATGCAGATACTCTGGCTGGTGGCGAATATGCGGTTAATGCTGCGTTTGTTCTCAAAGAGGCTACCCTCTGGGCGGATAAAGGGGACGAAGTCGCGTTTGGTCAATTTATCTTCACACAAGATTCGGCTGCAACAGCTGCAGAGGATCTGAATCTGACAAATGATATTCAGGTGGTTGAAGGGGATGTGAATATTGGTGTCCGTGTAGGTCAAACTCACGTACTGTTCTCCAAAGCCTTCGGAACTTTGGTATCCCTCAAACTGTCAGGCCGTGAGACGATTGCTCAGCCTCCTGCGCCATTGTTCTGGCGGGCAACGACGGATAATGATAAAGGGACTGCCATGGGCTTTGAACTTGGTGCGTGGTATGCCGCTAGTCTGCTGCCAAGATGTGCCGAGTGGAAGGCAGAACAGAAACCGGATCAATATCGCATTGAATTCACGTACAAGCTCAACATTTCTGCAGATGTGCAGGTAAAAGTGACTTATACTGTGCGTGCAGATGGAAGCGTGCATGTTCATAACGCCTACAAAGGTACAGCAGGTTTGCCTGACCTTCCGATTCATGCCTTGTCTTTCAAAACGTCACCGGAATATGGCAACGTGGAATGGCTGGCCATGGGTCCGGAAGAAAACTATGCGGACCGTGCATTTGGAGCACGCTTAGGCATTCATGGCAGTAAAGTGGCGGATACGGTTGCGCCATACCTGGTACCACAGGAATCGGGCAACCGCACAGGAGTACGCTGGGCGAAACTAATGGATGATGCAGGACGCGGCTTCAAAATTGAAGCTTCTGCAGCTCCCGTTGAGCTAAATGTATCGCCGTATACGGCATTCGAACTGGAAAACGCGCAGCATGTATACGAGCTGCCGCCAGTGCACTATACAGTGGTTACTGTAGCTGGCAAACAGATGGGTGTTGGCGGTGATGATAGCTGGGGTGCGCCGGTTCATCCGGAATATCGCATTGCCTCGGACGGCGAACTGGAATTTGAATTTGTCATTCGTTCACTGTAAGAGTCATTTCAAATAAATACAGAACAGGGGTCCCCGTATATCGGAGGCCTCTGTTTTTTGTTGTTGGAAGAAAAGTGGAAAATTGCATTTCGTGAAACCGCTATCGAAGCTGTTTCGTACTGTACGAGACATGGATTGAAGGGGGGCAACATTATGAGTAGAAAGGCAAAAACGGGCGTATGGGTTACCGTCCTGGCTGTACTCGGTATCATTGTGGGGTGTTTCATCTGGTATTTCAATACGGCTTCGGGTGAACGGGCGCTGAAAACGATGAGATCCAACAACTCCGGGGGTCTGGAGCGGATTGTTAAGGTGTACAGTGACTCTGGTGAGTTGATTCAGACCTATGAAGGGAAAATCGATGTGCAGGATACGGAATATGGCAATAAAGTGTTATTTGATCTGAATGGAAAACGTGTTGTGATCTACAACGCAACGGTTATTACAGAAGAGAAGTAACATGGAAACGCAAAATATTTCTTGGAGTTTAACTTGAGACACACATTTTCTTATATGGTAAAATAAAGGAACTTAAGGTAAACAAATTTGGAGGTGAGAGGGGCATGTTCATGGAAATGTTAATTGCTCTAGTCGCAATCCTAGGTATGGGTGTGTTCTATGCTGTGCTTGTGTATTACCTCGTTCGTCTCATCTCCAAAAAAGCATTTAAGCATACGCTAACCAAGGTTGAGGCTATTGAAATACTGGTCTGGCTCGCGATTGTGTTCTTCGGTATTGTGATGATTATTAAGCAGAATTGGAATCTATTTTTACCGGTAGTTCTTCTGTTGTTCTCCATGGTTAACTTGCGGCGCTCCAATCGGAAATACCGGGAGATGGAGAACAATGAATAACTGGTAAATCAAGGAGGTGGGTTACTGTGAAAATGGGCAAAACATCCGATACGTCCGGGTTAACATACATCGCCTCCCTATCTGACGAGTTAGAGCCTGTTTTCGAACAAGCTGAAATGAAGTATCCGGCATGTGATATCGAGCTGTTCTTTGTTTTTCGCTGCCTGCCGGAAGAATATGAACGAAAGTCTACGGTCAGATATGCCAAAAAAGAGCAAGTGATTTATTTTGACATGACGGTAAGTGAGGACTGTTACAAAGAGTCCAGTAAACGAAGACAACGGGTTGAGTTAGGTCATTCCTTTTATGCTTTTTTAAGTGAGAAGATAAAGAAATACAAAATAGCGAATTTGGATCATGCAGCGTTTCTGAATGACATGGAAGTTTGGCTCAAAGAAATCGGTTGGTTGGAGCCGGAAGTAGATGTTGAAGTGGAAGAAGCCGTAACACCTTATTGAAGAAGGCATACAGTCTTAGCTAATCGTTTCCATACATATTTGAAAGCAAATAAAAACAGGCCCTCTTTCGAGGGCCTATTTTTCATGGGAGAGGAGAAACCGGACGAAGAGCTTATGGGGAAACGTAAGTCTTCTCCGCGGTTGTCTACGACACTTGTGATGTCGATAATTATAGAATGGCCGAAATGTTTCCTTTTTATACATATGCGTCAAAAACGGGTCAACAATTTTTTAAAATGAATGGAGACAGACTATTTTTCAAACTGAACCCGAGTGTGGTACGATAGCTGTATCAATAAACTTACATAGAGAGAAAAGGTGACTCATCAGTGAGAGTGGTATCCGGGAGTGCGAAAGGCAGACCGCTGAAGGCTGTTCCTGGCAATGGAACACGTCCGACCACCGACAAGGTGAAGGAAGCGCTGTTTAGCATGATTGGCCCTTATTTTGAGGGCGGTACAGCATTGGATTTGTTTGCGGGTAGTGGTGGTCTCGGAATTGAGGCGCTGAGCCGCGGCATGGACAAGGCTGTTTTTGTTGATTTGGAATCCAAAAGTATTGAAGTGATCCGCGCCAATCTGAAGGCAACCAAGCTGGAGGATCAGGCAGCTATATACCGAAATGATGCAGGTCGTGCGTTAAAGGCGCTTGCCAAGCGAACGACACAATTTGATCTGGTGTTTCTCGATCCGCCTTACCGGATGAAAAACGGGGATGAGCTGATGCTTACGATGCATGAACTTGAACTGCTTAAACCGGAAGCGACGATCGTGCTTGAATATGAATCCAAATATAGTTACCCTGAGCAATTCGGCCCGTTTGAACAAACGCGCAAGGCTGTGTATGGGGAGACAGCTGTGTCCATCTATGATTATGCACCTGAGGCATCGAATGATGGAGAAAACAGCATAGCAGAAGAGGAGGCTCCTCATGACTGAAATGATACACAGGCAGGAACGGATTGCCGTATATCCCGGGAGTTTTGATCCTGTAACGATGGGCCATCTGGACATTATCGCCAGGGCTTCCAAACAATTTGACCGCGTCATCGTGGCTGTACTGAATAACATGAGCAAAAATCCACTGTTCACGGTGGAAGAGCGTAAAGCGCTCATTACAGAAGTTACAGGCCATCTGTCTAATGTGGAGGTGGATAGCTTCCGTGATCTGACAGCCAATTATGTTCGGCAAAAAGAAGCTCAGGTCATCGTTCGTGGTATACGCTCCGTGACTGATTTTGAATACGAGCTGCAGCTTGCTTCCACCAACAGCAAGCTGAACCCGGATGCGGAAACCATCTTTATGATGACCAATCCGAAATATTCGTATTTGAGCTCCAGTATCGTCAAGGAAATTGCTCATTACCATGGAGATGTAACCGATCTGGTGTCCCCGGAAGTGGAAACTGCACTTCGCCGGAAAATCAGCGAGAAAAACGGCGGTTAAACCAGTGGGTCAAGCCTGACAGGCTGATCATAACGGCAAGAATGATCGCAAGTCCGATACAGACTGCTGGGAAGCTGCTCCATAAAATTTCTGCCGCAGCGGTGCTGCCTTCAAGCTGGGATTGCATCGGCAGCAGAGTCGTCTCATCCGCGCCTGCAAAAGGCCAGAACGGAGTCCATACCTCTGCACTGTAGCGGCTAAAGGGTATCCAAAGGAAGACACTTAATGAAAAGGCAATCAGTGCATGAAGCAAACGTACAGCAGCAAAATAGATCATGCTTTTGCCTGCCATTCCGGCGGATTTCATCACAGCTGAGACTTGTAAATGGGAGCACAGCCCACCCCAACCAAGAACCGCAGCAATCAGGGGAATCGTAAGCAAGGGAGCCCATGGCGTTTGACTTAAATGGTATGTGCCCAAATGCACTTCCAATACAGAAGGCCAGAGGGCAGCTGAACTGCCGGGCGTGATGTACAGGCCCAGAAGTCGTATGAACACGGCAAAACCGATGATGTAACCACCAGTCATCATTAGCGTCTGAACCGCATGAGACACGGTGTCACCCAGCAGTTTGCCGAACCCGCGGCCATCTCGGGCCTGGGCTTCACGGGCTGCGTTCATCATTTGAAACCAAAGCCCCTGGTGCTGACTGCGCTTGGGGGGACTGACTGTAGTGGACTGTTTTTGAACACTGCGATTGAGATGAATGGCAATGATTGCGGCAATCCATCCACTGAGCCAATGAATCATAAGCAAAAAGTATCCGGCAGCAGGCTGGTGAAGAAAAGCGGCACCTATGACCAAAATGATCATCATCGGATTGGTGAAATGAGCTGCAGCGACCAGAATAATGGCCTGTTTGCCGGTTATTTGCTGATCCCGAACCAAACGGGACGCTGTGTCCGCCCCAGCAGGAAATCCTCCACACATGCCGACGGCAAGGGCTAGTCCAGCTTCGCCGGGGAGGCGAAACCAACGCTGCATCAGTGGTCCCAGCAAGACGCCAAGAGCGTCTGTAAAACCAAATGCAGTGAGCATTTGCGACAGCATCAGAAACGGAAGCATTGCCGGGAAGATAATTTTCCACCAGATGTCCAATCCTTGAATGGAGGCATCGAAGGCATCTTTCGGAGATACAACTACAGCGACGACCAGTAACAAAGCGCCGGTACTAAGGAGTATTGACCTGATCGGGTTGGATCCTGTAACCTCAGTCTGCATTGTCATCGTTTCACCTCATATGAAATAGCGCCGATTCATTCGGCTGCAGTAATCGGATTGGACGGGCGAATGACGTCCTGGGAACGGTTCGGCCTTGACCGGACAAGCGACAGAATACTGCGGCCTATCCGGCCTGTACCATTGTATGCGTGAGATTGAGGATGTTAGACTTATAATTATAGAAGAAACGCAAAGAACGGGGGCTCATGCGATGAATCGGATTCGAAAATCTGGCGGCTTCAGAGCTTCGATCTTTGTGATCGTGGTGGCTCTGGTTGTCTATGTTGCAGTGTACATGCCAACGCCATATATCATCTATATGCCTGGCAGCGCGGATGAAGTAAAACCGATGGTTACGGTTAAGGATGGGGACCAGGAAGAACGTGGTGTATTCATGATGACGACGGTGTCAGCAACGTATGCCAATGTGTTCTTGCTGGGTACGTCCTTGTTTAACCGAAATATGCAAATTGACAAAAAGGAAGACCGCCTGCAAGGAAAAACGGAAGCAGAGTACTCTGCCGAACAAGTGTGGTTCATGAGCGATTCCCAATCTTCCGCCATGGAAGCGGCTTATGAGCAAGCGGGTGTTAAGTATTCCATCGTTCCTGAACATATCTTCGTGTTTGGTTTATCGGAGGATCCGAAACCACAAGGAGATATTGCTCCTGGCGACATTATCCTCGGCGTGAATGGCACAGCTACACCGGATAACACCGTATTATCTGCCCAGTTGAAGGATAAAAAAGTGGGAGATACGGTAGAAATGCAATTGGAACGCGAAGGCGAGACGATTAGCCGTGATGTGAAGCTGATTGAAGTAAAAGACAGCAAAACGGGTGCTACCCGGCCTGGATTGGGCGTAATGATCGGAACCGTACAGAAAGTAAAACCCGAAGATTCGAATAAACAAATTACGTTTACGGATACTCAGGTTGGCGGTCCTTCGGCCGGATTGATGTTTACCCTGGAAATTTATAATCAGCTTACTCCCGGGGACCTTACCCAAGGTCACCGAATTGCCGGCACGGGCACGATTACCAAGGAAGGCGTGGTCGGTCCCATTGGTGGTGTGGTGCATAAAATCGTTGCTGCGGATCGAAAAGAGGCGGAGATTTTCTTCGTTCCGAAACAGAATTATCAGGAAGCCGAAGCCAAAGCCGAACAGATTGGCACTAAAATGAAACTGGTTCCTGTGAATACGGTAGATGATGCCCTGGCTTATCTGAAAACATTGTCTGCCAAATCATAAAAGGTTGATAGTGATTGATGCGATTTGAAACAACTGCGCTATCAAGGAAGAGTAAGAGTAAACAAACGGAAATCCCCTATGCATCGTTTGAATAAACGATATGACATAGGGGATTTTTTTGATAGAACACCTAGAACAATTTATTTGTGCATCGTTTAGCATCGAACTGGTGGCTCATAATAGTCGCTGTACATGGCACGTGTGTCCGTCTGCTCATAAGAGAGGGCATACGCTGCTTGTGCCTGCAAATCAAGCTCCAGCTGGTTGTGAGTAAAGGCAGACGGTTTCAGCACAACAGGCAGGGACGAAGTCGTTTTCATCTGCTTCAAGAGACTTTGGCCCAGTGAATTGAATCCAAGGACACGAAGATAACCAGGTCCTTCGGCTAGCTTGTCCGGGGTAAATTCAGCCTTGGCATGATTCAACAGTACATGGGTCAACATTCGCTGCAGCTTGGTGCGTGTGTACCGCTTGGTTTTAAGTGCATCCAGCAGCGATTCGACCGATGGCTCCGGAAGCTGAGCCAGTGTGCGGAGCAGCCTGTGCTCCAATCCTTCCGTGACTTCGGCGATCATTGCCAGCTCGGAGGCACGGCGGGTCGCCGCGGTGTGCAGCAGCGGCTGGGCGAAGCGCTCCCAGTGCACGGGAGCGCGTCCTGCTTGCCATTCGCGCTGCAGAATGGCAAGTGTTGCCGCCGGCACATACGGCGCGGCGGCCTGGGGTCCGTCCGCCATCAGTAGGCGGCGGACGGCTGTTGCACTGGCGATCGCCCCCGGTCCGGGCGTCGCCTCATGATACGCGGCACCGGTGCGTGCCGTCGTCAAAGGCTGGATCGCGCTGCCGAGTCGTTCCAGCGCGATCAGGTAGTGCAGCCCAAGCGAATTGTTGGGCTGCCCGAGCAGTGCGGCGGCGGCGTCCTCGCTCACGCCGCCGGGCGCCAGCGCTGCCGCCGCGCTTGCGTAAGCGACGGGGTAGCTGGCGCCTTCCCGCAGGCGGCGCGCGATGTCCTCGCGCAGCCCTGCGGGCTCCACGGCCAGCACGCGCGCAAAGCGCTGCAGGCTGTCCAGGTCGCCGGACTCGCTGCCGAAGCAGAGCGAGTCCACAACCCCGGTGCGGTGCAGCAGCGAGACCGCACCGAAGGCAAACCATTCCGCCGGTTGTACCGCATAGGCAACCGGCAGCTCAATCACCAGATCGGCGCCTGCCTGCAGCGCCATCTCGGTCCGAGCCCTTTTGCCCACAATGGCAGGTTCGCCGCGCTGGAGAAAAGGGCCACTCATGACGGCCACAAGGGCATCTGCACCGCTTAGACGTCTGGCCTCATTCAAGTGATAGACATGTCCGTTATGCAGCGGATTATATTCAACAATCACACCTACAGCTTTCATCAGCGTGCACTCCTTTCAATAACAAAGTTATATATCTTCAATACCTGACTGGAATTTTGTTCGCATTGGTCGATTAATGTGATTGCTGCTTCGCCGAGCAGAAACGTCTTGTTTAATAATAGGGGATACGAGTGTCGTTATTCAAATAAAAGCGTTAAGAAAACGCCAAAAAAAGCACGGTGTCGCATTCAGATGAATACGGCCCGTGCTCTCAGGGGAGTCATGGATGATCCTTTATTATTTCTTCTGGAGATAAATTAAATGGCTTCCGATGCAGGAATCAGGTTTGTTTTGGGTCCAAAGAACTCATAATGAATATTCTCAGGTGAAACGCCAATCTCGCCTAGTGCCGCATACATCGTCTGCATAAAGGAGACAGAACCGGTCAAATAGTAATCAGATTCCAGGGGCTCGCGAATCATCTGTGACAGCCAGGCTGCATCAATATAACCCTCTCTGTGAAAACGCGATTGCTCGCGGTCATCTGGTGTCGGCTGTGCATAACAATAAAATGCCTGTATGTTTTCATGCTGTTCTGCCAATGTGTTTACATGATCCTTGAAAGCGTGAACTTCCCCATTTAGGGCAGCATGGACAAAAGTGACTGAACGCTGGACATTTCTGTCAACCAGGGTGTTCAACATGCTGATCATCGGAGTAAGCCCAACGCCACCGCTCAATAATACGACATCGCGTGGATCCTCCGTGTTCAGTGTGAAATCGCCTGCAGGAGCAGACAATTCGACCAAGCTTCCTTCTGTGATATGATCATGCAGATAGGTCGATATAACACCATCTGGTCGTTCCATCCGAGCACTCTCACGTTTAACAGAAATACGGTAATATGGTTTTCCTGGAGCGTCCGAAAGACTGTACTGTCTAATTTGGGCATACGCATTTCCCTCAGGTTTCATCCGGAGGCTGATATACTGTCCAGGTTGAAATGTGGCTATGGGATTGCCGTCCGTTGGCACTAGATAAAAGGAAGTAATCAGGTCGCTTTCTTTTACCTTTTTGGCAACCCGGAATGACCGGAAACCTTCCCAGCCACCGTTTTGGTTTTCGCTTGCTGTGTACAGCTCCTTCTCTAAACCGATAAAGACACCGGCAATAACATTGTAAGCGTCTGCCCACGCAGCAATAATCTCCTCGGTCGCAGCATCACCCAGCACATCCTTGATCGCTTTTAGCAAATAGGTGCCCACGATTTCGTATTGTTCCGGGGCAATGCCAAGACTGCGGTGTTTGTGCGCAACCTGACGCACGGCTGGCAGGACTGCGGCGAGATTATCAATATGCAGGGCAGCAGCGTATACCATATTGGCAAGAGCGGCCTGCTGCCGCCCCTGTTTTTGGTTAGCATGATTGAAAATATTCAGTAGTTCGGGATGATGTGCAAACATTGTTTTATAGAAATGGCTGGTAATGGCCTCTCCGTGAACTTCAAGTACAGGTACGGTGGATTTGATCACTCGAATTGTATTTTCACTTAACATGGATTTTTCCTCCTATGAAATGGATTGACAATTTAGATGGATAACCTTGCGCCATGGATCTATTATGCGTGGCATATAGCAAGTATAGATAGGGTCTAAAGGGGGACATGTGATCTACATCACACGAATAATTAAAGAAATGTGTCCGTCATGCAAGCAAAAGGATTAGCTTGTAGTATGGCGGAGAGAAAGTTTATAATGCGGAAGAGTGTTTTTATCGGTCGGGTATCTTTCTTTTCCAAAAGGGTGTAAAGTTAAAAGTGTTGACAAACGTCTTGGAAAATCGGTATAATGATTTTTGTTTGTTAAGTCAATTTCATAATACTTTTAACGATGAATCGTCAGAATACATACAGTCAAGACATGAAGCGTATAACGATTAGACTTGATCTGTATAACTGCGGTAAAGCATTTAACATGAATTATGAAATTGGTTTCGTTTGGAGTGATGGGAAATGTTATTGCCATTTCGCAAAGTGGCTATCAGTGACCGGCCCCTGCAGTTCAATGAACAGTGGGATATTAAGGAACTGATTTCTAACCGACAAGATATCACAGCCGTTACCCCGCTGACTGCGGATTTATCTGCAGAACAAGCAACGGGGGGCGTGGTGGATGTTCATGGCAAAGTGTCAGCTGGAGTGGACATGTTGTGCTCACGTTGTCTCAAGCCGATTAGTGAACATCTTCATATTGATTTTCATGAGCAATTCAAGCAGGGAGAACAGCCGGAGGACTTGTCTGAAGATGATGATACTGTCTATGTGGATGGAGAGGACATCGATCTGAAGCTATATGCCGAGGAAGCTTTTCTGCTGCACCTACCGTTTATACCGCTATGCAGCGATACATGCAAAGGGCTATGTCCAAAGTGTGGCCATGAGCTGAACGAGGGTGACTGCGGTTGCGATAACGAAGTTATCGACCCGCGGCTTGCAGGGCTCAAGGATTTTTTTAAATGAGCAAATGAAAATCTAGTGTAACAACTACCTGCAAAGGTTGATTTTGATAAGGAGGTGGGAATAATGGCAGTACCTCAACGGAGAACGTCCAAGACGCGTCGCGACAAACGTCGCACTCACTTTAAATTGGCTGTACCGGGCATGGTGAAATGTGAACAATGCGGCGAATTGAAGCTTGCTCACCACGTGTGCAAAGTGTGCGGAACGTACAAAGCAAGAGAGATCATCTCTCAATAATAGTTAGACATCAAGTAGTACTTCATTTCGATGAGGTACTACTTTTTTTGAATGTTTAAATTTATGTTCCTGTTAAGGGCTGGGCTGACTTTGGTTGATTGTTTCAAGAAGAAAGATTCGTAGAATGCAGGAGAGCGGCTGTTTAGCAGCGAGTGGTTTTTGCCCGCCCAGTCTTTCTTTTTGACACAGGATGAGATATACTATGCTTTAGTACCAGGTTCTAAGATTTGGGGTTACATAGAGAAGAACCATAAATTCGTGTGTTGAATAACCTCTGAAGATTAGAGGCTCAATTATAGAGAACGAAGTGAAATGATAGAACGGACCTGCATGGGACGCTTTCTTATACGATACAGCGGGGGGTGTCAGGCATCGAACGTGTACCGAAGAGACAGAGGCAGCAGCAATTGACCAAAATGATCGAAGACAATCCGTTTGTGACAGATCAGGAACTTACTCGCCAATTGAAGGTGAGTATTCAAACGATTCGCCTCGACCGTCTGGAGCTGGGGATTCCTGAGCTTCGTGAACGAATGAAACTGATGGCAGAGCGTTCGTATGACCAGGTACGCTCGCTGCCTCTGCATGAGATTATCGGTGATATTGTAGATTTGCAGCTGGACAAAAGTGGGATTTCCTTGTTTGAGATCAAGGAAGAGCATGTATTTTCAAGGACGGGAATTGCTCGTGGTCACTATGTATTTGCCCAGGCTAACTCCCTGGCAGTCGCTGTCATTAATGATGAGATTGCATTGACGGCTTCGGCTGATATTCGATTTGTTCGTTCGGTTCATCTGGCCGAGAAATGTATTGCGAAAGCGTATGTGAGATCGATCTCGGGTCAAAAGGGGAAAGCAAAAGTTGAAGTGTTCACCTATGTAGGTGAGGAAATGGTGTTTCAAGGCAACTTTGTCATCTACCGTTCGGGTGGAGACGACAGCCTAGAGGGAGGTCATCTGGAATGAAAATCGTCATAGATGCCATGGGAGGCGATCATGCACCCCAGGCAACGGTAGAAGGTGCAATAGCTGCCGCCACGGAATGGGCAGATACACAGATCGTGCTTGTTGGTGATGAAGCCAAGCTGGAACCGCTTTTGAATCAGTCAGCGATCAAACCGGCTAACCTGTCAGTCCGTCATGCTTCGGAAGTGATCGGTTCGGATGACGAACCTGTTAAGGCCGTTCGTCGCAAAAAGGATGCTTCCATGGTGGTCGCGGGCCGCATGCTTAAGGAAGGCGAAGCAGATGCCATGATCTCTGCAGGTAATACTGGAGCGCTCATGACAACCGGCCTGCTCGTGGTGGGCCGCATGGAAGGTATTGAACGACCAGCACTTGCACCTATGATTCCAACAATAGATGATGTTGGCGTGCTTGCGCTTGACCTGGGTGCCAACATGGATGCCAAGCCCGAACATTTGGCACAATATGGTCTTATGGGTAGCTTATATCGGCAGAAAGTACAAGGAGTCGACTCACCCCGAGTGGGATTGCTCAATGTCGGAACGGAGCCGGGCAAAGGGAACGAACTAACGAAGCACGCATATCCGCTACTGGAGCAGCTTCCGATTCGATTTGTCGGTAATGTGGAAGCTCGCGATGTCCTTACCGGTGCATGTGACGTGCTTGTCTGTGACGGATTTGCTGGTAACATTTTGCTGAAATCGCTGGAAGGCACAGCAGGTGCCATCTTTGCATTGCTTAAGGAACAGTTCTCATCTTCACTCAAAAGCAAACTGGCTGCAGCGGTGCTGATGCCTGAGCTGCGCGGGCTGAAACGGAAACTGGATTATACCGAGCATGGCGGTGCGCCGCTTCTCGGGTTGAGCAGACTTGTAGTGAAGAGCCATGGATCAGCGGATGGCAATGCGATCAAAAACGCTGTTCGCCAAGCTAGAATTGCAGTGCAGAACCAATTGGTGGAAAGCATATCTAAGGAAATTAGCGGGAAGTGAGTGACGACATGAATAATTTGCGCCCGGTAGGGGTTATCGGTACAGGGAAATATGTACCGGAGAAAATTTTGACCAACAGTGACCTTGAGAAAATGGTAGATACCAATGACGAGTGGATCGTAAGCCGCACTGGAATTAAGGAACGTCATATCGCAGCGCCGGATCAGGCGACTTCGGACCTGGCATATGAAGCAGCTATGAAGGCGCTGGAGTCTGCTGGAATGACAGGCAGTGATCTGGATCTGATCATCGTAGCAACAATAACGCCGGACTCGGCATTTCCGTCTACGGCCTGCATTTTGCAGGATAAGCTCGGCGCCAAAGGCGCTGCGGCGTTTGATTTGTCCGCTGCATGTTCAGGATTTGTATATGGCCTGGCAACAGCAACTAGCTTTATCCAAAGCGGCATGTACAACAACGCGCTTGTTATTGGTGCGGATTGTCTATCCCGGATCACGGACTATACAGACCGTAACACATGCGTATTGTTCGGTGACGGAGCGGGCGCGGTCGTTATTGGCGAAGTTCCTGAAGGTCGCGGGTTCAAATCGTTTGACCTTGGAGCGGAAGGTGCTGGAGGCGGCCTGCTTCAACTGGAGGGCGGCGGTTCCCGTCTGCCTGCTTCCGCAGAGACGGTTGAGAATAAAAAACACTACATTTACATGAATGGCCGTGAAGTGTTCAAATTTGCCGTGCGTGTAATGGGTACAGCAACGGATGAAGTTCTGCGTAAAGCAGGGTTGGAGCGCACCGACGTGGATCTGTTTGTTCCTCATCAGGCCAATATTCGTATCATTCAATCCGCCATGCAGCGACTTGAGCTTCCGGAAGAAAAAGTGGTTGTCAACGTAGACAAATACGCCAATACTTCGGCAGCATCCATTCCGCTTGCATTGGTGGAAGCAGCTGAAGAAGGTCGCATGAAAGCCGGCGACACCATCTTGATGGTTGGGTTCGGGGGCGGACTGACTTGGGGTGCATCTGTACTCGTTTGGTAAATTAGATAGCTGGGAGAGATAAATCTAATGAGCAAAATCGCATTTGTATTTCCCGGACAGGGATCACAGGCTGTAGGCATGGCCAAGGACGCGTATGAGTCCGTGCCTGCGGCAGCAGAAATTTTCCGTACAGCCGATGATGTGCTGGGCTTCTCGCTGAGCAATCTCGTGTTTGAAGGACCAGAGACCGAGTTGAAACAGACATCAAATACGCAACCGGCTCTGCTCACTGCGAGTATTGCATTGCTTGAGGCTTTTAAAGAAAAAGGGATTGAGCCTGACTATACGGCTGGACACAGTCTGGGTGAATACAGTGCTCTCGTTGCAGCGGGCGTTCTGACATTCGCTGACGCCGTGAGCGTTGTACGGGCACGTGGTCAGTATATGGAACAAGCAGTACCAGGCGGGCAGGGAGCAATGGCTGCTGTTCTGGGTGCGGATCGGGAAGCGCTGGGGGTGCTTTGCCGGGACGTATCCGAAACAGGTCACGTTGTTGAACTTGCTAATATGAACTGTCCGGGTCAAATTGTTATTTCCGGTGTCAAGGAAGGTGTGGCTGCTGTAGCGGAACGGGTGAAGGAAGCTGGCGGTAAGCGTGCTATTCCACTGGAAGTTAGCGGTCCTTTTCATTCCTCATTGATGAAGGAAGCTGCTGGGAAACTGGCAGAGAAACTGGAGACCGTAACATTTTCGCCAGCCAAGGTTCCTGTAGTCGCTAACGTGACAGCAAGACCTGTGGAAAATGGACAGGTTCAACAATTGTTGACGGAACAGGTCTATTCTCCGGTTTTATGGGAAGACATTGTGACATGGCTTATTGAGCAAGGTGTAGATACCTTTGTTGAGATTGGTTCTGGAAGTGTATTGACCGGATTGATTAAAAAAACAGATAAATCCGTAAAATTGTACAATGTGAACAGTCTTGAAACGCTTGAAGCTACTGCAGCTGCATTAAAGTGATTAAAAGACAGGTTATTTGGGGAAAGGAGGAATTAGGTTGTCTAAACCGTTAGAAGGTAAAAACGCACTGGTTACAGGGGCATCCCGCGGGATTGGCCGCAGTATTGCACTTGCTCTGGCTGAAGCAGGTGCCAATGTAGCCGTAAACTATGCAGGCAGTCAGGCTGCTGCTGAAGAAGTGGCGGAAGAGATTCGTGCCAAGGGAGTTCAGGCCATCACCATTCAGGCGAATGTTGGAGTAATGGATGAAGCTGAACAAATGGTTAAGGCTACTCTTGAAGCCTGGGGCAATGTTGACATTCTGATTAACAATGCAGGAATTACACGTGATAATTTGATCATGCGCATGAAAGAGGAAGAGTTTGATCAGGTTATTGAGACCAATCTCAAAGGGGTATTTAACTGCCTTAAAGCCGTTACTCGTCCAATGATGAAACAACGCTCGGGCAGAATTATCAATATCTCTTCTGTTGTTGGTGTTCTGGGTAATGCCGGACAAGCCAACTATGTTGCTGCGAAAGCGGGAGTCATCGGTCTGACCAAGGCGTCCGCTCGTGAGCTGGCTTCCCGTGGCATCACGGTTAACTGTGTAGCACCTGGGTTCATTGAGACGGATATGACCAAGGAATTGTCACAGGAACTTGTAGATGGTATGCTGAGTGGCATTCCGCTGTCCCGACTGGGGCAGCCGGATGAAATTGCCGGAGTTGTTACATTCCTGGCATCGGGAGCTTCATCGTATATGACAGGGCAGACATTACACGTCGATGGCGGCATGTACATGTAAAACATCCCGTACTTAAATTAATAGTCGGGGAACAGGCGCTGGACGATCCGAAATGCCGGAAAAAGGCCGGATTCCCCGGCCGGGAGCCGCATATGTCTTCTATGGCATTTTGCCTGCGATTCTCGTATAATACCAAGGAGGAGGTGAACCGGATGTCCGATGTATTGGAGCGTGTAAAACGCATCGTCGTCGACCGCTTGGGCGCAGACGAAGCTGAAGTTACACTTGAAGCATCTTTCAAAGAAGATTTGGGTGCTGATTCTTTGGATGTAGTAGAATTGGTCATGGAATTGGAAGATGAATTCGATTTGGAAATCTCTGATGAAGATGCAGAAAAAATCACGACCGTAGGTGAAGTTGTAAACTACATACAATCTCATACCTAAAGTCAATTCAGTCCCGCACCTGTTTTCGAACAGGCGGGACTTCTCATCATTCATTGGTTTTTCTCATTCCGCAGCGATGCTGATCCAGCTTGATTTTCGGATCGGGATGGGTGAGCATCCGCTTGCGGATATTCCCACAAAATAATTGCGCAAGCAGTCGATATAGAGGTGAGTCGGTTTGAAACAAAGAGTAGTAATTACCGGAATGGGCGTAATGACATCGCTCGGAAAAGATTTGGAAACGTTCTGGGGAAGTTTAATGGCAGGCAAGTCCGGAATCTCTCAGATTGAGGCCTTTGATGTGAGTGAATACACGACACAAATTGCTGCCGAAATTAAGGATTTCAATCCGGATGAATATATGGATCGCAAGGATGCTCGCAAAATGGACCGTTTTGTTCAATTTGCTGTAGCAGCTGGTTTCAAAGCTGTTGAAGACAGTGGTTTGAAAATTAATGAGAACATTGAAGCCGAGCGCTTTGGCGTATCTATCGGTTCAGGTATTGGCGGATTGGGAACTTGGGAGGACCAGCACAATGCATTGCTGCAAAAAGGTCCAAAACGGGTTAGCCCATTCTTCATCCCTATGATGATCTCTAACATGGCTTCTGGCCAAATGTCGATTTCTCTCGGAGCTAAAGGTCCGAACACCAACGTAGTAACAGCCTGCGCTACAGGAACGCATTCCATCGGGGACTCTTTCAAGATGATTGCAAATGGAGATGCAGACGCGATGATCTGCGGTGGTGCGGAAGCGACAATCCGCCCAACGGGTCTGGCGGGTTTCTGTGCAATGCGCGCGATGTCTACACGCAATGACGAGCCGGCTAAGGCAAGCCGTCCTTTCGATACAGGACGTGACGGATTCGTTATGGGTGAAGGAGCAGGCATTCTGATTCTGGAATCCTTGGAACATGCTCAAAAACGTGGTGCACGTATCTATGGTGAAGTGATCGGTTACGGTTTGACTGGCGATGCGCATCATATGACTGAGCCGGATCCTGATGGAGCAGCACGCTGCATGAAGATGGCTCTTCGCAATGCCGGAATTGAACCGGAAGAAGTGGACTACATCAATGCACACGGTACATCAACTCCTGTGGGTGACCGATCCGAAACGCTCGCGATCAAAAAGGCGTTTGGTGATCACGCGTACAAGCTTGCAGTAAGTTCCACTAAATCCATGACTGGTCACATGCTGGGTGCAGCTGGTGGCGTGGAAGCCGTAATCTGCGGATTGTCTCTGACTCATCAGACACTCGCACCTACAATCAATTTGGAAAATCAGGATCCGGAATGTGATCTGGATTATGTTCCGAATGTTCCGCGTGAAACCAACGTGAACGTAGTCATGTCCAACTCGTTTGGATTCGGCGGTCACAACGCTACCATTATCCTCAAAAAATTTGAAGCATAAGGGGCTAGTTCGTTTGAGTGAAGATCTGAAGCAGTTACAACACAAACTTCAAATCAAATTTGACAACAGGCAGCTTCTAAAACAAGCGTTTACCCATGCTTCCTATGTAAACGAACACCGATTCAGTCAGCACCAGGATAACGAACGTCTGGAGTTCTTGGGCGATGCGGTGCTTGAGTTGACTGTATCGGAATACTTGTATCATTTGTATCCTAACCGTCCGGAAGGTGAACTAACGAAGCTGCGGGCATCTATTGTCTGCGAGCCTTCCCTCGTCAAATTTGCAGAAGCACTTGGTTTTGGGCAGTATGTACTTCTTGGTAAAGGTGAGGAACTGACTGGAGGACGAACACGGCCGGCTCTGCTGGCTGATGTGTTTGAATCTTTCATCGGTGCATTGTATCTGGATCAGGGATTGGAGCCAGTCAGAACGTTTCTGGACCAGCATGTTTTTCCGTTGATCGTTCTGGGCGGCAAGCTTCAGATGAGCGATTACAAGACGGAACTGCAGGAACTCACTCAGCATCACAATATGGGAGCTCTTGAGTATCGGATCGTCGAAGAACGGGGCCCTGCCCATGAACGTGAGTTTGTCTCGGAGGTCCATATGGGTCAAGAACGGCTTGGCAGAGGTACAGGACGTTCCAAAAAGGAAGCCGAGCAGCAGGCTGCATCCGCAGCGCTTGATCGATTGAAGCTTCCGGAAGCCTGAGCTTTACCGGGTAGCGCATAGACAAACGAAGAGCAAAGAGCAGCCCCTCGGGTCCGCCCCGGCGGAAATTATCGGCCGGACTGCTTTTTGCTCTTTTTTTTGTAAAGAGAGGATGGGGAAGAAAGATTCATTCCTAATCCAAGATCAGCGCTGAAGGAGCACATGAAATAAGCAAGAGGAGGTGACGGGATACCCTATGTTTCTGAAACGAATTGAACTGGGTGGATTCAAGTCATTCGCCGACAAAACAGAGATGGAATTCGTTCGCGGCATTACGGCTGTAGTGGGTCCGAACGGAAGTGGCAAGAGTAATATTTCAGACGGGATTCGCTGGGTGCTTGGAGAACAAAGTGCCAAATCACTACGGGGCGGCAAAATGGAAGACATCATTTTTGCTGGCAGCGATGCAAGAAAAGCCGTCAATTACGGTGAAGTGTCGTTAACGCTGGATAATGAGGATCACGCGCTTGCCCTTGATTTTGGTGAAGTGACAGTGACACGTCGTGTACATCGCAGCGGGGACAGTGAATATTTTATTAACAAACAGTCCTGTCGGCTGAAAGATATAACGGAATTGTTTATGGATACCGGGATCGGCAAGGAAGCTTACTCCATTATAGGACAGGGGCGTATCGAGGAGATTTTGAGTACTCGTTCTGAAGATCGGAGGGGTATCTTTGAAGAGGCATCCGGTATTGTGAAGTATAAATCCCGCAAGCGGGATGCCACACGCAAGCTGGATGAGACGGAGCAGAACTTGCTGCGTATTCACGATTTGGTTACAGAGCTGGAGGACCAGATTGGCCCGCTGAGAGAGCAGTCGGAAAAAGCGATTCACTACAAGGAATTGCGTGGACAGCTCAAATCGAAGGAAATCTCTATGTATGTCTACCAGATCGAACAGATTCATGCGTCCTGGAGCAAGGCGAATGAACGGTTACAGTCGCTAAAAGAAGAGGAAGTTGGTCTTGCCGCCATTGTTTCCACACATGATGCCAAGCTGGAAAGCGACCGGAATGCACTGCGAATTCTGGAATCGGAGACGGAAGAGCTGCAATCTGCCTTGCTGCAGTTCAGTGAAGCAACAGAGAAAAGTGAAGGTCTTGGAGAATTACTCAAAGAACGTTCTCGTCATTTGCAAACCAATCATGAGCAGCTCACGGTTACACTTGCTGCGAGTGAAGAACGACATCGGGAACGTGAGGCTGAGCTGCTTGCATTACGCGAGAAGTTTGGCAAGCTAGAGCAGGAACTGGGTGACGTGCGAAACCGTCTGTCTGAAGAAGAGGCGAAGCTCATTGGCGTTACAGGCGGAATCAGTCAGCAGCAGGAAGAAAGCCTTAAGGGGAATTTGCTGGAACTGATGAACCAGATGGCTCAGACGCGCAACGAGATCCGGTACGCCGATCAGCAGAAAGAGTCGCTTGAACGTCGAATGAACCGTGCATCCGAGGAGTCTGGCAAATGGGAAGAGCAGAAGGAAACGCTCGAAGCCCGAAAAGCCGAGATTGAGAAAAAAGTAGTCCGCTTGGGTAAAGAGATCAGTGACTTGCGCGGCGGATATATAACTGAAAGTGAACGACTGCAATCTTTGCAAAAGCTGCTGGAAGAGAGTCGCAGCACGGTTCGAAAATGGGAACAGAAGCGCGAAGCTCAGGTATCCCGCCGGGATACGATGAAAGAGATGCAGGATGATTTTGACGGGTTTATGCTTGGAGTCAAAGAAGTCCTCAAAGCTTCTCGCAAAGGTACTCTTAGTGGTGTACATGGAGCCGTGGCGGAACTGGTTAAAGTTCCTGAAAAAATCGAATTGGCTGTGGAAACTGCAATGGGTGCTGCACTTCAGCATGTCGTTATGGAAAACGAGTCGGTCTCCAGACAGGCCATTGCATTCCTGAAGCAGCGTCAGCTCGGTAGGGCCACATTCCTGCCGCTTGATGTCATTCGTCCACGTACCGTTGGTTCCAGTGAGCGTTCCATGATCGAAGGTATGGATGGTTTCGTGGGGATTGGTGCGGATCTCGTACACTACGATTCCCGTTATGCGAATATCATTGGAAGCCTGCTCGGGAATGTCATCATTGCCGAGACGCTGGAATACGCCAATAAAATTGCGGCACGCTGTCAGTACCGTTTCCGCGTCGTGACCCTTGAAGGGGATGTGGTTAATGCAGGCGGTTCCATGACAGGGGGAAGCCAGCACAAGAAAAATGTAAGTCTGCTCAGCCGGAAACGGCAGCTGGATCAACTGGATCAGGATATTTTGGATACCGAAAACCAGATTGTGAAGCTGCACCGCAGCGTTGACGATGTGAAAACCCAGTTGGAACAATGTCAGGACAAGCTGGATGAGCTGCGTCAATCGGGTGATGATACACGAAATGCCGAACAGCAGGCGTCGATGGAAATGAAACAGGTCGAGCACGAGCTGCGCCATGTGTTGGAACAGGTTGCGGTAGCTGGCCAGGAGAAAAATGGATTTACCGAAGAAATCAAAGAGATGGATACGGCACGCGAAGCAGCTGTGCAGAAGCTGGAGAAGCTTGAAGAAGAAGAGAAGGCAACTCACCGTGCCATTCATGCTGCAGAGTTTGCCCGCAAAGCGAATGAGTCTGCGAAGGAAGAGCTGCAAAGCCAGTTGACCGAACTGAAAGTCAGAGAGGGTAAGCTGGATCAGGAACGGTTCTCTAATGAGGAGCAGCTGCGCCGATTGGAGCGGGAAGTGGAGTCGCTGGTCAAAGATCTACGTCAAAACCGGACACTGCTGGCTTCCATGGAAGCAGACCTGAAAAAAACGCAGGTGGAGAGCGTTAAACAGATTGAAGATCTGAACCAGTTCAAGCTGAAGAAAACGGAAGCTTCCGAGCAGCTGGATTTCAAGCGTGCTGCACGAAGTGAGCTGTCGAAGAAGCTTGAACTTGCTGAGAGTGAAACGAAGGAACAGCGTACACAGTTAAAAGCGGTAGAAGAACAGATGCGTCAGACGGAAATTTCCGTGAACAGGCTCGATGTCGAACTCGAAAACATACTGCGTAAACTGATGGACGACTATGAACTTGGTTATGAGCTCGCGAAAGAGAGATATCCAGTACCGGAAGATGTAGAGAGCACTCAGGCTGAAGTGCAAAAGCTTAAGCGCAGCATCTCAGCTCTGGGTGAAGTCAATCTTGGGGCGATTGAGGAATTCCAGCGGGTTAATGAACGTTACGAGTTCCTGAATGAGCAGAAAAATGATCTGGTGGAAGCTAAAACGACGTTGTATCAAGTCATCCGTGAGATGGAAGATGAGATGGCTAAACGTTTCAAGACAACGTTTGATGCAATCCGCCGTGAGTTCGGTACGGTATTTACCAAGCTATTTGGCGGTGGGCGTGCGGATCTGGTTCTGATGGACCCGGAACGGCTTCTGGAAACCGGAATTGATATCGTTGCCCAGCCACCAGGCAAGAAACTGCAAAACCTGCAGCTCTTATCTGGCGGAGAACGCGCATTAACCGCAATGGCGCTGCTGTTCGCCATTTTGCACGTGAAGCCAGTACCGTTCTGTGTGCTGGATGAAGTCGAGGCAGCGCTGGATGAGGCCAATGTGGTACGTTTCGCCCATTATTTGCGGGAATTCTCCGAACAGACACAGTTTATCGTTGTTACTCACCGGAAGGGCACAATGGAAGAAGCAGATGTACTATATGGTGTCACCATGGAAGAGGGCGGAGTATCGAAGCTCGTTTCGGTTAGACTGGAAGATGAGGAAGCCGAAATAGCCAGTGCTTAAAGAATTCTATATGCATCAGGAACTTGTTAATTAAATAAACAGCACTAAGATTACGTACACGATGGAGGGGCTTTATGAGTTTCTTTAAGAAGCTGAGAGACAGCATTGCAAGCAAAACGGAGTCGGTAACAAAACAGTTCAAGGATGGACTGGAGAAGACTCGTAAAGGGCTTGTGGAGAAAGTATCCGATCTCGTTATTCGCCGCAAAAAGATCGATGAGGAATTCTATGAGGAACTGGAAGAAATCCTGATTGGAGCGGATGTTGGGGTCAATACCGTCATGAACCTGATTGAAGACCTGCGTGTCGAGGTCAAAAAACGCAAAATTGAAGACGCGGCTGAATTGCAGCCTGTGTTGTCCGAGAAATTGACAGACCTCCTGCGCGGTGAACAAAATAACGAACTGAAGATGAACCCGGATGGCATTACCGTCATTCTGTTTGTCGGTGTCAACGGCGTAGGTAAAACAACAACGATCGGCAAGCTGGCACATCGTTTCAAACAGCAGGGCAAAAAAGTCATTATGGCTGCTGGTGATACCTTCCGTGCCGGTGCAATTGAGCAGCTTGAGGTATGGGGACAACGTGCCGGCGTTGAAGTCATCAAGCAGCAGGCGGGATCAGATCCGGCTGCGGTTATGTATGATGCTGTGCAAGCAGCCAAACAGCGTGGAGCAGATGTTTTGCTTTGCGATACGGCAGGTCGTCTGCAGAACAAATCCAATCTCATGGAGGAGCTTAACAAGATCTATCGTGTCATTCAGCGTGAAATCCCGGAAGCTCCACACGAAGTATTGATGGTTCTCGACGCGACAACTGGACAGAATGCATTGAATCAGGCCAAACTGTTTGGGGAGAAAAGCGGCGTGACTGGACTCGTACTGACGAAGCTGGATGGTACGGCGAAAGGCGGTATTGTCGTTGCCATTCGTCAGGAACTGGATCTGCCAGTGAAGATGGTAGGTCTTGGTGAGAAAATTGACGATCTGCAGCCATTCGACTCCGAGCAATTCGTGCATGCGTTGTTTGCCGGACTGATCCAAGAGCAACCGGATCAGGACGCAGAAGATGAGGAAGCCAGTTCTTAGAACCATTCATAAATAGGATGATTTAATAGCGTTAACCGTATTGCCAGTGATATACGTGATAAGTGTCACGTGTAATGTCACTGGCAATACGTGTATAATGGGAATAAAGAAGGCAAGGCTAAAGGGCTAGAAAGGACGGTTGATATGGCCAATACCTATACCTATTCCCGTCGTGAGGAAGTTGCCAATGCGGTGACTCATGGAATCGGCGCTGCGCTCAGTGTAGCTGCACTGGTGCTGTTGATTGTATTTTCGAGTATGAAAGGCACGGCTTGGCATGTGGTCAGTTTCACGATCTACGGGATCACCATGTTGCTGCTCTATACGAGCTCTACACTCGTGCATGCATGGAAAGATGGGAAAATGAAAGATTTATTTGAGATTTTCGACCATTCTTCCATTTATTTGTTTATTGCGGGATCGTACACTCCGCTTCTGTTTATTGCTGTTCGCGGCACACTTGGTTGGACCCTGTTCGGTGTAATCTGGGGAATCGCTTTATTCGGCGTGATCTTTAAGGCGTTTTTTACGAAAAGGTTTCTATTCATGTCCACGATTTTCTATATTGCGATGGGCTGGCTCATCGTTATTGCCTGGCAACCGCTTATGGCTGTCATTCCTACAGGCGGAATCGTGCTGCTGGTTGCTGGAGGTCTGATGTATACACTGGGTACGCTTTTTTATGTGTGGCGTGGATTTCCGTATCACCATGCGATCTGGCATCTCTTTGTGTTGGCAGGCAGTATTCTTCATTTCTTCATGGTACTGCTGTACCTAACACCACTTCGCTAGAACACGGTAGATAGTGTAAAAACGAATCGGCTCCATCTGTGGAGACCCATTCGTTTTTTTGTTCTATATTAAGGATGCAGCAGGTCGTATTCTGCTGTATAGGAATGGCTAAGATCAACCGTATAGTCACGAAAAATGAGTGCAAAATGAACGTTTTTATTGTGACAAGTATTTTTGCTTGACATCCTGAATTGTTTTCGGTATTATTAGGAACGTTGCAAGAGTGTAAAGTGTTTTTCCTTGACGAAGGGAGTGCCCCGATATGAGTCAAGAAAACCGGCTTGAGAAGACAAACCGGATTAACTTGCTGTTTGCTTTCTATGAACGTTTGCTTACTGAGAAACAGCAAACATTTCTGAAATATTACTTTCATGATGATTTCTCGCTTGGTGAAATTGCAGCCGAGTTCGAGATCAGCCGCCAGGCGGTATATGAGCATATCAAGCGTGCTGAGCAGGTGCTGGAAAATTACGAAAGCAAGCTTGGCTTGCTGGAGAAGCACGAACGACGCAGCCGCAATCTTGAAGATTTGCAAAATGCACTGGAACGCGCAGGCGTCTCCATTGATAACAACAAACAAATAAGCGATATTGTTCACCAGCTCCGGGAATGAGGAAATGGGACGGAACGTATCGGTAATAAAAACAGTATTACAGCTTAAGGAGGTGGGATCATGGCATTTGAAGGATTAACGACCCGATTGCAGAATGTGTTCAGCAAGCTGCGCGGCAAGGGCAAGGTGTCGGATGAAGATGTTGCCGAAGCTATGCGTGAGGTACGTCTGGCATTGCTCGAAGCGGATGTAAACTTCAAAGTGGTCAAGGAATTCATCGCCAAGGTGAAAGAGAAAGCTGTCGGCAAGGAAGTTATGGAAAGCTTCACGCCAGGCATGGTAATCATCGACATCGTTAACAAGGAACTGACGGACTTGATGGGTGGAAGCCAGTCAAAACTGGCTAAAGCGAACAAGCCGCCTACGGTGTTGATGATGGTAGGTTTGCAGGGTGCAGGTAAAACGACGACATCCGGTAAGCTGGCTAAAATGCTGCAGAAGCAAAACAGCCGACCATTGCTGGTCGCGGGGGATATTTATCGTCCGGCAGCGATCAAGCAATTGCAAGTACTGGGTGAGCAGATCAAGGCTCCGGTGTTTACATTGGGAGATCAGACAAGCCCGGTGGAGATCGCACGTCAGGGTCTGCAGCATGCCAAGGATAACGGCAATGACTATGTCATTATCGATACCGCGGGACGTTTGCACGTTGATGAGGAACTGATGGAAGAACTGCGCCAGATTCACAGCGTAGTGAATCCGGACGAAGTCCTGCTTGTGGTGGATAGCATGACAGGTCAGGATGCTGTTAATGTGGCGGAACACTTTAACCAGCAGCTGGATTTGACCGGGGTTGTCCTGACTAAGCTTGATGGCGATACACGTGGTGGTGCGGCACTTTCTGTTAAAGCAGTTACTGGCTGCCCGATCAAGTTTGCGTCACTCGGCGAGAAGCTTGATGCTCTTGAACCTTTCCATCCGGAACGGATGGCTTCACGGATCCTCGGCATGGGGGATATGCTTTCCCTGATTGAGAAAGCACAATCCAACATAGATACTGAGAAAGCCAAGGAAATGGAACGGAAGATGCGTAATGCAGAATTTACGTTTGAGGATTTCCTGGAGCAAATGGATCAGGTGAAGAAGCTGGGACCTATCGATCAGATCATGGATATGATTCCCGGCATGGGCAAGATGAAGCAAGCCAAGGACCTGAAAGTGGACGACAAGCAAATGGGCCGGATTGAAGCGATTGTGTACTCCATGACTACTGAGGAGAAGCGCAACCCCGACATGATCAATCATAGTCGCCGGAAACGTATTGCTACAGGTAGTGGTACATCTCTGGCTGAGGTTAACCGCCTAATCAAGCAGTTTGATGAAATGCGCCGCATGATGAAACAGTTCTCGGATATGATGGGACCTAAAGGCGGCAAGAACAAGGCAATGAAGCAGCTGAAGGGTCTTGGCAAAGGAATGAAGTTTCCTTTCCGTTGATTACATGGGTTGCTGAGGAATATACAGATTTCATTGAAGGAGGTGAATTTTCAAATGGCAGTTCGTATTCGTCTGAAACGTATGGGTGCTCACAAAGCTCCTTTCTACCGCGTAGTGGTATCGGATTCCCGTTCCCCACGTGACGGTCGTTTTATCGAGGAGATCGGTTACTACAACCCGGTTGAACAACCGGCTGTTGTTAAGATCGATGAAGATAAAGCATTGCAATGGCTTCAAAACGGTGCGCAAGCATCCGACACTGTCCGCAACTTGCTGAGCAAAGCGGGCGTGATGAAGAAGTTCCACGAGTCTAAATTGACTAAATAAGGTGCTGATTCGGAGGGTCATCTATGGAAGAATTAGTAAGCATAATTGCTAAGGCTTTGGTCGATCATCCGGAAGATGTGGCGGTTCGGACGGTTGAGAAAGACCGGCTTGTCGTTTACGAGTTAACTGTTCATCCTGACGATGTCGGGAAGGTTATTGGTAAACAAGGGCGAATCGCAAAATCTCTTCGTACGGTCGTCACATCAGCAGCAGTTAAGATGGATAAACGGGTTACCGTCGATATCATATCTTAAAGATATACGAAAGGGGGTTAGGATGCATGTCCTAGCCCCTTTTCGTGCATGCTGAAACTTAAATACTATGATTAACTAGCTCGTCAAACATGAATAACGCTTGCGGTTGCCTTTATCACTGAATTTTAACCTTTGAATAATGAAATTTAAAATTAGAGGATAACAGCGATCGGATAACGATCTATAACTGGAACGACCTTAAGAAAATCATGACTTTGAATAATATTGAACGAATGCAGGAGGAACGTATGGCAGAGTTTATGAATGTAGGTAAAATCGTCAATACACACGGAATTCGTGGTGAGTTGAAAATCATGCCTTTAACCGATTTCCCGGAAGTGCGTTTTGCGAAAAATGCGGAGCTGTATTTGTTTACACCCGATAACCACCCTGTGCTGGTTCATGTGGAATCGGCACGATTGCATAAAAATATGTATATCGTACGATTGAAGGAATACGGAAACATTAATGAAGTGGAAAAGTTCAAAGGCGGCATAGCCAAAGTCTCCAAAGAGAACTTGGCTGAGCTGGAGGAGAATGAGTATTACTTCCACCAAATCGTTGGATGTACTGTTGTGACAGAAGAAGGTGAGAACCTGGGAACCATCTCTGAGATTCTGACGCCTGGAGCCAACGACGTATGGGTTGTTAAAACGGCGGCAGGCAAGGAAATTCTGTTACCCGTTATTGACGATGTGGTACTTGATGTCGATGTGAATGAGAAACTGGTTAAGGTTCATCTGATGGAAGGATTGCTGTAACATGAGAGTAGATGTACTAACGTTATTTCCAGAAATGTTCGAAGGTGTATTCGGGACAAGCATTCTTGGCAAAGCTCAGACGAAGGGGCTCGTGTCACTGAATGCAGTAAACTTCCGGAATTATGCTACGAATAAACATAATACGGTTGATGATACACCTTATGGCGGAGGCGGAGGAATGGTATTAAAGCCTGATCCGATCTTTGCTGCTGTGGAGGATGTCCTTGAAAAACGCAGCAAAGAGTCAGCAGCAGCATCGGCCAAACCTCCTCGCATCATTCTAATGTGTCCGCAAGGTGAGACGTTTACACAGAAAAAAGCAGAAGAACTGGTACAAGAAGATCATCTGATTTTTATCTGTGGACATTATGAAGGCTATGATGAGCGTATTCGCGAATTTCTCGTCACCGACGAAATATCCATTGGGGACTATGTATTAACCGGAGGTGAGCTGCCTGCAATGGTTGCCATCGACAGTATTGCTCGTCTGATCCCTGGTGTCCTCGGAAACGAGACGAGTGCTGTCACGGATTCATTCAGCACAGGGCTGCTCGAATATCCGCATTATACACGACCGCCTGAATTCAGAGGCATGAAGGTACCGGATGTGCTGTTATCTGGACATCATCTGAATATTGATGCATGGCGCAGAGAACAATCTCTAATTCGTACGTTGGAGCGCAGACCGGATATGCTGGATACTGCTGAATTGACGGAAAAAGAACGGATTTGGCTCGATAAACTTCGTTCTGAGATGGAACGGACTTCCGAGTAGCTGCAAATATTTTAAGATCGCATGGTAAGTAGCATAGCTATGATTACAAGATATACAGACCACCCTTGGTTAACAAGGTTGGTCTTTTTTTGTTGTTGTGGGAGTATACGAAGGAAATTTCAAGATGATTGAAATGTAAAAAGATGGATTAAATAAGCAAACTATTATAAAATATAATTATGAAACGTTGTTTCACTTAATGAAACGAGGAGGGGTTACTGAAATGAATTATAACTTTTATGGTCTTGATCATGTCCAACTTGCGGCACCAGAAGGATGCGAAGCGGAAGCACGGAGATTTTTTCATAACCTTATGGGATGGACCGAAATTCCGAAACCTGAAGTTCTAAAAAAACGTGGTGGTGTATGGTTTCTATGTGGAACTCATCAGGTTCATATTGGAGTACAAAAGGATTTTGTGCCTGCTACCAAAGCTCATCCAGCATTTCACGTTCAGAACCTAGACTTACTTAAGGAACATTTGAGCGGCAAACAGGTTCATATCATAGATGACGATGCGAGAACGGATGAAGGAGTAAAACGCTTCTATGTTCACGATCCTTTTGGCAATAGGCTGGAGTTTTTAGAATGGATTAAATAGGATGAGGCAGCAATCCTGCAGGAGTAAAGAATGTGAATGTTTATTTTTTCAGGAATTCAGAACAAGAGCTGTCAAAAACAGATGAGATCTTTATGTTAAATTTAGGGTGAGCAATCTATAACGATAAAACGGAGGACGAAGATAATGTATCATCAGCCTTACGAGATCGGCAGAATAGATATAAGTAAAGCCGGGGAACGATGCAAAATGCTTCTCGGGGATCTGAATGGAGATGGACGATTAGAGATGCTCCTGGTTCAAGCTGACGGCGGAATCGATGACCGTTATGTTCCGCATCAGGTATCTTGTCTGACGGCATATGATCTGGATGGAGAGCTCCTCTGGCAAGTGGGAAAGCCTGATCCGGATGCTGGTGGTCCTGGATCGGATTACCCCGCTCAAATTGCGGATTGGGATGGAGACGGGAACAATGAAGTTATTTGTATCATGGGTAAGCAGTTTCTGATTTTGGACGGAAAAACCGGAGATATTAAAAGCACACATTCTTTACCGGGTGAAGAGGCACATGACTGCATTATTCTTGCGAATCTGACCGGGGATGAGCAGAAGCTGGATGTCATACTCAAAGATCGCTATAAAACCTTATGGGCACTTGATCATGATTTCAATCTTCTATGGAAGCACGAAGGCAATGTAGGACATTTCCCATGGGTATACGATATCGATGGAGATGGGAAGGATGAGGTTATGGCAGGCTATGACATGCTTGATCATGACGGAACCTTACTATGGTCTTGCACTGATCTGGACGATCATGCAGATTGTATCTGGTTTGGAGATGTGAACGGAGATGGTCATATTGAAATCGTTATCGGCGGCAGTGTAACGGTAATGATGGACCGTTACGGCCATGAGATATGGCGCTATGCCGATTCTATTGAATCGCAGCACATCGCTTTAGGGAAATTTTGCGACGGGCTGCCCGGTTTGCAGATCGCTGGTCTTGATCGTATCATCCGCGGTGATCTGCATGGAAAAGACGGAATGTTTTTGTTGGATTGCGAGGGAAAAGAACTCTGGAAGGAAGATCGGACTACACGTGGCTGGCTAACGATTATAGAGCCTGTACGGGACTGGGATGACAGTGGACTGGATTATATATTGGCTTATCGCCGAGGCGGAGGGGTACGGCCTTCTTTGGTAGATGGACAGATGCAATCGGTTGCAGTATTCGGAAAAGAAGGATATGCCGTACATGCTGATCTCTGTCAGACCGGTAAAGAACAGATCATAATCTACGACGCGACTGAAGCTGTCCTGTATTCCAGCTCCAAGATTGAACTGACCCCATGGACCTCCAAAAAAGCCGAGCCACAGTCCAAAAGACTGTACAGCTCGACTCTATATCCAGGCGGAGAAGTGTTGATTTAACTTCTATTGACTGATGTCGACCAAAGGGAGTATTTCCGACTAATCTGCCTCTGGGTTAAGCAATTTGGCTAAATCCGTTCCGGTCGTCACTGTTAGTCTTGGGAGCTTCATCGGGTTATCTCCCGGATGAACAAAACCCGAGCGAACCGAAAAAGCCATGCGGTAGCCATTTTGCTGCAGCTGATAAATCATCTGTGTGCTGGTGTAACCGAAAGGATATGCCAAATAGGGCGTGTCGATTCCCTTTTCCTTCATCATCTTGATATCATCGCTCAGCAGGCTTGTATCAAGTCCTGCAGGCACGCTCTCACCGCAGCGCATAAACCCCTTGTGATGCAAGTTATAGGTGTGGCTGTTAAACTCAAATACATCTGCTGCTGCCTTCATCTCCGGTTCGGAGATAAATGTTTTTTTGGCGGGATCAAAATCAGCTGGCTGATCCTGAATCTTGCTGCCGATGACAAAGAGAGAAGCATGAAAATTATATTTTTTGAGTACGGGATAGGCAAGTGTATAATTGTTCTGATATCCATCATCAAAAGTGATCACAATGGACTTCTTAGGTAGTGAGATCAGACCATTTACGTAGTCTTCTAACTGCTCCAATGTAATCGTAGTGTATCCTTCATCATGCAAGTACTTCATATTGTCCTCGAAATCCTCAAGGTTAATGATGGACTTGTTTCCTGTTTCGTGATTATTCACTTTGGGCTGTATGTAGTGATACATGAGTACAGGAACTTCCGTAGCAGTACCAGGCGCAACTTGAAAGGTAGCCAGATTCAGCCCGGTCTTGCTAGAGTAGTCCGTGTGTGACATCAGGAATGCTTTACGCTTGACCATGTCCCAGGATGTGCATGCTTTGTGCGATAGTGCATTTGTCGGATGATTAACAGCGTAGGCATATAGCGTAATGATGCAAGTAATTGCGGCTAGTGACGCAAGGGTAAACCTTTTCCAATATTTCATAGTTCGGTTGTTTCTCCTTATACAATTTCATTTCTTAGTGCAATGCAGACAGACCTTCAGTAATCTACCAAGCTATATCATAGACGAACATTCTTGACAGAAAGTTACATTATTTTTTCCGTAATGTGGTTGACTTCGGGTGAAAGAGTTGTTTGTGATATTATGTTTATTTTTCCTTGTGTTTTGATATATGGCATGGTACAATAATTCTGTTATGTGGAATACGGCGGTCCTCTATGGATAATGAAGGAGACAGGGTGTTCTCCGGAAGAAGTATGAACGCCTGTACGGAAGGAGGGAGTCATAGATGAATATCGTTCAAGCGATTACTCAAGAACAACTTCGCAAAGATATTCCGAGTTTTCGTCCTGGTGACACTTTGAAAGTGCACGTTAAGGTTATCGAGGGAACTCGTGAGCGTATCCAATTGTTCGAAGGTGTTGTGATCAAGCGCCGTGGTGGTGGAATCAGTGAGACTTTTACAGTTCGTAAAATTTCTTACGGTGTAGGTGTGGAAAGAACTTTCCCGCTTCATTCCCCTAAAATCGATAAAATCGATGTGGCTCGCCGTGGTAAAGTGCGTCGTGCGAAGCTTTATTATCTTCGTGAACTACGCGGTAAAGCAGCGAGAATTAAAGAAATTCGTTAATATAACGGATACCGGAGAGGGCTTGGAGACAAGCCCTTTTCGTTTTTGTCCGGGAAAAGTTGAACCGGAGGTACACTTCCGAGTAAAATGGTATGGCGGCACACGCGTGAGAGTCCGGGAGGCTTGTGTAATCAGTTAGAGCATATGTAATATGCGGATCATTTGTATTAAAATGAAATGCTCGTGTAGAAGTACATAACTGATTTGAGAATTTTCATGAATTCAATGAAATGAATGATGTGAAAAGCTGGATGTGTAAACTGCTATAACATGTACCGTGAAGAGAGGAAGATCAATAATGGAACAGGAAGTTCAACACCAGGACAATTCTGCCGAAGAGAAGGGCAGTCGATCCAAAAAAGCCAAAAATGAGATTGTCGAATGGCTCAAAGCGATTGTGATCGCATTGGTGCTCGTTATTTTAATTCGATGGTTATTGTTCAAACCGTTTGTCGTGGACGGACCTTCCATGCAGCCGAATTTCCATACAGGTGAACGTGTCATCGTGAATGAAATCCTGTACGATATCCGGGAACCACAGCGCGGAGAGGTTATCGTATTCCATGTCCCTTCTGAAGGACGTGATTTCATCAAGCGTGTCATTGCTGTAGCGGGTGATACTGTGCAGGTGAGTGGGGATACGGTTATGGTAAACGGAGAGAAAGTGAATGAGACTTACATTCAGGGAGCGATTGACGCAGCCGAAGCGAATGGCGGAACCTATAATGTGAAGGACTTCCCGAATGAGCAATTCCCGGATGGCAAGGTACCGGAAGGCCATGTGTTTGTAATGGGCGACAATCGTCCGAACAGTACGGATAGCCGAATGATTGGATACGTGTCTCTAGAAGATATCGTAGGACGTGCAGATGTTATTTTCTGGCCGATCGGTGATATCAAGTGGATTAACCACTAATCAAGTTCAGGATATATAAGCTAAATATATCGTTTACTCCATACCAGAGAGGGCAAAATAAGAATGGGGATACCCTTGACCGGAAACGTGTTTGCCAATGAAGGGATCAAGTGAATTGTAGCTTTAGCTTATATATCATTAAATAATGAGGTGAAGACAAGGTGACGATACAATGGTTTCCAGGTCACATGACCCGGGCCAGACGCCAGATTCAGGATAAGTTAAAGCTGATTGACGTGGTCATCGAACTGCTGGATGCCCGTCTGCCTGTCTCCAGCCGAAATCCGATGATTGATGAAATTTTACAGGGTAAGCCTCGCATGATTTTATTAAACAAATCTGATCTTGCGGATGCCAAGGTGACACAGGAATGGATTGCCCATTTCAAAAATGAAGGAATTACTGCGTTCCCTGTGGATGCATCCACAGGTACCAATGTAAAAGACATTCCGGCACAGGCTCGCTTGCTGCTCAAAGAGAAAATTGACCGTCAGCTTGCGAAGGGTATTAACCCGCGTGCCGTTCGTGCACTCATTGTAGGTATTCCCAACGTAGGGAAATCCACATTGATTAACCGGCTTGCTGGACGAAATATTGCAGCGACGGGAGATCGTCCTGGTGTAACGAAGGGTCAGCAATGGATTAAAGTAGGCAAAGAGATGGAACTGCTCGATACGCCAGGTATTTTGTGGCCCAAATTCGAGGACCAGAACGTAGGTTATCGGCTTGCGGTCACAGGAGCCATCAAGGAGGAGATCCTCAATGCCGAGGATATCGCCTTCTTTGCAATTAGCTACCTGATGCGCTACTACTGGGATGCTCTGGAAGAACGCTATGAGCTTCAGGAGTTCTCCAAGGATGCAGATGATTCGGATAGCGTTATAGCCATCATGGAACAGGTTGGTCGTAAACGGGGCTGTATTGTTAGCGGTGGACGTGTGGACCTGGAAAAAGCATCGCGTGCTTTTCTGCGTGAATTGCGAGCGGGTAAGATGGGACGCTTCTCTATGGAAGCCCCATATTAAAACGGATTTGCATATGCAATATTGAGCCGAAAGAAGCGGCCGTTACCGGATTACCGGGAGCGGTCGCTTTTTTCATTTATACAAAAAATATGATAGAGCAGCGAATATAAAGCAGGGATGAGAGATGACCACAAATAGGAAAGGATGAGATTGTCTTGTGTATATATCTGAGGTATAAAAATCGTGCTATGATGAGAGTTCAAGCTATTGGCCTAGTTGATCACAGGATATCTTCAATTTAAATCTTCAGATACCGATAAATGAAGAAACAAACTCTTATTATTATATATGCATATCAAGGTGCTAATGAAGACGAAGTAATTTTTGCTAATCTGAAAAACAAAGAGCTGGAATCTGCGTCTATAACAGAGTACCACGTTCAGGGTATGGTCAAGAGAGTAATTGATTTACTTGGACTGAACATATTAGCGTGTCAAAAAAAAGGGTGCTTCCCGAGCCGTGCACAGGGACTCGAGACGTTGATGACTTATAGAGAAACATGTTAAAGCTTGCGAGGGTAGAGGAGATGAAAGCAATGACTGAACATAATGAAATGAATGAACTGATACCAATGGAACCTTCTGAATCCAAGAAGAAAAAAGCAGAGATTGAACCTCGTGATCTGCTGATTCATGAGAGGGAGTATTGGGAGAGTGGTTTTGAGCGAATTGCTGGAATTGATGAGGTGGGCAGGGGATGTCTATTCGGAGATGTGGTGGCCGCTGCTGTCATATTGCCTCGTGATCTGATACTGGAAGGTGTTAATGATTCCAAAAAACTAACAGAGAAGAAGCGTGAAGCTCTGTATGACGTTATTATGGAAAAGGCTTTGTCCGTAGGTATTGGTTTTGCGGATGCAGAAACGATTGATCGGCTCAATATTAAACAGGCCACTAGACTGGCAATGAAGCGTGCTGTGGAGGCCTTGGACGGAGTGCCTGACTATCTATTGGTTGATGCCGAAAAAGTGGACGTAAATGTACCTCAGATCTCCATTATCAAAGGGGATGCCAACAGCCAGTCCATCGCAGCAGCATCCATAATCGCGAAGGTAACACGCGATCGGCTCTGCAAGGAGGAATGGGAGACATTATATCCAGAGTATGGTCTGTCGATACATAAGGGATATGCAACAAAGTTTCATCGCGAACAGATCATGGCTCTTGGAGCCACGCCGATGCACAGGCGGAGCTTTCTCGGCAATTTGCTCGGCGAGCAGCATACTTTATTTTAACCAAGACGTAAAGGAAGGAGGGAGAGAACTGTGAATATTAGCTCCATGATTCGTGGTCTCCTGGGAGACAGCAAGCCGGGGAATGCCAAGCCGCTAGAGCTTAAGGAGGGTCAGGTTGTACGTGGATCTGTCGTAAGTGTCTCAGAGGATGGTGGAGAAGCTGTTCTGCAAATTCAGGGCGTACAGGTACGTGCGAAGCTCGAGACACCACTTCGCCCAGGGGAAACCACACTACTTCAAGTGCAGCCGCCTGGAGAGAATGGCGTGACCGTTATGAAGCCGCTGGCTGGCACGTTGTCTGAACTGCCGCAAGCATCCTTGAACAATCTGCTTCAAGAGGTAGGTTTACCGGATACCAAGGGAAATCGGGAACTGCTGCTCGCCATGCAGCGCAGCGGGTTACCGCTTACGAAGGATAATGTGGCCATGGTTCAAAATATGATGACTGTCAAACCAGCTCAGGTACCTGTGGAAGAGTGGGTGCAGGCAACGGGTATTGCTTTTCAGCGTGGTCTGCCGATTACGGCGGAAACGGTAAAAGGATTGCATCAGACGGTATTTGGTCCACCCCTTCATCAGCTGCTAAATGGGTTAACAGAGCAACTGGAAACGTTTCTTACTCAGAATGCGGGAAAAACCATGGTCATGGGCGAACATGCAGCCACACCAAAGCTGCCAGCGTCGGGTGGTTTGCCTATAACAGCAGCCGGAGGGCAGCAAACGGATGATTCTGGAATGTCTCCGGCTGGAGGACGTCAGGCGGGAACCTCTGGCCAAACGGCACCACTGCCGCAGGGTGCTACAACGGCGCCGGCAGGAGCTGGGACCGTTCCGTTGTCCAACAAAGGCACAGCGGAAGCCGCGGCAGACCTGCGGGGACCTATACAGACTAACCAGGGCTCGGGGAATGCTGAGACTGCAATAAAATCTGGAGCCGGACAAGCGGAAACGGCCGGAAAATCTGGGCCAGGCATTCAGGCAGGGACGGGAATCCCTGGAGAGAGCCAGCGTGCAGTGGAAGCTGGCCGCCCGGGTATACCTGGGGCGGCAGCGGATGTGGCAGCTGGACGAGGGATTGCCGGCCAGCAGGAAGGTAGCGCGGCTGGGCGACCAGATGGCCGCGCGGAGACGCCAGCAGCTGCGAGTGCTTCGCCGGCTGCAGCGCAGACCGGGGCAGCAGCACCAACAGCGGCGCAACTGGCGCCGAAGCTGCTGGCCCTGCTGGACGCGCTGCGCAGCGCGTCCACTGCCGCACCGGCACAGCCTGGTGCGGCAGTACAGGCCGCCCCTGCACCTGCGGGCGGCCAGGCGGCTGCGGCTGCCGGAGGCGTGCCGCAGCCTGTACCAGCCGGCGCTGATGCGCAGCCGGCTGGGGGGAATGCGGCAGCACCTGCGGGAGCTGCCGCACAGCACGCGCCTATCACCCACGAGGGAGACCCGTGGGTGGGGCGCGTGCTGAAGCTGCTCGGTGCAGAGCACGAGCAGCAGGCAGTGCACGGCGCGGCTGCGCAGGCGCGCGTGGGTGAAGCGGCGAGTCCGGGCACCGCGGACTCGCTGAAGGGCTTGCTGCTGCAGCTTGCCAGCAGCGACAGTGCCCCGGCGGCCCTGAAGGAAGCCGCCGGGCAGGCTGTGCAATACCTGACGGGTCAGCAGTTGCTGCTGACAACCGACCGAGGCTCTACCTTTGCCCAGATGCACTGGTTCATCCCGATTACCGGACCCAACGGAGAAGAGACCGCGTCTGTACAGATACAATCCCGGCGGGGCCAGCGCGGTGAACTGGATGCATCCAATTGCAGGTTGTGGTTTGATCTGGACATGAAGAGTCTCGGGCCAACACTGGTCGATGTGCATGTCGTCAACAATATTGTCAGCCTTCGGGTTCTCAACGATCGGGAGGGCATGGGTCCGCTTCTGGATAGCGGGCGGGAAGTGATTCAAGAGGCGCTGGACAAGCTGGGCTATCAATTACTAACCTTTAAGACAGAGCCCTGGCCAGTTGGCCAGGAACCGGGTGCTGAGCGTAAAATAAATGCGTCCGACTACAGCCCTGATCGCTACAAAGGGGTGGATATGCGAGTATGAAAGATGAGCCGCAGCCAGATCTTCTTTCCAAAAAGGCTGTTGCCTTAAAATATGTACCGGGAGAAAGTGAAGCACCGGTCGTTGTAGCCAAAGGCCGCGGCAAAGTCGCGGAAGCAATCCTTGATAAAGCTAAGGAAAACGGAGTTCCTGTTCAGGAGGACGCAGCACTGGTGGAAGTCTTGTCCAAGCTTGACTTGGACGAGCAAATTCCAGCAGAGCTCTATCAACTGGTGGCTGAGGTGTTAACCTATATTTACCGAGCAGACCGCCTCGCTTCCGGACATGAGGGAGAGGATACATGGTGAGCCATTCACCTGGACCTGGACATAACTCTACTCCCAAACTTACGCGTCAGCAAAAAGGCAAGTTGGGTGAAGAAGCGGCCTGCAGGTGGCTGCGTGAGCAAGGTTATCAAATTATGGAACAAAACTGGCGTTGTCGCCGTGGTGAGATTGATATTATCGCTTCACATGGTGATCTGCTTGTCTTTATTGAGGTACGAAGCCGTAGTGGAGCAGGGAAGTATGGTACACCGCAGGAATCGGTAGATCTCCGCAAGATGCAGCAGGTTCGTTCCACGGCTGCCGTATACCTTCAACAATCAAGAGGGAGAGAATTACAAATTCGTTTTGATGTGGTTGCTGTGATGCTTGATCCGGCAGGTCTGATTGTAACTGTTGAGCACATTGAAAATGCGTTCTGAATTAATAAACTGAATCAGTTTAACATGGTGTTGTCTAAAATGAATGGATTCTCTCGTGAATTCAAATTTTAGAAACACCTTTTTTGTGTGAAACATAGCCAAAACTCATTCCATGGGCATTCTTTGAATCTGAAGAACGGTTCGTTGTATAATCAAGAATGTAACCAAGCGTATTGCATTTTATCTATTATAAAAGTCCGTTAGCAGCGCTATTGGAATTTGCTGTGATGGAGAATTTTCCATAGGGAGGTAAGTTCAGTGACCAAATCTACAAATATTGATACAGTTAATGATGTAAGAAGTGCCATTCAAAACCGGCGTACCGTTAAAAAGTTTAAAAAAGATGCTGTGCCTACAGAACAAATTATCGAGCTGTTAGATACGGCAGTCTGGGCACCAAACCATAAATTGCGTGAACCGTGGAGATTTTTGTTATTTACTGGAGATGGGCGGAAGAAGCTTGCAGAAGCGATTGAAGCAGAGATGGGCGAAGATAACAAATTTTCAGCCAATGTTATGCAGGTACCATCGATCATGCTTGTGGTTCTGGAAGAGGATCCAAGACAAAATATATGGGATGAGGATTTTGCTGCAGTAAGTGCACTGGTGCAAAACTTTATGCTAGCTGCATGGAGTGAAGATATTGGAACCTTTTGGGTAACCAAGCCTTTCCTGTATGCACCGAAATTCCGCAAACCACTGGGGATTGAGGCTGGCGAAAAAATTGTCGGTATGGTCTACATGGGTTATCCGGAGGTCATCCCTTCTGCGAAAGAACGCACACCGGCCAAAGACAAACTTACCCTTTTTGATTGAGTAAATAGAATGCCTGTCCGTGTCTTAACCAATAAACCGTTCAAGGTCTCCTTTTCAGTGAAATGAAGGAGATAACCTGAACGGTTTTTTTAGTGGCGTCATTGAAGTGACTTTACATGTTATGAGCTGGAGCTGCTAAGGGTCTAAAACAAATTCAGATCCAACTGCCGATACTGAATCGCCTCAGCCACATGAGCAGTTAAAATTTCGCCGTCATGATCCAGATCGGCAATTGTCTGTGCCATTTTGATAATGCGATCATGAGCACGCATACTTAAGTTAAGAGCCTGCAGTGTTTGCTGGAGCAGATGGTCGGCTTCTGCGGGAAGACGTGCTGTTCGACGGAGCAGTCTTCCAGATAACTGACTATTCCAACGCACAGAGCTGCTCGCATAGCGCTTTGCCTGGATATGATGAGCGTGGACAACCTTGGCTTGCATCTCGGCAGAAGTGGGGGAAGGTGCTGCCTTCCGCCATTCGCCAGGTGGAGGAACCTCGACCTGCAGATCTATCCGATCCAGCAAAGGGCCCGATATTTTGGCCCGATATGCTGCAACGCGTGAAGGGCTGCATATACAGCGCTGATCCTCGGATTGAGCGGACAAATACCCGCACGGGCAGGGATTCATGGAGCATGCAAGCATAAACTGTGCGGGAAACGTAAAAGCAGCTCTTGCTCGGCTTATGGTGACCGTATGATCCTCCAGTGGCTGCCGTAAAACTTCAAGAACTTGACGATGAAACTCAGGAAGTTCATCAAGAAACAGAATACCGCGGTGTGCAAGGCTGACTTCACCCGGCTTCGGAATACCGCTTCCACCGATGAGGCCGGAAGTGGATATCGTATGATGTGGTGACCGGAAGGGTCGTTCCGTAACCAAACCGGTTGACGTTTCTTTCAGTTTCCCAGCAGCACTTAGCACTTTGGTGACTTCCAGTGCTTCTTCCTCTGATAACGGAGGGAGAATAGTGGGCAGACGTTTGATCAGCATCGTTTTGCCAGTCCCTGGTGGTCCCACTAGCAGTATATTATGCATCCCGGCTGCGGCAATCATCAGCGCACGCTTCACATGATGTTGTCCGAGGACATCACTATAGTCATCGTTTAACGAAGCCGGAATCTGAGTCTTGGCGTTGGGATTGGAGATACCCTGTTCATATGCTGCAGGTTTAATAAGGTGAGCGAAGTTATTCAAAACGACCGTTCCCGCTTTGGACAAGACACCATCTTTTGTCTGGGAATCAGGCTTATCTGGCGCAATGTCTCTTAAATGTCCGATTCCATATACGTTGATACCGCTAATTAACGAAGCTTCTGCCAGATTATCAACGGGGAGGAGAACGGAAGTGAAGCCTTGACGCTTAGCCAGATCCACCATGGCAAGTACACCTGGTACGGATCGAACCGAGCCATCCAATGCGAGTTCGCCGAGTAAAAGTGTTCTTTCCTGGGACGGCAGCACGAGCTGCCCACTTGTCATTAGCAAAGCTACGGCAATAGCAAGATCAAATGAAGAGCCTTCTTTGCGAAGGTCAGCTGGGGCAAGATTGATCGTAATCCGTTGTAATGGATATTGATATCCGCAATTTTTGACAGCAGCACGAACACGCTCTACCGCTTCACGAATCGCCGAGTCCGGCAGGCCGATAATGGAAGTCTGGGGCAGTCCGTTGGACAAATCTGTTTCCACTTCAATTAATACCCCGTCAATTCCATATAAACATGCACTATACAATTTTCCGTACATAATAAAAAAGAAACACCTCACTTCGTCCTTGGCTGCGCATAATGCGGGCCAGTGTGCGAATTAAGGTGCTTCCTCAGCTTCTAATAAGCATTGTATATAAAAGAAATCAGGGCGTCAACCTGTCTTCATCATCGCTGTAATTCTAACCCTGAATTCTGAAATTTTATCAATCCACTCTCGTGAATATCATCAGAAAATCATTGTCTGAATAGGTTATATCGTTAATAATACTAACCATCTCAAAGTAGAGGGAATGAAACTGTTTTACGAATTTAATTAAAGTACGTTTAGTTCGACATCAATGTTGCCGCGTGTTGCACGGGAGTAAGGGCAGGCTTGATGAGCCGCTTCTACCAGCTTCTCTGCTGTAGCCTTGTCTACGCCTTTTGCAAGAACGTCGAGTGTTGCCGCGATGCCGAAGCCGCCGTCCTCCACTTTTCCGAAATGAACTGTAGCTGTGACTTCAGTACCTTCTAACTTGATTTTTTGCATGCGAGCAACCATATTTAGTGCACTATCAAAACAAGCTGCATAACCTGCTGCAAACAATTGCTCCGGGTTGGTACCTTCTCCACCTGCACCGCCCATTTCTTTCGGTGTGCGTACATCTAAACGAAGTTCCGGACTGGAGGATTCTACATAACCGTTACGTCCGCCAACTGCTTTTACCGTAGTTTCATACATTTTTTGTTGAATAGTCATCATGTCAATTCGCTCCTTTATGTTAACAATTATATTTTATACAATTTAATTTAACACAATAAAATAGAAAAGTAAAATCCCTTGTGCTCAATTATTCTGTTTTTTTTCTAATTTGTGATAATATATATAGAGAGAGTTTTTAGGTTGTGCAGATAAGCATGCAAAAGACAGGCTTAACACAGAGCTTTCTACAAGAAATTAAATGTACAATAGGCAGGTGGGATTAATATTATGCAAACGGATGCTTTGAAGTTGGATAACCAATTATGCTTTGCTATATATGCTTGTTCACGTGAAATCACAAAGATGTACCAGCCATATCTCGAAGTACTGGGTGTCACCTACTCGCAGTATTTGGTCATGATGGTATTGTGGGAGCGAGAGGAATGCACGGTTAAAGAAATCGGAGAGGCACTCTACTTGGATTCGGGAACGTTGACACCGCTATTAAAACGCCTGCAATCTGCTGGACTCATTCATCGTGAACGTTCAGCACAGGATGAGCGCAAAGTGCTTATTACGTTAACTGATTCAGGTAAGGAGCTTCGCAATAAGGCTCTGTCCATTCCGGATTCTATTCAGGGGGATGCTTGCCTGAGCAGTACGGAATTTGAATCGTTGCTTGGTCAGTTTAAAGGGCTTCTTCAGAAGGTACATGAAACGAATATGAAAGAAGCTAGAAAATAACCTGGAAATAATCTTGATATAACGAAAAGGGGAAACCTTAGACATATTAGTCTGAGGTTTTTTCCATTAATATCCAAGCATTCACAATATGGGATGATATCCATATCAAAAAGCTGTCTATTAATCATTACTTTTTTAAGGAAAGCGTTTTAAAAACGTGTTACAATGAATTGGGTTTAAGTGAAAATAGTCAACATTTGTCTTTTGGTAGTCAACCAACCCGCCTTGTTGCAGTCATGTTGATAGGAGGATTCGAGAATGAATATCCATGAATATCAAGGAAAAGAAGTACTGAAACAGTATGGAGTTGCCGTTCCTAATGGGAAGGTTGCTTATACAGTCGATGAAGCGGTTGCGGCCGCAGAGGCACTGGGCAGTCCGGTGACTGTAGTCAAAGCGCAAATTCACGCAGGTGGCCGGGGAAAAGCCGGCGGCGTAAAGGTAGCGAAGAGCGCAGACGAAGTTAGAGCGTATGCTTCCGAAATTTTGGGAAAAGTACTGGTGACACACCAGACCGGACCGGAAGGCAAGGAAGTAAAACGTCTTTTGATCGAAGAGGGCTGCGATATCCGCAAAGAGTACTACGTGGGTGTTGTTGTTGACCGTGCAACGGGCCGTGTCGTGATGATGGCATCCGAAGAAGGCGGTACGGAGATCGAAGAAGTGGCTGAAGCTACTCCTGAGAAAATCTTCAAAGAAGTTATTGACCCTGCTATTGGATTACAAGTGTTCCAAGCACGTAAATTGGCCTACAGCATTAATATCCCGAATGAATTGGTGAACAAAGCGGTCAAATTCATGCTTGCATTGTACACTGCATTTGTGGAAAAAGATTGCTCCATTGCTGAGATCAACCCTCTTGTTGTTACTGGAGATGGAAACGTTATCGCGCTGGATGCGAAACTGAATTTTGATTCCAACGCATTGTTCCGTCATAAGGATATTTTGGAACTGCGCGACTTGGATGAAGAAGACGAAAAAGAAATCGAGGCTTCCAAATACGACCTCAGCTACATAGCACTTGATGGCAACATCGGCTGTATGGTTAACGGTGCGGGACTTGCGATGGCTACGATGGATATCATCAAATACTACGGCGGAGACCCGGCCAACTTCCTTGATGTTGGGGGCGGTGCAACAACGGAGAAAGTAACAGAAGCTTTTAAAATCATTCTGTCTGACGCCAAAGTGGCGGGCATCTTCGTTAACATTTTTGGCGGAATCATGCGCTGTGATGTCATTGCAAACGGTGTGGTTGAAGCAGCGAAGCAGCTTGGCCTCACAAAACCGCTGGTTGTTCGTCTTGAAGGAACGAATGTGGAGCTTGGCAAACAGATTTTGGGTGAATCCGGCCTGAACATTGTACCTGCTGATTCCATGGCCGACGGTGCACAAAAAATCGTTGCCCTCGTAAAATAAGTTCATTCCTGGGCCATTTATATCAATCCAAAGAGCGGTTTGCAATCTTCATGAATTGGATCGGAATGCTTCAGTCCGTCTAATTCATGTTCCCGCTAGCGATGGAATCGAATGATATAAATTGCTTTCTTAGTGCCGGAGCTATCCGGAACTTGAAAAATAACCGTAAGGATGTGAAGCAACGTGAGTATTTTGATCGATAAAAATACAAAAGTCATTACGCAAGGCATTACGGGTTCAACGGGAATGTTCCACACGAAGGGCGCATTGGATTACGGAACCCAGATGGTAGGCGGTGTAACACCAGGCAAAGGCGGGACCAATGTTGATATCACGCTGGAAGATGGCACAGTCGTTAGTCTTCCGGTATTCAATACGGTACAAGAAGCGAAGGAAGCTACAGGTGCAACAGCGAGTGTTATCTATGTGCCACCAGCATTCGCAGCGGATTCCATCATGGAGGCTGTTGACGCAGAGCTTGATCTTGTAATCTGTATTACAGAAGGTATCCCTGTCCTTGATATGGTGAAGGTAGACCGTTTCATGGAAGGCAAAAAGACGGTATTGATCGGACCGAACTGTCCTGGTGTTATTACACCGGGTGAATGTAAAATAGGGATCATGCCTGGTTATATCCATATGGCTGGACATGTTGGCGTCGTTTCCCGTAGCGGAACGCTCACCTATGAAGCTGTTCATCAATTGACTACACGTGGAATTGGACAGTCTTCAGCGGTGGGAATCGGGGGAGACCCGGTTAAAGGTTCCGAATTCATTGATATCCTCAAACGATTCAATGAAGATCCTCAAACTCATGCTGTCATCATGATCGGGGAGATCGGTGGTACAGCAGAGGAAGACGCTGCAGAGTGGGTACGCGACAATATGACCAAACCGGTTGTTGGATTTATCGGTGGTGTTACTGCGCCTCCAGGCAAACGGATGGGTCATGCTGGTGCCATTATCTCAGGAGGTAAAGGTACAGCCAAGGAAAAAATCGCGAAGCTTGAATCCTGCGGTATCAAAGTTGCGCCAACGCCTGCCGAGATGGGCTCTACACTGGTAAGCGTACTAGAAGAGCGTGGTATTTTAAATTTGTGCACGACACATTAATTCTTTTCCATTATAATAGTAGAAACGGTGCGGAGATGTTATCTCTCATAACCGACTATTGTGATACGGAAAAGGTAAGCAACCTTTTGTCCTTAAACGGGGCGAAGGGTTGCTTTTTTGCGTTGAATTACTTGCCAAATGAGTGAGCTGAAATGCTCTCTTTAAAGTAAACGCTTGCATTCTGTCGTCACAACCTACACAATATGAGGGAAGTGTTCTTCCCGCTTGGGAGGCTTATAGAATGGAGAAAAGCTTGATTCTGTTTGGTTTGCATGAGATGGATGGTGTTGGGAAGAAAACGATCTCGAAATTAATGACAGGGGGACATAACCTTCCGGATTTGCTTCATTATGACGAAGGAGATTGGGTTCAAGCCGGGTTGCGTAAAGATCAGGCCGCCAGGCTTGTGAATACTTTCGATGCAGACTGGATTGAGCATAGGCGTGAAGCGGTTTATAAACAAGGAATTCAGGTTATTACCTATCTGGATGAAGAATACCCCATATTAATGAAGGAAACCGTTCAGGCACCTTGGGTTATGTATGGCCGTGGGGACATGAATTTGTTACATACAAAGGCAATTGCCATGGTAGGAACTCGAATGCCAACTGTATACGGTCGCAAAGTAGGCGAGAAACTGACGACAGAATTCTGTCATGCAGGGTTGACCATAGTAAGTGGTCTTGCCCGTGGTATTGATAGCACCTGTCATGAGGCAGCTCTTCGCGCAAAAGGTAAAACCATTGCTGTTTTTGGCACAGGAATTGATAAGATCTATCCACCTGAGAACAAAAAACTAGCTGAGCAAATTGCTGAAACAGGTCTATTACTGTCGGAATATCCACCAGGCACACGTGCTCATCAAGGACTATTTCCGGAACGTAATCGAATTATTGCTGGTTTGACACTTGGAACGCTGGTTGTAGAAGCAGATATCCGAAGCGGCTCCCTTATTACTGCAGATGCTGCGCTTGAAGCAGGGAGAGATGTATTTGCTGTTCCGGGCCCCATTACATCACCCAAGAGTCGAGGGTCACATAATCTGATTCGTCAGGGGGCAAAATTGGTCACTTGTGCGGACGATCTGCTTGAAGAGTACCGAATGGACTTGCCAAATCCCGAACAACTTCCTTACAATAGAGGACGTTCCCCAGAAAAGGGAGAAGGTAATCATACGGATATGTTTCCTAAGGTGAGTCTCTCATCTGATGAGAGAAGGATCATCTCTCTGCTGGAGCAGGACGAAAGATCTTTGGATCAACTTGTAGAGCAGCTCGGTTGGGATTTTGGACATTTGCATTCAGTTCTGTTATCTTTAATCATAAAAAAACAGATTAGCCAATTACCTGGAACCAAATATGCAAGGGTATGACAATGCTGTGACCACGCGGCATGTGAAAATAGATTATTAACGGAAGTTATTTAATTGCTGACAAGGATGAAAAGGAACAAGCAGTTTCATGACTGAGAGGAGGATGAACCTATGGCGGATTCACTCGTAATCGTGGAGTCGCCCTCAAAGGCGAAGACAATCGGCAAATATTTAGGCAGCAAGTTCATCGTGAAGGCTTCGATGGGACATGTGCGCGATTTGCCGAAAAGTCAGATCGGCGTTGAGGTGGAGAATGATTTTAATCCGAAATATATTACGATCCGCGGCAAAGGTTCGATTTTGAAAGAACTGAAGGATGCACGAAAGAAAGTAAAAAAAGTGTACCTCGCAGCTGACCCGGATCGCGAAGGCGAGGCTATTGCATGGCACTTGGCTCATGCACTTGAACTGGATGACACGGAGGATTGCCGAGTTGTCTTCAACGAAATTACGAAGCAGGCAGTTAAGGATGCGTTCAAAACACCACGCAAGATTAACATGGACTTGGTTAATGCACAGCAGGCCAGACGAATTCTGGATCGGCTTGTCGGATATAAAATCAGTCCTCTATTATGGAAGAAAGTCAAAAAAGGATTGTCCGCTGGACGTGTGCAGTCGGTGGCAGTCAAAATCATTTTGGATCGCGAAAATGAGATCGATGACTTTGTTCCAGAAGAGTACTGGAGCATTACGGCGAAGCTGACTGCAGACGGCAATCCGTTTGAAGCGAAGTTCCATCAATTGAACGGGGCAAAAACCGAACTGGGAAGCGAAGCCGAAGTACAAGCTATCTTGAAACAAATTGAGAATGCGGATTTTACCGTCAAAGAAGTGAAAGAGAAAGAACGCAGCCGGAATCCATCCGCTCCGTTTACGACAAGTTCTTTGCAGCAGGAGGCTGCACGGAAGTTGAATTTCAGGGCTTCCAAAACGATGTCGGTTGCTCAACAGCTCTATGAGGGCGTAGACCTCGGAAAAGAAGGCACAGTGGGTCTCATTACGTATATGCGTACAGACTCCACCCGGATTGCGGCATCAGCTCAGGAAGAAGCCAAAGAATATATTGTTGGCAAGTATGGTGAAGCTTTTGCACCTGAAACGCCAAGAAACTATTCCAAGAAGGCTGCCAATGCGCAGGATGCTCACGAAGCTATTCGTCCTACATCCATTTTGCGTGATCCGGATTCCATCAAATCATTTATGAGCCGTGATCAGTTCAGACTGTATAAACTGGTATGGGAGCGCTTCGTGGCTAGCCAGATGTCTTCCGCTGTCCTCGATACACTCTCTGTGGATATCGCAGCTGGAGATACCATTTTCCGTGCAGCAGGCTCCAAGGTTCGCTTTCAGGGCTTCATGAAGGTTTATGTGGAAGGAAACGATGATGGTACTACGGAAGAAGATCGTTTGCTGCCTCCACTAAAAAATGGAGATCGGTTAGAGAAGCAGGAGATTGAACCGAAACAGCACTTCACTCAACCGCCGCCCCGATATACGGAAGCAAGACTTGTGCGTACGCTGGAAGAGCTGGGCATAGGGCGTCCAAGTACATATGCACCAACCCTGGAAACCATTCAGAAGCGTGGATATGTGGCAATCGAAGAGAAAAAATTCATGCCGACCGAGCTTGGAGAACTGGTCATCGAGCAGATGGAGGAGTTTTTCCCTGAAATTCTGAATGTAGAGTTCACTGCCAATATGGAAGGTGATCTTGACCATGTGGAAGAAGGCTCGGAAGACTGGGTCAAGGTTCTTGCTGAATTTTACGAATCATTTGAGAAAAGACTCGAATTCGCAGAAGAAGAAATGAAAGAGATTGAGATTGAAGATGAGGTCTCGGACGAAATCTGCGAAAAATGCGGCAAGCCACTTGTCTACAAACTGGGTCGCTTCGGCAAGTTTCTTGCGTGCTCCGGATTTCCGGACTGCCGGAACACCAAACCGATTATTAAGGATATTGGCGTAACTTGTCCGAAATGTAAGGAAGGACATGTGGTTGAACGACGTAGTAAAAAAGGACGTATCTTCTATGGCTGCGACAAGTATCCAGAGTGTGATTTCGTATCGTGGGATAAACCGTCGGCCAAACCTTGTCCAAGTTGTGGTTCTCTCATGGTTGAGAAACGAAACAAGCAGGGGACGCGTTTGCAATGTACATCCTGTGACCATCAGGAACCGGTGGAGGAACCGGAAGAAGAAACAGCGGATTAGCATATATGGGGGTAAATGATTTTGACGAATGAACAAGTAGTAACGGTAATTGGTGCCGGGCTGGCAGGAACGGAAGCAGCTTGGCAAATTGCAAGTCGCGGTGTACGTGTGAAGCTATATGAGATGAGACCGGTTGTAAAAACACCGGCTCATCATACCGATAAATTTGCAGAACTGGTGTGCAGCAATTCGCTGCGTGCCAACGGTTTGACTAATGCAGTTGGTGTGCTGAAAGAAGAAATGAGAATGCTGAACTCCCTGGTACTGGGTGCAGCTGATCGAAATGCAGTTCCAGCGGGAGGAGCACTTGCTGTTGACCGCGATGGATTCTCGGGAGAGATCACTTCCACGCTTCATCAGCATCCACTCATCGAGGTGGTCAACGAAGAATTGACCTCCTTGCCAGAGGACGGTATCGTTGTTGTTGCAACCGGTCCACTGACTTCGCCAGCATTATCCGAACAAATCAAGGCACTGATGGGCGAGGAATACTTCTATTTCTACGACGCAGCTGCTCCAATCATTGAGAAAGACTCCATTGACATGAACAAGGTGTACCTTGCATCACGTTATGATAAAGGGGAGGCAGCCTACCTAAACTGTCCGATGACAGAAGAAGAGTTTGATATTTTCTATGATGCTCTGATTACGGCAGAGGTTGCCCAATTAAAAGAGTTTGAAAAGGAAATTTACTTCGAAGGCTGCATGCCGATTGAAGTCATGATGAAGCGAGGAAAACAAACGGCTCTGTTTGGTCCGATGAAACCTGTTGGTCTCATTAACCCGCATACAGGGGAGCTGCCACATGCTGTGGTACAGCTCAGACAGGATAATGCAGCAGGAACCCTGTATAACCTGGTTGGATTCCAGACACATCTGAAATGGGGAGAGCAGAAGCGGGTATTCTCGCTAATCCCTGGCCTGGAAAATGCGGAGTTTGTACGTTATGGTGTTATGCACCGTAATACGTTCATTAACTCTCCCAAACTGCTGCGTCCGACGTATCAGTTCAAGGAACGTCCAAATCTGTTCTTTGCAGGGCAAATGACAGGTGTTGAAGGGTATGTTGAATCTGCTGCTTCAGGTCTGATTGCGGGTATGAATGCAGCCAAAGCGGCACTTGGACAGGAACTTGTAGTGTTGCCGGTAGAGACAACGCTGGGCAGTATGGCACAGTATATTACTACGGCTGACTTCAAACACTTCCAACCGATGAATGCAAACTTTGGTTTGCTGCCAAAACTGGAAACGAAGATCCGTAACAAAAAAGAAAAAAATGAAGCTCTTGCACAGCGTGCATTGGATGGAATTGCCCGTTTTGCTGCTGCAGAAGGTCTAACCGTTCCGGGACACGTATAAATTAGTTTCGTGGGAGGAGGCTGAATCATGGATATGTCATTTCATGCTACAACGATCTGTGCAGTTCGTCATAATGGCAAGGCAGCGATTGCCGGAGATGGTCAGGTGACCATGGGGCAAAGCGTTGTGATGAAAAATACGGCCAAAAAGGTAAGACGTCTATACCGCGGACAGGTTGTAGCTGGTTTTGCCGGTTCGGTAGCGGATGCCATTACACTATTCGAAAAGTTTGAGGGTAAGCTGGAAGAGCATCATGGCAATCTGCAGCGTGCCGCGGTGGAGCTTGCCAAAGACTGGCGTCAGGATCGCATTCTGCGTAAGCTTGAAGCACTTCTTATCGTTATGGATAAGACAGGAATGCTGCTCATCTCTGGCGGAGGCGAAATCATTGAGCCGGATGACGATGTCATTGCGATCGGTTCTGGTGGGAACTTTGCCCTGTCTGCTGCACGTGCATTAAAACGTCATGCAACAAACCTGGAAGCCAAGGACATTGCCCGTGAGTCGCTGCAGGTTGCAGCAGAGTTATGTGTGTATACCAACAATAATATCATTGTAGAAGAACTGTAAGATAACCCCGCAAACTGAAACATAGAGCATGGCCGTTAGGGCTATTCCTATCAATTTGCGGGGTTATCCCTAATTTTGATAACATATTTCTATGCAGGATTTTAAGTAGACTGGTAGGAGGGAAGCGAAATGCAAACACAAGCGTTAACACCAAGACAAATCGTTGCAGAGCTTGATAAGTATATTGTCGGTCAGAAACAGGCCAAAAAATCGGTGGCTGTTGCCTTGCGCAATCGATATCGCCGCAGCCTTTTGCCAGAACATACGCAGGATGATATTGTACCTAAAAACATATTGATGATTGGACCGACAGGTGTTGGTAAAACGGAAATTGCCCGCCGTCTGGCTAAACTGGTGGGAGCCCCTTTTGTAAAAGTGGAGGCAACGAAATTCACGGAAGTGGGTTATGTTGGTCGTGATGTTGAATCCATGATCCGTGACCTGATTGAAACGTCCATGCGCATGGTCAAGCTGGAACGGACCGAAAAGGTAAAAGACAAGGCTGAAGAAGCTGCCAATGAACGCATCGTACATATTCTGGCTCCTTCCCAATCCAAGTCCAAAAATCAACGTAACCCGTTTGAAATGATATTTGGCAATAACGGAAACAATACGCCCGAGCAGGAAGAACCAGAGCCGGACACCAATGTCGCAGAGCGGCGTCGCAAGATCAAATTCGACTTGTTATCTGGTAAGTTGGAAGAAGATATTATTGAGATTGATGTCGAGGATACCGCCCCGAATATGATGGATATGTTTGCAGGGCAGGGAAATGACCAGATGGGCATGAATATGCAGGAGATGTTTGGAAGCCTGCTGCCACGACGCACCAAAAAACGCAAGCTGGCGATCAAAGAGGCTCGTAAAGTTCTGATCCAGGAAGAAGCAAGCAAGCTGATCGATATGGATGACGTTACGCAAGAGTCCATTCGCAGAGCTGAACAGACGGGTATCATATTTATTGATGAAATCGACAAGGTGGCCAGTCAGGGACGCGGCAGCGGCCCGGATGTTTCTCGTGAAGGGGTGCAGCGGGACATTTTGCCTATCGTGGAAGGTTCTACTGTGATGACCAAGTACGGACCTGTCAAAACCGATTATATTCTGTTTATGGCGGCTGGAGCGTTCCATGTGGCCAAACCTTCGGATCTGATCCCGGAACTTCAAGGACGTTTCCCAATTCGGGTTGAGTTAAATAGCCTATCCCTGGAGGAATTCGTATCTATCTTGACGGAACCTCAAAATGCGTTGACTAAACAATATGTCGACTTGCTGCGGACTGAAAATATTGAAATTGAATTCTCGGATGAGGCCATTCGTGAGATTGCCAAGCTTGCTGAATCCGTAAACCAAAATACGGAGAATATTGGCGCTAGGCGTCTGCATACTATTCTTGAGAAACTCCTTGAGGATTTATCCTATGAGGCACCTGAGCTCACACTGGAGAGAATGGTGATTACTCCGGAGTATGTGCGAGAGAAGCTGAACGATATTGCACAGGATCGTGACCTGAGTCAATATATCCTGTAACAACTTTTCACAGTAATCAGAAGAACTTTATGATATTGAAGTTTAAAGGTGGTATTCACTGTTTAATAGAAATAAGCGAGCTGCTGTTGAAGGAATAATCCTGATCAGTTAGCGATTGCTTATCTTTCTGACAGATGAATGCTGCCTTTTTTTGTTCCCGACTAATGGATTTCTATAGAAAAGCCGATAAAAAGATTGAAGTTACATTTTAAGGTAGGGAAAAAGTAGGACTTGTGCCGCAGTTGTCAGGATTCAAGGTCGTAAGATTCCGAAAAAGACAATGTTTGCGAGTGGAACAGTTTCCAAAATAAGGTTGTCTGTTTTATCCAAGTCTGGTTATCGGTTTAATTACCTTGCCGACAAAACTTGCGCAAATGCGCAAAAACTCGATTGGAGTAATACGCTGATGTAGTAAAATATTTTCGTTGACTTCCAAGTGTAACAGAGTTTTTAATTGTTAAGAAAGTGTTGTGTTATATCTGGGTAAACAAGTAAAGCAAGAAGGTTAGCTTGTCAATTATTTAATGTATTGAATGTTTCCTTCTAAAATTCTGATGAATAAAAACCTTGTTGCAACGGCAAATATTGCTAACACAATTAAGAGAAATTTTCCCAATTGCAGATGAAGTTGATGAAGTGACGGTAGGAATAAGATGGAAGAGCCTGCTATAAATTTTAAGAATGTTTAAGTGTGTGTTTTGTAGATGTGAACTCCAATTTGTTTTGGGACTCAACATTTGCGAAAAAATTCATAATTTGCAGAAAATACACAAAAAGCCCTCTCTTTCAGAAAAGATAGGGCTTTTTTCTTATTGTAATAAATGCCAATCTCGAAGAAACTTATGTTATACGAC